>NZ_JBISHA010000029.1:0-31115 GCF_045064135.1 Pseudoalteromonas sp. Ld19 | reverse complement strand
GCTTAAACGCACAAGTACGTGGTCAAGACGCGGCACTTTATAATTCAAATAATGCAATGTCGATGATGCAAACAGCGGAAGGCGCGTTTGATGAAATGACAAACATTGCTTACCGTATGAAAGAGCTTGCAACACAAGCTGCCAATGGTACAAATGGCGATGATGAATACACGGCTCAAACTGCAGAGTATACTGCTTTAGCTGAAGAGCTTAATAGTATTATGACAAATACTTCTTTTGGCGGGACAAAACTACTTGATACTGCGGCGACAGGAAAGTTTACAGCAGCTGTAAACTTTCAAGTCGGCTCTAGTGTTGCTGAAAAATTAAGTGTTGATATCAGTAAAACTTTATTAGACGGCACTAATGATTCTGTGCAGCTGTCAATAAATAAGATTACTACCACTGTTTCTACAGGTACAGGTGCAGCGGCTGGTTTAATCGAAAATCAAGCTGATGCTGGTACCCAACTTGGTTTTGTTGATACACTGGTTAAAACTATCGGTACGGCGCGCTCTGCTCTAGGTGCGTCAATGAATCGTCTTGATCATACAATGAATAACGTAACTAATATGAAAGAAAATACCCAAGCAGCGGCCTCTACGCTAATGGATGCTGATTTTGCGGCTGAAACGTCTAATATGACAAAGCAGCAATTGCTAATGAACTCAGGTATTTCTGTGTTGAGTACAGCTAACAGCACAACACAAATGATTGGCTCATTACTTCGTTAATAATTCAGTTTATTAACGAATTAATTAGTTTTGTACAATTAAAATAGCTATATTTCTTATAGCTATTTTAATAAATAAAAATTCATCTGAGTTTTTATTTATTAAAATAAATACTTGGAGAATACAATGAGTTTATCGGCACTAGGTATCGACCCTTCTAATTTAGCACGCCAGTACACACAAATTGAACGCGCATCAAAAGATCAGCTTTTAAATAATAAAAATAGTGATTTTACTAATAAAATTAAAGCATTTGATGGTCTAAAAAGTAACTTAACGAGCTTTTATACAGACTTAAAAGCAGGATTAAAAACTGAAACAAGTTTGTTTAGTAATAGTGCAACACTAAGCGATGAAGGGTCTTTAAGTGTAACGGCAAGCGGTAAGGCTACTAATGGCGATTATGATGTGTTTGTAGAGCAATTAGCGCAGGCGCATCAAGTCGCATTGAGTTTTGATCCTACAAAAACGCTAAGCACAGATGGTGAGTTTAATATTGATTTGGCAGGGGATTCGTTCAGTGTTGACCTTTCTACACTGGGTGCTGATGCAAAATTAAGTGATTTAGCCAGTGCTATAAATAGCCATGCAGATAATAGTGGCGTAAAAGCTACATTAATGCGCTCTGGTAGTGAAACTTTTCTAGTGATGACCAGTGAAGAGTCGGGGGCTGCTAACCAGGTCTCATTAAACTTTACTGCTGGGGCTGATGCTAATGGCGCTGATATTACCAATGCGATTGCTACTAAAACAGAGCTCACCGCAGCCCAAGATTCTATTATAAAACTAGGTGCAAGCTCTGCGCTGACAATTACTTCAACAACGAATAAACTTGAAGATGTAATAGAAGGCGTAACATTAAACTTAACTAAGGTACAAGCGCCAGGTGATAGCCCTATTCATGTAACGATTGAGCAAGATCAAGAAGCAAGTAAGGCGAATGTCAAAAGCTTTGTTGATGCATTCAATGGCTTAGTTAATGGTATTACAAGTAATGAAAATTTAAAGCGCGACAGTATGGCCAGTGGCCTTGCTCGTGCGCTACGAAATGACTTTCAAGGTACATTTGAAGGCAAAACACTTTATTCAGTGGGTATTGAGTTTGACCGTACTGGTAATTTAACAATCAATAATGAACGATTAGAAGCCGCTATGGCAAACGACCCTGAGGCATTAACTAAAATGCTGCAGGGTGAAACCGGCTTGATGTCTAAACTTGAAAAACGAGTAGAGCCATACACAAAAAGCTATGGCTTAATGAGCGACAAAAAAGATACATTGCAATCAAGCTTAGATATTGTAGTGAGGCAGCAAAAAAGCCATAACACCTCAATGGAGCAGGTGTATCAGCGTTATTTATCGCAATTTACGCAAATGCAACAGACTATTGCGCAATTAGAATCTACAATGGGCCAATTTGGAAGCTAGGGATTAATAATGTTAGATTTAAATGATGGCTTTTCGGCTTATAAAAGTACGTCTGTTGATGCGAAAGCGGCAAGCGCAGATATACATAAATTGGTACTGATGTTATTTGATGGCTTTTTGGATGAACTAGAAAGAGCCTCAGGGCATATTACTCAAAAGCGTTATGATAAAAAAGCCGAGAGTATTGAAAAATTAATGCGCATACTCGGCGGGCTTGAAGCATCACTAGACCTTGATAAAGGGGGAGAGGTTGCATTAAACATGCAGAAGCTTTATCAGCACTGCGGGCAAGCATTATTGCAAGCGAGTTTAAAAAATGATTTGGCATTTATAGATTCAACACGAGTGGTAATGACGAACTTGCAGGAAGGCTGGCAAGGATTGGGTACGCAAATAGCTTGATTGTTTATGTTATACCCATTTTATAAAAACATGATGATTCTAGCGTATTAAACATCACCATGATTCAATACGTTATACCAATTTGCTTATATATGGGGTCTATTTAACGTTAAGAAAATTACGCTAGAACTAGGCAAAAATTTTTGTATCTAGTTGTTCTAAATAAAAAATTTTTAACGACGTTATAGTGCAATTTAATTCGTTAAATTGATCAACGATTTATGCAGTTTGGTATTAGTAAACCTCTTAACCAGAGTTCAGGTTAGTTAACAAAAACCGGCTAATTTTAGCTGGTTTTTTTGTTAGTGGGCTTAGTTACTTCCAAGCTACTTCCGCAGCGGAAGTTAAGCTTCCGTTTTGGGTGGTTTTTAATGTTTTTATTAAGTAAAAACAATGAGTTGCTATTGGCTTGATTTTTGCTATATTTCAATGTGTTTTATTATAGGTTGATACTGTTCATGGATATATCTAAGAAGCAAACTGAGCAAAAAATTGAACAGTTACTTTGCGCTATGGAGCGAGCAGTTCAAGATAACAATTGGTTTAAAGTAAAGGAAGCCGATAAAAAAATGCACTTATTGCTTGGCTTATCTGAAAAAAAACCTTGGTTTGATTCAATAGAGCCTCAGCGTAGATCACTTAAAAAACGCTATACAAAAATTATAAGTGTAATTGCGAAACAGCAATCAGATATCAAAGTGAAAATGCAAAGTCACCAAAATAATAAAGAAGGCATTGAAGCGTATAAAGAACTGAGCGAAGGAAGTGATTTATGAATATTCAACTTGGCAATATTGCATCGAAAGCTGAATTTGATGTTACAAGCAGTAAAAAAATAATAAGTAACGCGAATGCAGTTGATTCTGCTGTTAACGAACCTGCGTTTGACGAGCATGCTTTGTCTACTCAAAAAGAGATGGATGAAAACAGCGCGCAGTTAATTAACGAAGATTCTATTGATGATGATACAGGCGATGAATTTTTGCTTATAGAACCCGTTGAAGTGTCGCCAGAGCAACCGGCTAATCACCCTTTATTAAATTCAATTGGACAATATAAAAGTTCAGGTCTCAACACTTTAAATGAGATACCTTCACAAATTGCAGAGAGTGAAAACAGCACTGCTATTTTAGATGAGCCCCTGATTGAACAAGCTAATTTACCCGAAACGCCCGTTAATAAAAAGGTTGCAACTGCTTCGCTTATTAATGAGCAAGCCATAAATAGTGCGTTAAATTCAACAAAGTCGCAGAGTGCTCCAGCAACTGTTCAAGTGAATTTAAATGCAGAGCAATCAAACGCAGTTTTAAATAACGGCTTCAATGTAGGTAATCTAGATACTGCGGCCCAAATTATTAATACAGAGCTAAATACAGTAACGAAAAATAATAATTTACAGCATACGGGTATCGCACTTCAAAGTTTGCAAGGGCTACTTCGGCCTTCATCAATACAACCTACGGTAAATGGCAAGGTTAATTCAATTGATACAAATATCAGTGAAGTACTTACTCATAAGAGTGATTTGCACAAGCACACACTAAATGCACTACCCAATAGTTTTAGCATTGAAAGCCGTGACTTATTAACTCAAAAAACAGCTGTACTTAACCCGTTTGCACATAATGAATCTTTAGCTGATACATTCCAATGGCGCCAAGAAAAGCTCAAGGGTGGACCAAATGAGTGGGGGCAACGCTTACTCAATGTGCTAGGTGATAAGGTCAATTTGCAAATAGGGCAGCAACTACAAAAAGCGCAGATCAGATTAGATCCTCCGAATTTAGGGCGAATAGACATTTCTATTAGTGTTGATGGAGATAAAACGTCAGTTAGTTTAATAACAAGCAATCCACAAGTTAGAGATGCTATTGCGCAAACATTGGATCAACTGCGTCAAACGCTTTCTCAAAATGGCAGTGTGTCGGTAGATTTAAATTTTGATGATAAACAACAAGAGCAACAACATAGCGCTAGCGATGAAAAGGTTGCTGAAAATATTTCGTTAGTTGATAACACCGAACAAGACGATGAACTGAGACAAACAGTATCATCAGGCTGGTTAAACAAATTAGTATAACTATTAATATTGGTTAGAGTGAGGTAAATGTGAAGAAAATAATATTAGGCGTTGGCGCTTTAGTTTTGATTATAGGTGCATTTTTAGCTGGTAAATTACTCGATAGTGACTCTAATCAACAAGGAGATGCAGGCTCAACGAATACAGAAGCGAATATAACTGAATCGCAGTACCATGAAATGGAGCGATTTATAATTAGTGTTTCGGATGAGAGTTATGCACGCTACTTAGTGTTGGATCTTGTTTTGGTGATTCCGCCTTATATTGATAATAAAGTATATGCCGCAGAAGCAACCCCTTTGTTGCGTAATGTACTGGTAAAGCAATTTGCGAATATGAGTCATGCTGACGTAAAAGCTTTATTTAAAGATATCGATGCAGTCCAAAAACTATTACTAGAGCAATTTAACCTCGTTTTAATAAATAAAACGCCCTTAAGGTTAGATAATGTTCTCGTCACTAATGTATTCATTCAATAGGATACGCTTAGTATGTTGCTGAATGAAGAGTGGGGCGAGCTCACATCAGAGCCCCTAGTGACGCTATCACCGGCAAAAGAAACTGAGTTGTTAACTCAGTATTCTTTTTTGGTAAAAAGAGCGGCAGCGCACATGCGAACACAAGTTGGCGTGCTTGTGGATAACGATGATATTCAACAAATAGGTTTGGTGGCTTTATTATCATCACTCAGGCGCTATGGTCGAGATATAGATGAAAAATTTACCGCTTTTGCATTTAAACGTATTCGCGGTGCGATGCTTGATGAGTTTAGACGCTTAGATTGGCGACCTAGGCAGTTAAGGCAGCAGTCTCATCAACTTCGCGACATGACACGCACATTAAGAAAGCAACACGGTCGAGAGGCAACAGATACTGAGCTGTGTGATGCGCTTAACATTGAGCATAATGAATTAATTAAACTTCAGTATAGCGAACAAGCAGAAGCTATTGAGAGTTTGGAGAGCTTGCTTGAAGATAATCCCAAATTGTCAATTACCTCACCTAGTTCAGAAGATAAAGCCGATACGGTATTGATGTTAAAAAAAGCAATGAGCGGGATGAATACCCGAGAAAAGCTGCTTTTACAGTTATATTACACACATGAAATGAATATGAAAGAGATAGCACTCACTCTTGAACTTACAGAAGCTCGAGTTTGCCAGTTACATAAAAGAGCGCTCGAAACACTAACCAAAAAGCTTCAACAAATTTAATATCTGAGGGATAAATAATGCAAAGAGTTATCGGTTTACTAGTAGTGCTAGGTACAGTACTTGGCGGCTTTGCCTTCGCCGGCGGCAATATTGCAACTATGTGGCAGCCAGCTGAATTTGTGATCATACTGGGTGCAGGTATTGGAGCTCTTATTGTGGGAAACTCTAAGTATGTTTTAACTGAAATGTTGAGCCAACTTAAATACCAATTTATAAGTGGCAAAGGAAGTAACACCGCTGAGTTGTACCACGATCTGTTGTTAGTTATTTACTCACTGCTTGACTTGGCTCGCGTTAAAGGGATTAAAGGCTTAGATGAGCATGTTGAAAACCCTGAAACAAGCTCTATATTTCTTGCTTACCCAAAAGTGTATGAATTTCCTCAATTAGTGACGTTTATTTGCGATAACTTACGTTTATTTAGTATGGGTAAAATTACATCACATGATTTTGATGCCATGCTGGAGCAAGAAATCTATACAATAGAAGAACAAAAATTAAAGCCTTCGCATGCCCTTGCAAATACAGCAGAGGCGATGCCTGGTTTTGGTATTTTGGCGGCTGTAGGTGGGATTATCATAACAATGCAACACCTTGACGGTGCATTGAGTGAAATTGGTTATCATGTTGCGGCTGCGTTAGTAGGAACATTTATAGGTATATTTGCCTGTTATTGTTTAATTGCGCCTTTAGCTTCTGCGATGGAGCAATATGTAAAAAAACAAATGGCAATGCTTGAATGTGTACGTGCGATGCTTGTTGCTCATGCAAAAGGACATGTGCCTATTGTTGCTACTGACTCGGGTAGAAAATTAATCAATGAAGAAATTAAGCCTACTTTTACCACTATGGAAGAATGGATAAATAATAAGGCCGCCTAGTTATGGAAAAAAATAATGAAATAATAATAAAAAGAGGCCGAAGAAAAGCAAAAGCGGAAGCGCATGGAGGAGCGTGGAAAGTGGCATTTGCTGATTTCACGTTAGCGATGATGGCTTTTTTTATGGTTATGTGGATTATGGCCATTACCAACGAATCTGAGCGTGAAGAAATAGCGCATTATATGAGAACTCATTCAGTATTTGATGGTGGTCCTGCTATTTTTGATCCTCAAAATAGTCCTTTCCCTGTTGATCTTGGCGGTTCACCTTCTGTTGTAAAACATTTCAAATCTGGAGACACACCACCTGATTCACCAAAACCAGGTATGAGCGAATTTTTGCAAATACCTAAAGGCGATATAGATCCTAAAGCAGGTAAAGGTAAAGAATTAAATTCAGTGATTAACAGTGATTTTAAAGCGTCTTCAGAGCTAAGTTTACTTTTGAAAAGCTTTCAAGATTTAACAAAAGAAGACCTATTGAAAAATAACTTATTAGTCGAGGAAGTGCCTTCAGGCTTAAGAGTTATTATACGAGATGATGATAGCCATAGAATGTTTGAGCGTTCGAAAACAGAAATGACCCCATTTTTTGAAGATTTATTTTTACATCTCGGGGGCTTATTTCAAGGCATTGGTAATAAAATCATTATTTCTGGGCACAGTGATGCAAGTACGTTTAAAGATGGAAGCTCAAGAAACTGGGATCTTTCGGGGGCAAGGGCGCAAGAAGCAAGGCGCGTTATGACTGCCGGAGGCATGCCAATCAACAGTGTTTTACAGGTAAATGCTTTTTCTTCAAATCGCCCTTTAAATAAAGATGATATAACGGCTAGTGAAAATAGACGAGTTGAACTGTTAATTTTAACAAAAAAGGCTGAAAAAGAGCTTAATGAATTGTTTAACAATGATAATATCGACAGCCCAGTAAATAAATCGGCCAGAGCTGCAACAGCGAATAAGCCTGTACTACGTTTAGAAGGTAGTTATGAGTAGTGAATTTGAAACCAAACGTAATTATAAACGCTGGAATTTAAATCCTAAAGACAACTTTGAGCCAGAAGCTGTTCAGCGAGGTGGGGTTTCTGTTGAGCTATTAAGAAACTTTTTCTTTGATATTTCAATTTGTCACGCGGTTGCAAAAGACATTAGTTTAGGTGGCGTTGGCTTATTGGTTCCAAGTGAAAAAACAATACCAGATACAGTAACAGTTGTTTTTGATGAGCATAGCCGCTTGGTTGGTAAGGTAATGTATCGTCGAAAAGTGAATGAAAAGCTGGCGTTTTTAGGTGTGGAGTGGACGACTAAAAATGATAAAAAACGCAGTACTATAGTCACGCGTTTACAGCAGCAGGCTCAGTATAAAAAAGAGCAAAGATTGAAATGAAAAAAATGAATCAGGAAATGTTTTGATATGCGCAAAAATGTAAATTTTAGGCCGAAATTAATTAAAGCTAAAGATTCTGAAGATGTTACTTCTTTTCCTCTTACTTTAGAGCAGCGTGTTTTAGATTATGCCGCAAAAAAAGCGGATGAAGTAAAAGTAAATATGCGAAAGGTTTTTGAATTAGAGCTTGCTCAGCTTTTCAATGACACTCGCTTTGATATTGATATATCTCAGTGTAATCATTCGGTGATAAGAAGTTGGTTTAAAGAGTCGCCTCGCATCTTTATTGAGTCACCTTTATTTGTACCAGAAGAAGACTTCGCTTATTTAGCGTTAGATTATAAAAGCGCCCACAAAACAGCCGATCTTTGCCTTGGTGGACAGTTTAATAGTTTAAATCCCTCATCAGATGAGGATGTTGAGCTACCTGCAGAGCTGAGTTCAACTGAAAATAGAATATGTTGCCGTTTATTACAAAGACAGATCCAAGGAATGCAAAACTTACTCTTTAAAGAACGCTCCACTTTATTAGGTGAAGTTCAAAAGTATGAAGAGCTTCCAGATCCATTAAATTATTTGGCTTTTAAAGTGCGCTTTATTTTAGAAAATGAAGTTATAAGCTGGTTTCTTTGGCTACCAATTACTTTTTTTAGCGATAAAACAAAGACAATTAGTCATAAAGAAAGTAATGCGGAACACCTTTCTATGGACGCTTGGCCGCAATTTGCAGTGCAAGGAAAAATAGAAATGGCAAAGAAGAAAGTGACCCTCAAACAGCTAAAAGAGTGCATGAATGGCAAAATTTTGCCGATTGAACTTAATGAACCTGCACTGTTTAAACTGGGTAATAAAAATATTTTTAAAGGCCAGGTTGTAGAACAAGACACAGGCCTAGCATTTCAAATCACAGAATTGACAAATAAAGAAACGAGTAGCATAAATTATGAATGAAAATCTTGATAACGCTTTAGCTGGTTTAGACCTAGATGCAATGGATGACTTTGAAGGGAAATCGATAACACAAGGAAATGCTGAAAATATGTCTTTTTTTCAAGATGTTCCGTTATTAGTTACTTTAGAAGTTGCCAGTACCGAAATTACACTAGGTGAATTGAGCCAGGCAAAAGATGGTGATGTTTTAAGGTTAGACAAAGTTGCAGGTGAACCTTTAGATGTTAAAGTAAATGGCATTTTCTTTGCTAAAGCAGAAGTGGTTATGACAGAAGGACAATATGGTCTGAAGTTCATTACAAAAAAAGCTTCTGAGCAAGAGGAAGCGTAATCAAATGAATAAAAGCGTAATTTTAAAAGCCAGCTTGGTACTACTATTTCTATTAGTACCAGGTTGGCTAAATGCTGAAGAACTTACGCTATTTTCTTTAAAGGATACAGCGCAGGGGCAGGATTATAGCGTCAAGTTACAAATCCTGTTACTGATGACTGTGTTGAGCTTGATCCCCGCTTTATTGATGGTACTTACTTCTTTTACTCGAATTATTATTGTACTGGCCATTTTAAGACAGGCTATGGGGCTTCAACAAAGCCCTCCCAATAAAATTTTGATTGGAATATCACTCATGCTTACCATGCTCATTATGAGACCGGTCTGGCAAGATATGTATCAAAATGCGTATAAACCCTTTCAGGCTGAAACAATTGGCTTAGAAGAAGCATTACTAACAGCAGAGAAACCACTGCGCGCTTTTATGCTAAGGCAAACTCGTGAAAGTGAGCTAAGGCAAGTTTTGCTAATCGCAAATGAGCCAACCACATTAACAGCTGAAGAAATTCCTTTTGAAGTTTTGATGCCTGCTTTTGTACTAAGTGAATTAACAACCGCTTTTCAAATTGGGTTTATGTTATTTATTCCATTTTTGATTATAGATTTAGTGGTAAGTAGTGTTTTGATGTCGATGGGTATGATGATGCTATCGCCCTTAATAATTAGTTTACCCTTTAAATTAATGGTGTTTGTTTTAGCCGATGGTTGGTCGATGATTGCCGGTACATTAGCCGCTACATTTGGTATGTCGCCATGACACCAGAAATGTCTGTAGAACTTATTGCCAGTGCAGTGTATACAATTATTAAACTAATATTGGTTTTGATTGTGCCTGGGCTTATTTTGGGTATTGTTGTTGCAATAATTCAAGGTGCAACATCAATCCAAGAACAAACTCTTACTTTTTTACCAAGAATGTTACTGACGTTGTTAATGATTGTTTTTGCAGGACATTGGATGTTACAGGTAATGATAGACTGGTTTGATAAACTCAAGTTTATGCTTCCTGGGGTGTTTGGTTGAGCTCTCTTTTATCATTGTCTGCTGCTGACTTAGTGAGTTGGATTGGGACTATGTGGTGGCCATTTGTTCGCTTTTCAGCGCTACTATGGTCAATGCCTGTTTTTGATAATCCTGCAGTGACACCTCGTTCAAGAATAATGCTTTCAATGATGCTTGCTTTTTTGGTGGCTCCTCAGTTACCGCTTGCGCCTGCAATTGATATATTCTCTTTAGATGCGGTTATTTTAACGACCGAGCAAATTATTTTTGGTGTAATGATGGGGTTATCATTACGGATCCTGTTTGAAGTTATGGCAATGATAGGCTTAATACTGTCTATGCAAATGGGATTATCTATGGCACTTGTTATGGATCCCGGCAGCGGGAATCAGGTGGCATTATTAGGGCAGTTATTTTGGATAATGTGCGCTTTATTATTTTTTGCAGCGGATGGGCATCTAATTACACTCAATGTAATGGTCGAAAGTTTTACACTGTTCCCTATCGGTAGAAGTATTTATGAGTTTAATATTCAATCAATAATTATGTTGTTTGCCTGGATGTTTTCTTCAGCTCTATTGCTTTCTATGCCTGGGATTATTGCGATGCTATTAGTTAATTTAACGTTTGGTGTTGCGAGTCGAGCAGCTCCTTCATTAAATATATTTGTGCTGGGTTTTCCTATGTCTCTGTTAATGGGGTTTTTCTGTGTTTTTATGACATTGGAATATACTGGAAGCTCTTTTTCTTCACTAACTTACTATGTTTTGTCTACGTTTACGGAGGCTATGAGATAAGTTATGTCTGAAGATAGCTCCCAAGAAAAAACAGAACAACCCACAGAAAAACGTCTAAAAAAAGCTAAAAAAGACGGACAAGTCGCAAGATCGAAAGAGTTGAATACGGCTATTTTACTCATGGTGGGTATTTCAGGTTTACTTTGGTTTGCCAATTTATTTTATAAGCTATTTGCAGATTTAATGAGCACAAGCATGCAGCTTGATCATAATATTATTAATAACACAAAAATGATGCCGATTGCTTTAGCGCAAGCCGTGCTGGATATGTTATCCACGTTAACGCCTTTTTTGCTTTTAATGTTCATTGCGATGTGGATCACAGGGTGCTTACCTGGTGGTTTTGTTTTTTCAATGTCACTCGTGGCTCCAAAATTTAGTAAATTAAACCCTTTGAAAGGGTTAGCTAAAATGTTTGGCATACAGTCATTAGTGGAACTGGTTAAGTCGATATTAAAAATTTCGCTGCTTGCTATCTGTTTATATACGTTTTTGACCAAATTGTGGATGCAGCTCATGTTTTTGCAAAATTTGGATGTGAAAGTGGCAATAGGGCAGGGAATTGAACTTTTGTTTTTATCGTTAATGATAACAGTCACTTTACTGTTATTTATTGCTGTAATTGATGTTCCTTTTCAGCAGCATCAAATTTCTAAAAAAATTAAAATGACGCACCAAGAGGTCAAAGAAGAGCGGAAATCTTCTGATGGTAGCCCTGAAATAAAAAATAAAATTAGGCAAATCCAGTTTCAACAAGCAAATCGTAAAGTTGAAGAGCGAGTACCTACTGCCGATGTTATTATAACTAACCCAACACATTATGCGGTTGCAATAAAGTACAGTGAAAGTGCAGCCAAAGCACCTTACGTAGTCGCTAAAGGTGTGGATGAAATGGCTTTAAGAATTAGAGAGGTCGCTCGTCAAAATAATAAAGAGGTTATAGAGTTGCCCGCTTTAGCGCGTGCAATATACTTTTCGACCCGAATAGATCAAGAAGTGCCTAACGGTTTATATACAGCCGTTGCTTATGTTTTAACTTATGTAATGCAGTTAAAAGCCTATAAACAAGGCCGTGGGCAACCACCTGCACCTTTACCTAAACTAAAAATTCCTAAAAACTTACAAAAATCTTAGATGTTGGAGTCATAATTTGAACTGGCGCAGTTTTACTCGACCTTATACAGCTATTCCCGTAATACTATTAGCGATACTTTCAATGGTTATTTTACCATTGCCAGGTTGGTTACTGGATGTGTTATTTACTTTTAATATAGTGCTTTCAATTATAGTACTCTTAGTGGCTGTTTCCACCAAAAAGCCGCTCGACTTTTCTGTGTTCCCTACTATTTTATTAGTCGCGACGTTAATGAGGTTAACCCTTAATATCGCCTCTACTCGTGTCGTATTATTACATGGTCATGAAGGCTCAGATGTAGCAGGGCGAGTTATTCAAGCATTTGGTGAAGTTGTTATTGGCGGAAACTATGTTGTTGGTATCGTTGTTTTCGTTATTTTAATGGTTATTAACTTTGTTGTAATCACCAAAGGTGGTGAACGAATTTCTGAAGTGGCTGCGCGATTTACACTCGATGCAATGCCAGGTAAGCAAATGGCCATTGACGCAGATTTAAATGCGGGTTTAATTGGTCCTGAACAAGCAAAAGAACGACGGTCAAATATAGCTCAAGAAGCTGACTTTTATGGTTCGATGGATGGTGCCTCTAAATTTGTTCGCGGCGATGCAATTGCCGGTTTAATTATTCTCGTAATTAATTTACTGGGTGGTGTTTCTATTGGGGCATTTCAACATGGCCTTAGTTTAGCCGAGGCGTTTCAGCGTTTTGCATTACTCACTATCGGTGATGGCCTTGTAGCACAAATACCTTCTTTGTTACTTGCTGTAGCGGCCGCAATCATTGTTACGCGAATGAATGATGAAGGCGATGTCAGTGAAACAGTAGGGAAGCAGCTTTTAGCTTCACCTCGTGTTATTTTAACTGCCGCCTTAATTATGGTGGTTTTAGGGATTGTACCAGGAATGCCTACCGTGGCATTTTTGGGGTTCGCAGCGCCTCTTTTTTATGTAGCGTGGCGATTGCAAAAATCACAACCCACCTCAGATTTACTTGAAGCAGAACAAATAACTGACACTATTTTAAGTGAACAACAAGCTAGCTTAGAGTGGCGCGATATTTCTCACGTCGATAAATTGGCGGTTGAACTTGGTTTTCGTCTCGTTTATTTAGCAGATAAAGATAAAGGTGAGGAACTTGTCAAAACATTGCGTGGGGTGAGAAAAAACCTTTCTGAGCAACTCGGTTTTTTACTACCAGAGATTAGAATAAAAGATAATTTAAAGTTAAACCCTCAAGAGTACAAAGTTAATCTAGCGGGCGTAGCGGTGGCAAATGGCCATTTGAATGCAAAAGAGTTACTGGCACTAAATACAGGTGATGTGTACGGAACACTCGATGGGGAAATAACTACAGATCCGGCCTATGGGCTTGAAGCCGTTTGGATAAAAGACGACAGTAAAGCAAAAGCTTTGAATATGGGGTACTCCGTTGTCGACTTAGGCACGGTTATTGCTACGCATACCGGCAAGGTAATTAAAGATCATTTAGATGAGTTGTTTAGCTATGAAGATGTGCAAAGATTAAATGAGCGTTTAAAAGAAATATCGCCAAGTTTAGCTGAAACATTTGAAAAAGCGTTACCTACTAATCTGCAGTTAAAAGTTATACGCTTGCTGTTAAGGGAGCATATAAGTATTAAGGACATTGTAACTATTGCAGGAACCTTAATTGATAGTGTTGAAGTAACAAAAGATCCGATTCTATTAGTATCTGATGTGCGCTGTGCCTTGCAAAAAGTATTAGTAAAACAGGTTATGGGTAATCGTGATGAGCTGGCAGCATATAGCCTAGATGAGAAACTTGAAAGCACAATGCAAAGTTCGTTAGATCAAGCTATGCAAGCGGGCAAGGTCTCATTAGATAGCTTTCCTGTTGATCCTAATTTGTTAGGGCAGTTTCAGCGTATGATGCCGTTACTTGTTGATGATATGAAATCAAGAGGTGTAACGCCGACCTTAATCGTCATTCCACAGCTTAGGCCTCTTTTGGCCAGATACGCTAAAACGTTTACGAAAGGTGGGTTAGTTGTTCTTTCTTATAATGAAATTCCTGATTTTGTAAGAGTCGATATATTAGGTTCTCTGGGGTGATAATAATAAAGTTCTAGCTTTTATGAACCAGTAATGAATTAAATGCAATTATGTTTGCATTTAATAATAATTAACTATAGTCTAATTGTTGGCTAGGCCGTACGCATTAGTATTGCCTAGCAGGTATTCTATTTAGAATCGGAATATTTAAGAGAATTAAATGGCAAACTTCACGAAAGTGTAGGACGCAAAGCTACCAGTCTAAGGTGTTAACTAAGATCGTGGGGCCACATTAACTTAGTGATAGTGTTTGGTGCTAAAACTGCATTCAATACATTTCGCTGTTTATATTATAAAGACCAGATTGGTCCGGTTTAATGTTGTATGGAATACTCATGGGTAATATATTTTTAAAAGTTAGAGTTTTTACTTTTTTTTGCATTGTTATTTTTACGATTAACAAAGTAACAGCAGCAGAGCAAAGTTTTATTCAAAATTATGAGCAAGGGTTTTGGTCAGCAAAAGAAACGTCTTTTTTTTGTAGCCTAGAGCAAACCTTCGATAGTTATGCAAAACTAGAAATAGTTAGCGTGCCTGCAGAGCCTCAAAAACTGGTTTTTAATTGGTTATTATCAGATAAAAAAATAACCGATATCCAAATCTTTTCTAGAAAGGCTGATTGGCAATCAAGTCGCGTATCCCCCCCTCAACTGAATTTTTTCTCCGCTGATATAAATAATAATACAGTGACATTTGACGCGGACGTCAGTACTTTGCTGCGTGTTATAAAGCAAGGTGGTTGGCTAGACAGCGTCATTGGTTTTGGCGACGAGCAAGTTCGACTTACTTTTACAAATACAAATAGTAATCTTGCAATTGATCAATACCAGCACTGTTTAACAGATTTATCACCGTTGTCTTGGCAACAAGCGAGGGATTATGAAATATATTTTGAAACCGGTAAACGTATCGTCGAAAAAGCGGCTGATTTAGCTTTTTTGAAAGATTTAGTACGTTATATATCGCTTGATACAAAGGTGACCAAAGTAATGATTGATGGTCATACCGATAATGTAGGGTCGCCTTTAGCGAATCGACTACTTTCTAAAGAAAGGGCTGATGATATTGCATCTCGCTTGGTTGAGTTTGGTTTGCCTAAAAATATGTTAGAGGTTCGAGCTCATGGCCAACGTTACCCCGTAGTAGAGAATTCAAAGGTAGGACGAGAGTCTAACCGTCGTGTTTTAATTCGTTTGTTTCGAGATACGACTAAATGAGTTTTGTAGAGGATAACATGAGCCAAAAATACCTTTTATGGATCAGTGAACAACAGCCAGATGTTGAGTTTAAGCAAACGGTTGTATCTGAAGGTTTTAAGTTTTTATATTCAGACTCCGTAGCTGATGCTGTTAGTTATTGCATTAGTAATAAACCAGAGCTCATTTTTGTTGATGCCGATATTCAACAAATTGAATTAGTCGAGTTTGTGAAGCTTTTGCGCAGAACTTGCCCTATGACCCAAGTCGTTTCGCTTGTTGATTCATCGCAAAGTGAGATCGCATCAAAAACAATAAATGTTGGTGGGGCTGTCGACTACTTATTAAAACCATTTTTTGAAGAACAACTTAAAAACACTATCAGAAATGCGAATTCGATGAAGCATGGTGTTGAGGATTTAATTGCTGTTTCAACAAAATCTCAACAAGTGCTTCGTTTAGCTAATCGAGCTGCACAAACCTCAGCCAGTGTGTTAATCACTGGAGAGTCGGGAACAGGTAAAGAAAAATTAGCCCTTTTTATTCACAAAGCATCAGAGCGCGCAAATAAACCTTTTGTAGCGGTTAACTGCGCTGCTATACCTGAAAATATGCTTGAAGCAATGTTATTTGGCTACAACAAAGGCGCATTTACTGGGGCTATAAACGCGCAACCAGGTAAGTTTGAATTGGCTAATGGCGGAACAATTTTACTTGATGAAATTACCGAGCTGCCACTTGATTTACAAGCAAAATTATTACGTGTTTTACAAGAGCGAGAAGTCGAAAGATTAGGTAGCCATCAAAAGGTTCACCTTGATATTAGAGTTATAGCCGCTTCAAATAAAATTTTAAGAGAGCAGGTCGAAAAAGGCGCTTTTCGAGAAGACTTATTTTATCGCCTAGATGTGTTACCACTAAGCTGGCCTGCACTTCGTAATCGTACAGACGACATAATACCTTTAGCTCATTACTTTATAAAAAAGTATGGTACGTCTGAATTTAATATTAGCAAGCAAGCTGCGGATGTCATGCTTTGTTATAACTGGCCAGGAAACGTCCGAGAGCTTGAAAATGTTATGCAAAGAGCCCTCGTTATGGCACGGGGTGTAGAAATTCAATCGGATGATCTTAATTTGCCTCATTGCTTAGTTCCGGCAGCGAGCTTTTGCTCATCTCAATTAAAAGAAAATAAAAAACAAGCTGAATTTGACTACATATATAGTTTGCTAAGCCGCTTCAAAGGTCACCGAACTCAAACAGCCGATGCGCTCGGGGTTAGTACTCGAGCATTAAGATATAAACTTGCTGCTATGCGTGAATACGGCATAGACATAGATGCAATCGCATAATTTAAGGAAACCCTAATGTCACCGATCGAAAGTCAACGAATGATGCTTGGAAAAATGACGGAAATGCAGCAGTTAGCTGCCTCCGATCGAATTGAACCAAATCTTATCCCTAATTCAGATGTGAGTATAAGTGAAGATTTCAAATTTGTTGTGCGCTCTATTAATGAACAACAAAATATCGCCGGCGATATGATGAAAGCTGTTGATACTGGGCAAAGTGAAGATGTTGTTGGTGCTATGGTTGCAAGCCAAAAGGCAAGTTTAAGTTTTTCAATGCTGATGGAAATGCGCAATAAAGTACTCAATGGCATTGATGATGTAATGCGAATGTCGTTGTAGAGGTTGATGATGAAAGGTGAATTAACTAAAGTGCCAGAGCCAAGTAGCAACGATATGAAATTAAAAGAAAAAGTTGTTAATTTCTCTCACAAACTGAATTTTAGCGGTGGCAGTGACAGAAGCGTTGCAACTATTGCGCTTTTAGCGACATTGGTGGCGGCAACAATTGTACTGATTTTATGGACTTCAGCTAAAAATTATGTGCCCCTTTACGGAAATCAAGAAAGTTACGATAAAGCGAATATTCTTGAGATTTTAGATAAAGAGCAAATTACATTTCGTATTGATACCGATAGCGGAAATATTTTAGTACCACAAGAAAAATTAGCTGATGCAAGAATCACCCTAGCAGCACGTGGTATTAAAGCGTCGATGCCAGAGGGCATGGAAAGTATCAGCGATAAAGTATCAATGGGTACGAGCCAATTTATTGAATCTATGCAGTATCAACATGCCTTAGAGGGTGAGTTAGCACGCACTATTATTAATATGCAAGGTATTCGAAATGCGCGAGTGCACTTGGCTGTGCCAAAACGGAGCCTTTTTGTTGGTCGCACAGAGCAAAAAACCGCAGCATCGGTGATGGTTGATTTAGCGCCAGGGCACGAATTAAAACCAGAGCAAGTTGAAGCAATCATTGCATTAACGATAGGTAGCGTGCCGGGTTTAAATCCTAAGTCAGTTTCAGTAGTGGATCAGCGCGGTAAATTATTAAGCGGTGATTTATTTGATAACACGCCGGTAGGTAAAGAGACGGATAAAAAATTAGCGTTTGTAGGCAAGGTTGAGCGCAATATTGAACAAAGAGCTTCAATCATGTTATTGCCGATATTAGGTGAAGGTAACTTTAGGATTCAAGTATCTACCGATGTTGATTTTAGCGTTGTAGAAGAAACGAAAGAACTTGTCGACCCGCAAAATGTTTTAACGCAAGAGTTTGTTAAATCAGATACCACATTAGATCAACTTGCTGCGGGTATCCCTGGATCACTTGCAAATGAACCGCCTGTACCAAATGAACAAGGTGGTGATGAAAATAATGAGCGCACCTCAGAGCGAAGTGAAAGTAACAGACAGTTTGAAAATGGGCGTTCTGTTACACACACTCAATTTGAAGTTGGGCGAATTAAATCAATGAGTTTGTCTGTACTTATTAATGAAGGTGCGTCACTTTCAGATGAAGGTTGGACCGATGATCGCCTTGCATCTTTAGGTGAAATGGTTAAAAAAGCAACTGGTTACAACGATGTTCGAGGCGATCAATTTAATATTACTAGCTTTGCCTTTGTACAAGAAAAAGTACTCGCACCTGGTGAGGGCCTCGAATGGTGGCAAATGCCAGAACTTAGAGAATATGCGCGTTATATTTTTGGCACATTGATCAGTATTTTACTTATTTTATTTGGTGTACGTCCGTTGGTTAATCATTTAATCAAAGGAAAGAGTAATTCTGAGTTGTTAGCTACAACGCAAGATTCAAACACAGCAAAATCTAATCACGATGTGAGAGATAGACATATTACTCCGCTTGATGATGCTATTAGTGCTAATGCAAAAGCTGATGGCATGGGTTCTAAAGATAAAAATTCAGACCCTTCATCTATTTCATTGCCTCAAATAGGTAACGATTTTGAAGAGCAAATTGCGCATATGCAGCTTTTAGCGAGCAGAGAGACTGAGCGAGTAACATCGGTTATTAAATACTGGGTAGAACAAGGGGTTGAAATTGAATCAAGAAAAGCTTGAGAAAGTAACACCATTACCAGCATTAGATAGAGCTGCTATTTTACTGCTAAGTATGGGTGAAGAAAATGCCGCGAGTGTTATTCGTAAGCTAGGGCGTCGTGAAGTTCAAGTTATTTCAGAGAAAATGGCTAAAATTTCTAATGTGACTCAAAAAGATGTGGCTTCTACGTTGAGCGAATTTTTTGATTGCTATAGAAATGAAAGTGGCGTTAATGGCGCATCTAGAGTTTATTTAGAGCGCGCATTAGACAAAGCTGTTGGTCGTAAACTCGCTAAAACGATGCTTGATGATATTTACGGCGGTGCAATGAACGATGATTTACGCCGTTTAGAATGGATCCCACCTGAGTTAATTGTTCGCTTTCTTGAACAAGAGCATGTACAGATGCAAGCTTTGTTTTTAGCGTTTCTTCCGCCAGAGCAAGCATCAGCGATCATTGCATTATTTCCTGAATCGAAACATGACGATTTACTTTACAGAATCGCAAGTTTGCGAGAAGTCAGTGAACATGTGATAGATGATGTTCGATTAACATTAGAGGCATGTATCGAGTTTGTGGGTCGTCAAGTTGGCGCTCAAGTAAACGGTGTTGATAAGGCTGTTGAAATAATTAATCGTTATAACGGTAATAAGAGTCAAATTATCGAGATGATGAAAAAACAAAACAGTAATGTTGCCGATGAAATACAAGAAAAAATGTACGACTTTGATGGCTTAGCTAAACAAACGGATGAAACACTCACTCAATTGTTAAATGATATTCCTGATGAGTTATGGACAATGTCTTTAAAAGGAGCTGATAGAGACTTGGTTGACCGTGTACTTGGCGCTTTACCAAAAAGACTCGCTCAAGTATATCAACAACAAATTGACGGTTTAACTTCGCAGCCTGTTAGTAAAGTTAAAGCCGCTAGAAAAGAAATAATGTCTATTGTGAGAGATATGACCAAACGAGGCGAAATAGAATACCGCTTGTATCAAGAAGAAACAGCGGGATAATTATGAGCCAAGTATTTCGGTTTCCAACGCTCAATAAAGTAGAGCAGCATCAAACACTCCAAGAGCGTCTTGATGCTGCTCAGCGCATTGGTTGGCAAAGTGGTTATGAAAAAGGGCTTGAGCAAGGAGCAATTGATAAGCAAATTGCTTTGGAGCAAGAAATAGACTCACGAGTTGAAACGCTATTAAATGCACGGTTGGAATCTGAAAAACAACATTTAATTGACCATTTCAATGTAATTTTTGAAAAAACGAATAATGAGTTATCTACTCTTTCTACTGATTTAAAGAGTGACATTACCTTAATTATAACCAAATTAGCTGAATTTGTTATTGATGGTGAACTCAAAGCAAGGCCCGAAATAAGAACACAATTGATCGAAAAAGCAATTGAATTACTTTCTGATAGAGACGTTGTAACAAAAATTGTTTTCTCTTCTGAAGATAAAAAATGGTTAGATTCTGATATTTTAAGTAACTTTGCTATCCCCGTTAATTTTGATGATGAACTTATTTCAGGTGATGTTGAATTAATTGCTGAACAACAAACACATAGCTTTTCTTTTTCTCAGCGTTTGCAGGAATTACTTGATGAAATTACTCCCCAAATACTAAGAAATGACAGCGATGAATAGCGATTTACATACTCGACTTCAGTCAGCTTTAGATTCACTTTCTCCACCTCCTTTAATTAAAAGTTACGGCCGTCTTATTAGAGTTAATGGTTTGACATTAACCGCTACTGGCGGCCAGTTTGCTATTGGCGAAAAGTACCAAGTTGAGAGTGTGGATGGGGTTTGGTATGACGTAGAAGTTATCGGCTTTAATCAAGCTGAAGCCTATTTGATGCCTTTAAAAAAGGCACAAAACTTATGCTCCGGTGGGCGAGTTCGCCCCGCTGCTAAGGTATCTACAGTCGCAATTTCTGAAAAGCTACTTGGCCGAGTGGTCGATGCTCAAATGCAGCCAATTGATAACTTAGGCGATTTAGATAAAGACGATACTGTTAATTTATCAAAATTACCAAAAGATTACTCACTAACGCCCTTAGAGCGTAAGGGGGTAACCGAGCCTTTAGATGTTGGCATAAGAGCAATAAACAGCTTGTTTAGTGTTGGAAAAGGTCAGCGTTTAGGTTTATTTGCGGGCTCCGGCGTTGGTAAAAGTAAGCTTTTAGGTATGATGACACGTTATACATCAGCAGATGTTGTTATTGTTAGTTTAGTTGGTGAGCGTGGTTGGGAAGTTAAAGAATTTATTGAACAAAGTTTAGGTAAAGAAGGCTTAAAAAAAGCGATTGTTATTGCCTCCCCAGCTGACGATTCGCCATTGTTGCGTATTAAAGCCGCAGAACTAAGCCATCGACTTGCCGCCTTTTTTAGAGATCAAAATTTAAATGTTCTGCTGTTAATGGATTCTTTAACCCGGTATGCGCAGGCTCAACGTGAAATTGGTTTATCAGTCGGTGAGTTACCCGCGTCAAAAGGTTATCCACCTTCGGTATTTAGCAAGCTTACACAACTTGTTGAAAGCTCTGGTAATAGCGAAAAAAGCAAAGGATCAATGACGGCTATTTATACCGTGCTTGCAGAAGGGGATGATCAACAAGATCCTATCGCTGATAATGCCCGCGCAATTCTCGACGGCCATATAGTGCTTGATCGAACGCTTGCTGAAAAAGGGCATTACCCTGCAATAAATATTGGAGCGTCTATTAGCCGTGTAATGCCTAATATTGTTACACCAGAACAACTTGACTACTGCTATAAATTAAAAAAATTATACAGTCGATATATGCAAGTGCACGAACTAATTCCACTAGGGGCTTACCAGGCAGGTAAAGATCCAGAGCTTGATAGTGCGGTTGCATTGTATCCTGAAATTGAATCGTTTTTATGCCAAGGCCTGAATGAAAAGTTCGACTTTGCGCAATCGGCAAAGCAGTTAAATGACGTTATGGGTAAGTTGAATGTTAAATAAGTTTTTAGTAATTCAAAAAAATAAATTAGATGTTATGTTAGCTAAACAAGCCCAGTTACAGCTAAAAAGTTTAGAAGAGCAACAGCGTTTAGCCCAATTACAATTGCATATTGATAGTATGGATAAAAGTAGCCAAATGAGATCTGCGTTAAGTTTGCAAAACTTATCAGGAATGAAAAGCATTTTAAGTGGGCTATCAAATCAGCAAATAGAAAGATTTAAAGACTCTCAACAAGATGAGAAAAGGCAGCAGCAAGCTTGCTTAAAGCAAATGAGCTTTACTAAAGGCATTGAAGGTATTGTTAGTAACCGTGTATTAACCAAACAAGATTATGCTAACAAACAAGAAGAAAAAAACTTAGACGAAATGATAAGCCAAGCATATGTTCGCAAGCTTTATAAATAAACCTACCAAATTAACACCTTTAATTGAATAAGTATTAACGTGAATTGCCCTGTTCAGTTAACAGGGCTCAATCCAACCTGCAACGAACTAACTTATTAAAAACTTAGCTAACTCCTAGAGTTTTTATATCTAATGTTTTTCTATTATTATTTGCTTACGACTTTTCGTATCTATTTTCACAAATCCACCAATAGGAAAGCAAATATGGGGTGTTGTATGTCCAAAGTTTAAATTGTAAAGCACTGGAATTGACGCTAACTCTTGTTTGGATTGTATAATTTTTCTAAGCAAGGTCTCTGATACTTCTGACTTTAATTGAAATTTTCCAATGACAATGCCTTTAACCCTATCGAAATTTTTTTGATGAATTAACGATTGCAGATCTCTGTCAAAATTTGAAGGAGATGTTAACTCGTCATCTTCGAGAAACAATACAGAATTTGTTAAGTCAGGCATAAACTCAGTTCCTTGAAGCAAATTTAAAGTACAAAGGTTGCCTCCAACTATTTTTCCTTCTGCCTTACCATGATTTAAGACTTCTATGCCATTGTCTTTATAAAAGTTTCTTTTTTCCTGATCTATATACCATGCATCATCACTCCATTGCTCGGAGTTTATAACTTCATAAGGATCACTTGAGAATAAACACTTTTTAATATAATTTATTGAGAAATCAATCCCCTTAAGCATCCCCAAAGTTGAATATGCAGGCCCAGAGTACGTTACTAGCCCTGTTTTGTGGAATAATGCATTTGATAAAGCTGTAGTATCAGAGTATCCACATATAATTTTTGGATTTCTTTTAACAATATTATAGTCAATATACTTTAGTAATTGATTTACATTATCGCCCCCAATGACAGTAAAGATAGCTTTTACTTTTTTATCTAAAAATGCTTCATGTAAGTCTTCAATTCTTTCTTCTATAGATGAAGATGAAAAATCATCTATAGACTCACAATCCCCCTGTGTCAGGATAGTTGTCGCTTCTAACTTTTAATAGAGGCAGATAAAATGAGACGTCGATTTACACAAGAATTTAAAGTTCAAGCTGTTGAAAAAGCATTATCTCAATGTGATGATGTTCGCACCCCAACCATCATTTCAAGTGAGCGTTCAACGCATAATCCAACTAACGTATCCGGTCCAACATGATGTTGTACACGCAAATAATGTGCTAGTTGATTGGCGCGTTCATTCAATGCTCTGTAACTCATGCTAGAAGTATCATCTACTAAGGCTATATTAGTACTATATTTAACCGATTGTTTTTCTAGAACGTTATGAATCAAGCTTTGATCGCTTAGCAATTTTACTGGACCACATAACCGAGAAAGTAGTGCTAATTTATCCTCTTCAGCCATAAATTTTAACTGTTTCAATTTAGTTTCGGGTACAGACGCATAACGAACAAATTCAAGTACAGCATTATAAAAATGGCGATTCAACGTTTCAATGTATTCTCCGTCAAAGATAGATGTATCATAGGTCCATCTCAGTTCGATTTCTGAATCAATATATGTAATATCAATATCAAGATCGAACTTTAAAGCAATCATTTCACGGTCATATTTTTTAAATGACAGTCCTGCTAGTTTTAAACCTTGCTGTTCCGCAACTCCAAAATCACTATTCATTGAGAGCATGATCTGAAATAACGGATCGTGTGATAAATTTCGTTCTACATTTAAGCACTCAACTAATTGTTCAAACGGTACGTCTTGGTTTGCTTGTGCATCACTATGTACCGTTCTTATATGAGTAAGGTAGTCGCCTAAAGTTCTATGCTTAGTATTAGTGCGCAATACTAAATTATTAACAAAAAAACCGATCAATGGTTCTAATTCTGGTTGTAATCTATTCGCAACGGGCGTACCGATAACAATATCATTGCTATTACTGTGTTGTGAAAAAACCCATGCAAAAACAGCATGTAAGAACATAAAGGGAGACAATTTATTTTGCTGAGCTGTTGAGGTTATTCTTTCGCTTAACTTACTAGGTAAGCGGCAAGAAACAAAATCTCCTATGCTTTGTTTCTCGCTAGGTCTAGGTTTTCGTAACGGTAAATTATGTACTACAGGCGCATCTGTAAGCTGTTGCTGCCAGTAATTAATTTGCTCTTCCAATAAGCTTTCTTGTAACCATTCTTTTTGCCAAACAGCATAATCGGCGTACTGAAGACTAAGATCAACAAGCGGACTTGGTGATTGCTCATTGAATGCTTGATATAGGAGCATAAACTCTTGGCTCAGTAGTTCAATCGACCAACCATCCGAAGCGATATGATGCATATTAAACAACAACACGCCACGCTGCAGCCCAATATCGCTTTGCTCTAACAATACATAGCTAACACGGATCATTAAATCTTCAGATAAATTAAAAGGTGTGCTTAACTCTTCATCAATAAGTGCATCAAGCCTATTCTGCATAATTACATTATTAGCAGAGCTGAGATCTAAGCGACGTAAATTAAAATTAAAATCATCTTTAATATACTGTTGTGGTTCTAATTCACCTTCAATAATGACCGTACGTAATATCTCATGACGGCGTATGATTTCATGACACACACATTCAACTAAGTTCAAATCGAGCGGTCCAGTTACATCAAGTATCGCAGGCATATTATATTCTGCGGAACCTTTTCGTAGCTGATCAATAAACCATAAACGACGCTGAGAAAAAGATAACGGTGCTATATTTTGATAGTTAGCAACTCGAGGCGATACAGCCTGACGCTGAGGTTGATCTTTATTATCGCTCAAGTAGGCAAGTAATTGTTCTTTGTTATCTCTGATCAATTGCGCTATTTCGGTTGTAACAGCGCCATTCTCAGCTTCAACTACAAGAGAACCGTTTGTAGCACTCACCAGAATTAACTTATCTTGTAGCTGATTTATTATTTGTTCCGCTTTCATTAAAACACTATCCTTTCTACATTATCTGATTGTTCTAATTTTATTTTTAGATCCTGCTTTGCTATCAGCAAGTCAATTTGTCCTGCTAGCTCTTCAACAGAACTGTATTTAAATAAATGCTTAATATTTATCGGGACAACAAACTGTAACTCAATAGCTTTCATTACTTTGATGACCAATAATGAATGACCTCCGAGTTCAAAAAAGTTAGCATTGCGACTAATTTTATCACTTGGCAGTTTCAATACATGGGCCCAAACCTCTGTTAATATGAGCTCAGTTTCACCTTGCGGCGCTACATCATCATTAACTAAATACTGAAGACGGGCTGATGGCAGTGCAGGATCTAACGGCACATAGGCACCACCGGCCTTTAAAATACCCCAAATGCCTATCACCATTTCTAACGAACGCTCAACACACAAACCTACCAGACTCTCTGGCCCAACATGATGGTTATCTCGTAAGTAATGTGCTAACTGATTTGCTTTGGCATTAAGTTCTCCATAACTGAGTGTCTGCTCACCAAAGTGTAATGCTGTATCCGTCGGGTTAGCTGCTGCCTGCGCTTCAAATAATTCATGAATACATAATTCTTTTGGGTACTCCACCTTTGTGTCATTCCAACTGTCTAGTTGTTGTTTGCGCTCCTGTTCAGACAATATAGGTAAAGAGCTCAAACTGTCTGATAAGTGTTGTGGTGAAAGTTCAGCAAGATATTGTAGTACCGATTCTAAATGTTGTGCAATCACTTTTATATGTGCTTGATTAAACAGCTCACGATCATAAGTCCAATTTACATGAAACTCAGAGTCATCTAGCTCAATGTTAATTTCCAGATCAAATTTCGTCGTTGTCGTTTCTGGTAATCTCGTCGTAAAACTCAAGTTAGGAGTTACGACTTGTTGTTTATTTGCAATCGAAAAGTCAGAGTTAATAGTTAACATAATCTGAAATATCGGACTATATGCTGTTGTGCGAGAAGTTCTCAGTACATCGACAAGTTGTTCAAAAGGTACATCTTGGTTCGATTGAGCATCAATATGGACTGCCTTAACATGCTCCAAGTAATCATCAATACCATCATGTTCGGTATTAACTCTTAGTACCAGAGTATTAGCAAAATAACCAACTAACGGAGCTACTTCACTTTGCGAACGATTTGCGACAGGTGTACCGATCACAATATCATGGCTATTACTATGCTTTGACAGCACATAAGCAAGTGCGCTGTGAACTAACATAAATGGTGTCACACTTGCCGATTCAGCCAATTCACGTATTTTTACGCTAACCTCTCCAAGTAAACTACTACGCCAAAATTCTGCGCTAAACTGCTTTTCTTCAGGTCTGAGTTTATCAAGTTTTAGGCCATGAACAGCGGGCACTTCGGTTAATTTTTTACGCCAGTAGTCAAGCTGTTCTTCAAGTAACTCTCCACTGAGCCAATCTCTTTGCCATGCAGCATAATCACTATATTGCAGTGTTAAAGGGTTTAAAGGCTCTACAATCCCCATAGTTAGCGACTGATATAGCTTTATAAACTCATTAGACATTAATTCAATAGACCATCCATCAGAAGCAATATGATGCACATTAAACATCAATACGCCCTTTTGTTCAGTACTATCTTGTGCATAGTTGAGCAGTACATAACATGCTCTAAGCATCAAATCAGAATCCAATTTAAATGTTAATAACCCATCTTCTTTAAGTATATTAGTAAGTCTATGTTGCTTGCTATTCTCATCTAATTCACTTAAATCATGTAAAGTTAAATTAAAATTAAAATCGTCGAGAATTTGTTGTTTAGGTCCTTCATTTTGGCTCAGATAAACTGTTCTTAATACTTCGTGACGCTCAATCAATCGATTAAGTGCTGCTTCAACACTGTCTAAATCAAGATTACCTACAACATCAAACACAACAGGCATATTATATTCAGGGCTACCACCATTGAGTTGATCGATAAACCATAACCTTTGTTGTGCATAAGATAATGTTAATAAAGCTCCTCTTTGATGTGTTAAAGGTGCCATTGCTGGGCGAGTTACCCCCCCCATTTTGATATCAATTTTCTCTGCTTGTAACTTAACGGTAGCAGCAGAAAAAATGTCTTTTACAGTCAATTCACTATTCAACTTTTCACTAATTTCAGCTAATAACTTCATTAGTAATAGAGAATGACCTCCCAACTCAAAAAAGTTCACGTCGATACCAATTTTATCAGAAGCAACATGGAGTAATTGGCTCCAAATCTCTGTCAACTTCAATTCAGTTGTCGTTGTTGGCGCTTCATAATCAGCTTGAAATAGACCAGTTTCTATCTCAGGTAATCCCTTTTTATCTACCTTGCCATTATTAGTTAACGGCCATTTTACTACCGGTACGATCACTTTTGGTATCATATAAGCTAACAATTGCTTATTTAAAATAAGTTTTAGTTCTGTTTGCCAATCGGTATCGATTAGCATTGGTATTACTTTTATATAGGCGACTAATTGTAAACTTCCTTGAGCATCAGGTAATGCTAATACCAGTGCTGAGTCCACTTGTTCTAGCTGAGTAATGCGATTTTCAACTTCACCCAGCTCAATTCTATGCCCGCGGATCTTAACCTGATCATCTTGGCGGCCAAAATAGTGTAATTCACCCATTGTGTCATATTTTGCTAAATCACCTGTTCGATAAAGCCTATCACCAAGCCAAGCACACTCTTTACTGTAATACGGGTTAGGGATAAACTTTTCCGCAGAGAGTATTTCGCGATTAAGGTAGCCTCGTGCCAGCCCAGCACCAGCAACATAAATTTCCCCCACACATCCATTCGGCACTAAGTTCATTGCACCGTCCAGCAATAATATTTGTTGATCTCGTAATGGCTTACCAATACTAATATCACTGTCTTGCAATATTTGCTTGTAAGTCACATGCACTGTTGTTTCGGTAATACCATACATATTAATAAGTTTGGCTGGATGATCTGAAAAATTCTGCCACCATAATGTCAGGTGGTTGTCGACTAAGCCTTCGCCACCAAATACAATAGTGCGTAACGCTGATAGTGATTGTTTATTGAAAGCTAAGTATTCTATTAATTGCTTAAAAGAACTCGGTGTTTGATTAAGAACGGTCAAACCTTCTTTACGACACAATGAGACAAATAGATTAGTATCTTTCACCTCATCAAAGGTAGGCACAATCAGCTTACCACCATAAAAAAATGCACCCCAAATCTCCCAAACACTGAAATCAAAAGCAAAGGAATGAAATAAACACCAACAATCCTGAGCTGTAAAATTAAAGTCAGGTTGCGTAACATCAAATAGTCGACTAACATTTTTGTGAGTTTGTAGCACTCCTTTTGGTTTACCTGTTGAACCCGAAGTGTAGATAACATAAGCCAAATTACTGGTAGTCAGTGCCAATAATTTATTATCTAAATTACGGATTGAATGAGTTGCAAGCTTAGCTTGTAATTTAGCACTCTCAAGATTTAGAGTTTGGGTTACTCCTAACACTAATGATTCACTTAGTGCCCCTTCTGTTAATACCAAACCTAATGATGCATCTTCACAAATGAAGTTAAGTCGCTCTTGTGGGTAGTTCGGATCTAGCGGTACATAAGCGCCGCCAGCTTTGAGAATAGCCAA
The DNA here is from genome assembly GCF_045064135.1 of Pseudoalteromonas sp. Ld19. NCBI lineage: Bacteria > Pseudomonadati > Pseudomonadota > Gammaproteobacteria > Alteromonadales > Pseudoalteromonadaceae > Pseudoalteromonas > Pseudoalteromonas sp. Ld19. Next base: position 2,087 of record NZ_JBISHA010000029.1, on the reverse strand, counting down.
AATTCCTACAATCATATTAGGACTACGATTTACGCACAAGCCAATTAAAGCATCAGGTTCAATATTAAAATTTTCTAGCAAGTGATGCGCCAATTGATTTGCCTGTTCATTTAGCGTCTTATAACTTATCGTTTTATTATCAAATACAATAGCGATATTATCCGGGTGTTTTGCAGCTTGTAATTCAAATAATTCATGTATACATAATAACTTATCATTCTTAACATAATCATTTAAGGTTGGCGCCAATAATTGTTGTTGCTCCTGGTTCGGCAATACAGATAAGCCAGCAACAGGCTCCCCAGTGTTATTACTTAGCGCATTCAATAAGCGATCAATAGCCGTAGTAACATAACCTGCAACTGACTCTATCGCGATTTCATTGTCAATTTGCAAGTTACATGAAAATAGTTGTCCCCAGTCGTCAACACAAAGATTAAACGGATAGTTTGTTTTTTCTATAGCCTCAATCGCTTGTGTCTCACCCGAAGACGGAGCCTTTCCTAACTTAGAGTGCCGATAGTTGAAAATAGCACTAAATAATGGAGTTTGTCCCGGAACACCGCTACAAGCCTGGGCCTGTGTTAAAGAAACTTGCTCAAATGGTATCAATTCTAGTAACTCTAGATTGATTTTTTGGATCAGTGCTGAAGCATCATGTTCAGCTAAATTTATCCTCAACGGTAACGTATTGATCATCATTCCCATCATACGTTCAATATCTTGTAAACCACTCATACGTCCAGATAAAACAGTACCAAAAACCACATCTTTAGTTTGGCTACAGGCAGCAATTACCATCGCCCAAGCTAAGTGAAAAAAAGCTGCTGGACTAGATCCTTGCTGTTTCATCAAAGCTCTAATTTGTTGTGATTGTGTAACCGACAATTCAACATCTAATTCATTAGACTGTATACCATTACCCGTGGTATTAGACAGCCCAAACGGTTGGCATGGGATATTTATATCGCCTAACTTATTAGTAAAAAATGTATCAATATCTAACTTTTCAGTACGTAATAAAGTCTGAGCAATAAAGTTACGATAAGGTAGTGCAGTTGGTAGTTGATCATGTTCATGATCTTCTAATGCAAGCTCATGCATTATCATCTCAACAGAAATATGATCCAACAACAGATGATGCTCTTTTAACACAGCAAAATACTTATCCACCTGTGTATCATATGCCAACTCTAGCTGTAATAGAGGTGCCTGCTCAAGATCCAATCTATGCTCGCCCTGCTCAATATATTGATTGAGTAATTCTTTTATATTTTTTTGACCTGAAAATGGTAACCAGTTTGGTGTCAATGTTACATCACGTAGCACAACCTGCAGTGGTTCTGACCGACCACGCCAGCTGACAAGCGTTCTCAATATATCATGACGCTTAATTACTTTATTAAAACGCGCCACAAATTTATCAATTGCAACTTTCGTAGCAAATTCCAGCGTAATCATTGTTACATAGGGATCTGTTCCCTCTGTTGCACAATGGATCAAAAAAATACTTTCCTGTAACGGTGCTAGAGGATAAATATCTTGAATATTTTGTGTTCCTCCAGGAACAGCAGCACTTATTGCATTCAGATCATGTTGAGAAACAGAAGCCAAATTAATCATTTCTGGTGTCAGGTACTGACATTTATATGGAATCAAATTTTCTGGTAATAAGGCCTCATCTTTAACATTATCCTTTCGCACAAGGCTTTCAGCCATATTCTTGAGTACTTTCGCCTCAAACAGTGCCTGAACAGAAGTAATAAACCCACGCTTTTTCAGGCGACTGACTAACTCCATAATCATCAATGAATGGCCACCCAATTCAAAAAAGTTTGCTGTTATACTGATCTCTTGAATGTCAATATTTAAGAGTTCAGCACAAGTTGCAACAAGTTCTTCTTCTTGTTCACCATTTGGTGCGATATATACTGTAGTACCCAATATATCATCTAAAGCAGGTAATGCTTTTCGGTCAATTTTTCCGTTGGCTGTTTGCGGCCACTGTGATAGTAAAATAAAGCGACTTGGGATCATGTATTCTGGTAACACGCTTCCTAATGCCTGCTTTAACGAAGCGAGCAACT
>NZ_JBISHA010000028.1:0-10701 GCF_045064135.1 Pseudoalteromonas sp. Ld19 | reverse complement strand
GAAAATTGGTGCTCAGATACACTCCCTAGTTGATCAAGTAATACCACGGTTGCACTGCTAAGCTCTACGTATTCAGTGACCGATTTCACACTCAATACGACATGTGTATTGGCATCATTAACTAAATACTGAAGACGGGCTGATGGCAGTGCAGGATCTAACGGCACATAGGCACCACCGGCCTTTAAAATACCCCAAATGCCTATCACCATTTCTAACGAACGCTCCACACACAAACCCACCAGACTCTCTGGCCCAACATGATGGTTATCTCGTAAGTAATGTGCTAACTGATTTGCTTTGGCATTAAGTTCTCCATAACTGAGTGTCTGCTCACCAAAGTGTAATGCTGTATCAGTTGGGTTAGCTGCTGCCTGCGCTTCAAATAATTCATGAATACATAATTCTTTTGGGTACTCCACCCTTGTGTCATTCCAACTGTCTAGTTGTTGTTTGCGCTCCTGTTCAGACAATATAGATAAAGAGCTCAAACTGTCTGATAAGTGTTGTGGTGAAAGCTCAGCAAGATATTGTAGTACCGATTCTAAATGTTCAGAAAATGCAGTAACACGAGATTTTTTGAATAAAGCACAGTCATAATTCCATTCTATTTTTACACCCTGATCACTCATAACAACTTCAATTTCGAGATCATATTTAATAGTTACGGTGCTTGCAGTACGTTGATTAATTGTCAACCCTTGCAGTTCAACATTGTTATCCCTAATACCGTAATCCGAATTGATCGTCAACATAACTTGAAATATCGGAGAATGAGCACTGCTGCGCGGTATATTCAATTTTTCAACTAATTGCTCAAACGGCACATCTTGATTAGCTTGAGCTTGTTGATGCACCACTTTAATATGCTTAAGATATTCGTTGATATCCGTTTGTTTCGTATCTGCACATAACACCAGAGTATTAGCAAAATAACCAATCAGCATTTCAAGTTCTGGTAAGTTTCGGTTCGCTATTGGTGTTCCTATCACAATATCATTACTATTACTGTGTCTTGCAAGTACTAATGCAAGAGCACCATGAATTAGCATAAATGGCGTCAATTGAAGGTTTTTCGCTAATTTTTTTAAATTTTCGGCCACTATGCTAGGTAGATTTGTTCTGACAATATTTCCTTGTAAACACTTTTTACTCGGCCGTTCAAAATCTGGAGTTATGCCATGTAGTGCAGGTATATCAGCAAGCTTTTGCTGCCAATATTGTATCTGTTTCGCCAATACTTGCTGTGTCAGATGGGTACGTTGCCAGTGGGCATAATCCGTATATTGTATCTCAAGCTCAGGTAACTGATAGCCCCGTCCACTAATTTGGGCCCCATAAGCTGTTATAAATTCACTTATCAATACTTCCATCGACCAACCATCAGAAGTGATATGGTGCATATTTAGGAGTAGCACTCCTTGGTTTTCTTTTTCTGTATCGCCTTTTTCAATTAATATATAAGTCACTCGAAACAGTAAATCTTCTGTCAAATTAAATGCCGTGTTAGCATCAGCATAAATATGTCGTTCTGCTGTTGCGTATTTATCCTGACAATCGCTAAGATCAATAATGTTGACCTTGAAATCAGTATACTGTCTAATTTGCTGCCGTATTCCTTGGTCTGATTCATAATAAAAAGATCTTAGGATCGTATGGCGTTCAATTATATCATTAAATACACTCTCCACCGTCTTAATACTTAATTCGCCATGAACATCTAGCGCCAGTGGAATATTATATTCAGCCGAAGGCCCACGTAGTTGATCCAAAAACCACAAACGTTGTTGAGAAAAGGAAAGCTCAGTAATAATCTGATGACCACTAGGTATTATATTTTTTGAAATATGAGATTTTGTCTGTAGTTCACTAAGCAATGCAATAAGCTCTACTTTGTTTTCCTTGAGCACGCTTTTCAATTTATTGGGCATACTTCCTTTTGTCGCTTTAAATTTAAGTTTTCCTTCTTCGACATAAAGGTGTACACCTTGGGATACAGCTAGATCGAGAGCCTGATTTACGTTCATTAAATTTCTCCCTCTTCAATGACTTTTCCATCACAGATATTGTCGATACCTTGACTATTCATCTGTTTCAAACGCAACAAATCTACTTTTTCCGCTTGTTCTGCAAGCGATTGAGCAGAAAAAATATCACTCATTTCAATATGCTCTAAATTTATTACAATATCTGATGTGATAGCCCTAACCAGCCGACTCGCTAACAAAGAATCTCCACCTAATGAGAAGAAGTTTGCATTAATACTGATTTTATCTTCTGTTAAATTAAGTAAATTAGCCCAAATTACTACCAATCGTTCCTCTGTTTCAGTTGCAGCGGCAACATATTCATCTTCATTACAACCTAAATCCAGAACAGGCAATGCTCGTTTATCAATTTTACCGTTGCTGCTTAATGGCCATTGTTCTATATGAATAAAATTACTCGGTATCATGTAATCAGGTAATTTTTCTACTAATTTCGACTTAATAACATTTATTAATTGCATCGCCTTATTTTCATCTATGTCTTTAGCTACTAATTGAACATAAGCGATCAAATGTTTAGTGTTAGCTGCGGTCTTTACAACAGCCACAATGGCATTTTGCACTTCAGGGCAAGCACACATTAATCCTTCAATCTCACCAATTTCAATTCTAAAACCACGGATTTTAACTTGTTCATCAATGCGCCCTAAATAATCAAGATCACCGTTAGGTAGATAACGAACTATGTCTCCTGTTTTATATAGGTATTTTGTGACGCATTTATTTTTTCCATCAAAATGAGGGTTTAGTATAAAACGCTCTGCTGTTTGTTCTGGTAACTGATGATATCCTCGAGCTAAACCAACACCACTGATATACAACTCACCGACAACCCCTGGTGGGAGTAGAGCAAGTGAATCATCCAAAACAAAAGCACTTGTATTTTCTATCGGTTTACCAATTACAACCTTTTGATTGCACTGTAATTCAGCCCAAGTTGCACAAATAGAAATCTCAGTTGGGCCATATGCATTGATCATACGATATTTTTTTGCCCATAGATCTACAAGATCCTGATCACAGGCTTCTCCACCGACAACTAATGCTTTTAATGCTAAATCATCTCGATATTCCATCATAGCTAAAAATGCTGGCGGCAGTAGCACATGGGTAATTGCTTCACTATAAAGCAACTCACTAAGGCAGTCAGGAGACAAACGCTGAACACTATCAGCGATAACCAGTGTTGCACCATTTAATAGTGCCATTACATATTCCCAAGTACCTGCATCAAAACTCATTGATGCAAAATGAAGTACTTTACTATTTTCGTTGACTCCTAGGTAATGTTTCTGATTTGACGCAATATTAACTATACCTTTATGTTCCAACAGCACTCCTTTAGGTTTACCCGTTGAACCTGAAGTATAAATAATATAGGCCAAATTATTAGGTGATTTATCTAAAACAAGTGCATCCAAATTATTTTTAGGATAATTAAAAAACCTTTCTCCTTTATCAAGGTCACCGAGTCCATCGATACAAATACAACTATAATCATTAAGGTCAAACTGCGAAATAATAAAATGTGTAGATAAAATGATTTCAACACCAGAATTTGACATCATATATGTAAGACGTTGAAGTGGGTAAGTAGGGTCAAGTGGTACATAACCAGAACCCGCTTTTAGTATTGCAAGTGTTCCTATAATCATTTCTAACGAACGTTCAACACATATCCCTATAACTGTATTTGTTTTTAATTTGTACTCACGAACAAGGAAATGTGCCAACTGATTCGCTCTTTCATTTAGTTCGTTGTAAGTCAGGCTATTTTTTCCAAATTGTACTGCAACTTTGTTCGGTGTTAATAGTACCTGCTGCTCAAATATCTCATGAATACAGAGGTCATCGGAATAGTCTTGGGTATTACTAAGGCCATTAACCAAATAATTCTCTAACTTTCCCCCTAATATTGATAAACAATTTAACGGCATTTTTTCAAGCTTTTCACTAGCGATATTTGCCAATGCAGTCAAACCATTATTCAGATGTTCACTTAATTGTTCGACAAAGCCCTGCTCGAATAATGCGACATCAAAACTCCAGATCGTTTCTACTTGCTCTTCGCTAATATTCAGCGCAATCTCTAAATCAAATTTTACCGCTGGATGGTTACTTTCTAAAGGAGAGAGGTTTAAATTGGGTAAATCTAACAGTGATTGCGGTTCTTGCTTCACTGAAAACTTATCATTTGTCGTCAACATTATTTGCACCAGCGGCGTATAAGCTGAACTTCTTGGTAAATTGAGTGCTTCTATAAGCTGCTCAAATGGAATATCTTGATTAACTTGTGCATCAAGGTGCACCTGTCTGACATGTGCTAAATATTCACCCAGCGTTGCTTGACTCGTGTTCAGTCGTAACGCTAGAGTATTAACAAAACAACCTATTGAGCCACCTAGCTTTTCTTCTGCACGATTGGCAACTGGAGTGCCAACAATAATATCGGACTGGTTGCTATGACGACTTAGAACAATAGCCAATGCGGCATGTAACAGCATAAACGAACTGAGTTTAAATTGTTTGGCAATGCATTTAAGTTGTTGAGCAACAGAAGATGGAAGATTAGATTTTACCGTAATTCCAACGGATTGTTTCAATTCAGGTCGACGATGCTGTAATGCTAATTCATGTGTGATGGGAGCATTTTTCAATGTATCCCGCCAAAAATTCAATTGCTTTACAAACTCTTCGCCTTGTAGTTTTTCTCTTTGCCAAACTGCAAAATCTGCATATTGCACTGGCAACTCAGGCAATGGATTTACTTGGTTTAATGTGAAAGCTCGATATAAAGTTACAAATTCATTGACTAAGACTTCCATCGACCAACCGTCAGATGCAATATGATGAAGTGTCAGTAATAGTACACCCTGCTGTAAGTTTTTTTCAAGTTCAGTAAGTTGTAAGTATTGTCCTCTAATAGCTAAATCCTGAGTGAGATCGAAGGGCTTTTTCACTTCATCATGTAAACACTGAGATAACGTCGCATTACGCTCTTGTTCGTTAACAATGCTGAGGTCTTGGTATCCCAAACAAAATACTGATTCTTCTTGAACTAGCTGCACAACTTTATCATCTACTTCCTGGTAAATTGTACGCAGGATATTATGTCGTGAAATAATTGTATTGAGCACTCTCTCTATTAAAGTTAAATCAATCTCCCCCTCTACTTTTAATGCTACAGGTATATTATATTGGCTATTTCCCGACTGCATTCTCTCAAGTAGCCAAAACCTTTGCTGAGTAAACGATAACTGAGCCCCTTTTGGGTAATGTTTGGCCATGAGGCTAATCCCATCGGCTAACTTTGTCGTAGAATGTGACATGAATTTGATTATTTCTGCTTTACGGTTAATGATTTCCTGTTTTAATTGCAACGGAAACTCCGTTACAGTTAGATCAAAATGTAAAGTATTATCTTTGACATGCAGGTAAATCCCTTGATCCGCTGCTGATTTGATTAGGTCTATGGTCATTATAAAGTTCCACTTGTAATTATTGATTCATTGGCTTTTTTAGCTTTTAGATAACTTTGTGCTTTTTTACTATCAATCACTTGCGAAAGAATTGTTAGCTCAGCAGCATCATAAATTTCTCGTAATGTCAGCTCTATTTCAAATGTTAGTTTAATACTAGCGGATAGCTTAATTAGATAAAGCGAATGACCACCCAACTCAAAGAAATTGGCAGTTGCACTTATATGAGTAATTTCCAACTCAAGTAAAGATGACCAAATTAAAGCTAATGCATGCTCTGTTTCAGTTTTAAGCGCGACATATTCCTGATTAACTAATTGTCCATTCGGCTCTGGCAAAGCTTTTTTATCTATTTTACCATTAGGTGTTAATGGCCATTCAGCCATAATTACAAATTGACTAGGGACCATATAGCTCGGCAATACAGCTCTTATAGCTGTCTTCACCTCAGCGAGCCAACTTTGCTGCCTTTCCTCATCCCATTGTGTCTCACGTGTGAGATGAGGTTGTAAATATACTACTAAATATTGATTGCCATCTGCGTGCGACAAGGCAACAACCTTTGATGTAACGATCGAATCTAGACTATTAAAACGGTGTTCAATCTCACCCAACTCAATTCTGAACCCACGTATCTTAACTTGGTCATCAATACGACCGATAAATTCAATACGACCGTCTTCACGGTAACGTACTAGATCTCCAGTTCGGTATAATCGAGAGCTATTATTGATGCCATTCTCTGAAAAATAAGGGTTTTTAATAAAACACTCTGCGGTTAAGTCAGAGCGATTTAAATAACCTCGAGCTACACCAGCTCCCCCTAAGTAAAGCTCCCCAACAGCCCCTATTGGCAGCAACTCTTTATCACGACCTAATATATATCCTTGACTATTGGAAATCAACTTACCTATATCAGGCACTGTTGTTAGCTGTGTACTAAATCGAGCATAAGTAGAGTAAGTGGTATCTTCCGATGGACCATAAAGATTGCAAACGTCAACACCTGGGAGTGTATCAAGGATGTTATTAACTTGTTGTGCTGCCAATGGTTCACCAGCAAGGTTGATAACTCGAACATGCTTTGAAATAGCATCTACCTCTAACAAAGCTTTCATTGCTGAAGGTACTGTATTAATCATACTGACATCTAATTCCAGATCCATCAGTGCCATTGCATTTTTTACAATCACACTTTGATAACCAAAACATAATGGCAAGAAAAGCTCATATATCGACAAATCAAAGTTCAAAGAGGTAGATGCGAGTACTTTTTCTAATTCTGAATCACTATAAGCTTGCTTAGCCCAATGTAGCATAGCCACTGTATTTTGATGCTCTATCATGACACCTTTGGGATTACCCGTTGAGCCTGATGTATAAATCAAGTAAGCAAGGCTTGATTTATTTACACCACTGTCAGTTCTGCTCACATTACATTTAGAATAATGGGACAATTTACTACTAGATTCATCAAAGAGCTTATTTAACATTATAATACTGGCTCCACCTAATTCTACTCGTTCCGCAACTTCGTTCTGACTCAATACGACTGATAGTGAGGCATCGTCAATCAAAAAAGCTAACCGAGCTTGAGGATAATCAGGGTCTAACGGCACATAGGCACCACCGGCCTTTAAAATACCCCAAATGCCTATCACCATTTCTAACGAACGCTCCACGCACAAACCCACCAGGCTCTCTGGTCCAACATGGTGGTTATCTCGTAAGTAATGTGCTAACTGATTTGCTTTGGCATTTAGTTCTCCATAACTGAGTGTCTGCTCACCAAAGTGTAATGCTGTATCCGTTGGGTTAGCTGCTGCCTGCGCTTCAAATAATTCATGAATACATAATTCTTTTGGGTACTCCACCCTTGTGTCATTCCAACTGTCTAGTTGTTGTTTGCGCTCTTGCTCCGGTAACACACACAGGCTATGAACCGACTGTACTGAATCATTTTCTAATAATGATAAGACGTCGTTCAATGTCACTTCTAGGTATTGTGTCATTCCAACTGTCTAGTTGTTGTTTGCGCTCTTGCTCCGGTAACACACACAGGCTATGAACCGACTGTACTGAATCATTTTCTAATAATGATAAGACGTCGTTCAATGTCACTTCTAGGTAATGTGCTATGCGCTGTGCCGGTGCACGTTCGTCAATTTGTAGCTCTAATGCAAACCCCTCTCCTAAGTCATCTACCGATAGATTAAATGGATAATTAGTTCGCTCCTGACTTTCTATTACTTTGAATCCTGCATCTACCTCTAATGTTTCTTCTTGTACTGAATGACGGTAGTTCAACATCGCACTAAATAACGGTAACTGCCCTTCCACTGCACTGTAGCGCTGCGCCTCAGCCAATGAAACTTGTTCATAGGGCACTAAAGCTTGTAAGTCATCATTTATCTGACGCAATAAGGTGCTTGCACTATGATTATCTAATTCAACTTTTAATGGCAAGGTGTTGATCAACATGCCCATCATACTTTCTATCCCTGGCATACCGTTCATTCGACCCGATAATACAGTACCAAAAACAACGCTTGATTGACCGCTACACACTGATAATACTTTGGCCCAAATAAGATGAAACATTGCTGCGGGACTACTATGATGTGCCCGCATCAATCTACGCAGTTGCATCGCTTGAGTGGGAGCTAATGTCAATTTGATGCTCTCGATACCCGTGCCGTCGTTTAGTACTTCGGTTAAGCCATAGGATAATGTTGGTGTATTTACATCGCCTAATTGTTGGCTAAAGAACGCTTTCGTATTTAACGCTGCTGTATGCTGTAAAGTACGTCCTACAAATTCACGATAAGGCACTGGGGCCGCCAATTTAGCCTCTGGATCTTGTAATAACGTTGTCAGCTCTGCCACTAAAATTTCCAACGAGACGTGATCTGATATCAGGTGATGCTCACACAGTAGTGCATAGTGTTTACCTCTCGCTTTATCTTCACATACCGATAATTGCAGTAATGGCGCTGTTTCTAACTCAATCCAGTAGTCAGCATTTGCCACATGCGCTAAAAAAGCACCGTGAACATCTTCACTTGCGTTAAACGATAGCTCTGTCACGGCCAGTTTTGCTTCACGCTGTACCACCTGCAGCGCTGTCGTACGATCTCGCCACAAAATCGCTGTGCGTAGCACATCATGTCTGGCAATAAGTTGCTCTAATGCCCCCAAGAAACGAGCTAAACTTGCCCCATCATCAAACTCAAAAGTGGTACTGGTAACGTAGGGGTCTTGTTGTTCACTCATGGTATGAATAAACAATACGCCTTCTTGAAGCGGCGCAAGTGGATAAATATCTTGAATATTACCCATCCCTCCTGGAATAACTTTGGCTATCTGTGTTATTTCCTGCTCACTAACGGTTGCTAACGTCACCATTTCTGACGTGATGCTATTACAGTCAATTGGGATCCCATTGGCCGGTATAGTAATACGTGTCTCATTGCTAAATAATGTTATTTGACGAGCCATATCTTGTAAGGTACGTGCCTTAAATAGGGCCTGTACATCAGCCTGTAACCCTTGATTTCTTAGTTGACTTACTAACTGCATAATCAGCAGTGAATGACCTCCAAGTGCAAAGAAATTAGCTGTAATACTGATCTTACTCAGTGGTAATGCCAATAACTCACTGCAAATTTCAACCAATAACTTTTCTTCGTACGTCTGGGGGGCTAAATATTCTTGCTGTAATACCCTCGACGGCAGTGCCAATAATGCGCGTTTGTCTAATTTACCATTCACCGTCATAGGCCATTGCACCACTGATGTGAAGGCTGTTGGTACCATATAGTTTGGTAACGAAGTCGACAAAGTCTGTTGCAGTGATTGTATTAACTCATCTGCCTGACTATCAGTCTTATCCATCACAAATTTAATATAAGCACGTAAAGATTGACCTCCTTCATTACTGTGCTCCGCCAATACTACTGCCGATGCAACCGTTGGCTCTGCCATTAATTTATTTTCTATTTCACCCAATTCAACCCTAAAACCACGAATTTTAACCTGATCGTCACTGCGGCCCATAAACGCCAGCTCACCTTTTGCCGATAAGCGTGCCATGTCCCCTGTTTTATATAATCGTTTGCTCAACGCCGGATTTGTCGCGTCATAATACGGATTATCAATAAAATATTTAGCTGTTAGGGCTGGTTGATTAAGGTAACCTTTGGCGAGACACTGACCACTAATGTAAAGCTCCCCTATCACTCCTGGAGGACATAAAGTAAGCTGCTCAGACAATACCAAACACGCCGTATTAACATTAGCTCGGCCAATTGGTACCGCATGAGTTTCATGATAACCGTCATTAATTGCATACCCTGATGCGGTCACGGTTGTTTCCGTTGGGCCATATGTATTGATTAATTGAAAACCTGGTTTTAAGCTCGCTACTGACTTTTTATCCAGCGCCTCACCCCCGACTATCACCAAACGTAACGGCAGTGCTGTCAGTTCCTCTTGATCCAAAGCTAATTGATGCCAAAATGCGGTGGGTAAACTGACTACGCTAATGGCATGTTTATGGCAAAAATCAATAAAAGCGTCTCGACTCAACGACACCGCGTCGTCTCGCAGAATTAAACTGGCACCACGCGTTAATGATGCTAACCACTCTTCCACAAAAATATCAAAGTTCATGGTTGAAAATTGCAATATATTGTCGGCTTCGGTGATATCGTATCGTAACTCGCAGTTAGCACTAAAATTCACCAAGTTACCATGTGTGATCATCACACCTTTAGGCGTACCCGTTGAACCCGATGTGTACATGACATAGGCTAAATGTTCAGTCGTTAGTTCGGTTATCTCTGGAGCGGTCACAGCATAGTCGTTAAAGTGTTCGGGAACACAAATTGTCACAGCGGCAACGTTAAATTCATCTAAAAGGTCATGCACTTTTTGTTGTGTCAACACCACTGATAATCCAGTGTCCTTAATCATAAAGGCAAGACGCTCTTTAGGATAAGCAGGATCCAGTGGCACATAAGCCCCTCCAGCTTTTAAAATTGCCAGTACCCCAACCATCATTTCAAGTGAGCGTTCAACGCATAATCCAACTAACGTATCCGGTCCAACATGATGTTGTACACGCAAATAATGTGCTAGTTGATTGGCGCGTTCATTCAATGCTCTGTAACTCA
>NZ_JBISHA010000027.1:0-11407 GCF_045064135.1 Pseudoalteromonas sp. Ld19 | reverse complement strand
CACTGATAATCCAGTGTCCTTAATCATAAAGGCAAGACGCTCTTTAGGATAAGCAGGATCCAGTGGCACATAAGCCCCTCCAGCTTTTAAAATTGCCAGTACCCCAACCATCATTTCAAGTGAGCGTTCAACGCATAATCCAACTAACGTATCCGGTCCAACATGATGTTGTACACGCAAATAATGTGCTAGTTGATTGGCGCGTTCATTCAATGCTCTGTAACTCAAAAAATCGCGATTATAACTAACCGCAATTCTGTCCATAGATCTCTCAACCTGCAGCTCGATCAGTTGGTGCACACTATTTGACGTAAATTTAATTTTTGGACCACATTGCTGTGCAATCAATGTTTGTTCATGATCTTGAGAATATATAGCTAATTTCGTTACTTGTGTTGATGCCATCTGTTGTGCATCTATCACCAAGCTTTCCAACGCAGTATTCATCAATTCAACCACTAACTCTAACGGCACTCCAATACTAGCTTGAAAATCTAAAGTAAATTCATCACCAAAATCATTCACCGATAAATCTAGTGGATAATTACTCCGCTCTTGTACGGTTTCAATTTGGTATAATTGTGCCTGATTGTCATCTGCCACTCTCTGTGAATGACGATAATTTAATGTAGTACTAAATAATGGTGAACCAGGTTCAATTAGACTATGGCTTTGAGCATCCGCTAGAGATACTTGTTCATAAGGAATTAACGCTTGTAGCTCTGCATGTATATACTCTAATAACGCTGTCGTGGTTATTTCATCTAAATTGATCTTAATAGGCAATGTATTTATCAACATCCCCAACATACGATCAATACCTTGTTCACCACTCATGCGACCTGAAAAGACAGTACCAAATACAACCTCTTTCATATTACAACAATGTGACAGTACGATGGCCCAAGCTGCATGGAAAAGTACCGCTGGACTCATATGTTGCTGGCTTGAAATAATACGTATTTGCTTACCTAACAATGTATTGAGCGGATAACTCAATTCTTGCGAGTTTGAACCATCTCCTAAAATGTCTGTAAATCCGAACGGCAAAGTTGATTCTTCCACACAACCTAATCGTGACTTAAAAAAAGCTTCACTATCGAGTGTTTCTGCTCTGTACAGAGATTTAGCAACAAACTCCCTATACGGCACTTGTACAGGTAATTCATCGTTTCGGCCCTCAATACACATAGATAATTCTTCAAGGATTAACCCAACAGAAACATGATCTGTAATCAAATGATGATGCTTAAACAAGGCATAAACCTTGCCATCTGATTCATCTACTAATACTTGTAGGCGAAGCAAAGGGGCTTCTTCAATATCAATTTTATGATTGCCAGTTGTTACAAAATCTGCAAAAGCGACTGAAGCTCTTTGATTTGTATCAAATTTAAGATTTTCAACCAAAGAGTCAACTGTTCGTTGTACTATTTGTACAGCCTTATCTCGTCCACGCCATAAAATGACACTGCGTAAAATATCGTGACGTGCTACGACCAGCTCTAGCGCGCAAACAAATTTAACAAATGCCTGATTATCACTAAAAGTTAAAGAAGCAGAAATCACATAAGGGTCGTATTTCTGCTCTAATGTATGTGTAAATAAGATGCCTTCTTGTAATGCGGCTAGTGGGTAAATATCCTGTATATTTTCAGCACCTCCAGGTATCCTTAGACAAATTTCATTGAGATCCTGTTGCTCTAATTCAATCAGCGGTAACATATCCGCTGTAATTGTTTTAACACCCTTAGGAATAATATTTTTTGGAACCTGATAGATTTTAGTCTCATCAAGCGTAGTCAATGTTGATGCCATATCTGCCAACGTCTGAGCCTTAAATATCGCTAGCGTTTCTACTTCATAACCTGCTTTTTTCAATCTGGCATGAATTTTCATGACAAGTAGTGAGTGCCCTCCCAGTTCAAAGAAATTTGCATCACTACTAATCTTAGTTTCATCTATACCAAGTAATTCAGACCAAATAAGTACTAATAGTTTTTGTTTTGATCCCTGTGGTGCAATATAGTTTCTTTGTCTTGCACTCAGATTTGGTTCAGGCAATGCACGCTTATCAATTTTTCCATTTGGCGTTAACTGCCATTCATCAACGAAAACAAAAGCACCTGGCACCATGTAGGATGGTAAGTCTGCGGCTAACGCAAGAGTGATTTCATTTGCATTATCAATATCTTGCGAAACTATTTTGGAACTTTTTAATTCCACATATGCCACAATACAAGCATTACCACTAAGATCTTTTTGAGTTACCACTACGGTGTGCGCTATGTTGGTCAGCGCATTTATTTTTTTCTCGATTTCCCCCAACTCAACTCGAAAACCTCTGATCTTAATTTGGTCATCAACTCGGCCAACATACTCTATCAATCCATCTTCAGTGTAACGTACTAAATCACCGGTTTTATAAAGCGTTTTGGCTCCTCCAAACCCTATATTATAAGGGTTAGCAACAAAGCTAGTATCAGTCAATTCTAATTGATTAAGATAACCTAATGCCAAACCATCACCACCAACATATAGTTCACCAACGACACCTACCGGTAATAAGTCTCCTTGTGGTGACAAGATAAGTACAACATCTCCCTGTACACCTTGACCTATTGGTACCCCTGTCGATAGGTTTCTACCTCTTGGAATGGAATAACAACAGGTGAATGTAGTATTTTCTGTCGGGCCATAACCGTTAATTATTTGAACTTTAGGTAAAGCTGCTTGTACCAATTTTACCGCTTTCGGGTTTAACACGTCACCACCGGCCAGTATATATTCCAGCCCCAAACTCGATTGACATCCTTTGCTCCATTCGGTAAATAACCCCGAAGTTAACCACATCGCAGTTATATTTTCTTCTGCTATTACCGAATTCAATCGCTCAATAGTAATAAATTCGTCAGGGAAAAGAACACAACGTCCACCATTCAGTAAAGGACCCCATATTTCCAATGTTGCCGCATCAAAAGCAATATTAGCGCATTGTAAAAATACGGTATCATGATCTAACGTCATAAAATTAGGTGTATGGACCAAACGATTAACCGCGCGATGTGGCGTCATTACTCCTTTAGGCTCTCCTGTTGAACCAGAGGTATAAATTACATATGCAAGTGACGCTGATGTAATGCCTTTAACCGCAATCAATTCATCACTGCTTTGATGATCCAATAATACCTGCTTACTATCCAAAGAAACTAATTGTACCGTGCTAAAAGCTAGTTGTTCCTCAAGCCGCTTTTCAGTAAGAACGACTGACACTGCACTGTCTTCAAGCATATATGAAAGGCGTGATTGCGGGTAATTTGGATCCAAAGGCAAATATGCACCACCAGCTTTTAAAATCGCTAATGTAGCTACCAGCATGTCAACCGAGCGACCAATGCACAAACCAACCAACTTATTTTCGCCTACATGGTATGTGTCTCTTAAGTAATGCGCTAATCGATTAGCACGTTCATTGAGTTCCTGATAATTCAGTTTCTGTTTCCCACATTCTACCGCTATCGCATAAGGTGTTTTGTTCGCTTGTTGCTCAAATAATTGATGAATTAAAGCTTCTCGTGGGTAGCTTGCAGCACCAGCCTGAAAATCAGTTAACTGCTGTTGCAGTTCTCTTTTAGGTAATACAAACCTCGACTGTTCACTACTATCACAACGGCCAGATAATTCAGTTACGATTTTCTCTAATGCAGTTTGCATATAAGCAGAAATACGCTTCGCTGTGATACTCTTTTCAATTTGAAATTCAAGTGAGAAACCTTGACCATGATCATTAACAGAAACACCAAATGGATAGTTAGTTCTTTCTCTCGCATTTAATAAATTCCAATGCTCATTACCATATTGCGAGGTTATATTATCTTCTTTTGCGGCAGAATGACGATAGTTTAATATCGCACTAAATAAAGTACCGTTACCTTGAATACTGCTATAACTTTGTGCCTCAGCAAGTGATACTTGCTCATAGGGCAGCAACGCCTTTAATTCACTATCCACTTGTTGTAACTGCTGCAAAATACCACCTTGCTGCATTTTTACTCTAAGCGGTAAAGTATTGATCATCATTCCCATCATACTATCAATACCTGGCATACCATTCATTCTTCCAGATAGCACAGTACCAAATACAACATCATCACTACCACAACAAGCGGCTACAACCTTAGCCCAAGCTAGGTGAAATATAACCGCAGGACTAAAAAGATGGTGGCGCGCTTGCTCTCTGATTTCAGCACTGAGCAGTTGTGTTAAATTGATGTGCAGATCAATTATATCAATACCGTTCCCTGTCACTTCAGCTAGCTCAAATGGCAAGGTAGGCATCGTCACATCACCCAGTTTTTCACTAAAAAAAGCACTAACATTTAATCTTTCATTATGCGCGAAGGTACGAGCGATAAATTCTCGATACAATCCTTGTGTTGGGACTTCAATTTTCTTCGTAACACATAATTGTTGCAATTCCGTCACTAAGATATCTAAAGAAACATGATCCGTGATCAAATGATGGAAAGTCAGCAATGCATAACACTTTCCATCGAGGTCGCATTCTGTCACCGTAAATTTCATAAGCGGTGCAGCTTCCAAATCCAAGTTATGTTGATGTTCATCAACATAAGCCATGAAGCTCTCTTTCAAAATGCTTTTATCATCAAAAGTTAACGTTGCAATAGGTAATTTTGCTTCATTCAATACTACTTGTAAGGCACTTTCTCTACCTCGCCAAAAAATAGCTGTTCTCAGTACATCATGCCTAGTAATAATAGACTTTAATGCCTCTTTGAAATGATTGAGTTGTACATCATCAACAAACTCAAATGCTGCGGTCGTAACATACGGGTCTTGATTGGTATTCAAAGTATGGACAAACAATACCCCTTCTTGTAACGGCGCTAGTGGGTAAATATCTTGAATGTTGCTATAACCACTAGGCACTTTATTTGCAATTATATCAATTTCTTGCTGTGATAAATCAACCAGAGATAGCATATTTGGTGTAATGTATTCACAATTTTTAGGAATGCCATTTTGTGGTACTTTAAAGTCGTTTACTCCCTCTGTATATCTATCTAAGCATGTCGCCATTTCT
Source organism: Pseudoalteromonas sp. Ld19 (assembly GCF_045064135.1). NCBI lineage: Bacteria > Pseudomonadati > Pseudomonadota > Gammaproteobacteria > Alteromonadales > Pseudoalteromonadaceae > Pseudoalteromonas > Pseudoalteromonas sp. Ld19. The sequence continues at coordinate 6,303 of NZ_JBISHA010000027.1, read as the reverse complement.
CTTAATGTCGGCGTAGTAAACAAAGTATGTACCTGTATATTTCTTCCCTGACTTTGGAGTTTACTAGCGAGTTGCATCAGCAGCAGTGAATGACCACCTAATTGGAAGAAATTAGCTGCTGCACTGACCTGTTCAACATCTAATAATTCAGACCAGAGAGCTGCTAGGTATAATTCCATTTCAGTTTCAGGGGCTATATATTCCCCTTGTAAAGTAATTGTACTCAGCGACAATAATTCTTTCTTATCTATTTTGCCATTTGGAGTAACCGGCCATTGCTCTAACACTGTAAAGCAACTCGGTACCATATGTGCAGGCAAATATTTTTCTAGCTCACTTTGCAATTCTAATATAAATCCCGCAACTTGATTATCAGACACTGCTTGTGTAGGTATCACATATGCAATTAATTGATTAGTGCCACCTTGACGCTTTGTCAATACGACTGATGAATGCACCAGAATTTGTTGATTTAGCCCATGTTCGATTTCACCAAGCTCAATCCTAAAGCCTCGAATTTTAACTTGATCATCAGTACGGCCAACAAATTCTAAATTACCTGAAGGTAAATAACGTACCAAATCGCCACTACGATACAAACGCGGTCCACTGTTAGAATTATCTGTATAGTAAGGATTAACCACAAATTTTTCAGTAGTTAGATCCGGTTTATTGAGATACCCTTTAGCCAATCCAACACCACCAATATATAATTCGCCGATAGAACCAATTGGAAGCATTTTTTGATGTTCATCAAGCACAAATAATGAAACATTACTAATAGGCCTACCAATATGTATATCAGTATCAACTGATAACTTACATACCGTGGCGCAAACCGATGATTCCGATGGACCATATGCGTTATAGAAATCATATTTTTCTGCCCATCGATTCATTAGCTCTTGTTCACATGCTTCTCCAGCCACAATCAAGCACTGCAATGCATAATCATCTGTACAAGCTATATTGGCAAGGAATGCAGGTGGTAAAGTTACATGAGTAATTCCCTGTACCTTAAACAACCGTTCAATTTGGTTTGGATCAAGTCGTTCGCTATCGCTACTAATCACCAAAGTGGCTTCATTTAGCAGTGCCATCACCCAATCCCAAGTGCCTGCATCAAAACTAATTGAAGCATAATGCAATATTTTACTAGTAGATTTTACGTTAAATTGAGCACGCTGGTTTTGTGCCAAATTAACTATCCCTTGATGGGTACACATAACCCCTTTAGGCTTACCTGTTGAGCCCGAAGTATAAATTAGATAGGCTAAATCATCCGGTTGCTGCAAACATTTTATAGAAAAGTTCTGTTCAGCATAATTTGCCCAAGGGGCAGCTTCACTATTCATGATGAGGTTGTTTAGTTCAATTACTTGTAGCTGAGAAAAGTCGAGTGACTGTCTACACAACTCATTGGATAAGACTAAAGTAATACCTGAATCTTCCATCATGTATGTCAGTCTATCACTTGGGTAATTTGGATCTAGTGCAACGTAAGCACCGCCAGACTTTAGCGTAGCTAAAATAGCTATTATCATCTCGATTGAACGATTAAGGCAAATCCCAACATAGCTACCTGGTGTCACACCTTGCTGTTCAACTAAATAGCTTGCGAGCTTATTTGTTTGTACGTTTAATTGCGCATATGTAAAAGATTGTTGACCAAATACCACCGCAATATGATCAGGATTTTTCTCAACACAACGCTCAAATACCTGATGAATCGTCAAATTTTTATCATAACTAACATCGCAATCATTCCAGTCGAATAACTGTTGATTTATTTCTTCTTTGGTTGCCAATGTGTAATCACCAATTAGCATAGTTGGCATATTAACGACTTCAGAAATCATGGTTGTTAAACGAGTAACATGTCGAGAAATATCTTCATCTGCAAAAAAATTACGGTCGAAATTAAACTCAATCTGCACATTATTTATTTTTTCATGACTGCGGACATAAATTGATAAAGGGTGTGAACCATACCCGCTATTCAATGGCACTTTTCGACTCTCTACATTACAGAATTGGTTTTCTGATGGATAATCTTCTACCGATAAATGAATGTCAAATAACTGACCCTTTCCATCATTCACAGGTCGTAACTGACGAATTATTTCATGTAGTGGATATTTTTGATGTTTATAAGCACGTTTCAATTCAGCCGCAACAGCAATAAAAATATCCGCAAAGCTACTACTACGCTCAAATTCCACTGCAATCGGAATGACTGACGCCATCATTCCTATCGTTTTACGTAATTGTGCTGAACTGCGATTGTGAACTGGCATGCCAATATTAACTAAGTTTCTACCATCACTCATCAAAGAGAAATAAACAGCTATCAAGGTTGTAAAAAAATGAGTTGGAGAGCATCCATATTCAGCGGTTAAAATTTGGATTTGATCAAATTGCTGCTGTGTTAATTCATATTCACATTTAACAAAAGGTTGATCATCGTAACGATTAGTCTTTTTAAGTAGCAAAGGATCCGGTAGTAATTTAAATTTAGCTTGCCAGTATGCTTGATCTTTAAAAAATTTATTTGAATTTTTATAAGCTATGTCTTTGTCAAAAAACTTCAAATAAGAAGGGCGCTCTGCGACACTGTCGGTTAGATTACCATTTTCATCCATTTTTACGTAAGTTTCACTGAGGTATTCTAGGAATAAGCTGCCGCCAATACCATCAACAACCAAATGATGAAAAATCACACACAAAGCACTCTCGTGATTAGAAATTTTTAACCAATGTAAACGCCATAAACAGTCACCTTGAATATTAAATGGAGTTGCCATTTGAGTTTGACAATAATCGATTGTTCGTTGTTTCGCATCATTATATTCAGAAAAATCAATACACTTCAAAGTATACTTAAATTCTGGGTTAATGTATTGATTGGCCTCAGTCCCCTGACTAACAATATTTATTTTAAACACATCAGTATGAGCTATCACGTAATCCAAAGCATATTGTAGTCGCTTAGGATCTACCTGACCCATCAATTCAAATCGACCGCCAATGTTATACAAGGGAGACTCTGGTTTGAACACTTGATCCATCCAAACTGGCTGTTGAGTAGATGTAAAGGGGTATTGTATATTATTCATTATTAGTCAATCCATGCTAACCGAGCCTCGCAACGCGAAGATCGTGAAACTATCAAGCCCATATTCAAGGCAAACATTTATCTGGTCAAAATACAACTACACTAAGGCAACTGATTCTCTAGTGGCAGCCTTATCAGACGGTCGTAATATTTCTTTCATTTGACCGCTTTCGAATTTTAAAATGCGATCTGAAAAGGTGAAATATTGCTCATCATGACTGATCACAAATACGGTTTTTCCTAATGTTTTAAGTTCAGTTAACAACTCAGAATAGAAGAAATTTCTAAAGTATGGGTCTTGATCTGCAGCCCATTCATCAAAGATATAAATAGGTGCATCTTCCATATAAGATAATAACAACCCCAACCTTTTCCTTTGTCCATGAGACAATTCGGTGGTCGAGAGGATGCCGTTTTGTACCGTTACTTTTTCATTAAGTTTAAGTTTCACTAGGTATTTACGAATCTTATCATCATCAGCCAATATACCTTTCGCATCAATAACTTGATCGAACAAATAAAAATCTGAAAATATAGTGCTGAAGTGACAACGATACTGATCCATATCTAACGTAGATGGCTTGCCATCAAGTCTGATTTCGCCACTTGTTGGCGTATAAAGACCGCACAGTACTTTCGCAAAAGTAGATTTACCACACCCATTACCACCGATCAGAAAAATCACTTCACCACGCTCAACACTCAAATTGATAGGTCCAATAGAGAAGTTATATTCATCATTATCATCTCGACTATATTCATAACCGACTGATTCAATATCCAGATTTGTCCATTCGTACGAAGGTGTTACAGTGCTATTCATATGCTCAAATAAAACATCATTAGAAAGTTGTAACTTTTCAATTTTTTGGCTAGATACGATGCCTTCAGCAACCACTGGAAATGTATTAAATAGCACAGTCATAGGTCCAATCAGATAAACTAAAGTTAATACAAAACTTACTACTACCTCAGTAGCAATACCGGATAAAAACAATTGAGAAGCAAATACTACCGATCCCAATGCAAGGAATAAAATCAGATTAGTCCAATTGCTAAGAATAATAAAAATAAGGTGAGCAGAAATAGTAGACGTTTTGATTTGATCAATATTAGGTGTAACGACATCATTATAGAAAAAGCGTTTACGGTTAAAATTAATATTTAGTTCTTTACCACCATCAATTAACGCACGAAAGTTTTTAAATAAGTTGTCGTCCAGTTCACGTACTGCTTTAAAACGCCCTATCCCAACATTCATTAGTAACTGTGCTATTATCATAGCAAGCACTAACACACCACCCACCCATAAAAACAACTGCCATGATTGATAACCCATGTAAGCAAAGCACAGTAATACTGTTGCCAAATTATAGGCAACATGCGGTACAGCACTCAAGGTTGCTGTAAGTGCTTCAATATCCTTGGTCAAAGTCGCAAAAATACGATGTCCACCCACCTTTTCAATCTGTTCATAACTCGTAGATAGCACCCGTTGAACCATATTTTCTCTTATACTTACCATGATCTGAACAGACAGTTTTGTCAGTATATATTGGGAGATCACACTAAAAGTTAAAAACGCAGTCAAAGTAGCAAAAAATATCATCAACCCTTTAATTGCATCGGACGAGGGATCACTTACTTGCTCAATTTCTGAGTTAACTAACGAAATGATACTAATACCAAATAAAGCACTGACAACACTCAGAAGTGTGGCAATAATGAGTAGTTTTTTGTGTAATAAAACTAACCTGTAAAACATAAAGTAACCTTGTAATAATTATAGATGAGGCAGTTATGCCTCTTCCTTAGACAAAATGTAAAAATCACCAATTCTGACTGTAGTATCAGTTCAGCATCCATGATCTCGAAATGGTTTATCTACGTATCACGCAATTAGCATCATGTTAATACGCTGAGATTTTCATATAATTTAAGCAGATAATAGTTGATTTAATTTCACTGCTAGACGGCTAACATAAGGACTTCTAACCATGGTTACATGCTGTCCTTCCGTCGTGATCATTTTTATGGGTTGCTTTGCATGTGACGCTAACTGCGCTTGCTTTTCATGCCAATAGTCCATACCTAGTTCAGCCGTAATAATCATGCTTAATTGGCCTTGTAACTTATGTTGCGGATAATAATAACGAGACCAATCCACTTGTTGAAAATAAACAGCAAATAAACGCTGTGTTATTGGTAAGTTAATCCACGATAAGAGTTGCTCATCAGAATCTTCAGGTTTAAGCTGTTGGGCATATGACAACATTAAGCCCTGCTTTTCCTCATCACTCATCTGAAATTCAGCTTGGTCATCTGTCGCAACTAAGCATTCACAAAGTAACACCTCAATATTACAATTTAGCGACTCTAATCTAAGTGCTACATCAAACGCCACAGCACCACCTGAGCTATGCCCCATTAAAAATATTTTCTCTGGACAATCAACTAACTCTTTTCGATGCGACAAAATAGCCTCAACATAACTTGATAATAAAGTATCCCAGTCCTCAATATGAGGATCATTAGGGCTCATACCAACTGGTTCAAGACTCATAAATTGTACGTGCGGCATAGCCCTAGCCAATTCCATATAACCACCACTGGTCATCCCTGCACCTGGCGCTAAATAAATTACCACTGACTTCGCAGTATCTGAATCTGTGAGCGATCTAATAGCCTGCCACTCGTAAGCATTATGGTTATCAATAATCACAGCCATAGCTGACAAGGTTGGCAGTTGAACAACTTTGTTAATTGCAATACCTCTTGTTTTAAAAGTTTGATCTATAGATTGCACTAACTTCATCACCAATAATGAATGACCTCCGAGTTCAAAAAAGTTAGCATTGCGACTAATTTTATCACTTGGCAGTTTCAATACATGGGCCCAAACCTCTGTTAATATGAGCTCAGTTTCACCTTGCGGCGCTACATACTCACCCGATATATCAACTTCTTCTGACACGGGTAATGCTTTTCGGTCAATTTTTCCGTTGGCTGTTTGCGGCCACTGTGATAGTAAAATAAAGCGACTTGGGATCATGTATTCTGGTAACACGCTTCCTAATGCCTGCTTTAACGAAGCGAGCAACTCTACTTCTGATGTTCCCTCTACCACCGTTTTTGCGTAAGCAAGCAAACGTTGATTACCACTTTTATCTGTCACCGCCACAACTTGC
>NZ_JBISHA010000026.1:0-3776 GCF_045064135.1 Pseudoalteromonas sp. Ld19 | reverse complement strand
GGTAATGCTTTTCGGTCAATTTTTCCGTTGGCTGTTTGCGGCCACTGTGATAGTAAAATAAAGCGACTTGGGATCATGTATTCTGGTAACACGCTTCCTAATGCCTGCTTTAACGAAGCGAGCAACTCTACTTCTGATGTTCCCTCTACCACCGTTTTTGCGTAAGCAAGCAAACGTTGATTACCACTTTTATCTGTCACCGCCACAACTTGCGCTGAGTCTATCTGTTCATGCTCAGCAATCTGATACTCTATTTCACCCAGCTCTATTCTGAAGCCTCTAATTTTAACTTGATGATCTAAACGCCCCATATATTCTATATTGCCGTTACTGTCATAACGGACTAAGTCTCCCGTTTTATACAATCGGGCACTGCTCCCTAACTTACCCTCATTATAAAATGGATTGGTAATAAATCGCTCTTCGGTTAGCGCTGGACGATTTAAATATCCTCGTGCTAAACCATCTCCACCTATGTGTAATTCTCCACATGCACCTTGCGGGAGCAAATTGGCTTCATCGTCTAATATATACAATTGAATATTTTGGATCGGCTTACCAATCGGTATGCTACTGCCATGTGCCTGCGAACAATCCCAATAACTGACATCAATTGCCGCTTCGGTCGGACCATATAAGTTATGCAGTCCCGCCTTAGGCAGACACGCGTTAAATTGTGTCACATGGTTGATTTGTAACGCTTCACCACTACAAAACACGTGCTTAATTGACTCACAACGCCCTAAGTCACCATGCTCTAACATGACACCAAGCATCGATGGCACAAAGTGCAGTTTAGTGATCCCCGTTTCAATGATTAGCTCTGTTAAATAACTCGGATCTTTATGCCCCTCTGGTTTACTAATGACTAGTTGTGCGCCTTTAAGCATAGGCCACACAAATTCCCATACCGACACATCAAAACTATAGGGCGTTTTTTGAAGAATTTTATCACTGCTGTCACACCCATATTCACGGTCCATCCAATCAATACGATTGTGCAGCGCCTGATGTTCAATTAGCACGCCTTTTGGATTACCCGTTGAGCCTGATGTGTAAATCATATAAGCGAGATTGTGGGCATTCAGTCCTATTTCGCTTGGTATAATGTTTGTTTCACTATAAGTAGAAAATTGATGCTCAGATACACTCCCTAGTTGATCAAGTAATACCACGGTTGCACTGCTTAGCTCTACGTATTCAGTGACCGCTTTCACACTCAATACGACATGTGTATTGGCATCATTAACTAAATACTGAAGACGGGCTGATGGCAGTGCAGGATCTAACGGCACATAGGCACCACCGGCCTTTAAAATACCCCAAATGCCTATCACCATTTCTAACGAACGCTCTTCAACTCTAAATCCACGGATTTTTATTTGATCGTCAACACGCCCAACATACTCTATTAACCCATCCTTGCCATAACGCACCAAATCGCCTGTCTTATACACCTTTCCTTTGCAACCTAAATCGTCACTATAAGGGTTCCTTATAAAGCGACTATCTGTCATCTCCGGCTGATTCAGATACCCTAATGCTAAGCCATCTCCTCCAACACACAATTCACCAATACCCCCTGCTGGGATTAAACTACCCTGCGCTGATAAGATTAGTACTGTGTCTCCTTGCACTCCTAATCCTATTGGTACTCCCTTTGATAAGTCCCTACCTCGTGGGATAGGATAACAACAAGTAAATGTGGTGTTTTCTGTCGGCCCATAACCATTAATAATCTGAACCCTTGGTAACGCTTCTTGCACTGTTTGTACCGCTTGAGGACTCAATATGTCCCCCCCTGCTAATACATATTTCAATCCTAAACTCGGCTGGCATCCTTTACTCCATTCGGTAAATAACCCCGATGTCAGCCACAATGCGGTGACATTTTGCTCTGTTATCACCGTATTTAATCGCTCAATAGTAATAAAGTCGTCTGGGTACAAGACACAACGTCCGCCATTTAATAACGGTCCCCATATTTCCAATGTCGCTGCATCAAAGGCAATGTTAGCGCATTGTAAAAATACGGTATTACTATCTAACTCCATAAAATTTGGTGTATGGACTAAACGATTTACCGCCCTATGTGGTGTCATCACTCCTTTTGGTTTACCTGTTGAACCTGATGTATAAATCACATAAGCCAGTGACTCTGATGTTTGCCCTATCGCTCTGGGTAGATTTTCACAACTGTGTTCTTTCAATTCCATATCTAGGCTATCAACACACACCAATGGCACTTGAATAAAGGCTAATACTTCCGCTAATCTCTGCTCAGTCAACACCACTGTGACCTCTGTGTCTTCTAACATGTATGCTAAACGTGACTGAGGATAATTTGAGTCCAATGGCACGTAAGCTCCTCCGGCTTTTAAAATCGCTAACGTACCGACCAACATATCTACTGAACGCCCTAGACATAATCCAACTAAGGTATTCGCACCTACTTGATATGCCTCTCTCAGGTAATGTGCTAGTTGATTGGCGCTTGCATTAACTTCGCGATAACTCAATCTCTGCTCTTCGCATACCAACGCAATAGCATCCGGTGTTTCTATCACTCTTTGTTCAAAAACTTCATGTATACAAGCTGCTTTTGGATACGTGGCTTCCACTGCTTGATACTGCTCTAATTGCTGCTCTAATTCCATCTTTGGTAGCACTTGTAAGGTGTTTATTGTATGACTTCCATCATTTAATAGCGCTGATACCACACTCTCCAATGTTGTGTGTACATAAGCGGCTATTTGCTCTGCTGCAACACTGCGGTCAATCTGAAAATCAAGTGTAAAGCTATCTCCCTCACCCCGATCATTAACCGAAAGTTCAAACGGGTAGTTCGTGCGCTCTCGTGTACTGAGTAAAGTCGCATTTCCTTCTTCTACTTCTGATGTACTGTCTACTTTGTCTTGCGCGGTATGACGGTAATTTAGTATTGCGCTAAACAGCGGCGTATTACCCTCTATCCCACTATGACTTTGTGCTTCAGCCAATGAGACTTGCTCATAAGGCAGCAGTGCCTGAAGCGCATTATTCACCATGTTCATGGCTTCAGACACTTTAATATCATGTAGTTTCAGTCTTAAAGGCAAGGTATTTATTAGCATTCCCATCATACGCTCTATGCCAGGCATACCATTCATACGACCCGACATGACAGTGCCAAATACCACATCATCACGACCACAACAGGTACTCAGAACTTTAGCCCACACTAGATGAAAGAGTACCGCTGGACTGCATTGATGCTGCTTTGATAAGGTACGAATTTGTTGCGATTGTGACTCTGTTAATTCGGTACTGTATTGCGTAATGTCATTCCCATCCCCGAGCACTTTAGCAAGTTCAAAAGGCAAGGTAGGCGTATCAACATCCCCGAGTGTTTCAGTAAAGAATTCTGCCACATTTAGATTCGCGGTCTGATGTATTGAACGTGCAATAAATTCACGATAAGGCAGTGGTTTCGGTAACGATGCAGTATCTGACGCGCTTAATTCTGACATAAGGATATCGAGTGAGACATGATCGGTGATCAAATGATGAAACTTTAGTAATGCAAAGTAATGTCCCTGCTCATCCGCCTCAGTAATGGCGAGTTGGATCAAAGGTGCCGTTTCCAAATCAAACCCATGGGGCCCTTGTGTAACATAATTTTCAAAAGCAGTTTTTAAATCTGGGCCACGCAAATCTAATTTAATTACAGGTAACTGAGCGTGTCGCTGAACTAATTGTAACGCTTGTTGACGACCACGCCATAAGATGGCCGTTCT
>NZ_JBISHA010000025.1:0-6143 GCF_045064135.1 Pseudoalteromonas sp. Ld19 | reverse complement strand
GAAAATTGATGCTCAGATACACTCCCTAGTTGATCAAGTAATACCACGGTTGCACTGCTTAGCTCTACGTATTCAGTGACCGCTTTCACACTCAATACGACATGTGTATTGGCATCATTAACTAAATACTGAAGACGGGCTGATGGCAGTGCAGGATCTAACGGCACATAGGCACCACCGGCCTTTAAAATACCCCAAATGCCTATCACCATTTCTAACGAACGCTCAACACACAAACCCACAAGACTCTCTGGCCCAACATGGTGGTTATCTCGTAAGTAATGTGCTAACTGATTTGCTTTGGCATTAAGTTCTCCATAACTGAGTGTCTGCTCACCAAAGTGTAATGCTGTATCCGTTGGGTTAGCTGCTGCCTGCGCTTCAAATAATTCATGAATACAAATATCATGCTGATAACTCTGCTGTGTATCGTTCAATGCTGATAATAGCTGATAACATTCTGCTTCATGTACAACAGATAGTGCACACATCGTTGTATTGTGATCTTCAGTCAATGCAAGCACTAACTTCTCTAGCGCAGTGATCATATAAGCTATAATATTTTCTGGTTTAACTTTATTATCTACTTGTAAATTTAAAGCAAACCCTGTTTGCAAATCATCCACCGACAATACAAATGGATAATTAGTACGCTCTCTAACCCCTAATAGTTTTAAATCTGTTTGTTCATCCGTAGCAGCAATGTCGTGAGAGTGACGATAATTAATCACAGCGCTGAATAATGGAATATTACCCTCTAGCCCGCTTTCTCTCATTGCTTCAGATAGCGAAGCCTGCTCATAAGCCAATAATGATTGTAATCCTTCGTTAACTGAACTTAACAATTCAAGTACATTTTTCCCAGCAAGCGTGACCCGAAAAGGAAGCGTATTAATCATCATACCCAGCATCCGTTCGACTCCAGGCCCCCCCTGAAAACGCCCGGATAAAACAGTACCGAATACGACGTCTTTTTGCCCCGCACAAGCAGCTATTACTATAGCCCAAGCAAGATGAAACATTGCTGCAGGACTCATATCTTTTGCTTGAGCCAAGCAACGGATCCGCTCTGCTAAATCGATTGATAATTTGGTCTTGTATTCTACTATTTCAGTACCATTGCCATTAACTTCACTTAGACCAAATGGATAAGCAGGTTGAGTATAACTACTTAGTATATCGTGAAAATATGCGCTATTGTCTTGATGCTGATTATTATGTAACACCCTAGCAATAAAGTGCCGATAGGGTATTGCATCTGGTAGTTGATGTTGTTGATCTTCATCAAGCAACGCTAACTCTTCCATTAAAATGTCTAGAGATACATGATCTATCAGCAAATGATGCACTTTAAGCACGACATAAATACGCCCATTATCATTCATCGCTTGCAACTGCATCAAAGGGCTTGATTCGAGCTCAATTCGATGTTCACCGTGTGTAACGTAATTTTGAAATACTTGTCTTGGCTGTTGTGTCGAACTGACAGGCAACCATTCTAAATTTAGGCTAACGGATCTTAACACCACTTGCACAGCTTCTGTACGGCCACGCCACAAAATTCCGGTACGCAGAACATCATGTCGCGCGATCATAGTATTAAGTTGATTAAGTAAAATATCTAATAACGGTTTTTCACTAAATTCAAACGCAACGGTAGTTACATAAGGATCACGTCCATCTGTTAAAGTATGTATTGCAAGCATTCCTTGTTGCAGTGGAGCCAACGGATAAATATCTTGAACATTTTGTACTCCACCTGAAACTTGAGCTGTTATTTCATCTATCTCGCTTTGTGATAAATCAATCAAATTCAACATTTCAGGCGTAATATAATCACATTGAGATGGGATCAAGTTATCTGGTACCTGAAAATCATTTCCATTAACACTATTTGGCTGAAGTAGTTCAGCCATGACAGCCAAGCTAGTACACGCAAATATTGCCTGTGTATCTACCTTATAATCTCGTTCTTTTAATTTTGCGATTAACTGAATTATCAGCAAGGAATGGCCGCCTAAAGCAAAAAAATTCGCCTTGGTACTCAGTGTTTCTTGCTCAATTGCCAATAACTCAGACCAAATTTCAACTAATACTTTTTCTTCTTTATTTTTTGGTGATTGATAATCGTCTTCGCTAACAAAGTCAGCCTTAGGCAAAGCTTTACGATCAATTTTTCCATTATTAGTAAGTGGCCAAGCTGTAACAGTCACAAATGCCGAAGGTACCATATAATCGGGCAGTCTGTGTTTAAGTTCACAAGCTAACTGCTCATTATTATAATCTCCATCTTCTACTCGCTGCTGACCTGCCACACTTAATTCAACATACGCAACCAAACGTTTGATTTTATGGTCACTGCTAACTACCACCAAAGCACTTGTTACTTCGCTCAATTGCGTGATTTGTTGTTCAATTTCGCCCAGTTCAACCCTAAAACCTCGAATTTTAATTTGATCATCAACACGACCCATATACTCAATAATTCCGTCGGAATTGTAACGAACCAAATCGCCACTGCGATATAGCTTTTTATAGATATTTGAATCCGTAGCCTGATAAATAGGATTATTGACAAAGCTTTGTTGCGTAAGGTCATCTTTATTGAGATAACCCAATGCTAAACCGGCTCCACTAACACACAACTCACCAATACAACCATAAGGTACCAATGAGTTTTCGTTGAGGATCAAAACCTGATCTCCCCTCAGCGGTAAACCAATAGGTACATTGGTAATAGCATCAAAGTTTGCAGGAATTGAATAACAGCAAGTAAAAGTAGTATTTTCAGTCGGTCCGTAACCGTTAATAAGTTGTGCTTTTGGTAGCATAGCCTGAACACGACTAACGGCTAGTGATTCAAGTACATCTCCACCGGCAAGAATGTATTGCAACGGTAAATCAACTAAACTCTCTTTACTCCATTCGCTAAACAAGCCAGAGGTCAGCCAAAGTGAGTTGACATTATGGTAGGCAATTAATTGATTTAATTGCTTCAGTTCAATGTGGCGTTGAGGATAAATAACACATTTCCCGCCATTTAATAGTGGTCCCCAAATTTCTAAAGTAGCTGCATCAAATGCGACATTAGCTGCTTGTAGAAACACCGTATCTTGGTTTAACGTCATAAAGTTAGGTTCTGTGACTAAACGACTAACTGCCCTATGTGGTACCACGACACCTTTAGGATATCCCGTTGAACCTGAGGTATAGATCACATATGCAGGATCACTTGCTAAAATAGGCTTAGCCGCTAATTTTTCTCGACCATAACGGCTTAATTCTTCAGCCTCAGGAAGTTTAATAGACATATCATCATTTAATATAACAAGCACAATATCAGTATTTGCTAGAAGAGAACTCAAAAAATCAATAGTAATGACCAAATCCACCTGAGCATCTTCAAGTATATAATCCAACCTCGCTTGTGGATAATCAGGATTTAACGGTACATAAGCACAGCCAACCTTTAACACCGCCAACATAGCAACTATCGTTTCAGCCGAACGAGGTAATAACAAACCAATCGTTTTCTGTGTATTCAAATAGCCTTGTTCAGTAAGATAATGACCAAGACGGTTAGATGCACGATCCAGTTCCCCATAAGTAAACGCTTGCTTGGCACACACAAGTGCAATGCTATCAGGTGCAGCAGTAACACTAGATTCAAATAACTCAGTAATAGTGCGGTACTCCACTAAATCTATTACTTTTGTTTGCAACAAATGTTGCAACTTGTCTTGCTCATCAGGGTGTAACGCCGAAACTTGATTAAGCTCTATTGGTGCCAATTTTGTCGCACTTTGTGCCATCCGTTCTAGCACAATATTTAGCTGGTTATTTAAGCGTGAAATAAACTCACTTTTAAATAACGCTTTATCATAAGTCCAATGTATGTCAATTCCGCCCTCATGAACACTAAGATTAAGCTCAAGATCGAATTTACAAATCGGTGTTTCGCAGGCAACAGGTTCCAGAGTCAACTCTGATAATTCGATTTTTTGAGTTTGTCCTGATCCCACACCAAAATCAGAGTTAGTGGTTAATACAATTTGAAATAGTGGACTATATGCACTATCACGACACACATTTAGCGTTTCAACAATTTGTTCGAATGGCACATCTTGATTAGATTGTGCATCCTTATGCACACTACGAACATGATTCAAATAATCATCAAGGGTCTCATATAGAGTATTTACGCGAAGCACCAATGAATTGACAAAAAAACCGATTAAGGTTTGTAGTTCAGCTTCGCTACGATTTGCGATAGGGGTACCAACTACGATGTCATTGCTTGTAGAAAAACGAGACAGAGCTAAAGCTAAAGCTGCATGCAGTACCATAAAGGAAGTCAATTGATGCTGTTGTGCCAATTGTTGCAATTTATTTGCAACAATACTGGGCAACGAAGTAGATAAGCAGCCGCCGACATATTGTTTTTTATTTGGTCGAATATAACTCAGAGGCAAGCTATGCAGCGCAGGCAAATCAGCCAACTGAATGCGCCAATACTCTAATTGCGATGCCAATATATCACCATGCAGCCATTCCCTTTGCCATTGTGCATAATCTCTGTATTGAATGGGTAGCTCTGGTAACGACTCAGTAAGTTTTTGAGATAGGCTAGCGTACAGAATAAAAAACTCTTTACTCAATACAGCCATCGACCAGCCGTCAGACGCAATATGATGCATATTGAAAAGTAAAAACCCATGTTGCGATGACTCATCTTCAAGTACGCCTAGATTAACATACGCTACACGCAACATAAGATCAGTACTTAGATCAAACGGAGTTTGTGCATCCTCTGCTATCAACTGTTCTAATTTCTGATGTTTTTCCTCACTATTCAAACCACTTAAATCATGACGACTCAAACAGAAATCAGTCTTTTTTTGCACTTTTTGTATTGCTTCACCATTACGATGTAGATAAACGGTTCTCAATATTTCATGGCGACTAATAATTTTAGTAAATACTTGCTCAACAAGGTCTAAGTCAAGCTCACCATAAGTTTGATAGGCTTGTGGCATATTATATTCAGCAGAAGAACCTTGTAGCTGGTCTATAACCCAAAGTCTTTGTTGAGCAAAAGAAAGCTCAACGTGTTCGCTTTTAGCTTTACATAATTTAGGCTTTTTATTACTATGTCCATACAACTGTTTTAAAAAAGTTTTAAGCGCATCTTTATTACTTGCCAATGACTGCTTTAATTGGTTATCCAATTGCTTGGGCAATTTAAGTGTGATTTTATCATTTTCTGATTTAAAAATTACACCTGCTTGTTGAAGCTGTTGAAAAAGTAACTCAACACTCATAGCTCAAAATCCTCAAATTCAATGTTATCTTCCTCAATTACCGATCCTTGGGTGTGAATTGCCTGAATAGAATTGATAAAGCCTGAGATTTGTTGAATATTCTCACAGCGATAAAGATCTGGTATTTGTAGATCAACACCCAATTCTTCATTAATCCTCTGTAACAACTTCATAATCAACAATGAGTGACCACCCAGCTCAAAGAAATTTGCAGTAGTGCTTATAATCGCTGATTCTATTTTTAACAACTCCCCCCAAATTACCACTAACTGATTTTCTAATATATTCTGTGGCGCTACATAACCAGTTTGCATCAAATTAATATCAGCTTCTGGTAGTGCTTTTTTATCAATTTTACCATTTGTCGTTAGTGGCCATTCATTCATAAACACAAACGCAGCTGGTACCATGTAAACTGGCAGTTCAGTCGATAACGCAGTAGCTAAACTAAGCGCCTGTTCACGCTCATCATTCACACTTTGTTTAAGCTCAATATAAGCGACTAGTTTCTTGTCAATTTTGTCAATTGATTTCACCATAACAAGAGCATTTACGACTTCATCCAGACAGTTTAATCGTCGTTGTATCTCGCCCAATTCAACTCTAAATCCACGGATTTTTATTTGATCGTCAACACGCCCAACATACTCTATTAACCCATCCTTGCCATAACGCACCAAATCGCCTGTCTTATACACCTTTCCTTTGCAACCTAAATCGTCACTATAAGGGTTCCTTATAAAGCGACTATCTGTCATCTCCGGCTGATTCAGATACCCTAATGCTAAGCCATCTCCTCCAACACACAATTCACCAATACCC
>NZ_JBISHA010000024.1:0-235827 GCF_045064135.1 Pseudoalteromonas sp. Ld19 | reverse complement strand
CTTCGGCACAGTCAATTCAATATCGAAAGATATTAAAATAAATTCAGAATTCATTGAGCTGTCGAAAGACATAAAACTTTTTAATTGAAGAGTTTGATCATGGCTCAGATTGAACGCTGGCGGCAGGCCTAACACATGCAAGTCGAGCGGTAACAGAGAGTAGCTTGCTACTTTGCTGACGAGCGGCGGACGGGTGAGTAATGCTTGGGAACATGCCTTGAGGTGGGGGACAACAGTTGGAAACGACTGCTAATACCGCATAATGTCTACGGACCAAAGGGGGCTTCGGCTCTCGCCTTTAGATTGGCCCAAGTGGGATTAGCTAGTTGGTGAGGTAATGGCTCACCAAGGCGACGATCCCTAGCTGGTTTGAGAGGATGATCAGCCACACTGGGACTGAGACACGGCCCAGACTCCTACGGGAGGCAGCAGTGGGGAATATTGCACAATGGGCGCAAGCCTGATGCAGCCATGCCGCGTGTGTGAAGAAGGCCTTCGGGTTGTAAAGCACTTTCAGTCAGGAGGAAAGGTTAGTAGTTAATACCTGCTAGCTGTGACGTTACTGACAGAAGAAGCACCGGCTAACTCCGTGCCAGCAGCCGCGGTAATACGGAGGGTGCGAGCGTTAATCGGAATTACTGGGCGTAAAGCGTACGCAGGCGGTTTGTTAAGCGAGATGTGAAAGCCCTGGGCTCAACCTGGGAACTGCATTTCGAACTGGCAAACTAGAGTGTGATAGAGGGTGGTAGAATTTCAGGTGTAGCGGTGAAATGCGTAGAGATCTGAAGGAATACCGATGGCGAAGGCAGCCACCTGGGTCAACACTGACGCTCATGTACGAAAGCGTGGGGAGCAAACGGGATTAGATACCCCGGTAGTCCACGCCGTAAACGATGTCTACTAGAAGCTCGGGTCCTCGGACTTGTTTTTCAAAGCTAACGCATTAAGTAGACCGCCTGGGGAGTACGGCCGCAAGGTTAAAACTCAAATGAATTGACGGGGGCCCGCACAAGCGGTGGAGCATGTGGTTTAATTCGATGCAACGCGAAGAACCTTACCTACACTTGACATACAGAGAACTTACCAGAGATGGTTTGGTGCCTTCGGGAGCTCTGATACAGGTGCTGCATGGCTGTCGTCAGCTCGTGTTGTGAGATGTTGGGTTAAGTCCCGCAACGAGCGCAACCCCTATCCTTAGTTGCTAGCAGGTAATGCTGAGAACTCTAAGGAGACTGCCGGTGATAAACCGGAGGAAGGTGGGGACGACGTCAAGTCATCATGGCCCTTACGTGTAGGGCTACACACGTGCTACAATGGCGCATACAGAGTGCTGCGAACCTGCGAAGGTAAGCGAATCACTTAAAGTGCGTCGTAGTCCGGATTGGAGTCTGCAACTCGACTCCATGAAGTCGGAATCGCTAGTAATCGCGTATCAGAATGACGCGGTGAATACGTTCCCGGGCCTTGTACACACCGCCCGTCACACCATGGGAGTGGGTTGCTCCAGAAGTAGATAGTCTAACCCTCGGGAGGACGTTTACCACGGAGTGATTCATGACTGGGGTGAAGTCGTAACAAGGTAGCCCTAGGGGAACCTGGGGCTGGATCACCTCCTTATACGATTTAGAACTTATTTGTTCGTAGTGTCCACACAGATGATTGTTAATTAGTGCGTGTCCCTTTGGGATAACTAATTAATATGCTCTTTAAAAATTTGGAAAAGCTGATAATAAAATTCTGATGAATACATTGTATTTATCAAGAGTTTTCAAAAGTAAAAAAAGAATGGTAGCAGTACCATTCAGTGCCATTTAGTTAACTCTTATGAGTTGATTGATTGGTATCTACTTTAGTATTCAATATTGACTTCTGGCGAAGTTAAACTGTCACACAACAAAGACCCGTTTGGGTTGTATGGTTAAGTGACTAAGCGTACACGGTGGATGCCTTGGCAGTTGGAGGCGATGAAGGACGTATTAACTTGCGATAAGCCTAGTCAAGCTAGTAAAAAGCACTTGAGACTAGGATTTCCGAATGGGGAAACCCACCTGCTTGCAGGTATCGTTAACTGAATACATAGGTTAACGAGGCGAACGCGGAGAACTGAAACATCTAAGTACCCGTAGGAAAAGAAATCAACCGAGATTCCGAAAGTAGCGGCGAGCGAAATCGGAACAGCCCTTAAGCTTATTATGTGTTAATGGAAGGCTCTGGAAAGTGCCACGATACAGGGTGATAGTCCCGTACATGAAAAGACATTTTAAGTGAAATCGAGTAGGTCGGAGCACGTGAAACTTTGACTGAATATAGGTGGACCATCATCTAAGGCTAAATACTCCCAACTGACCGATAGTGAACCAGTACCGTGAGGGAAAGGCGAAAAGAACCCCTGTGAGGGGAGTGAAATAGAACCTGAAACCGTGTACGTACAAGCAGTAGGAGCCCACTTGTTGGGTGACTGCGTACCTTTTGTATAATGGGTCAGCGACTTATATTTTGTAGCGAGGTTAACCGAATAGGGTAGCCGTAGGGAAACCGAGTCTTAACTGGGCGACTAGTTGCAAGGTATAGACCCGAAACCCGGTGATCTAGCCATGGGCAGGTTGAAGGTTGAGTAACATCAACTGGAGGACCGAACCCACTAACGTTGAAAAGTTAGGGGATGACCTGTGGCTAGGAGTGAAAGGCTAATCAAACCGGGAGATAGCTGGTTCTCCCCGAAATCTATTTAGGTAGAGCCTCGGACGAATACTTACGGGGGTAGAGCACTGTTAAGGCTAGGGGGTCATCCCGACTTACCAACCCTTTGCAAACTCCGAATACCGTAAAGTACTATCCGGGAGACACACGGCGGGTGCTAACGTCCGTCGTGAAGAGGGAAACAACCCAGACCGCCAGCTAAGGTCCCAAAGTCATAGTTAAGTGGGAAACGATGTGGAAAGGCCCAGACAGCCAGGAGGTTGGCTTAGAAGCAGCCATCCTTTAAAGAAAGCGTAATAGCTCACTGGTCGAGTCGGTCTGCGCGGAAGATGTAACGGGGCTAAACTATGCACCGAAGCTGCGGATTCAGAATTTATTCTGAGTGGTAGGGGAGCGTTCTGTAAGCGGTTGAAGGTGTACCGGGAGGTATGCTGGACGTATCAGAAGTGCGAATGCTGACATGAGTAACGATAATGGGAGTGAAAAACTCCCACGCCGGAAGACCAAGGGTTCCTATCCCATGTTAATCAGGGTAGGGTAAGTCGACCCCTAAGGCGAGGCCGAAAGGCGTAGTCGATGGGAAACAGATTAATATTTCTGTACTCGATATAATTGCGATGGGGGGACGGAGCAGGCTAAGCAAGCATAGCGTTGGTAGTCTATGTGAAAGTGAGTAGGGCGTTTGTTTAGGTAAATCCGGACGAACACTAAACCTGAGACACGAGACGAGTCACTACGGTGATGAAGTTGCTGATGCCATACTTCCAGGAAAAGCCTCTAAGCTTCAGATTATATGGAATCGTACCCCAAACCGACACAGGTGGTCAGGTAGAGAATACTAAGGCGCTTGAGAGAACTCGGGTGAAGGAACTAGGCAAAATCGTACCGTAACTTCGGGAGAAGGTACGCTCCTATCTGTGATGAGACTTGCTCTCTAAGCGGACGGGAGCCGCAGTGACCAGGTGGCTGGGACTGTTTATTAAAAACACAGCACTGTGCAAAATCGCAAGATGACGTATACGGTGTGACACCTGCCCGGTGCCGGAAGGTTAATTGATGGGGTTATCCTTAGGGAGAAGCTCTTGATCGAAGCCCCGGTAAACGGCGGCCGTAACTATAACGGTCCTAAGGTAGCGAAATTCCTTGTCGGGTAAGTTCCGACCTGCACGAATGGTGTAACCATGGCCACGCTGTCTCCACCCGAGACTCAGTGAAATTGAAATCGCAGTGAAGATGCTGTGTACCCGCGGCTAGACGGAAAGACCCCGTGAACCTTTACTACAGCTTGGCACTGAACATTGAACCTACATGTGTAGGATAGGTGGGAGACTTAGAAGCAGCGACGCTAGTTGTTGTGGAGTCAACCTTGAAATACCACCCTTGTAGTTTTGATGTTCTAACGTTGGCCCCTGAATCGGGGTTACGGACAGTGCCTGGTGGGTAGTTTGACTGGGGCGGTCTCCTCCTAAAGAGTAACGGAGGAGCACGAAGGTTGGCTAAGTACGGTCGGACATCGTACGGTTAGTGTAATGGTAGAAGCCAGCTTAACTGCGAGACAGACACGTCGAGCAGGTACGAAAGTAGGTCATAGTGATCCGGTGGTTCTGAATGGAAGGGCCATCGCTCAACGGATAAAAGGTACTCCGGGGATAACAGGCTGATACCGCCCAAGAGTTCATATCGACGGCGGTGTTTGGCACCTCGATGTCGGCTCATCACATCCTGGGGCTGAAGTCGGTCCCAAGGGTATGGCTGTTCGCCATTTAAAGTGGTACGCGAGCTGGGTTTAGAACGTCGTGAGACAGTTCGGTCCCTATCTGCCGTGGGCGTTTGAGAATTGAGAGGGGTTGCTCCTAGTACGAGAGGACCGGAGTGAACGAACCGCTGGTGTTCGGGTTGTCATGCCAATGGCATTGCCCGGTAGCTACGTTCGGAACTGATAAGCGCTGAAAGCATCTAAGCGCGAAGCAGGCCTCGAGATGAGTTCTCACTAGACTTTTAAAGTCTCTGAAGGGCCGTTGAAGACTACAACGTTGATAGGCAAGATGTGGAAGTGGTGTGAGCCATTAAGCTAACTTGTACTAATTACCCGTGAGGCTTAACCATACAACGCCAAACGCGTTTTCAAAGATAGTACCCCATTTGCACTGTGGCTCTCCACCGCTGTGGGCACTACGACATTACACAGGCTTCAAATTGTAGAAAGCCCGAATCTGACGATTCGGGTTTTTTTACGTCTGCAGAAAAGTGAAATGCGTGCAATTAACATACACTCACTCAGCGCCGAACACGTAAGTTGAGCGAGGATATTAAAAGCACTCCACGTACCTCTATAAAGCTTTTACTTCGATTCGAACCTCACGATATAGCTCAATATTTTTACTAAATTACACTTTGATTTCATAACCATTCGTTTCTTCTCATTTTGTTGCAATTTCATTGTTGGTTTAATAAGTGACCTGTGTAAAACTACCTGAGTTAATTTAGTAAATCAGGTGACATGAATGTCGAATATTAAAGCTTGGAAACTTATGAGCCTGTTTTGTTTGTTCGCAGTGCTTATGGGTTGTCAATCCAAAGAAGAGCAGCTGCAACAAACAATTCAAGAGTCTATTAAAAAGGTAGATACGGAGCTGTCTCAGCTTGGTACTGCCCTCGATAATGGAAGTGTACGCAATGCTGTGTTACTTAAAGAGTATGGCGAGCTTCTTAAAAAACAACAGCCAGAGCTTACAAAAGTTGTTGATGTAATTACCCTTGATGCAACCCGCCAAGGTGCACTTTATAGTGGCTTAACGCAGCGACTTAAAGATATTAAAGGAACTTACTTAATTCCTCCTTACGAAGATACGTTACATAGCATTGATTTGTTGCGTGATGCATCTAAACCTACGCTATTTTCTGATGCGTTAACCGATCCTATTAATATGCTCGCTGATATGTCGAAAGGCACCTTAGCGCGTGTAGGCGCAATTAGTAAGCAAGCTGAAGGTGAGGGTGTTGGTAACCAAATGGTAGGTAACCCTAACTATGGTAACTGGCAATCAAATAGCAATGGTATTAGCTTTTGGCAATGGTACGGAATGTACCGTATTTTAGGTGATGTATTTGACCGTGTTGAATATGGAAGCTGGAGTAAGCGCCGAAAGTATAGCTATTACAATGACTATGGCCGTTCGCGTTATTCAAGCCCTAAACAAATTAAAACCCAAAGCGCACTAGAAACACGCACGCGCCAAACATACCAACGCCAAGGTAAGCAGTTTACAAGCCCTTATGCGAGTAAAAAAACAGGTGCATCAGGTTTAAGCCGTAGTAGTTATACGCCAGCAAAAAGCCGCAGTAGTTATTCTCGTTCGAGCAGTTATAGCAATAGCTCAGGATCGGTGCGTGATAGCGGTAGCAGAACCTCTCGTGGCGTGAGCCGTGGTAAGTAAAAGAATAAAGTTGGAGTTAGAATAATATGTATGAATTTAATGGAATAACTATGTGGTCGCTACAAGCGCTGGCGATTGATTTTGCAATTATTGTTTTATTGTTTGTAAGCCTTAAATATATAAAAGGCTGGGTTTCAAACTTACATGCAAATGATGAAATAACAGAACGTGATAACTTTGCTTTTGGTATTAGCTTTGCCGCTGGCTTAGTGGCACTGGCGATTGTATTAACAGGTGTAAGTAGTGGTGCTTTTGCTGCAACACTGCAACAAGAAGCACTGCAAATGTTAGCTTACGGCGCATTAGCAATTGTACTTATTAAGTTAGGTCACTTTTTTCAAGATAAAGTAGCACTTCGTAAAGTAAGCCTGCACGACGAAATCGTTAAAGGTAACGTTACAGCTTCAATAATTGATTTTGGTCATGTTGTTAGCGTTGCTATCGTTATTCGCTCAGCTCTTTTATGGGTGGCTACTGACGGCTGGCATGGTCTTCCAATTGTAATTGCCGCCTTTATTATAGGTAGCGTTGTATTACTACTTGTTAGCCAGTATCGAGTACAGTTATTTAAGCGTACAAATAAAAGCGGCGATTGCCTACAACAAGCAATTGTAGATGGTAACTTAGCTGTAGGTATTCGTTACGCTGGATTTTTAGTCGGTAGTGCATTAGCTATTACTGCTGCAACAGGTGTTGCGCCATACGCTGCGGATAACATTAATGCGAGTTTACTATACTGGGCTATTAGCGCTGTTGTGAGCCTTGTCGCATTTATTATTTTGCACTTAGTGACAATTAAAATAATTTTATCTGGTTGCGATATTTCAGATGAAGTTAATCGTCAAAAAAATGTAGGTGTAGCTACTATTTCTGCGGCAGTATCATTTGCTGTAGGTATCACTATGGCAACCTTACTAGGCGCATAATCAGTGTCATCAACCACAACTAGCCCAAGTAAGTCTCGCTTACTTGGGCACGATATATTACTTATTACTGTTATGGCCGTGCTTGCTGGGTGCGGCCTTATTTATGAATACTTACTGTCTCATTATGCTGGCCGTGTACTTGGCTCAGTAGAGAGCGCTATTTACGCCATGATTGGTACTATGATTGTAGCAATGGGCTTAGGCGCTTTTTTAGCGCGTTGGTTTAAAGACGCATTTACTGCTTTTGCTTGGCTAGAAAGCATTATAGCTCTGATTGGCATGGGCTGCATTTTAGCGATAGCGAGTGTAATAGCAGTTAGTTATTCTCTTCCTCATTTGTTTTCGAGTATTTTTAATTTACCCCCTGATGTTGTACTTAATGGTTACGTATTTCAAAAACTTCAAGAGTGGTCGCGCTTTCTACCTTATGTTTTTGGTTTAATACTGGGCTTATTTATTGGTATGGAAATACCGCTTATAGCGCGTATTCGTCAGCATGTTTATGGTCGGTTTTTAGAAAACAACGCGGGGACTATTTATGGTGCCGATTATATTGGCGCTGGTATTGGTGCCGCCATTTGGGTAAGCATCATGCTCTCAATGCCTATAATGCAGGCTGCAGCGTGGACGGCGTTATTTAACATCATAGCAGGGCTCGCATTTTTATGGCGTTACCACACCCATGTACGCTTTGCTAAGGCGCTCTTAGTTTGCCATATAGCATTGTTGGCACTCTTTGGTTTTATTTTGGTATTTGGCAGTGGTTGGATGAACAGTCTAAGCAATGTTTTATATAAAGATAAAGTAATTTACTCACAGGCAACTAAGTATCAGCACGTTGTTTTAACTGAGAGATTAAGTAAAAACCAGCCGCAACCGATCACCGATTTATATTTAAATGGGCGTTTGCAGTTCTCAAGTATTGATGAGCAAATATATCATTCAATGCTGGTTTATCCTGCAATGCTAGCCTCTAACAGACATGACCGTGTATTAATAATTGGTGGTGGCGATGGGCTTGCGCTTAGGGATGTTTTAAAATGGCCAGTGAGTGAAGTAACGCTAATAGATTTAGACGCGCAGCTTCTCAATTTATTTGGTCATAAGGATGGTGACTTTACACCGCCAGAGCACATTAATAAGCGATTGCTACAGCTAAACAATAAATCGATGCATGACTCGCGAGCCAACATAATTGTGGGTGATGCATTTTTAGAAGTTGAAAAGTTACTTGATCAATCTCAGCAATTTGACACTATCTTAATTGATTTACCCGATCCTAATCATCCTGATCTAAATAAAATGTACAGTGACTATTTTTATAATCATGTACGGCAGTTATTGGCACCAGATGGTGCAATGGCGGTTCAATCGACTTCACCTTACCATGCCAAAAAAGCATTTTTAAGTATAGGTAAAACGGTCAAAGCCGCAGGGTTTGGCTATGTTGAACAATACCAGCAAAACATCCCTTCGTTTGGCCAATGGGGCTGGACTATAGCCACTAAAATGGGTCAGTCGGCTAGTGGTCGAATTAATGATGTAGCTGTTATGCCAGTGCCATCAAGGTGGATCAGTAAAGAGTATTTATTAGCAAGTTTTGTATTTCCCAATCATTACTTTGAACAAGTTAAAAGTGTTGAGGTCAATAGGTTAGGCTCTGGTCAATTATATGATTATTACCGAACTGCATGGCAAATAGAAAGCGAATTGTATAAAAATTAAAAAACAGGGTTGACATAATATGTCGGCCGTGAGAATCTTAACTCAGACATAATATGTCAAACGACAAAAGGCAGAGACATGGAATTAAATGAACTTTCAATAAAATTAGCTTCTTTTGAAACTGAAGGTGCTAACTTTGAGTCTTTCTTGATTGCCAACCCTGGCGAGCAAGATGTTTTACAAGTCATTGTTGATGGAAATGATGAACTTCCAATTTTTGTTACACAAACACAAGAGCAGCTTTTATGTATTAGCTACTTGTTTGACGAAGATGAAGTTAAAAGTGAATTACGCAACGAGTTAAACGAAACATTACTACGTTTAAACGTGCCAATTCCACTGAGTGCATTTGCTAAAATCGATAACAAATACGCGATTTTTGGTGCACTGTCGGTAAATTCATCATTAGATGACGTTACCCACGAACTAGTGACATTAGCCGATAACGCTATCGATGCACTAGAAGCCGTGACCTTGTATTTAAACGATTAATAGCTAGTTAGTGGAGTTAAGATTATGAGTATTTTAAAAAAATTATTTACAGCAGTACGTGGCGGCGCTCGTGAAGCAGGCGAAGCAATTGTCGATGCAAATGGCATTCGTATTTTTGAGCAAGAAATTGCAGACGCGCAAAATGCGCTTCACCGTGCTAAAAAAAGCCTTACTGAAGTAATGGCTAAAGAAATGCAAACTAAGCGTAAAATTAGCGCTGTAGATGCATCGATCGCTGAACATGAAGCGTATGCAGGCCAAGCACTTGAAAAGGGCAACGAAGCGTTAGCATTAGAAATTGCAGAAAAAATTGGTGACTTTGAAGCTGAAAAAGCTGAAAACGAGCAAGTGTTATCTGGCTTTAGCAACCATATCGTTGCGCTTAAGCAGCAAGTTAAAGATGCTGAAAAATCGATTAAAGAGAATCAGCGTCAGCTTACAATGGTTAAAACCACTGAAAGCGTACAGCAAGCAACAATGGCTGTTAACAGCACGCTTAATACAAACAGCTCGTCTATGACATCGGCTCGTCAATCGCTTGAACGCATTAAGCAGCGCCAACAAGATCGAAATGACCAGCTTGGTGCTGCAAAGCAACTTGAGTCAGACGTAAATGGCGATGACTTAAAAGCAAAAATGGCTGAAGCAGGCATTGGCGACACAAGTCCAAAAAGTGCTGATATTTTAGCTCGCATCAAAGCTAAGCAAAATAGCTAACCATTACGTTTATATTTTAAAAAGGTAACCGAGTTTTGCTCAGTTACCTTTTTTGCTTAGAGGGCAGCCTTCCTATGTTTAATTTTTTCAAATCTAAAAAAGAGCCAGAACGTCAGCTTAATCATCCGAGCGATCTTAAAAAAGGCGACATGTTTAGCGTTATCGATTCATTTGCTTATCCTGCATGGTTAAAAGGTGAAACGCTACGTGTTACTGGTATTCAGACTTACCAATATCAGCACAGTAGCGATACTGAATTTGTACTTGAGACAAACAGTGGACAAGTAGTATTTTTACAAATTGAGCAAGATGATGGTGAAGAGTGGGCTAACTTTTCTATTAAAATTCAGCGAAACGAAGTTGAAGAAATATTTAGTCTTGATGAGTTTGCGCGTATTTTTGATGAAGAGTCGTTAACCCACATTACAGTGCAAAATACACCAGAGCGCTTTATGCAGTTTTTAGCTAAAAGCTATCAACAAAGCGAGTCGCCTTATGTGTGTTATTTCCATAATAAAGATTACCGCAACCAAGCATTACCTCGCTATGAGCAAGAAGGTGGTGAGCCATGTGAAATGATTTGCTTAGCGTCAGATAACGAAGGTTTTGGTTTAAATATCGAGATTTGGGATGGCGGCGAAACCGAAGTATCGCTAACGCTAACGCGTCCAATGTCAGACATTGTAGACTTGTTTCCCGGAGATGCTAAGTGAGTGATGCTAAAGACAAGTGGTTACGTCAGGAACAAGCTGTGCGTGCCACGCAAATGGCATTTGATCTAAGCAGCGAAGTTCAAAAGCTGATAAAAAAGCAGGCAATTGATCAAGAACTCACGCCGTCAGATATGATCCGTAAAATACTTGGCCTAGATGTAAAGTCTAAAAAAACGCGCCAACGTTTATCGTTTAATCTAAATGATGATGAAATAGCGCAACTGGCGAGCCGCTTTGAAGTACAAAGTGATGATAAGCGAGCCGTAAAGCAACAAGTAGCTGACTTACTAATTGCTCACACTAAAAAAACTAAGTAGCTGCACTAGATTATTATGAATATTATTTTAATTGCCTACTTAATTATTTTTGCGCTGTTTGGTACTGCGGCGAGTTATTTTGTGCGTTACATTTATGCGTACTGGGTGCTAAAAACAATGCCTATGAAGTACATTATAAAAGCGGGTATTTGTGTGGTTATGGTGATTGTAATCTCAGCGTTAATTCCGTATTTAAGTTAACGCTGAGATTAAAATATATGTAGTTTATTATTTTATATCAAACGATTGGCATTGCTGATTAATACACAGCGATTGCACTTCAAGTAAAGGTAAGCAATCAGTTAAACCCTTTTCTTTGTTTTGTGTTTCTTCTTGCTGTGTTATTTGAGCCGCAATATTTTCAGCTTTTTCTTGTAAAGTATTAAGTGTTGAGTAAACAACATATTTACTTGGCCCGCCGCATGCTCTAGCACCCACTTCAAGCACTTTACACTGAAAACTAGCCGTACAACTGTTGTTTATAATACTGTTTAGTTCGCTATTTAAGCCCGCTAGATCTTGCTTTTGAACACTGCTTGATGGTGTAGTACTAACGCAGCCGCTCAGCAATAGCATGCTACTAGCAATACTCAAAATTGATAGATTAGCTGGCGATGGCAAACAACTCATAATGATATCCTTAAAATACACTTACCGCTGAGCCTTCAAGCTTAACACATTTATTTTCAACACACTGCGTACTAGGTGTGGTTAAATGTTGGCAAATGCTCATCATACCTTTTTGTGCATTATAGCTACTCTCAAGCTTAGTAATCTTTTCGCTAAGTGCTGTTACTTGTTTTTCAGATGCCGTTTTTACTGAGTAGACAGCAAAGCTACTAGGTCCACCGCATGCACGACTACCGACTGGGCTGACTCTACACTCCATGCTTGTATCACACTGCTTATCTGTAATTAGTGTATTTAACTCGGCTTTAGCCATTTTTATATCATCGATTGATATGTCTTTTAAATCAGCTGTGGGCAGTTTTTCAGCAACATTACTTTTTGTATTTTCTTGTAATTTTTGCACAGCAGGCATTGATGATTCAGTTTCTGGAGTCACTTTTGTTTGTTCTGTATCAGTAGGGGCTTTATCTAAGCACGCTGTTAAACAAATTGGTAAAAGTATAGCTAACAATGAAGTACGCATTACAAACCTTGATAGTGATGAATTATTCATCACTATCATACACACTGCATTTTTGACGGCAATAAAAACTATATAATCAGATAATTAAAGCCGTATTTTAGATCCAAAAAAACTACAATCCGCCTTGTGTAAGTTTGGTAGGGTTAAGCAGTTTTTCGAGTTCCTCGCGTGGTAAATCGGTTTCTTGTTCGGCTACATCAATAATAGGGCGGGCTTCTTTGTAAGCTTGCTTTGCTATTTTTGCCGCTTTTTCATAACCGATCACCGGATTAAGTGCTGTTACTAAAATTGGATTTTTTGCTAGGGCTTTGTCTATATTTGGCTGATTCACCTTAAAGCTGGCAATGGCTTTATCGCCCAATGCTTGCGCGCTATTGGCAAGTAATTCTATGCTTTGCAAAATATTATACGCAATGACTGGCAGCATTACGTTTAATTCAAAATTACCCGCTTGCCCTGCGACAGTTATAGTGGCGTCGTTACCTATTACTTGTGCGCTTACCATTGCGGCAGCTTCTGGTATCACAGGATTAACTTTACCTGGCATAATAGATGAGCCCGGTTGGAGTGCTTCAAGCTCTATTTCACCTAAACCTGCAAGTGGACCTGAGTTCATCCAACGAAGGTCGTTCGCTATTTTCATTTGTGCTACAGCGAGTACTTTTAATTGCCCCGAAAGCGCTACAATGGCGTCTTGTGAGCCAATATTATAAAAAAAGTTACTGCTAGGCGTAAATCTAATACCTACATTGGCACTCAGATTTTCTGTAAATTTTGCTGCAAATTTAGGGTCCGCGTTTATACCGGTTCCCACTGCTGTGCCGCCTTGTGCTAACTCGCAAACACGCTCTAAACTATGTCGTATTCCTGCCGCAGCATGATTAATTTGTGATTGCCATGCACTTAGTGTTTGATCAAACGTAACAGGCATTGCATCCATTAAATGCGTACGGCCCGTTTTAACTATATGGCCTACTTCAGCTTTTTTCTTTTCTAGGCTTTGCGATAAGTTTTCAAGCGAAGGAAGTAACTCATACACTACATTTATCGCACTACTGAGTGCGATAGCAGTAGGGACTACGTCGTTAGAGCTTTGCCCCATATTTACATCATCGTTAGGGTGAACGCTCTCATTACCTAATCGGCTAGCAAGCGTTGCAATAACTTCGTTGGCGTTCATATTTGAACTTGTACCTGAGCCTGTTTGAAAAATATCAACTGGGAAGTGCTCAACATGATCGCCATCAATAATACTTTGGCATGCTTGCTCAATCGCATGTGCTTTGGCTTTATTTAGGTGTCCAAGTTCGCAGTTACTTTGTGCGGCTGCTTGTTTTATATAAGCCAGTGCGGTTATAAATTGCTTAGGCATAGAAAGGCCACTAATCGCAAAGTTATTAACGGCTCGTTGTGTTTGTGCCTGGTAGAGGGCATTAATAGGTACTTGTAATTCGCCCATGCTGTCTGCTTCTACTCTAAAATTACTCATAAATGCGCTCCTTAAAAAGGGTTAAATTCGAGACTAAGAATACGAGCTTCACGCTCAAGTATTAAAAATTTTGCCGTGTTGTTATGAACTTTATAAAACCGCTTTAATGCCAACAGTGGTTTGTATAACTGATTCAAGCATTGTTTTCGAATAGCATTGTGTATAAGAGGGTCGCACATTTTGTTCATAATTTCATGATGTGTTCGCCTAAGATAAAGCTCTTGGAGCAAAGGGTTATGCTGTCGTTCAAAATTTTTGGCTACGTTAAGGGCGGTTTCTATATAATCGGCAACGAGCATAGGTGCATGTAGGCCAGGTCTCAAGCAATGACAAGAGAGTT
The DNA here is from genome assembly GCF_045064135.1 of Pseudoalteromonas sp. Ld19. Lineage (NCBI taxonomy): Bacteria > Pseudomonadati > Pseudomonadota > Gammaproteobacteria > Alteromonadales > Pseudoalteromonadaceae > Pseudoalteromonas > Pseudoalteromonas sp. Ld19. The sequence goes on along the minus strand of NZ_JBISHA010000024.1, from coordinate 221,818 downwards.
CTTGATGGTAACGATATTGCGTATGTTTTAAAGACATAAAAAAACCGACTCAACTTAACGATAATAGTTATCATTACATTTCATCGGTTTCTGTGTAAATAGTTATTCTAAAATTATTTATGGTACTAAGCGGAGCCTTAATTGTAGCCAAGAATAAATATTTGGTCTGTTTCATGTTTTGTCATCGTCTTTTGATTATGTTTGGGGTGCGAAAGCAAATCGATTACGGTAGCTCTCATATCAGCGGATTCACGATGTTCGTTGATGTTTTTTTCTGCTATAGCAACAGCTGCGTCTACAGCTGTATAAGGTGGAGTGTGCATAATAATTATCCTCTTGATTAAACTCTTAATTAACCCTATTTAGTCTGAACTTTGGATAATAAATCTATCTCAAGCAGCTATTTTCAGCGCTAACTACGTTGAATTTACTTGCAATAGGCCAGCTATTGACGCATAAGTTCGCCTTGTTTTAACTGAAAATCTCTGGCTAGAGAAAAATAAATATCATTATGATTCAATGTATTAGTAAATATCTTAACCAGAGTTCAGGTTATTTAGGATTGATATAACTAAAGCATAATGCATACCACCGCCTTTAATTTATTATAGTTCTATGAATTCAATAGCTTTTATAGATATTCTATAAAACTTTAATTACCCAATATTATCAATTTGCGATATTGTTGTGCAATATGCTTCTCATTTGGTGCAAAGTAATGACAAAACCTTTCTCGCAAGCTTGCGAAAATAATAAAACTCCTATTTTGGACGTGCTTACCAAGGTACTTAACAAAACTAAACGATTACTTGAGATAGGTTCCGGTACGGGTCAGCATAGTGTGTTTTTTGCAGAGCAACTCCCCCATTTACACTGGCAAGCTAGTGATAGAGAAGTTAACCACGAAGGTATAAATTTGTGGCATAGCGAGGTTAGCTTAGTTAATTTGCATGCGCCGTTGCCTCTTGATTTAAACTATGACTGGCCGGTTGATAAAGTGGATGCAGTGTATACTGCTAATACCTTTCACATTGTTAGTTGGGAATTAGTTGAACTGTTTTTTAAAGGTGTGGAGCGCCATTTAGAAAGCCAAGGCATGGTATGTATTTATGGTCCATTTAAATACCAAGGTCAGTTTACTAGTTCGAGTAATGAAGAATTTAATCGCTTTTTACTTGAGCGTGATCCATTGAGTGGTATTCGTGATTTCGAAGCGGTCGAAAAATTAGCAAAGCAAGCAGGGCTCGAGCTTATTAGCGATACGGCCATGCCTGCAAATAATCAGTTACTTGTTTTTAAACGGCAGTAATGAGCTACATTGCTCTTTATATATATCAATATGGCGGCGTTCACGTTTTAAATAGTCGCTTATTGCATTACTAAAGTCGCCATCAACAATATGGTGAGCCGAGTAGGTGAGTACGGGTTCAAAGCCGCGTGCTATTTTGTGCTCACCTTGTGCACCTGAATGAAAACAGCTCAGTTTATTTTTTATGGCGAACTCAATACCTTGGTAGTAACATAGCTCAAAGTGCAGCGAATCTACCTCCTCGCTTGCTCCCCAATAGCGTCCGTAAAGCGTATTTTCACCTACTAAACTAAGCGTTGCAGCAATCACGTTATCGTCTTTTTTGGCTAGCATAACAACGAGATTATTAGCCATTAATGCATGTAAAAGCGTAAAAAATTCCATGTTTAAATAGCCCAAATGACCAGAGCGCTTTAAATAGGTACGTTGATAAAACTCACAAAACAGTTGCATTATCTCGGGCGTAATTTGTGTGCCTTGCAGCCATTCAATAGCAATATTCTGTTGCGCTATTTTGGCTCGCTCTTTTTTAAGTGATTTACGTTTTCGTGAGCTAAGAATTTGTAAAAAGTCGTCGAAGGTTTCAAAGTTTTTATTAAACCACTGAAACTGCACACCCACTCTTAGCAGGGCGTGTTGCTCAGTTAATGATGTAGCCTGATCTTGGTCGCAAAAGTTAACATGCCAGCCAGACCAACCTTGTTGAGCACTGTGTATGTTCAGTTGCTCAGTTATATATTGATACACAATACTTGGATTCGCATGCTCGATAGCAATACGCTTTCCTTCAATAGGGCTAAATGGAATACCGCAGAGCCACTTAGGGTAGTATCGTAGACCATGTTGCTCATAGGCTTCTGCCCACGCCCAATCAAACACATACTCGCCATATGAATGGCTTTTTAAGTACCCGGGTGCGAGCGCAATTAGTGTGTCACCTTCAAAAATAGCCAAGTGATGGGGTTGCCAGCCGCTTTGTTGTGTTACGCATTGGCTTTGCTCTAGGGCATATAAAAATGCATGTTGAGTAAATGGCTCATCGCCAAATAAACGTTGCCATTGCGCCTGATCAATCTCATTAATACTGCTAAACCATTGATGCGAAAACGTTCCCATGACTACTTACCTTGTAGTTGTTTTGAGCTGTTCTACGTTTTTAATAAACGTATTAATTTGCATTTTAAGCTCGGTAAAATGAGGATTATAAGTTAAGCGTTGTAAAGCCGGATAGCGTTTTAAGTTAGCGCTAGTACGTTCTCCTAATTGCGGGCTTTTAGTCGTTTTACATGTTTTATACAGCGACTCATCGTTAATAAAACTGCCGCAATTACGATAAGTTGCGTCAATTCCGTAATGTGGATTTTGTGGCGAGTTAACAACAGCAATATGCGACATACCATGAATATTTTTACATTGCGGTGTTGTACATTGTGGATTTTTTACAGTGTAGTCACTAGCAAAGTTGACTGGTAAAATATCGGTATTGCCATAAAGCACTAAAGTATCGAGTGGCTTATATTTTTTTGAATTACCTTTGTGTAGTGCGCTCAGGAGTTTTAGCGTGGCACGCGTATCTATTGTTGTATCAATATCGCTAAGTACACTAAAAATAGGTAATTTAAGTGCAGGGCGCTTGTTTAAGCTACTAACACTTACAAGTGACATTGCATCATATGAGGCCGCTGCTGCATTTAAAGGAAATGACTCATACTTAGCAAAATCTACATCAGCGTCTTTGTCTATCCAATTGACAAAAGGGATTGCATCAATCCATTTTGCAAGCCAACCACGCTTGTTATGCGGCTCAGTTGCCGGAGAATAAAACATAAGTGCTTTGATTTTAGGTGATAAGGATTGCTTGGTTGCGAAATCAATAAGTAAAGCCGCGCCCGTAGAGTAACCAGCGAGTATCACCTCATCAAAGTCTTGTATTGAGCGTTTAATACCGTATTTTATCGCTTGTTGCCATTGGTTAACCTCTATATTTAGTAAAGCGCTTGCGGCACTACCATGTCCGGGTAATAAAATAGTGCGCACAGTATAGCCTTGCTGATAATACACCTGGGCTAAATCGTGGTACGTAAATGGAGAGTCAGTAAGGCCATGAATTAATAATGCAACTTTATTGCTGTGTGGGTGAGTAAGCTCAAAAGGAGCAATGAGGTCTGCAATAGCAGGGCGCGGTTTGCGTTTACCTTGTGTAACTAATTGTTGATAAGTAGCTGTAATAACCGAGCATGGCATAGATGCGCGAGGGTTGGCTTTATTGATATGTTGATGCGCGTAACCCAAGTAATCTTTGAATGGTAAAAGGGCTTTATAGTTAAAGTGCTGGCGGTTGTGCTCATTTTCAAAACGTAATAAACCTTGTTGCTTACTTTTTGTTATAAAATTAAAGTCGCTCGCCTGTGATGTACAGTTCTGAGCGACAACAATATGCGAAAAAACACCTAAGACAAAACTAAATAATACCTTTAAAATTAAAATACTATTGTTCATTTACGACTGCATATTGGGTAAGACACTCACTAAGCTTACTGAGTTCAAGTGGTTTTGCAAGATGTTGATTAAACCCAACTGCTTGTGCATGTGCTTTGTCCTCTGGCATAACATCAGCGGTTAAGGCAATGATAGGGAGTTCTTTATCTGTTTTAAATTGTCTGATCAGCGCAGTGGCTCTATACCCATCCATGACAGGCATTTGGCAATCCATTAGGACTAAATCAAAGTTTTGCTGTTTAATTATATCAACAGCCATTTCTCCATTTTCAACAAGGTGTGGAACTATTCCTAACGAACTGAGCATGGCTTTAATGACCATTTGATTAACAGGGTTGTCTTCAGCAACAAGAATTTTTAAAGAGGCAATATTAATATTGGTGTTTTCAACCACTGGGGGGGCTTGTGGTGCGGTGGTAGCCAGCTCTATAGAGAGCGTAAATGTAGAGCCTTTATTTAACTCGCTTTGTAGTGTTATTTCGGCGTTCATAAGTTGGCTTAGCTCTTTTGCTATTGCTAATCCGAGGCCTGTACCGCCAAACTGTCTTGAAGTAGAGCTATCGGCTTGAGTAAATGCATTAAAGAGGTTTTTATGTTGGCTTTCTTTTATTCCAATGCCGGTATCGATAACCGAAATAGTGAGTTGAGTTTTATTGGATGCACTAAGTTTAGCTTCTATATTGACAGTAACACTCCCCTTACTTGTAAACTTAATCGCATTACTACATAAGTTAAGTAGTATTTGCTCTATTCGCATGGAATCGCCTATAAACCATACGTTCCCTTGCAAGCTAGAGTTAATTTTCCAGTCAATCCCTTTGTTGCTCGCGCTTTGTTCAAACATATTATTTATACGCTGTATCAGTGCATTAAAATCAAATGGTATATATTCAATAACTAAGCGTTGCGACTCTATTTTTGATATATCGAGGATATCGTTAATCAAACCCAATAAGCTTTTGGATGATGAGTTTATTTTATCTAAATAACCAATAAGGGTCGTCGCGCTATCGTCTTTGCGAGCAAGCGAAGAAAAGCCAATCACTGCATTTAATGGAGTACGAATTTCGTGACTCATATTAGCTAAAAACTGACTTTTAGCTTGATTAGCTAAATCGGATTGTTTTTTTGCTTGCGCAAGTGAATGAGTGCGCTCTGTCACTTGGCGAGTAAGTTCAATTTGCTGTTGATTGAATAAAAACAGCACCATTAAAATGAGTGAGCATACTGCCACTTGGAGAACAAGCAACAGTAAAGTAAATTGGTTATTATGCTGTGCTAAAAAACTTTCTTTAAGCGCTAGTTTTACAATCCATTGTTGCCCACCAAAATTAATGTTGAAGGACATGATCCTACTACCTTTAGCTTGGTCTAAGTTTTCAGCATAGTTATTATAAAAAGGAGGCTTGTTTATATCTTCATAGATATCAATTGAAAACATTTCAGACTGTTGTTTGGAAATAGCCTGTTCAATAATACTGTGTATCAAAAATACACCAGTGGCATAGCCTTTGACTGTTTCTCTATTTTCATTTTGAGAATAAACAGGTGCGAATAATAAATAGGTAGGACCTGATACTTTGCTTTGCGTTAGCAGTTGAATTATTTTAGTGCCTACAGGTAAGTGACCTGTGTTTGACTTAAGTAATGGCCCCTTTAAATCTGAATTTGAAAGAATGTTGAAGCCAATAACTTTTTGATTACCACTAAAAGGAGCTATGTATTTTACAATAATAAGGGGATCATCTTTTTCAAGAGGCTCACCAACAATCTCAATACTGGAATGGTAAATACTGGATATTTCTTTGATAAAATCTTGATGCTTATTCTGTGGTATTTTTTCATTCCAAGATAATGTTTTTATAAATGAGTGCTGCTCAAGGAGTTGATCTGCGTATGAATAGAAGTCTTGTTGGCTCAATGTAGAAGATGATTGAACTTGGCTTGCTAAGCTCTGCACTGCAATAATACTTCGGTTTGTGTATCTATAAAGGCTGTTTTCTATGACGTGTACTTCACGCTCGGCAATTTTGATCGTGTTTTTACGATTTTCTTGCTCGTATAATTGCGTTGTTACTGCCACCGATATAAACAACACTGAACACACTGCGATTGTTGGAAGGGCTGAAATACTATGTTGATTTGATTTTAGTGGTAATAGCGAGAGTAAGAAAGGGGTTGCTATCAATACCCCTAAAGTATCTCCAAGCCACCAATAAATAACATTTTGCCAGTGATTATCAACGCTATAAGCCGAATTAAACTGGCTCAATGCGAATACGCCTAAATTGGCTGAAATTAAGCTAACTAAGATGGCGACAACTACAATAAAGTAGACAATATTTTTACGTTTTTTAAAGTGCAGTGGATGCCCAAGCCAGCACTTTAACAATGCTGCACCTACCATCGCCTGTATTACAACACCAAAGGCAATATACATAGCCTCATTAAATGAGCTTCCTATAAGCACCATTTCGTGAAGTGAGCTATCAAAAATATTCAAATTAAACGCCATTGCAGCTATAAATAAAGGTGGAATGAAGCGCCACCACCATATATAACAACCTACTAAAGCAATGCCTGCAGGTAACCAAATAGGAATTGTTTGCGAGTTAAATGCGAGTTTAGTGAGTGTAATGCCTACAAAAAAGTAAGCTAAAACAAAAAGTGTGTAGAAAATGATAGAGTGGTATTTAGAGTTAAAGTTTTTCACATAAGTCCCAAACAATTTTTATTTTTATTTTATAGGTCAGTATAGCTAACAGTAAGTTATTTGGGGAGTTTTTATAAAGGCAGTTGCTTTTTACTAAATGACTGCTTGAGCACCACTGTTGATTCTATATTCGCAATGTAACTTAAACCGCCTAATTGGTGTTTTACAAACTGTTCATAGCTTTCTAGATCGTGTGCAATGATTTTTAATAGATAATCGTAACTACCTGATATTACACAGCACTCTAATACGTGGGGGAGCTTTTCTACGTGTTGTTCAAATTGCTCTGCTGCACTGACTGAGTTTTGGCTTAAGCGTACAAACGCATACACCAATACATTTAGATTAAGGGCCTTTGGGTCAAGAGCTGCATGATAACCAATAATGACTTTTTCTTGTTCAAGCTTTTTTATACGCCTCAGACACGGAGTATCAGAAAGGCTAATCCGACTCGCCAAATCTGAAATTGATATCCGAGCTTGTGATTGCAAGGCGACAAGTAATTGTTGATCTTTTTTATCTAACACAGGTGGATTCTTATTAATTATTTTTATATCAGTAGTGATTATTGCTAAGTTTACTTGGTTTTACTAATTTTTTTGGTGCTTTACCCTAATTGAACTCTGTTAGCATTTAATAAAAATAGCAGAGAATAATAATGAATACACATACAGCTATATTCGATCAATGGATAAGAACAAGTTTTGCAGCTATAAATAGCGAGCTAGAGCAGCTTTATTGGCAACAGAGCGACAAAGCCAATGTGGAAGGTATTGGGGATGCTTTAAAGCAACAATTAAAAAATGAAGGCAATGCATTAATTAGTAACTTACTAGCTGAAGGAAATACCGACCAAGGCTTTGATAGCGCTTTTGACTTACTTGGTAATGTAGGGTTGTTTATGGCAGCGTGTCGGCGTCATGAAATTACTGAACCAAGCAGAGAAATAACGTCACCCTTAATAGAGGCCTCTGCGCTGGCAATGCATATAGGTGCCTCTATTGGTGTAACCCCTCGTTTTGCGACTGCTCATTTAACGACTCATAACAAAGCGCTTAATGGCGTTTATAAACGCTTTACCAATTTACCCGATGAAAAGTTATTTCTTGATTATAATACTCAAGGTATTTTGGCCTATAAGCGAGCAAGCGATGCATTATTGAAAATATTGCCATTAGGGATCTCACACCCCTTGTGTGGTGAATTATTAAAAGTGGCAAAGCATGCACTTAACGCTGTCATTGAATCAAATAATGCACTGTATAATCAGCTCGATACCGAGCGGTTTTTTAATTGTGTACGTCCTTATTATAAGCCATATCGTGTCGGAAAAGAGGTATACAGGGGAGCAAATGCCGGAGATTTTGCCGGAATTAACGTGATTGATATGCTGCTTGGGCTTTGCAGTGCAAATGAACCTAGTTACTCGCAAATGCTGGTGGATAAGTTTTTATATATGATGCCGGAAGATCAGCAAATATTGCGAGAGGCCATGCGCATGCAAAGCTTTATGGATGATTTTTTACAAGCTGAGCAGCATAAAAATTCAGACTGGTTTAAAACGCATGCAAAATTATTTATACAAGTATGCAAATTGCATGGCGACACAGCCATTGGTCATCACAATCAGCTAGTCGAAAAATTTATTGCTCAGCCCTCAAAAAATATGCAACAGCAGCATATGAGCAAGGTAACAGCAAGTGGTCCGCCGCTTCATGTATTACTTGATTCGCTCGAAAAATTAAGAGATAGGCGATCCAGCGCAAAACGTGATGATATAAAAACACGCTTTGATGATCTCAACACACTTAAACAGTGGATTAAATAACATGCTCAAAAATGACTTTTGTATGGCTAATGGCTGCTACTTATTAAGCCATTCTGTAGGGCGTCCGCTTAAAAATACACAACAATATTTAGCACAGCATTATTTTTTACCATGGGAGAGTTCAAATAAAGAGCCTTGGCAGCAATGGTTGCCAGCGGTTGAGCAATTTACTACCGCACTTAGTCAATTATTTAATACGCCTAGCTCACTGTTTTGTCCTCAGGTGAATTTATCTAGCGGCTTAACAAAGTTGCTTATGTCACATTCTCGACTGCAACAAAAAAATTGCAAAGTACTGATGGCGCAAAGTGATTTTCCTAGCATGGGTTTTGTTATGCAAAATGCACTGCCAGCATGCGCGCAAATTATATTTATACCTGAGCATGAAGATTTAAGTGATATTAATGTTTGGTCGCGATATTTAACTGCCGACATCGTTTTAGTTTTTATAAGTTATGTATATTCAAATACTGGTGTGCAAGCGCCTGTGCACGAAGTTGTGGCACAAAGTAAATTAGTGAATAGCTTATCTATTATTGATGTTGCTCAATCTGCAGGTGTTATACCGCTTGATTTAAGTGCACTTGATGCTGACTTTATGATTGGCTCAAGCGTTAAATGGTTATGTGGAGGTCCAGGGGCTGCCTATTTATGGGTTAACAAAAACCAACTCGAGTGTTGCAAGCCTAAAGATGTGGGGTGGTTTTCGCATCAAAATCCATTTGAGTTTGATATACACCATTTTGAGTATAACAGCAGTGCACTCAAATTTTGGGGAGGAACCCCTTCGGTTGCCCCTTATATTATTGCTGCTAATAGCATTAACTACTTTGCAAAATTGGGCGTTGAAAAAATAAGAGCGCATAATTTTGCAATGGTCACACTTATTCACGAACAACTCGGTGAGTTTGTCTTTTCGCCAATATCGATTGAAAAGTGCAGTGGTACTGTGATTTTAGACTTTAAGGGAGATCAAGACATTGTGTTTCAGGCACTAGTTAACAAAGGTATAAGTGTTGATGTGCGTAAATATGGAATTCGGGTGTCACCACACATATATAATACAATAGATGACATGCTCTTATTTATCCTAACTGTAAAACAAGCTATTAAGGGCGTTGATTAAGTTGTAATTTTTGCTGCGTTAGAAACTTAATTTGTTGTTGCGCCTGTTGAATTACAGGCTCGTAAGATTGCTTTAAGGATGTTATTTTAGTGGCAATTGCATCCGCAATAGATGAAGCGCCCAAGCGGTTTGCTTTATCTTGTGTCATATAGTTTATTTGTTGTTTTTTATCATTATATTCTTTTTCATATTGTTTAATAGAGAGTTTAAGATTTGCTATTTTACGATCAATTTTCTGAATTTTTAAATAATCATCTACAGATACACCCACTGTTTTATTATCTGACACTTTCGTGCTATTTGTTTGCGTTATATTAGGCGCTTTAAGTGTAATTGCTTTTGCATTTTTAGCACACGGAGTTTGACTAAATGTAGGTATGCCTTTAATAACACACTTATAAACAATAATGTCTTCAGCAAGGCAGCTAAATGTGATGGTTAAGCAAAGTGATAACAGTATGGCTTTAATCATAGTTAAACCTAAATTGGCTTAAAGTTAGACCAATGATGCACTACGCAATTGATTTTCACAATTTGTTTGAGTAAATGTGAGGGCGAAGGGGTAGAAATCTCAGAGAAGAGGTTTTTGGTTATACACTTTATGGTTAGCCTTCTGAGGGATTTTTATGACAAATTTAGGCATAAAAAAACCACAATTAAGTGGTTTAAATTAAGTATGGTGGAGAGGGAGGGATTCGAACCCTCGATAGAGCTACAAACTCTATACTCCCTTAGCAGGGGAGCTCCTTCGGCCACTCGGACACCTCTCCAACGCATAACCGTTTGTATTGATGGAGATAAAAAAGCCACCAATTAAAATATGGTGGAGAGATAGGGATTTGAACCCTAGATGGGCTATAAACCCATGCCGGTTTTCAAGACCGGTGCATTCGACCACTCTGCCATCTCTCCGTGACGCAGAATAATACTTAGGTGACACCCTCGTGTAAATAGCAAAAACGACTGTTTGCTTAAAATTCGTACTTAAATGGGTTTTTTTTTTTAAATAAGGTGAAATTGAGGTTATTTTTAAAGAAATAAATAGGTTGCAGCAAACGGAGGGAACTAAAGAAGATGTTTCATTTAGTGGTTGGGTGTTTGCTGCACCGTATAAATAATCATGGTTGAGGTGATTATTTATATTGAACTGCACCGCCAAGTGCTAGTTTTTTACCAAAACGGTTAAGTCTAGCTAACATTTTTGCTTTACGGTTAGTTGGTTTAACTGCAATGTGAGTTGCCACTGTTTGGTTTAATGTATTAATTGGGTTCATTATCTTGCTCCGGGTTGTGTCTGTTGAAAACGAGTGCATTTTGCGCGTTTTCTGATTAAAAATACAACGACAAAAATTAGGGTTGAAGCATTAGTTATACTAATGCGATTTTTATTTTGTTGTTATTATTTTTATTTCTATTTTTATTTAAATGAATAAGAATCTATCTTGATAATTGTTTTAATTTATATTTTTCAGTTGTTTAAGTATTTTTGTTTCTCTTTTATGCATTTAAGTAATGGTTTTTTGAATTTTTATTCAGATTAAAATATTTTGCATGAAGTTTGTTTTTGGTACTTTTTTATTATGTGGTTAAATAAAAAATATTTATAGTTATTAATTTAAGTGTAAAAAATATAAAAATAATTAGATTTTATTAGGGTTTACTTATCTTTTGAGGTTGCATTTACAGCAGTGTATTTGGTTTTAGGCAGGCTAGCGTCTATGGGGTGTAATTATACCAGTTTTATTAAAAACATGATCATTCTAGCGTATTAATTCACTAACTAAGATTGAAATTATTAAAATAAAACAAATGCTTACCATTATTTGGCTTTGTAATTGAGCTGTGTTCTTAACGTTATAATAGATCACTAATTTAATACAATTGGTATTATTCTCTATAGAACAGGTGCAAGGGAGAGGTGCTAAATAACCTGAACTCTGGATAATAAATCTACCTCGAGCAGCTATTTTCAGCGCTAACTACGTTGAATTTACTTGCAATAGGCCCGCTATTGACGCGTAAGTTCGCCTTGTTTTCACTGAAAATCTCTGGCTAGAGAAAAATAAATTTAAATATCATTATGATTCAATATATTAGTAAATATCTTAACCAGAGTTCAGGTTAAATACGTTTTAGCTAAATTGATGATTCGAAATACCCACTTTATCAGTTAATAAAAAAGCGCCTACTATAAAGTAGGCGCTTTTGCGTTAGTTGCGTTAATTACGCGTCTAACTGGGGACGGAACCTGCTTTAGCAATGGATCTATTTGCTAAAAAGGTATTAATTCGTTTTGTAGGGGTAAGTACAATGGCATTGCCCAGTAGTACTAAGCTAAATCCTGCAAATGCATTTGCATGCCATTCAAAGCCCTCAAAAAAGCTACTAAGTGTGACAGCAACCAATGGAAATAAAACAATAACGTAGCTGGCTTTTTCAGGACCTATATTTCTTAGTAGGGCAAAGTAACAGCCAAAAGCGATTACGGTGCCAAATACCGATAAATAAAGTAATGACAACCAGTAACTAGTCGGTGCGTTTAAACTAAATTGCACGTCATTTATTAATACATATAAAGCTAATCCAATAGCGCTATATAACATGCCCCATGCATTGCCTTGCAATACACCAATTTGTTTTTGAGAATTGCGCACGCTTACCATATTTCCTAATGAAGCCACAAAGGTGCCACCAAGAGCAAGTAGTAACCCGACCAACGCACCGTTACTCAAGTCGAACTGCTGTAGTTGTGGCCAAAATAAGCATGTAATGCCTAAAACAGCCAATACAGCACCAGTATAAATTCGTTTTGAAATTGGTTTACCAAAAAATAATCGAGTGTTAACTATGTTCATAACGAGTAGCATTGAAAAAGCGATAGAGGTCATTGCTGATGAGAGGTAATTTTGTGCCCAGTACAGTAGTAAGTAATTTAAGCCAAAGTTGCAAATAGCTAATAAAGCGAAAAAACCATGATCCACTAATGAAAAACGCATAATGGGTTTTTTGTACGCGACATATAACCACATTAAAAGTGCTGCAATAGCAAAGCGATAAAATAACGACAACTCTACCGCAATATCACCTAACTGAAACTCAATGGCTAACCAAGTAGAACCCCAAATTAGAACGGTAGTAATGTATAGCGCTGCACTTTTCATGGTTGATCTCCAAAGCTCAATTGAATGGCTATTTTAAGACCTATCTGTATACTTACCATAAACAGAAAAGTATAAATGCAACCTATACAGATTTGGTGCGTGATGATAAGACAAAAAAATAGCCAAGGGCACGAGTTTTTATATCAGCAAGTTATTCAGTTGATTAGAGATATGAGTGCTCAGCAAGTTTTACTCCCAGGCGAAAAACTTCCATCGCTACGTAAAATGGCAGACAACTTAAATATAAGTATCCCTACAGTAAAGCAGGCGTACCAAGTACTTGAAGATCAGGGGCTAATAGCGGCGCGTGAAAAGTCTGGATACTTTTTGAAAGCAGTCACTATGGCGCACAACCTACCTAAACGGGTTAAATTAAGTCGCGAGCCAGTCGTTGTAAATAAACAAGCATTAATAGAACAGGTCTACAGTGCGATTCATCAGGCCAACGTAGTCCCTTTTGGCATTGCTAATCCAATTGCAGCTGCGCCCACTGATAAAGCACTTGCCAGAAATATGCGCAGAGTAATGACTCTTGCTGGAAGTAAGGCCATAAACTATGGGCCAACAGATGGCTTTGTACCGCTGAAAAAACAGCTGGTGTATCGCTATTTAGATTTTGGTATTGGCGTTAATATGGACGAGCTAGTGATCACCAATGGCGCGCAAGAAGCCATGGCTATCGCGCTAAAGTGCGTGACACAGCCAGGTGATATAGTGGCCATAGAAACGCCCTGTTATCATGGGATCATAGAGCTAATCGAAAGCTTAGGCCTTAAAGCGCTCGAAATACCACTGTGCCCAGATAATGGCATTTGGTTAAGCGATTTGGAACGCGCTTTAAATGAGCATAATATTAAAGCGTGTTTATTCTCGACAGCAATTAGTAACCCTGTAGGCAGCTTTATGCCAGATACAAACAGGCAGCAGTTGGTGGAGTTACTAGAAAGCCAAAACGTAGTGCTGATAGAAGATGATGTATATGGTGATTTATATTTCACGGCAAAGCGAGGCACACCTGCATTAGCTTACTCCAAAAAAGGATTAGTGATCAGTTGCTCATCTTTTTCTAAAACGGCAGCGCCAAGCTATCGTGTTGGTTGGCTAATTGCTGGTAAATTTGCAACACAAGCACGGCGATATAAAAGAGCATTAAGCTGCTCTGCTTCATTAATAAATCAATGGACCCTATCAGAATTTGTTACCAGCGGGGAGTACGACCGAAACTTAAAAGTACTTAGGCAACGCCTGCGCGACAACAAAGAGCGTATGCGGTGGTGTTTACAACAAGTCATGCCGCAAAATACGCGTATAAGCAATCCACAGGGAGGCTGCGTTATTTGGCTCGATTTAGGGGGCGAGTACGATAGTCAAAAATTATTTTTACTTGCGTTAGAAGTGGGTATTAGTATTACACCAGGGCTTATTTTTTCGGCCTCGAATAAATATAAAAGCTGCATCAGATTAAGCTATGGTGTGCAATGGGGTGAGCAAATTGAACAAGCGATAGTTACGCTGGGCAAGCTTACCTTACTAGCTAAAAAGTAATATTGTAGAACACAAAAAAGCAGCATTTAAGTAAACTTAAGTGCTGCCAAAGGGATATTAAATAACGTAGGTTGTATTAGTTTTTAAAGCTAAATAACTGGTAACCTTTAAGTTCTGGCACTTGCATTACTAATTTCTCTTCTTGTTTTGCAATATCGGCAAAGTTATCACATAAAGAATTAGCGCGTTTTTCAAGTGCGTTTGCATGTAACTCTACTTTTTCTTCTATTTGTGCGCCCATATTTTCCATGCGTTGCTCAAAAGCATCCATATCGCCGCCCGAACCAAGTAACTCAGAGCCTAAAGCGACTAAAATACTACCCATAGATTGCATTACAGCCGATTCGACTACCGTCTCCATTTGTTCTTCAAACTGTTGCTCAAAATTTTCACCAAATTGGTTAAAGCTTTGTTGCCCCATCACAAATGTACCTTGCTGGTAAAAAGTGTTTTCTACTTCGATTTTAATGTCGTCCATAAGTGCAGACATATTATCAAGGCCGTCAATATTAAATGCATTACCTACTTCTTCTAGCGCAACGCCGGCAATTTTAACGCCTTCAAGCGCGATGTTAGCTACTTCAGGCAACTGGGTGCGTAAACTATCAGAATATTTAGTGAGTGCTTCACGTTGCGAGTCATTAAGTGCCACAAATTGGCCATTTACAGTTAAGTCACCATTGGAGTTAAATTGCATGGTTTTATTGTTGGCGGTAAAAATTTCTAATTCATTTGGTTTAATACGCACGTCGTTTTTAAATTCTACATCGCATTGATCACTGCTAAACGAAATAGTTGAATCGTTGTCGTTATGAGCCATAGCTGCTGGCGTACAAATTAATGCGCTAACTAATAGTAATTTTTTCATGTGCATTCTCTACTTTATTGTTGATGACTATTAACTTATAACAAGTTTGGTGCCACTATTTTTTTATTTTAATAAACAGATAGTTAATGTTTATTTGGGTTTTAAGTTGCTTTACTTTGATTATAAAAAAACTATTTTTTAGTCAAATTCACTAAGTTATATAAAGCTATAAACAATATTTATCGATACGATAAAAAACTCTCACTTTCCACAATCGAAATTTAACGCTATTTATTCACATTACTGACATGAAGAATATTTACGATAGTCACATGGCTTTATTTTGACGCTAATTTGCACCGCGATTTAGTGTTAAACATTTTAATTTTATCAACTATTGCGATAATAAAATCTTTAGTTGGTCTCAAACACTTTATGGAGTGGGTTGTGGGTAAGACATTTAGTTACGATGCGCTAGATGACGATTTTGTTGAAGACGAGTATGAAATGCTCGGACGTAATCAACATGATAAGAACAAGCAAAAGGTTAAGAAAAAGTTGGAAGACTACCTTGAGCAAAAGCGCTTGCGTAAAAATCTAGGCGAAGACGATTTAAGCGATTATACCGACTAAATCACGCTAGTATAAATAAATACCAATTAACATTGGGCGCTTAAATGTTCAGTTATTCGTATGTTCAAGTGCCAATCGTATTGGCAATAAAGAGGCTTAGCGCCTCTTTATTACTTTTTAAAGTGTACTTTTAGCTTGTATTAATGCTCTTTGAATAGTGAGTTCTAGTTTTTCTGGTTTAGTAAAAGGTGCGTAGCGCTTAATAGGTGTACCATCTGCGGCAATTAAGAATTTAGTAAAATTCCATTTAATTTTTCGTGTTAAAAAACTTGGCAAAGCCGACTTTAAATAGCGAAATACAGGGTGTGCGTGCTCACCATTAACATCCGCCTTGGCTGCCATTAAAAAACTGACCCCATAATTAATCAAACATCCTTGCTCTATTTGAGTAGCATCTCCGGGTTCTTGTTGACCAAATTGATTACACGGAAATCCTAAAATAATTAAACCTTGGTCGGCATATTTAGTATGTAAAGCTTGCAATGACTCATACTGGTAGGTAAATCCACATTCACTTGCGGTATTAACGATAAGTACAACTTTACCTAAAAAATCATTAAAATTAATAGTGTTACCTTGTAAGCTTGTTGCGCTTAATTGATGAAATTGGTGCATATTCACATCTTTATTATTGTTGTTGGCAGCATTTTAACCCTAGTGCGGTACTTCATAAAGTATAAAGATCGCACTAACTTAAAATTAGAAATAACCCCATACCGGCAAGTGTTGTGTAATAAATATTATGTGTTTTATAGGCAACAATAATAGTGACAATAGCAGCGCTAAGATAAGGATTTTGCCAGTTCAAGTTTATGCCATCTTCATTTAAAAACACGATCGGCACCCAAATTGCTGTAAGCACAGCAGGTACGCTAAAACTTAAAAATTGCTGCATTTTAGGGCCTACCTTAAATGGTAAAGCGCGATGCAAAAACAAATAACGGGTAAAAAATGTAATGCATGCCATTAGTAAAATAGTCGTCATCATGCGTTAACTTCCTTTTTAGCAATTAATCTTGCTGTGCTGTAACCTGCGGTCATTGCTAATAGTGCAGAGCAAACAAGCCATAACTCAAATCCCGTACTTTTTAAAAGCGTCGCGCTAATACCCGCCACAATGACTGTTACTAATGAGGGGAGGTTTTTAATGCCAGGAATAACTAAAGCAATAAATGTCGCAGCTATCGCAAAGTCGAGCCCTAAATTAGTTAAGTCGGGTAGCATTGTGCCCGCAATAATGCCAATTAATGTCCAGATGTTCCATGCTATATAAAAGCTAAAACCTGCGCTCAGTGCGTATATTAAACGTGTTTTTGTTCTATACGCTTTTCGGTGGTGAGAAAATGCAAAGAGCTCATCGGTTAAAACAAAGCTCACGGGTAAGCGCCATCGCATAGGTTGGTCAATCACTTTATGGCGCACAGCTAAACCGTATAAAAAATGCCGAGAGCTAATGATAAATGTTGTAAATAAAATTGTGAGTAACGGGGTATTCCCTGCCATTAATTCAATGGCAACAAGTTGAGCTGAGCCTGCAAAAACTAACAGTGACATAGCTTGTGTTTCGAGTGCTGTGAAACCATTTTGTATTGCTAGCGAGCCACATAGGATACCCCAAGGGATCACCGCTAAACACAGTGGCAGCATATCTAAAAAACCTTTTAAAATAGCTTTTTTAACTGGTTGCATGGCATTTACTCTCGTGGCTTGTAGAATGGCTCATAAGGGTACCTTAATATTATGATGTTAAAGTAGTTAACGAATTAGATAATACTGTTTTTATGAGGGTAGGCACAATGGCGACGTTAAAAATATGGGATGGATTTATTAGATGCTTTCATTGGTTTTTGGTTGTAAGCATTGCAGTGCTTTATTTTAGTATTGAAGAGGGCATGATTGAACTTCACTTTATAGCTGGTTTTTTTACATTAGCACTAATTGCAACACGTTTAATATGGGGGATTATTGGTAGTAAAACAGCTAAACTAAGTGCTCTTATACATTCTCCAAGAGCTGTTTTTAATAGCTTTAAAAGCTCTAAAAATACAATAGGGCATTCTGCGCCAGGCAGTTATATGGTGCTTGTGTTTCTTGCGCTGATAATAACACAGCTTGTTACTGGATTAATGAGCAGCGATGGTATTTTAACGGATGGGCCACTTGTAGAATACGTGTCGAGTGATACGGTTGATTTTGCAAACTGGCTGCATCACCTTAATTTTGACATATTACTTTATGCAATTGGTTTACACGTTTTAGCGATTATTTTTTATCGAATAAAAGGTAAGCCGTTAGTAAAAGCGATGATCACAGGTTCAAAAAATTTAAAAGAAGATGAACCACACACTATTGTGACTAAATCACCTTGGTTAGCATGGGGTATATTTTTTATATTGCTGTTTATCTTAATGATGACATGGGGAAAGGAGCCTATTAATTATTTATTTAGCTAGGGCCTGTTTATCTTTCGAGGTTGAATTTGCAGCAGTCTGTTTGGTATTTAGGCAAGGCAGCGCCTATGTAGTGTGGTTATTTCCCATAAATAGGCGATAACGCAGCATAAATGCCAAACATACGCTGCCCTTTGGGTTCTTTCTAGGGGTAATTTACTCTTTGTTGCTCGGTTTTTACTTAGCCCACTAGGTTACAAACCTCGCGCCGCGATTAAATCGCCCCTAGATTGAACAAATTTCAATCCACAAAGGCCAACACGCCCTAGGTTGCGTTTATTAATTTGGACCTAAATTTCAATGCGCCTTTGTAAAAACGGCACAAAGTTAGTGCCGTTTTAGTAAGCAAAGTAATTAGTCTTTATATTGTTTGTGGCAATCTTTACAGCCTTTTGCCCATGCGCCAAATGCTTTACCAATAATGGCTTTATCGCCAGATTGTGCTGCTACAGCTAGCTCATCGGCATACTGTTGAAACGCAGTTGCTTTTTTCATAAATGTATCGTTTTCAGACCAAACTGCACCTAGTGCAGATGTTTCGCCTTTATCGGTACCTTTGTAAAAAGCTTCCCATGGCATTTTTGATAATGCAGCTGCATTATTTGCACGCTTTTTAAATTGCTCTGCATCAAAAAGAATCTTTCCTTTTAACATTGCACCCATGTCGCTAATTTGAACCGAAATCATAGAAAACGCGGCTTGGCGGTATTCAATGGCATCGCTTGGTTCTTTGAATGCTGTATTTGCTGATACACTAAATGCACACATTGTGAGTGCGACAGTTGTTAATATTTTTTTAAATTTCATGTTTGCCCCTGTTGAAAATCATAATTAGTGCAATATCTTGTATGTAACGTTATTTTTATTCAAGTAAATGCGACAGCTTAATGAGAAACTAATTTTTTAATCGACTTTATTCAATGTTTAAATGATCATTACATATTGAAAAATAGTGCTATTTACTATCCAATTTCCGGATTAAGTACCAAGCATAACTAATGTTTTACTAAAAGATGAGTAATACATTTTATTCAAAGTGCTATACCTAATACTTACCTGTATTACTCAATAAATTAAACGATATTGCCCAATAACAAAAATTTACTATAGTTGTTTTGTTTTAGTCGTTTATATCGATATCAGCGAATATCATACCTCTGCGCATACTACGTGTTGCTAGAAAAACTTCACCAAGTAACGATATAAAAGCACATATAAGCAATGCCATAGCGGCTACAAAACAGCAAGCAATTGTAACGCCTAAGTTTATAGATTGGATATGGGATAAAAATAATAGCATCACCACAGCGCATACAAGTAAGGCGCTTAATACACTTAAACTAAAAGCGATATGTATAAAACGAGAGCGCTTTAGCAATGCGCGTAGCTCGGTGGCTAGCGATATATTAAACTCTTCATCTGTGCTGACTTTTAACTTTCGCTCCAACTGTCGAGCTCTATCTGTAATGCGTGCTAAACGATTAGACAAAACCCCTAAAGTTGCCGCTATCCCTGTTATTAAAAAGACAGGCGCCACGGCTGTTTGAATAACTTTAGCCATAGTTAAAATGTTTATTACTTCATTATTCATATAATACTCAAAAAAAGTTAGTTTCGTTTACAATGATTCACAAAGTTTGTTTTTTATTAACTTATTTGAAATCAGCTTGTTATGTTTTTTTTGTTGCTATCGCTCGCTCTTTGTAATTTTTTTGTAATGACGGTGTTGATTTGTTTGCAGTTAAAGATTTATATTCGACATACAATTTAATGTATTATTAAACACAATAATACATAACGTATCTGAGGGAAAATAATGTCTAAGAATATAATAAAAAGAACGGCTATAGCGACTGCTGTATCAAGTGCTTTTATGGTAACACTTGCAAGTGCTGCAACATTGCCAAATGCAACAATTGCATCTCAGCCAGCTGAACAAATAAAAGATTTGGCTTCAGCCAAAAAAGAGCCTTCTGCATACATGATAGTACTTCGTGCAACTACGGCTGTAGATGCGCAAGTAGCAGGAACTTACCAACAGTCAAGTCATCGTGAAATTACAGCAAATATTGAACAGCTTCAAGATACGATGACTATAGAGTTAAATAGTTTAGACTTTGATGCAAAAGTAATTGGTAAAACAAAAATATTAGCGCCGACACTTATTGTTCAAGCAACGCCAGAAGCCTTAGCTAAAATAGCGAAAGATTCTCGAGTAGCTAAAGTGCTACCAATGTTTGATTACGATTTACATGTGGCTGCTACTTCAGAATATATTAATGCAAAGCCGCTTATAGTCGATGGCGTTGCAAGTGGTAAAGGCCAACGTGTAGCAGTACTTGATACTGGTATTGATTACACCCACAAAGCATTTGGTGGTCCAGGCACAGTTGAGGCCTATAACGAAGCTCAAGCAGATCCAGCAACTGTTACTTGGCCACAAGGTATAGTACAAGGCGGTTATGACTTTATTCGTAACGATGCTGATCCAATCGAGCATGATCCTGCTGTTGTTATTCCTGATGTAGATGAGCCAACTAGTCACGGCACGTCATCATCAAACTCAGTAAATGGTATAGCACCAGATGTTGAGCTTTATGTTTATTCAGTATGTGGCGGCGGCTGTCCTAGTGCAGCACAAGCAGCAGCATTAGAAGCTGCTATGGATCCTAATGGCGATGGCAATATTTCTGATCGTGTAGATGTTATGAACATGTCACTAGGTGGCGAGTTTGGTGATACATACACAGGTGGTGGCACGCAGTACCTAATTCAACGAGCTGTTGATTTAGGTGTAAATATGGTTATCTCTGCAGGTAATGATGGTGACAACCCATTTCGTATTGGTGGTCCAAGTACAACACCCAATGCACTATCTGTAGGCGCGATGACACACCCTACAGTTCAAGTTAGTATAGCTACTGGTACTGTCGCAGGTGTTGAAGGTAATATCCAAGGCTCAGGATTTGGTTTGCAGGCTGACTACGCTATTTCAGGCGCTGACATTGACCTAGTTTACCCAGATACGAATCAAGATGGTTGTATTGATTTTGCAGCTGATGTTGATTTTACAGGTAAAGCAGTATTAATTGACCGAGGTAGCTGTAATTTCACTAAAAAAGTACTAAACGCACAAAAACGTGGTGCAGAATTCGTAATGATTGCAAACAACGTTGATGATAATACTCCAGCGTCTATGGGTGGCGGTGATGCAGCTGTTACTATCAAAAATGTAGGTATTACTTTTGCTGCAGGTGCTGCTTTAAAAGCGCAATTAACTGCCGGTAATAAAGCAACATTTGACATTGATGTAAAAGTTAAAACGACTTCGGGAGCCGTAGCAACATTCTCTTCTCGTGGTCCTTCGATGGATGGTTTGTTAAAACCAGAAATTACTGCTCCAGGTACAAGTATCAGTGTGGCTGCAACAGGTACGCAAACAGAAAACAATCCTGTATCAGGTACTTCTTTCTCGGGTCCAATCACCGCAGGTGCTGTGGCAATGATTCGTGAAGCACACCCTGAGCGTAATGCATTTGAAATTAAAGCTACAATAATGAATGCGGCTAACCTTGATGTGACAAACAAGCCACTAGCGACTAACCCTGATTCAGAACTTGCACCTATTAGTATGATTGGTGCTGGCTTAGTTGATGTAACTAAAGCGGTGAACTTGCCTGTTGCGGCATGGGTTAACAATACTGAATTTAATACTAAACAAGCCGCTCTTTCGTTTGGTCTTATGAGTATGACTGAAACAAAATCGTTTACAAAAAATGTAACGGTTAAAAACTTTTCATCAGATTCTAAAACGTATGCTCTTCGCACCGAAGCGCGTTACCAAAATGATGAAGACACAGCAGCAATTAGTTGGGACTTCCCTGCATCTGTAACAATCCCTGCTGGCCAAACAACTAGTTTTGATGTTGTGCTGACGGTAGATCCAACCAAGCTTCCGGCATGGGAACTAGAAAATCCTTTCAGTGCTGAAGATATTGCAGCTAGAAGTGCAGCGCTTACTTCAATTGAGTTTGATGGCGCGCTAGTATTTAATGATGCAAGCACAGATACAGATCATGATTTACACATTGTGTACCATGCAATGCCAAAAGCAGCAACGGCATTGAATGTGTCATCTCAAATTGTTAAAAATGAAATGTCGCTTGTAGTAGAGAACAGTGGACAAACAGAAATAAAGCCATTTGCTGAAAACATTGCAGTTATGGGTGTTGAAAAAACGTTTGAAGAAGCGGAATTTAATATTCTAGCAACTACTTTCTCTGTGTTTGCAGATAGCTCTTGTGATTCAGGTCTTTTTGCTACATCGTCAATTCAATTACGTGATCCGTTAACACATGTGTTCCAAGCCGGTTACAGACTTGAAATTGATACTGATAACGACGGTGTATACGACCAAGTAATGCAAAACTATAATGACCGTGGTCGCAGTACAGCATTCCCAGGACGTAGTCGTACAGTCATTGGAACTACAGATGGTGCTGGAACTGACTCTCTAGCATGGGTTACTCCTATGTATCACTCAGCGGGTGAAAATACGGTTACATTTTCTGCATGTACAAACCTATTTAATGCTGACTCGTCGTTAGTTGGTAAGCAAATGAACTTGAAGGTTTCAGTTGGTTACGCTGCTTACCAAACTGGTGTTTTCTCTGAGACAGATAGTGCTGAAGGTTCAACTATTTTTGGTGCGACTCCTAGCGTAGCTTTAAAATCTTTAGCAACAGGCGAGGCGGTTACATCAATCAAGCCAGGTGAAAAAGCGATTGTTGAAGCGAGCAGCCCATTTGTATTATCTCAAACATCAGGTTTAGGAATTGTTAAACTAATGGCTAGCTCTGATTTAGAGCTACCAGCAGTTGTAGCACCAGCCTTAGTTGGTGGTGAATTTACGGTTGTTGAAGATGCAGCTAACGGAACGGTTGTAGGTGCGTTAACAGTTACAGAGTCTGATCTTGATTTAGAAATTTCAGAGTATTATGTACAGTCTAATACGCATCAAGGACTTGGTGTAAATGCTGAAGGGCAAATCGTTGTAACAAATTCGGATTTATTATCAGGTGATTCATCAGCTGAAATTCAAGTGGTTGCAATTGATGTTCGAGGCAATACCTCAGAACCTGCTATGGCTACTGTGAGTATTACTAAGGTAGTGCCTCCAGTGGTAGTAGAGCCTACGAAAAAGAAAAGTTCAGGCTCTTTAGCTTGGTTAACACTATTAGTTGCACCTTTTGCATTTACGCGTCGTCGTAAGCAAAAGTAATTTTATAATCTGATAGTTATATAAAGGGAGCTTCGGCTCCCTTTTTACATTGCTTCACAAACTTAGTAACTACAAAGTCTAATTTTAGGTATATTTAATTACTTAATAAAAAATAAATATAACAAGGACTTTAACTGATGAAGCGCACTCCTTTTGCACTTGCTGCACTATCGCTTGCTATTTTAAGTGGTTGTAATCAAGCCCCTGAAGATACTCAAAAAAATAATACACACGTTAAAGCAACCCAGGTAGCTCAAGTTGTTGCGCCTATTGCTAAAAAAGTACCACATGAAATGACAATTCATGGTGATACGCGTATAGATGATTATTACTGGCTGCGAGATGACGAACGTAAAGCGCCAGATGTCATTAACTATTTAGAGGCTGAGAATACGTATACAGAGGCGATGCTTGCACATACCAAGACGTTACAAGCGACACTATTTGAAGAGCTAAAAGGTCGAATCCAAAAAGATGACGACTCAGTACCAGTTAAAACCGGTGATTATTTTTACTCATCGCAAACCCGTGGTGATAACGAGTATGCGACTTACTTGCGTAGTAGTGATTTTGCCGGCACTGATCAACAGGTGATTTTAGATGTAAACGAATTGGCTAAAGATCACGACTATTATGCTGTGAGTGGGCTAGATGTAAGCCCTAATGGCAATTTAATGGCGTATGGGGAAGACACTGTTAGTCGCCGTGTTTATAGTGTAAAAATAAAAGATTTAACAACCGGTAAATTACTTGAAGACACTCTTGAGGGCACCAATGGTGGCGTTGTGTGGGCAAACGATAATAAAACGATTTACTATATTAAAAAAGACTTACAAACTTTGCTAGGCTACCAAGTCTATCGTCATACGTTAGGCACACCGCAAGCGGATGACGAGCTAATCTACGAAGAGACAGATACCAGTTACTACATGGGTATTAGCAAAAGTAAAGATGGCTCAGAGATTTATATTTGGCACAGCAGTACTGACGCATCTGGTGTATCGGTATTGAGTGCGAATGATACAAAAGCAATGCCTAAGCATTTAATTGAGCGCGAAGCGGGCCTGGAATATGAAATATCGAAATTAGGAAACGCTTATTATATTGTCACTAATTTAAATGCCGTTAACTTTCAGTTGATGAAAGTCGATATTAATAAAGCAGGCGACAAAGCTAACTGGCAAAGTGTGATCCCAGCGCGCGATGATATCAAACTCGAAGGCATTGATTTATTTAATGACTACTTAGTTTACCAAGAGCGTGAAATGGGTCAGTCAAAATTGATTGCGCGTAATTTAAAAACAGGCAAAGAGCTCCCATTAAGCTTTAATGACAGTGCTTATACTATTGGCGCTTATGGTAATAACGATTTAGATAGCGATACGTTACGTGTTTACTACACAAGCATGACGACGCCAGCTTCATCGTACGATGTGAACTTAGCTACAGGCGATAAAACATTACTTAAACAACAAGCTGTATTGGGTGACTTTAATGCTGATAACTATGCCTCAGAGCGTATTTTTGTAACAGCACGCGATGGCATTAAAGTACCAGTAAGTTTAGTTTATCGTAACGACGCGTTTAAAAAAGATGGCACAAACCCATTGTTGCAATATGGTTATGGTTCATATGGCGCAACAATGGATCCAACGTTTTCTAGTTCACGCTTGAGCTTATTAGACCGTGGCTTTGTATTTGCTATTGCTCATGTTCGCGGCTCACAAATGTTAGGCCGTCCTTGGTACGAAGATGGTAAGTTACTAACTAAAAAGAATACGTTTAACGACTTTGTTGACATAACTAAAGCATTAGTTTCTCAAAAGTATGGCGCAAAAGATGAAATATTTGCGTTAGGTGGTAGTGCCGGTGGCTTATTAATGGGCGCAGTAGCAAACCAAGCACCTGAGCTTTATAAGGGCATGGTTGCGGCTGTGCCGTTTGTAGATGTAGTAACAACTATGCTTGATGCGAGCATTCCGCTTACTACTAATGAATATGGAGAATGGGGTAATCCGAACGAAAAAGCATATTACGATTACATGCTGTCTTACTCGCCATATGACCAAGTATCGAAACAAGCGTATCCTAATATGCTGGTAACGACAGGCTTGCACGATTCACAAGTGCAATACTTTGAGCCTGCAAAATGGG
Source organism: Pseudoalteromonas sp. Ld19 (assembly GCF_045064135.1). Taxonomy (NCBI): domain Bacteria; kingdom Pseudomonadati; phylum Pseudomonadota; class Gammaproteobacteria; order Alteromonadales; family Pseudoalteromonadaceae; genus Pseudoalteromonas; species Pseudoalteromonas sp. Ld19. The sequence goes on along the minus strand of NZ_JBISHA010000024.1, from coordinate 196,311 downwards.
TTGCTAAGCTGCGTGACTATAAAACGGATGATAATAAGTTACTGTTTAAAATAGATATGGAAGCAGGGCACGGTGGTGCATCGGGTCGCTTCAAACGCTTAGAAGATACCGCGCTAAATTATGCATTTATGCTTGATTTAGCGGGTATTAAAAAGTAGTTAATCTTTATATTTAAATAGATTTAACTTAATAAGGTGCTTTTTAAGGAAGCACCTTTTTTTGTGGCAGGTTAAAGCTAAACATAGTGCCTTTACCTATTTCACTTTGTACGTTAATTTCGCTATCCATTAATTTTAATAATCCTCTACAAATAGCCAATCCTAAACCACCTTGCTGACGCCCCTCTTTATTTGAGTTACTTGCCTGATAGTGCGGGTCAAAAATAGCATTCAGCTCATCTTCTTTTATGCCTACGCCTGTGTCTGATACATGCACAAATAGCTGATTATCGTCACTGCGTTTTACATGTACTGCAATGCTGCCGCCACGAGGTGTATGCCTAATAGCGTTATCGATTAAATTACTTAATACACGCTCTAGTTTTGCTATGTCTGCTATAACCGGGAAATCACAAATTGCGGGCTCTACCGATAAACTAATACCTTTTTTATCAACGGCTAAACTAAATTTTGCAATACAATCATAAATGAGTTCGCCTAAATTAAAGGTTTCTTTGTTGATATTTATTTCACCATTTTCTAAGTGAGAAAGTTCAAATATTTGCTCTATTAATAGCTTTAATTGTCCACAATTATTAAGCGAGACGTGTAAGTACTCTTGTTGCTCCTTTTGGCTTAATTGGTCGCCTGATTGGTTTAATACTTCTAAAAATCCTTGCAGTGATGCAAGTGGTGTACGTAAGTCGTGTGATAAATGAGTTAATAGCTCTTTGCGTTGTTTATCGCCCTGTTCTAGTGCTTTAAACTGCTCATTAATACGGGTAAGCATGGCTTGGATACTGCGACCTAAGCTGTGTACTTCATTACTTTTCTGCGTTGAGAAGTGACTGAGCTTTGTATCGGTAAGGCTGTAGTTAGCTGCTTCAATATTACTCACATCACGGGCTAAGCGCTGAATTGGATTGGTAAAAAAGCGCAATAAGATTAGCATAGCAATGAGTAAAAATATTAATGCAGATCCAAGCCATAATGCGGCGAGCCATAGTTTGTCATTGTTTTTTATAGTGCTTAAGGAGGTATCGTAAGCTTCGCCACCAATAATTACATATAAGTAACCTTGTAATTTATCGTTATTAAAAACAGGCGCGGCGGAAAATATTTTTTGTTGTTCTTTATTACGTGGATTATCACCATATATTGGCGCTGCTTTAGGGTCTTGGATTAATTTTTTTAGTGGAGCCAAATTTATATGAGTACGCTTAACTTTGCCAGGCTTTGCCGAGTAAGTAAGAATCTTTCCGGTCTCGTCTACAAAATAAAATTCAAACGCAGGGCCTAATAACATTAAAGTATGAAAGAGGTTTTCTAGCGCCTTATAATCGTACACGCCTTCTTTTATTAGTGGATTATCTTGCACTAAATGTTCAGCTAACGCTAAATGCAGGTTTTGTTCAGCGTGATGTTTAGAGGTAAGTTCTAACTGTTTGCTCCAGCTGTAAACGAGTGCGCAAATAAAGCAAAAAATCACCACTAACGAGACCGCTAATTTTTGATACAAAGATAGTTTCATAATAAAGATCTTAATTAAGTTGGCTTGGGTTTAGCTTGTAACCAACACCCCAAACAGTTTCTATAATCGGCGCTTGTTGATGCGCTTCTAATTTGGCGCGTAAGCGGTTTATGTGGGAATTTACAGTGTGCTCGTAACCACTGTGCTGATAACCCCATACTTTATCGAGTAATTGCTGACGACTAAAAACATGATTTGGGTGGTGCGCAAAATAAACCAGTAAATCAAATTCCGTGGCGGTGAGATTAAGTGCTTGTTCGGCTAAATACACTTGGTGTGAGCTAAATTCAATATGCAGAGAACCCACAGTTAGTGTTTGCTCACTATCGACGGGGAAGTTATCATTATTTTGACTAGCGAGTAGTTGCGCTCTGTGGCGTAGCTGAGTTTTAACTCTGGCTTGTAATTCACGGGCAAAAAAGGGTTTGCAAATATAGTCGTCGGCGCCCATTTCAAGGCCAATAACTCTATCCATATCACTGCTAAGCGCGGTAAGTAAAATTACGGAGGTAGTTGGGTAATGTTCTTTTATTTTTCGGCACAAGCTTAAGCCATCCATTTGCGGTAAGTTTATGTCGAGTAAAATAAGTCCGTAGGGATGCTTGGCTATTTTTTTTAAAGCAAGCTCTGCACTAACAACATGATCAACATGTAGGTTCAATGACGTTAGCTGGGTGGTAATTAGTTTTCCTATTTCTCTATCGTCTTCCACAATAAGTAGTTTTTCATGGCGCATAGTTAATCCTCGTAAAAAGGGGGGCATCCATGCTCCCTTACTTCCCCATTACAAGCTGGTAAATTAACGCTTAAATGCCGTTAATATGGATTACTGAGTTCGGGTAATGACAACTTTTGCCAATGGATTATCAAACTTGTGTTCAGGGCTTAGTACTGAACTTGATAGACCGTCTTCATTGGTAACTACACCAGGGTGCCTTGCTACAAAATCAACATCATTGCGCGCTTCGTTAAAGCCTTCGCCATTATCTACAGGACCCGGTAATGTACCAGCTGCTTCTGTATTTGCTTCTGTACCTGCATCATAAGCAACCGTGGTGCGCATAATTGAATCACCAACAGCTAATGCAGATACATCTATAGCACTAAGACCGGTAAACCCATCATTTGTATTCACCATCATTGTGGCAAGCGATAATTTGAGTACTTCTACTGTGTCGGTAGTGATTGTGACTGTCGTGTTTGCGCCAGGCCCAACAGGGCCTTCGCTTGATGCATTGGCAATACCTTTTTCAAATGCTAGAAGTTGGCTGTTATCACCACCTTCAGCCATTGTTTCTAGTGCAACTGATGCAGGACTACCAATTTGCCATAGTGTACCGTCATGATGTGCAACTACAGCAATGGGCGAGAAAGGCTGACCAGCAGTTAAGTTACTTACGGTAACACTAAATGTATAGCTAACAGGAGTCGGGGTTGGTGTTGGTGTAACGATTTGTTCAGGCGTATTGTTATCGTTATCACCACACGCTGAAAGAGTTGATACAAACGCGAGTACTACAGCGCTTTTTTTGATATTTCGAAAAGATGACATAATAGCGCTCCTACTTAACCGTAACGGTTAGTTTTGCTACAGGGTTTAACCATCTATGCACGGTGTTACTTAAATCACTCTTGCCAGCAGCTAGATCGTCATCTCCCAAATTACCAGGGTGAATATGAATGTTAATATTGCTATCAGTACTTGTTAAACCCGCGCCACCAGTGCCTGCATTGCCACCTGGTGCTGCCGGGATACCAGGCGTGCCAGGTGCGCCAGAGCCAACTACTACAAGTTCATTATTTTGTTCTGTGCCTGCGTCATATGCGTTTAGATAAACAGTATATGTGCCAGCTTCAGTTGGTATTTTCCAGCTATCTAGGCCAACGAAGCCATCATTAGTTGGCAGCATCATTGCAGCTAAAGATAAATACTCATTACCATCAGCTGTAGTAAGTGTTGTCATTGCTGACGCGGTTGGGGCAAGTAGGCCTTCAGCTGGATTTGCTGCCATATCGCTTCCCGCAGCTGTTGCTTGTGCAACTAATTGAGCTATGTTTCCGCCTTCTGCCATAGTTTGCAATGCGGTAGAGGCCTCTGTTGCAACTTCAAAAAGCTTATCTTCACTATCGTGAGCGGTTATAAGTACGGGTGTAAAGTGTATACCTTGGGTTAAGTTCGTGACTTTTAAGTCTAACTCTGCGGCCATAGTCGATTGGCTAGCTGCCGCTAAAAGGGTTGCAATTGTTAATGTTGAAGCTTTCATTATTATTTCCTGTAAGTGATGATTCGAGCTAAGTATTGAATAACCGTCTCAAGAAACTCTCACAAACTTATCACTTTTTTATCACAAGATTTCACGCTGTGATTTTTAAAGGTAAATACGTTGGTTGATTAGTAGACATTTGTTTAGTTAAGAGGCAACATACATAAAACAAAAAGGAGCGTGTTGTGGAAGAAAATCAAGAGGTTAAACCAGTTAATAAAGATGACCGTACATGGGCTATGCTATGTCATTTAAGTGCATTAGCAGGGTTTATTGTGCCGTTTGGCTCAATAATTGGGCCATTAATTGTTTGGTTAATTAAAAAAGATGAAATGCCCATTGTTGACGTACATGGCAAAAAAGCACTTAACTTTCAGATAACTATGGCAATTGCCTACCTTGTTTGTTTTGTACTAATATTTGCGGTGATAGGTTTAATATTACTACCTTTAGTGGCAATTTTTGGGTTTGTAATGGTTGTAATGGCAAGTATTAAAGCCAACGAAGGTAAAGAGTTTAACTATCCGTTTAGTTTAAATTTGATAAAATAAACATACAGTTTATTTTTATACCAATTGCATTAAATTAGTGATCTATTATAGCGATAAGAAAATAGCGCAATAACAAGGCTAAAATTATGATACATAGTTGTTCTCTATAAATAATTTTTAACGTAGTTAGTGAGTTATTTAATACGCTAGAATGATCATGTTTTTAATAAAATTGGTATTATAAACCCAGCTATAGGCTGGGTTTTTACGTTTAGCCAGAAGGGCATTATGTTGTATCTCACGTTATTTATTAGCGCATTTATATCTGCCACACTGCTGCCCAGCTCTTCTGAGGTGATCATGGTGGGGATGGTTACTCAAGGTGAAGTTAATTTATGGCTTATGTGGTGCGTAGCAACATTTGGCAATGTACTCGGGAGTTGCGTTAATTATTGGTTGGGTACGCAGGTACTGCGATTTAAAGATAAAAAGTGGTTTCCGGTGTCTGAAAGTGGCCTTGAAAGCGCACAAAAGCAATTTAATAAATACGGTGTCTATAGTTTATTATTTGCTTGGTTACCGATTGTAGGAGACCCGCTAACGGTGATCGGAGGCATATTTAAAGTACGATTTAGTCTTTTTTTATTATTAGTAACACTAGGCAAAGGCGCGCGCTATTTAGCGGTTATCGCCCTTGCCGTTGGATTCGAAAAACTCATTTAGATACAAAAGTTACTTCGCCCAATCAAGCGTAAGCGATACTGAATCAGCAAAACGCAATGCATGTGGTTTATCAACACGGGCTTTTGCGTAGTGAACACTTGGGTGGGTATGGCAAACAGCAAGAATTTCGGCAACTAATTTTTCCAGCAATAAAAAGTGTCCTTGCTCTACTAAACTAATTACTTCTTTTGTGATCACTTTATAATTAAGTGCTTGCTCTACTTCATCGTTTTTACAGGCATCATCTGCAGGGTAGTGGATCTCTAAGTTTATCACTACGTCTTGCTTTTTTTCACGTTCTTCTTGATTAAAGCCGATAAAAGTACGTAGGCGTAAATTAGTAACGTTAATAATTGCATTAGCCATAGGTTAACCCTTTATAAGCTGCAAAAATTCGTTACGCGTTTTAGGATCACTTCTAAAGTTACCTAACATTACTGACGTTCGCATACTTGAATTTTGTTTTTCTACACCACGCATCATCATACACATGTGCTTTGCTTCAACAATTACACCGACACCTTTAGCGCCAGTAACTTCTTCAACTGCTTTAGCGATTTGATGCGTTAGTTGTTCTTGAATTTGAAAACGGCGTGAAAACATATCAACAATACGGGCAAATTTAGATAAACCTAACACTTTACCGTTTGGGATGTAAGCAATATGGCAACGGCCAATAAAAGGCAGCAAATGATGCTCACACATAGAGTACAGCTCTATATCTTGCACTAAAACCATATCGTCAGCATCAGACGTAAACACCGCTTTATTGGTTATCTCATCAAGCGTTTGGCGATATCCTTGGGTTAAATACTCCATTGCTTTTGCTGCGCGCTTTGGCGTATCAAGTAAACCTTCGCGGTTAGCGTCTTCGCCTACTGCGGTGATTATTTTTTGGTAACTTTCTTTTAATTCATTATGCATAAATATCTCATTTTATTTAGCTTATTTACTTTAAGTGACGACCACCATCAATAGGCAAAGAGCGCCCGGTGATGTAATGGCTTTGCAGCAGTAAATCAATGCTATTGATAATTTCTTGGCATCCTGGTTCAATGCCCATTAATGATTTTTTTAGGGTTTTTACACGGTATTGCTCATCGTCATGCTCATTAAAAATAATGAGTGAGGGAGCCACCGAGTTTACTTTTATATTTGGCGCATATTTAGCGCTGAACGATTTAGTTAGGTTTTCAAGGGCTGCTTTACTTGCCGCGTAAGCTAAATGCTTAGGGCTGCCTGTTTCAACTACGTAGTCAGTAAGGTGAATGATATCGGCCGGAGTCCCCGTTACCTTTTGGTGCGTTAAAAGAAGCTCTGTGCACATCATATTAATTAAATACGGTGTTTTAGCGTGTATACGCATCATGTTGTCAAACAGTGCGGCGTAGTCAGGATTATTCGCCTCACAATCCCAGCTTGATGCATTATGCACAATTGCGCGTAATGACCGCGTGCATGTATTAAGCGTCTCTATAAATGTATTAATTCCTGCATCGGTACTAAAGTCAGCATAAATACACACCACACCTTGCTGCTCGAGTTTATCAACCGCATCATGGCGAGTACGGTATGTAATTATAACGTCTTGTCCTTGGGCTATATAATGCTGAGCTAGCGCTAAACCAATACGTTGGCCTGCGCCGGTAATTAAAATGGGCGATGTCATATAATGCAGTGTTCTCTTTGGCGGGTAATTAATAAATATTAGCGTGTTAATTTAATAAAATATACGCAGTCTCTTGATCTGTCGATCAAAAAAGCAATTAATCTCACCGAGCGCTAATTGCTTTATTTTATTAGTTGAACATTAATCGTAAATTGTCGGAATCGGTTGACGTTTATGTTGCGTTCGCTGATAGATGCTAACAAGCTTTTCTTCAACATCTTCAGATATTGATTTACCTTCTAAAAAGTCATCAATTTGCTCATAACTTAAACCAAGAGCCTCTTCATCTGTAAGTCCAGGGCGATCACTTTCTAAATCAGCAGTTGGGGCTTTATTAACCAACAAATCAGGTGCATCCAACGCTGTTGCAAGTGCACGCACCTGACGTTTAGATAAACCAAAAAGCGGCGCTAAATCGCATGCACCGTCACCAAATTTTGTATAAAAACCAGTAATATTTTCAGCACTGTGATCAGTACCTACGACTAAGCCTTGGCAAAAACCTGCAATTTCGTACTGAGCAACCATACGTTGGCGTGCTTTAACATTGCCTTTAATAAAGTCGATTTGCGCTTGATCGGGGAGTGTTTCACCACAGCCAATTACAGCCGCTATAGCTTGCTCATGAAGTGCATCGGCTGCTGGCTGAACATTTACCGTCATACGTTTGCTTGGTTGAATAAAATCAACCGCCATTTGCGCTTCGTCTTCATCGGCTTGTACGCCATAAGGTAGGCGTACTGCTATAAATTGGTACTTGTTAGTGTTTTGTTCTTTATTCAGTTCGTTTACGGCTAATTGGCATAAACGGCCACAGGTTGATGAGTCAACACCGCCGCTAATCCCAAGTACTAACGATCGTGAGTAAGCTGCTACTAAACGTGTTTTAATAAAACCAACTCGACGAGTTATTTCAGCATTTACATCAATCGTTGGCTGAACCTTCATTTCAGCCATAATTTCGGCGCGCATTGCCAGCTCCTTATTGTTAAATCAGTTTATACGCAATAAATTTATTATGTGATTTAGCGTATTTTAGTTAAAGCCCTAAATGATCTTTTATTTGACGAAGCTCTGCTTTTAATTCGTCTATTTCTGCAAGTAGCTCGTCTAATTCATTATTTTTAAGCGTATCAACTTTTCGTATTGTCTCATTAGTTGTTAAGTTCGATGCTTGATCACCAAATAAATGTACGTAACGACTATCACGTTTACCAGGCTCACGGTCTAGTTTATTTACGTAATCATTTTTTATAAGTTCATTTAACGCGTTTTCTACTTCGTTTACGTTACTAAAATCGGCGAGCCTATTACTGCGGGTTCTTAATTCCCCAGGGGTCTGTGCACCACGTAAAAGTAATAAACAAATTATCGCACGCTGCTGCATAGAAAATTGCAGATTACTAAACTCGGTATTACAAAAGCGGTGATCGTATTTATTTACGCGACCAGAAAGCCCTTCATCTATTGTAACCAAACGCATTTCTATTAGTTCATCAAGTGCATTTTGTACATCATTTTCTGTAAGATTTAAAACAGGATCGCGATTAGATTTTTGATTACACGCATTCGTTAGCCCATTTAAAGACAGTGGATAATGCTCTGGTGTTGTACTTTGTTTTTCTAATAAACAACCAATAATACGTTGTTGATTTGCTGATAACTGCATAAATAATCTTAAATGAGTGGGCACATTTTATTAGCTTACACTTTTATTGAGTACCAAGCCATTGCTGAAGTTTGGGTTTCAGAACGGCTAAATCTAGCGGTTTACTTAAATAGTCATCCATTCCCGCAGTTAAGCATTTTTCTTTATCACCCTGCATCGCATTTGCGGTTAAGGCTATTATCGTAATCTTTTTATTATGATTGCCAGCATCGCCTTTTCTAATTGCGTGTGTTGCTTGATAGCCATCCATTTCTGGCATTTGGCAATCCATTAAAATGAGCTTATAAGGTTCGCCTTGCTTTGTCGTCAGTTTTTTTATTGCCTCAACCCCATTTTCGGCAATATCAAAAATTACTCCCATCTGCTTTAATAAAGCAGAGGTAACGACTTGGTTTATTTTATTATCCTCCACTAATAATAGTTGTGGTGCTGATGAATCAGGCATTAGCGCTTTCGTTAATTTGTTCTCTAATTGTGCTTGATGCTGTTGCTGCTCAATATATTTATCGTTGGTGAGTGAATCAAACAAGTCAGAAGGGGTAAGCGGTTTGAAAATCATGCAATCAAAATCCATTTCTAACTTTGAATCTTCTTGGGAATAGCTCATTGGCGCCATAATAATTAGTTTACAACTTTGCATCGTTATAAATTTTTTAAGCGAGGCTATATGTGATTGAGGCGCTTTTTCAAAAAAGTAATAATCAATTAAAATTGCTTCAGGACCATTTATTACCGTGTGTAAATAATCAAAAACTTGCTGGTAATTATTTATGCATTCAACGTTTGCTCCCCAGATAATGAGCTGTTTATTTGCTGTATTAGCATTTAAGTAGCACTCATCAATAATTAAAATATGTTTGTTTTTAATTAAATGACTTGGTAAGTCTTGCTCTTTACTTAATCTAGGTTGTATCTCTATTGTGAAAGAAAATGTACTGCCTTGGCCTTTAACGCTAGTTACACTCACTTCGCCACCCATAAGTTCACAAAGCTGTTTAACTATCGCAAGGCCTAACCCTGTGCCACCAAACTGACGCGTAGTCGATGCGTCTGCTTGTGTAAATGATTCAAATAATGAACTTTGTTTTTTAGAGTCAATGCCAATGCCGGTATCGATTACTGAGCATTGTAAGAATGAACCATTTGTTGCTTCCTCAACTCTTGCGGTTATTATTACTTCGCCATTTAAAGTGAACTTTACCGCATTACCAATCAAGTTATTTAGAATTTGGCGTAATCTGTTTGGATCACTAATTACTTCACTGACTGTAATTTGCGTCGCATCTAAAATAAGTTTGGTATTATTTTGTTCAACTTTTAAAGCAAATGATTCAACGACTTCTCCTAACAATCTCGGGAGATTAAATTGCATATTTTCAATGTTTAGTTTACCGGCTTCAATTTTTGAAAAATCTAAAATATCATTAATTATATTCAGTAATGATTGAGCAGATGATTGCGCAAGCTCAATATGGTGCTCTTGTTGTTGGTCTAATTGAGTTTGTTTTATGATATTGAGCATGCCTAAAACGCCATTCATTGGAGTGCGAATTTCGTGACTCATGCTGGCTAAAAATTCACTTTTTGCGGCAACAGCTTGCTCTGCAGCCTCTTTGGCTGTTACTAGTTTTTGCTCTGTCTCTATTCGTTGTTGGCTTGAATGTAAGCTGCCAATTAAGGCAGCAACAGCAATTAAAAAGCTTTCTTCGTTTTTAGACCAGTAGCGTCTTAATTGGCATTGCTCTGCACAAACCACCCCGATTGCCCCACTGCCTGCGGGAATAATCACACACAACATTGATTTAATTTCTAATGGTATTAAATAGTGATTTTTGATTGGTGCAAGTGTTGGGTGCTCCAAGACGTTAGGGGCATTAAATACCGCAAGGTGATCTATTGCGTTAAAAAAATCGGGAATGTTTTTTCTGAGCCAAATAGGGTCAATGTTATCACTCGGTGCATGTGTACTGTGTATGGCAAAAGGACTTAGTTGAGTTTTATCGTCATTAAAAAACCAAATACTCGCGCGTTTAATATCGAATGCTTGGCAGATTGATTGGGTAATAATGTCTTTTGATTGGCTTAGTTGCCCATTTAAGATTAATTTATTAACGGTAAGAGAGGCTAAAATTTCATTGTGCAGCGCGGTTTTGCTATTTTCTAATTCAATTTTTTTACGGATGTCGATATTTTGTAATGAGCCAAAAATACGCGTACTACGGCCATTTTTTCGCTCAGCTTCGCCATTTACAAGCACCCAAACAGATTCGCCTTCAGCGGTTATGACTTCTAGCTCAACTTCGTAGCTTTCACCATGCTTTATGGCACGTTCAATTAAATGTTTGATTGTTTCTCTGCTTAGGCCTTTTTTAAAGTAACTTAAATCTTTAGGCCATTCAGGTTGGGTTTGCAGAGGATATTTGAATAATTTTTTGGTCATATCGGACCAATACACTTGTTTAGTCTCTAAGTTAAATGACCATGCACCTATTTGAGCTAAGTCGCTCATTGTTTCGAGCATTTTTTCATTTTGTTGTTGGCGATTAAGCATTTTTAAAAAGAACATAAATGCTAAAATTAATAACCCACAAATAATCATCACGGCCAAGCGTAAAGGCCATATAGCTGAGCTTGGAGGGCTCCAACCGGCTTTTGGTGCAACATATAAATGCCAACTCCCGCCTTGAAAGTTTAAAGCAAATTCAAGGGGGGTTTGTTCAACAATGCGTGGATCGCCATAAAAAAACTCCCCTTTTTTACCTAAGCCATTGCGTCCTTGTATTGCAACTAAGTACTCTTTTTCAAGTTCATAAATCCCTGAGTTGCCATAAACCTTGCTAATATCGAGTACCACTGATAACAAGCCCCAAAACTCATGATTAGGTGGCGTATACACAGGTACTCTGGCTATTAATGCTTCGCCGCCTTGTACTAATGTTAATGGCCCCGCCATAATGATCGTGTTCGTATCGCGTGCTCTAATCGCATCTGCACGTTGATTTTTATTAGCTAAAAAATTAAGGCCGATTGCTTTTTCGTTTCCTTTTAAAGGGTAAGTCATCTGGATAATCATATTGGGTGCGCCGCCAATATTACGTAGTTCATTTGATGTATTGAACAAAGGAGCGGCAATTTGTTCAAAGCGTTCTTGTTTTAAATTAGGCTCTGCGGCAACTGCAACGGCTAAACCACGTACTAATTGAATATTAGAAACTAAAGTGGACTCGAGTTGAGCGCGATAGGTACTGACTTCTGACAGGATTTGTAGGCGGTAGGCATCTTTAACACGGTTATAGTTAATATTATCAAGTACAACACCGACTAAGATTGTTAGCGTCAGCGATAACCAAAAGGCAAGCTTAAAGTTATGGACATTTGTTTTACTGTTAGTCGGTGGCGACATTAGCTACATCGTGGTGTTAATTTAGGCAATTCAACTATAGCTAATTTATTACACAAATGAAAATGGCGCCGATCAATATGCGCCATTTTATTTTTATAATTAGTAGTTTAGCTATCGCTAACTTCACGTGCCCAATGATTTTGCTTTGCTACGTGTAACTTGCGGTAACCATCAAGTAATGCCGCATGCTTTTTAAAGCCTTTAAGCGATAAGCCAGGGAAAGTTAAACCGTTAAACTGCTTTTCACCTTCGGCAATTTCAATAGCAAGCGTTACGTTATTAGCGCCAAACATTAAGCCTAGGGCATCTTGGTAATCTGCGTATTCGCGCTCGTCATCGTATTTTATTTCAAGAACTGCTTTTAAGCAGCGGAAGTGGCGCATTGCCTCTTCGTTTACTTGGCCTGTATGAAGTATCCAGTCAACCCAATCAATGGCTTCTTCGCTGCCTGCGGCTAAACATAGGTGCGCTTTAAGTTCACCAATACGCAGTGTGTGCCATGGTGTGTCGGCATCAGTTGCTAAGCCAATAAATTCTGCGGCGCGGATAATATCGCTGTGGCCTGCTTCTTCAAGGCTGTCGTAAATTTCCATCCATTGCTCTGCATCGTACTGATCAAGCGATAGGAATGTTTCACGGAATTTAGCGCCTTCGTTGTTGTTGCGCCAAATAAGCTCATCAACAGGGTAAATGTCTGACATGCCAGGTACTAAAATACGACATGCGTATACGTTTAGGTGCGTGTAATCCATGATGTAGATATCGTGATCCATGCTGTGAATTAGGTCAGTACAGAAGTTATATTCTTGCTCAGTTGTGCCGCTAAAGTCCCAGTGTACAAATTCAAAGTCAGCTTTTGCACGGAAGAAATCATGCGAAATCAAACCGCTTGAATCAATAAAGTGCAGTTCAATGTTTTCAGGCGTTGCTACTTCGTCGTTATCAAAGGTAGCAGGTTGGAATACATCTAGTTGATCAAGACGACGACCTTGTAATAATTCGGTAACGGTACGCTCAAGCGCAACTTCAAATGATGGGTGAGCACCAAAAGAAGCAAATACAGAACCATCTGTTGGGTTAATAAGCGTTACGCTCATTACAGGGTATTTGCCACCAAGTGATGCATCGGCAATGCGCAGATGAAAACCATGACTGCGAAGTTCTTCACACGCTTCGTGAATTTTAGGATATTGCTTAACAACATCTTCAGGCACGATTGGTAAACAAATACCTTCGGCGATGATGCGGTTTTTAATAGCGCGTTCAAATACTTCTGATAAACCTTGTACGCGCGCTTCAAATTTCGTGTTGCCTGCGCTCATACCGTTAGATACAAAAATGTTACCTATAACGTTTACTGGAATGTATACATCTTGGTTATCGCGTTGGCGAGTGTAGGGCAGGGTACAAATGCCACGATCATCATTGCCTGAGTTAAAATCAAAAAGGTGTGATGCGTTCAGCTCACGCTCTGGGTCAAAATAATCCCATAAGCTCTCATCCATAATACCTTGTGGTACTTCATCGCCTTCAACTTCAAACCATTTTTCAGTTGGGTAATGAGTAAACTCACCATTGGCAAACTCTTCACCTAGATAAAAGTCTGCAAAAAAGTAGTTACAGCTTAAGCGTTCAAAGTATTCACCGAGTGCTGAAGCAATAGAGGCTTTGTCGGTTGCGCCTTTACCATTGGTAAACATAACACCGCAGTCGCTGTCTTTTATATGAACCGAATAACAGTTAGCTACAGGGTTAAGCCAAAGCGCTTCTTCAACATTAATGTTTAGGGCTTTAAGCTTGTTTTGCATGGTAGAGATTGACGATTCTAGGTCGCGGTCTTTACCTTTGATAAATGTTTTTTCAGTCATATTGATCTCAACTAGTTCTGCACGATGTGTGGAGCTGACATTATCGTGGATTTTGATGTTTATTTCACCCTTTGCGAGCAAGAACATTATTATTTAATAAAACTGTGGTTATTATATGCTCTCAACGCTTGATGAAAATTATCAAAGGAAAGGTCGATGTTTAAATTAATCAAATGGTTACTGCTATTGACTGTTATTTTAGGGTTGGCGAGTACCGCCGTTGTTTATGGCGTACTTAGCTTAAGTTTACCAGCCCTTGATGGTAACGGGCGTAGTAACGCGGTAGTAGAGCCTGTAAAAATTTCGCGCGATGCATTAGGGCAAGCGGTTATAAACGCAAATAGCCGAAACGACGCTGCCTATGGTTTAGGTTATGCGCATGGGCAAGACCGATTTTTTCAAATGGATTTACTAAGGCGTAATGCCGCAGGTGAGTTAAGTGAGTTATTTGGCGAAGCAGCGCTGGGGCTCGATAAAAAAATGCGTTTTCATCAATTGCGTAAACGCAGCAAAATTATTTTACAAACGCTGCCAGAGGCAGATAAGCAATTACTTAAAATTTATGCGCAAGGTGTAAACGAAGGCTTAGCGCAAGTAGGATATTCAAGCTTTGAATATTTACTAACAGGTGCAACACAAAAGGCATGGCAAAGTGAAGACAGCCTACTCGTGATATTTAGCATGTACCTTGATTTACAAAGCGCCACATTTGAGCGCGACCAAGCACTCATTCAAATTGAGCAAGCGTACACAAAGCAAATGGTTGATTTTTTAACGCAACCAAGTAAGTACCAAGCCGCACTTGATGGCAGCAAATTAACGCCTTATAGCGCCGACATACCTACTTTACCAACTCAAACACAACACGCAGTTAAAAGCATTGGAGCCAACCAAGAACGCGGCAGTAATAACTGGGCGGTTACCGGAGTGTTGACTAAAACAGGTGCTGGAATGGTGTCGGATGATATGCATTTATCGATGGCTGTGCCGGTTATTTGGTACAGGGCACAATTAAATTACATGCAAAATGGAGCGCCTACCCAGGTAACTGGCGTGTCGCTACCCGGAGCACCAGCAATTGTAGTGGGCACAAACAATAATATTGCATGGGGATTTACGAATGGCTATTTAGATACTGCCGATTGGATTGCTTTAAATGACGACAGTAAAACATGGCAAGTTGATGAGTCGATTGCATTACCCGATGGGGAGGTCGAAAACTACTCATTAATACTCAGTGAATATGGCCCTGTAAAATACATTAACGAAAAACCTTATGCGTTGAGCTGGGCTGCACATCAACCTTATGCCGTTAATATGCAGTTATTAAAATTAGAGCAAGCCAAAAATGTAGATGATGCACTTGCTGTTGCTAGCGATGTGGGCATTCCGGTGCAAAATTTAATGGTGGTAGATAGCCTAGGTAGCGCAGCGTGGAAAAACATGGGCGGTATACCGGCTCGTAAAACGCCGAGCGAACTTGGTGTAAATGCCGACGACTACTCAGTACTTTGGCAGCAAAACGAATTACAACGGCCCTTTGTAAAAAACCCACAAAGTGGGCGATTATGGACTGGTAATTCTCGAGTGGTATCGGCTGAGGATAACGCGCGTTTTGGTAATGGTGGCTATGCACTCGGTGCACGTTCGAGTCAAATTCGCGATAGACTATTTGAAAAACAAACATTTGCAGAGAGCGACTTCTACGCACTACAGCTCGATAATCAAGCTCGCTTTTTAATGCCTTGGCATGCATTGCTATTAAAGCAATTAAAAACAGATCAAACCAAAAATCAGCAATATATAACAGCGCTCGAAAATTGGCAGCAATGTGCGTGTTCAACCTCCATAGGGTATACCTTAGTTAAGCGCTATCGCGATGAAGTGATTAATATTTTATTTAGTAATATGGAAGACGAATTAAATAAACAGCAAGGCACGCTTAAATACGTAAAACGAGATTTAGAGCCCGCAGTGTGGCAGCTTATTAATAACAAACCCGATACGTGGATAAACCCGCAATTTAAAAGCTGGGATGCACAATTACACGGTGCATTTAACCAAACTATCACTAAGCTTACTGAGCAGTTTGGCAATAACGTACAAAGCTGGCAGTGGGGCAAGGTAAATAAGCTAGTGATAGAGCATCCGTTTGCAAAGCAAATGCCGTTACTTGCTAAGTTACTCAATATGCCCACAGCAGCGGGTTTTGGTGATAGCTACATGCCCGCCGTACAAGGGCGTAGTTTTGGCGCATCTCAGCGCTTTATTGCTCAACCTGGGCAT
The DNA here is from genome assembly GCF_045064135.1 of Pseudoalteromonas sp. Ld19. Taxonomy (NCBI): domain Bacteria; kingdom Pseudomonadati; phylum Pseudomonadota; class Gammaproteobacteria; order Alteromonadales; family Pseudoalteromonadaceae; genus Pseudoalteromonas; species Pseudoalteromonas sp. Ld19. The sequence continues at coordinate 180,249 of NZ_JBISHA010000024.1, read as the reverse complement.
TTAGAACATGCAATTATGGCTATTCCTGGTGGGCAATCGGGGCATCCCCTTTCTGAATTTTACAGAGCGGGGTTTAGTGATTACGTAGAGGGCAAGCATACGCCTTTATTGCCGCAAGAATTAATACATCAAATAGTAATAGAGCCTACGCAATGAACTAAAGTATAGCTAAACACGTTCTATATTAATTAATTCATACAACAGAGAACTAAAATGAAAAAAATACTACCCGCATTAATAACAGGTTTATTACTAAGCACATCAGCGCAAGCCGATGAGGGTCCAGTAACAGCACAAAAATTAAGTGACCATGTATACGTATTATTTGGGCAAGGCGGTAATATTGCAGCAAGTGTAGGTGATGACGGCATTTATATTATTGATGATCAGTTTGCCAAACTCTCAGATGATATTAAAAAAACGATTAGCGATTTAAAACCAGGCAGCGCAGAGTTTGTTATTAATACCCATCATCATGGCGATCATACCGGTGGCAACGAAAACTTTGCTAAAGCGGGCGCGCATGTTATAGCACACAACAATGTACATAAACGCTTAGAAGAGCAGCACGGGGAAGGGTCAGACTTTTTACCGCGCATTAGTTTTGGTCACGATTTAAAACTACATTTTAATAACGAACACGCGCATGTGGTGCATTATGAACATGCACATACCGATGGTGATTCGGTTATCTTTTTCAGTAACGACAACATTGTACACATGGGCGACATTTATTTTAATTTTGGCAGCTTACCGTTTGTTGACGTAGATAGCGGTGGCAGTGTTGATGGTATTTTAGCGGCAGTAAACGATGTAGTTAAACAAATTGACGACAACACGAAAGTAATACCAGGACACGGTAAGGTAAGTGACCGTTCAGGACTGATAGCGTATGGTAAGCTAGTTCAAAACGCGAAAGACGTAATGCTAAAAGCAATGCAAAATAATGCCAGCTTAGAGCAAGTACTTAAAGCCGATCCATTGGCAGAACTTGGTCTTGAATACGCAGGCTGGTTACCAAAAGAGAAAGTAACCACACTTTTTTATCGCAGCTTAAAGTAGTACATCTAAAGTAAAAAACATGATACAAAGCTGAGTGTATTCTTGATTTAATCGAGCGTGCATTCGGCTTTTATTTTCTTATGCCTAAAGGAGTTGTGTATGTCGGCAGAAAAAACCCATCTTGAAATTTGTAACTTAACCAGAGAGCAATATCCGCAAATTAAAACCTTGATGGATCAAGCGTATCCCGACTTGGGTGGTGCGTGGCCAAGTCATACCATTTTTAGATTAATAGACCAATTTCCTGAAGGGCAAATAGGTATTGTAGATGACGGCGTGCTGGTGGGCTTAGCGCTGAGCGTACAAGTTGATTACACACGTTTTTCAAACCCGCATACCTACGAAGACATTGCAGATGGTCACGACCGTGTATTTAGCGATACCGACGGCGATGCACTATACGGCTTAGATGTTGCCATTAGCGAAACTCACAGGGGCATGCGTTTAGGTCGTCGCCTTTATGATGCCCGTAAAGAACTGTGCCGCCAATATAACCTACGCGCTATTTTAGCGGGTGGGCGTATTCCACGTTATTACAATCACAGCAGTGAAATGACGCCAATGGAATACATTGCAAAAGTAGATCAGAGAGAGCTATACGATCCTATTTTAAGTTTTCAGTTATCTAACGATTTTCAGGTAAAGCGTTTGCTTAAAAAGTACTTACCAGAGGATCAAGAGTCAGTTGGTTACGCCACTTTACTTGAGTGGAATAACATTATGTATGAGCCAACCGACACGGTACTTGAATCAACTAAATCAATCGTGCGCGTAGGTGCTGTGCAGTGGCAAATGCGTTGTGTTGAATCAGTTGAAGAAATGCTAAAGCAGGTTGAATACTTTGTAGATACCGTATCTGACTACAAAAGTGACTTTATACTATTCCCTGAGTTTTTTAACGCGCCATTAATGGGGCTAGGAAATCAAAGTAACCAAACTGAGGCGATTCGCTATTTAGCTGAATACACCGAGACGTTTAAAAACGCGATGTCGCGTATGGCAATAGAATATAACGCCAATATTATTACCGGCTCTATGCCACTGGCCGAAGATGATAAAATTTATAACGTGAGTTATTTATGCCACCGCAGCGGTAAAATAGACGAGCAGCGCAAAATACATATTACCCCGCATGAACAAAACGATTGGGTTATTCAAGGCGGTGACAAAATTGCTGTATTTGAAACCGATGCAGGTCGTGTAGGTATTCAAATTTGTTATGACGTAGAATTTCCTGAGCTTTCACGCATATTGGCCAAACAAGGGTTAGATATTCTGTTTGTACCATTTTGGACTGATACTAAAAACAGCTACCTACGTGTTCGCCATTGTGCACAAGCCCGTGCAATAGAAAACGAATGTTATGTGGTTATTGCAGGCTCGGTAGGTAACTTACCTCAAGTAGAAAGCCTTGATGTGCAATATTCGCAATCAGCTGTATTAACGCCATCAGATTTTTCATTCCCGCACGATGCAACACTAAACGAAGCCACGCCAAACACCGAAATGCTATTATTTAGCGATCTTGATATGGATAAGCTAAAAATTCTTCACAGTGAAGGCACAGTGCGTAACTTAAAAGATCGCCGTGAAGATTTATACGAAGTTATATTGAAAAAGAGAGATGCTTAATGGCATGGATGTACTTAATTATTGCTGGTTTACTTGAAATTGGCTGGCCGATTGGCTTAAAAATATCGCAAAACCCAGAAACCCGATGGCAAGGCATCGCCATAGCTATTGCATTTATGGTTGCTAGTGGCTTTATGTTGTGGCTTGCGCAAAAGCAAATATCAATGGGCACCTCATACGCCGTATGGACAGGTATTGGCGCTGCAGGTACGTTTTTAGTCGGCATATTGTTTTATAACGATGCCGCAACGTTTGGTCGTATTGCGGGAGTATTAATGATTATTAGTGGTGTGATAACCCTAAAAATTAGCTCTTAATTGGTAATTCGAATAAACGCTTAATTATGAATAGCGCAGGTATAGAAGCCTGCGTTTTTTGATACTTTTAACCTAGCAACATAACCAACCTAATCTTAAAATTTAGCCTTATCAACAGGCTAAATCGTTATAAAAGTTAAAAGAAAGTTGAGTCGTTTAACCATCTAAGTTAGTAGCACAGTGCGATCGTATCAAGTGATTAATACTTCATTGTCAAATTTATGGATTCAGAAATCTAGGGCGTGTTGACCTTTGTGGATTGAAATTTGTTCAATCTAGGGGCGATTAAATCGCGGCGTGAGGTTTGTAACCTAGTGGGCTAAGTAAAAACCGAGTAACAGAGAGTTAATCGTCCCTAGAAAGAACCCAAAGGGCAGCCCATGTTTGGTATTTATGCTGCGTTATCGACTATTTATGGGGAATAACCACACGACATAGGCTCTGCCTTGCCTAAAAACCAAACAGTCTGCTGCAAATTCACCCACGAAAGGTCAACACGCCCTAGAGCAATTAATGAATAATTCACCGTACAGAATGTAAGTTTTTTACATACATTTGCAAGACATATAGGTGATATTAGTAATTGTTGGTTTCCAATACACTTACTCCAGCTTAAGAAACTGAACTGGAGATACCATGAACACAATTTTGAAATATACTTGCCCAATTGTACTTGCCATAGCTTTAGTTGCTTGTGGTGGAAGTAACAGTACTAAGAGTGAGCCGATTACAACGGCATCAGATCCTACAGATAGCTCAACAACAATTACTCAACCTGAAGCAGTTTATAACCTTCATCCTGATGACGTTGCGGAATATGTTGAAGAGTTTAAATATAAGTATGATCAATTAGAACTGCAAATTGATGGCGTGCAATATGATATGTCGGTTCATTCTACTGATGTAAAGGGGAAAGTTGTATATGCCAGCTATGAAAAAGGTTTTTTGTCTTTTGGCTTTGACTTTATTGAAGGGGTACCCTTGGCTCACCTCTATGTAATAGAAACAGGGACTGGAGATCTAGGGGCTGCTCAAGAGGAAGTGGACGCATATTTGTTTGGCTATGACATATCGATTGAATTTGATGATGATAATGCCATTTATACTGGTAGACTTAATAATACTGCTCAACAAGATTACAGTGTTCGCCTTGTTATTAATGATTCTGTAGTTTCGAGTGGTAGTACAACATTAGCAATAGAAGGAACTATTGCAACAGTAAAAGGTGAATTAGGCACAAAGACTTACACACAGATTCAAGATCTTGTAAATAATAACCCTGAAGTTACAACGTTACTCTTACAAACTATTACTGGCTCTGTTGATGATGATATTAACTCACATACAGGAAGGTTGATCCGTAATGCTCAGTTAACAACAAAAGTAGAGAAAGGTTCTAGAATATATTCTGGAGGTGTAGATTTATTTGCATCTGGTTATCAACGTGTATATGAAAGCGGTGCTATAGTTGGCGTGCATTCTTGGTGTTGTGAATCTGGCAAAACGGCAGACCAGTTGAGCGAAGATGACCCTGCTCACAAATCACAATTAACTTATTTCCGTGAAATGTTAGGTGATGAATTAGGACCTGAGTTTTATTTCTTTACTATTAATGCTGCTCCTTTTGATAGTATTCATGAAATGTCTGATGAAGAAATGAGTAAATACTTACTCAAAGATGATTAAATAAAGTACTTAGAGGGGATGTTATCCCCTTACTAACTTTTCGGTATTTGTTATACTCAAAGTTTGCTAATCATATACGATACTTTGAGCGCTATGAACTTTTCTTCAAAAATACTCTTAATAGAAGATGATGAGGAGCTTTCTCATTTACTAACAAACTATTTATCAGGGTATGGTTTTAATGTAATAGCTCTTAATTCTGGGGAGAACGCCGTAGAAGTTATTCTTACCCATGATCCTGATATGGTTATATTGGATTTGATGTTACCTAAAGTTGACGGTTTAACCATAGGAGTTCAGTTAAGAAAACAATTTAAGGGTATAATTTTGATGCTCACTGCAAGTGCAGATGATATGGATCAGGTTGCGGCACTTGAAATGGGAATTGATGATTTCATGAAAAAACCTGTTTTACCGCGAGTTCTTTTGGCAAAAATTAAAAACTTACTTTCTCGAAAATCCTCTATTCAAGAAAAAATCCTAATTCAACCTTCTAATAAAGAGCGGACCTATGGGGCGTTATGGCTAAGTAACCAACTCAAACGGTGTAAATTAGATAATCAGTTAATTCATTTAACCCCGTCTGAATTTTCATTGTTATGGCACCTTGTCGAAAACTCAGAGCAAGTAATCAGCCGAGAAGAATTAATTAAATCTTTAAGAAACATAGACTATGATGGACTGGATCGATCGATTGATAATAAAGTCTCTCAAATAAGAAAGAAGCTGAAAGATAATGCTTCTAGACCACAAGGGATAATTACTGTGCGTGGTAAAGGTTATATGTTCGTTCCTGATTTTTGGTAATCACACATCTAATTTATTTAGAAGCTATCTAAGTTCTCTTTGAGAACTATACTTCGCTAACTTGAAAAGTTTTTATCATGGCTAGACTATTTTTACCTTTGTATTTTGGTTTATTGTTTACATTGTATTTATTTTTTATAATGTTACATATATTAAATACCTACTTGTATGTTGATGTATACAATATTATTGATGCTGACAACTTTTCCGCAGAAGTTATCTTACTAAATGAGCTAGAAAAACACATATCAGAAGATAAACAAGAGCATCTCCTGCAATTAATCGCTGAACGTAACAAAGTTATTATTGAACCCATATCGAAATCTGCTATTCCTCCTAACATTCGTAATGAATTAACATCTCAAGATGTCTGGGTTGACGATGAATTTTATGATTACTTTAAAATCTTTTCTGGCGAACAGTATTATAGAATGCATGAAGATGAATCAAATGAATTGATTCAATTAACACATAAGTTAGATAATTATATTGTTCTTACTTTGGTTTTTATGGTTGCACTTTGCTGCTTTATTTGGTTTTTTAATTTACATCGAAAGCTGAGATTAATTGAAGCAACTGTAGTGAATATCAGCGAAGGGGAACTTTTTGCAAGAGTGCCTACGAAAAGCTCTCTGAGAGTGGGAAGACTAAATTCTTCTTTAAACGATATGGCTGAAAGATTAGAGAGACTGTTAAGTAGTCATAGGCGACTAACCCTTTCTCTTGCACATGAAATTCGCTCCCCTCTATTTAAAATGCACTTATATATAGAGCTATTAAGCAAAATAATAGATAAATCGTCACAAGAGCATTTTAGTGGTCTAGAGAAACAGATTTTTGTTATGGAAGAAATGGTAGAAGAGTTACTGCAATATGCTCAAATGGAAAGAGCAGAACTAAAGTTAGAACAGAAATCAATTGAGGTAGGGGACTTTTTAGCATTAAATTGCGAAAAGTTTCAACAGGAGTGCAAGAGTAAAGTCCACCTCAAAATTGAGTCACCCTGTAATCTAATTGCGGATGGCTCTTTATTGTCAAGAGCAATAAGAAACCTAGTGATAAATGCCGACAAATATGGCAAAGATAATATATATATAACCGTCCAAAAACAAAATAAAAATATTAATATCTTTATAGAAGATGATGGGCAGGGAATAAAAAAGGAAAATAGCGAACGGGTTTTTCAACCATATTTTCGACAAGAAGTTCATTCAGACAGGGCAGGATTTGGGCTCGGTTTGTCTATTGTAAAAGAAATAGTTGATCTTCACGGGGCGAATATTTTATTGTCGAATAGTAGTTATGGGGGAGCTAAGTTTACGCTTATATTCGAATTGGAATAATGCTCAGCAGTTGTACAGTAGTATAATGATCAAGGTAGTCAATAAGGTAGCGCTGGCCACCCGGTAATCCCCCCATTTTTAATGGAGGCTATCTGTAGAATTTCCGTTGTTTAACTTTTCCAGTTTTTGTATGGGTGTTATCCCACCTATGCCCATGTTAGGGCGTTCATTATTATAAGTCCATAACTCTGCTTGTTTTAAAATGGCAAGGATCTGACTGTCTGTAAAATGTGCTTTTTTCATAATTTTCTCCTGTGTTTACAATAAGAGAAAATTCTACATTTGGCATCTATTATTTTTAGGGAGGATTACCAGGGAGCTGTCATGATAATGCGGGTGCTGAAAGCTTTTTTGCAACAATTAAAAACGAATAATTAAGCATAAAATATATTCGCCACGCGAATATACGAAAGCTGAAATATTTTATAGAGAAGTTTTACAGTACAAAAAAGTGCTAGCCACGCACAGGCGGCGTTTCACCAGCTAAGTTTGAAGAGGCTACTATCCTGAGTAAAAAGCTGCCTGGTGAAGGCTTTGCAAGTTTACATAACCAATATGGCAGCCACTGCAATCAATAATAGCCCTGCGCTTTCCTGGTGTTTTGGTGGTTGTTTTAGCCAAAGCACAGCAATTAGCATCGTAAAAAACACTTCCACCTGTCCAAGCGTTTTAACATACGCCACGTGCTGCAAGCTCATTGCACTAAACCAGCCAATTGAGCCTACACAGCTAAGAATACTAACGGCTGTTGTAATACCTTTATATTGCCAAAGTTTACTAAGAGTATGTGGCTCTTTTAATAATAAATAGCCAAGTAGTATTAGTGTTTGTAGGCTAATTACAAACAGCAAAACCCAAGCGGCTGAGTGTGGAAATAATAATCCTGAATTTAAGCTCGCTTCTCGTACCCACAACGATGTAAGTGCAAAGCAAGTACCACAAGCAAGTCCTAGTAACGCCGTTTTAGCATTAAAGTGTTTAACGCTTGTTATACCACTGAGCAGTAACACGGCAATAGCGCCAAAAAATACACCAAGCCAACCAAGTAAAGAAAGGGCAGAACCAAAAAACAATACACCTAAAATAGCAGCCACTAACGCCTCGCTTTTGGCAAGACCCGCGCCTACTGCGTAATTGTTCATTTGAAATAGTTTAACCATCAAGCCCGTAGCGAGTATTTGCATAACACTTGCGGCTATAATAAATCCCCAAAAGACATTATTAAACGTAGGCATGGCGGTATCTTGGTATTGATACAAACCATATAAATACACAGCCGCAATAGGGCCTGCAATAATAAAGCGAGAGAGGGTTACGCCAGCAACACTCACATCGTTACTTAATTTACTTTGCAGGGCATTACGCCATGCTTGCATGAAGGCGGCTAAAAAAGTGAAAAAGATCCAAGTCATGGTATTTGTCGATTAAAAATAAGGTCTTTACGTTAACAATCTTTAGTTATTAATGCGATGCATTAACTGTGATGTTGAATATTCATCATCTGCGACATTATGTCGCACGGGTTTAGGGGCGAATTTAGCTATAGTAAGCCTGATGTTATTGTTAGCCGCCTGCGTTTGTTATCAAACGTTTCTGGCGGTTTTTTTGTCCGCTTATGCTAAATTATCCGAAACATCAAAAGGATAATTTATGACAACATTAGTTGTATGTGCATTACTCGCGGTATTAATGCCTTATTTTGCAAAAGTGCCAGTAGCTATAGCAATGGCAAAATTAGGTCGATACGACAATAAACACCCAAGGGCGCAGCAATCAAAATTAACCGGCTTTGGTGCTCGGGCGCTCGCTGCTCATCAAAATTGCTTTGAGTCGCTTGCTGTTTTTGCTGTTGCTATTGCAGTTGTACTGGGCACTGACTCTGTAGGTGCAATGACAGAAACGCTAGCGGTTACGCATATTGTGTCGCGTATTTTGTATTGCGTATTTTACTATATGAACCTAGATATAATTCGCTCATTGGTGTGGTTTATTGGTTTGGGATCAGCCATTGCCATGATTGTGGTGAGCTTATAACTTTATAGCGTAAAACCACAAAGCAAGCAGCCTAAAAGGGCGCTTGCTTTGTAGTCTTGAAAAGTCTAATAAAGTTAGCGCGATACTTTAATTCGCTCTATTAAATCGGTATGAACAACATTCTCGTTAATCGCAAAGTCGAGCTGCACAAGCACGCCTTGATAACCCATTGATGAGGGTTTGTATTGCCACTGTCTTAGCGCCTTTTTAGCTTCACGGTCAAATATGGCTTCAGGCTTTGCACTAACAACAGAAACATTCGCGGTTTCACCATTGGGAGTTATATCGTACTTTAATACCACTGAGCCACTGATGCCTTGTTGAGCTGCTTGTATTGGATAAAGAGGTTCAATACGCATTGTCGGTGAAATGTGATCCTCTTTAGCCATTGCCTCTGGTTGCTTTGCAATCGCCAATCCACTTAGCATACTTGCTGCTACAAGCAATAAGCCACCTTTAGCAAACTTTGAACGTTCTGTGCTGTGTTTTATATTAGTAAGTCGTTGTAACATGGTTTTTTTATCTCCGTAGTGTGAATAAGCCATAAATCCTGCTGGCGCATTTGCCGCACAGCTTATTAAGGCTTTGCTGTATAAAATGTGTTGTTGTATGTTTTTATCGGCTAATACCCGTTCATCACATGTCAGTTCTTGTAGACGGCGCATGCTTGCGTAACAAAACCAAGCAAGTGGGTTAAACCAAAGTAAAATAGTAGGCAGTAATATAAGTGCGTTTGTTAGGTTGTCTTTGCGTTTAATGTGTACGTTTTCGTGCTCTAAAATAAGCGCTAATGTGGCTTTATCGAATTGCGCATTATAGTTACTAGGTAACACCAGCTTGCTGTTTAAAATACCGACCACCATTGGCGTGGCCACATATTGACTGATATAGGTTTTAACACCAGCAGTAAGAGTGCCTTCAAATTGGGTTAATTCAGTTAACTGCAGGCTTTTAACAAAACGGGTATGTGTAATAAAACTTGCTATTAATAACCCTGCGGTAATAAGTGCATACATGAGCGCCCAGCTAATACCTACCTCGTTTGTAAAAGGTTGGTTGGGGGTGATTAAGTAGTGACTAATATCACTGTTTTGCAGTGGTTTAATCGCGTTTGGTAAGTTAGCGATAACCAAGGCCGCAGGTAATAGCCATGCTAATTTATATACAAATCGCGAGCCAAGGGCTTTTAAACCAAATCGCTCGAGTAAAATAAATCCACAAAACAAAATACTTAATAGTAGTTGCTGCTCAATCAACCAATTAAATCCAGTTTGAATAACCATGTTAATCCCTTACTTTTGGTTTTTTTCCCAGTCATCTATAACTTTTTTAAGCTCGTTTATATCTTGCTGAGAAAGCTGCTCCGATTTAGCAAAACCACTAACTAGTGGCGCAATACGTCCGCTAAAAAAGCGCTCAATAAAGTTTTGGCTTTCTTTTAAAGTGTAGTCTGCACGCTCAATACAGGGCGTGTAAATATATTGGCGACCGTCTTTTTCAAATGTTAGTGCGCCTTTTTTTACTAAACGACCAAGTAAGGTTTTAATGGTTTTTTCGTGCCATTGTTTATCGTCGCTTAAGCGCTCAATTATTTGGCTCGCGGCGGCGGGGTAGTTAATCCAAAGTGCCTCGAGCACGTCAAATTCTGCTTTTGATAACTCAATCATGCTATTGCCTACAAGTGTAATCTTTAATTATAGACTACGCCTGTAATCTATAATTGCAAGTTTATTTTTTATAAAGTTTTAGTTTTGTAAAAAGTATTAAGTGCGGGGCTGTAAAATATCATTTTTATTAATTTTTATGTAATTCCCTTCAAGAAGGTTCAAATCCTTAAGTGCAAGCTCGCTAAATTGTGCGCGATATAAGTCAATAACTTTGTAGCCGCAGTAATGCGCCATCTTACGTATTTGCCTGTTTAGCCCTTGCTTTAAAACAATACTAAATTGATTGCTGGCTATTTTATTAACTTCGCAAGGCAGGGTTATGTGTTTATCAACAGGTACGCCTGCTGCCATTTTTGTACAAAAGTCGTCATCTAAAGGCTTATTTACGGTGACTAAATAATGTTTAGGCTGGTGGAAATCAGGATGTATTAGTTGATTACAAAAATCCCCATCGTTGGTCAAAATAAGTAAACCACGGGAGTCTTTATCAAGGCGGCCAATGGGGTAAACACGAGTAAAGGTAGGCAGGTGATGAATGAGGCTTGCAGGGTCGTCAATATTTAATTTGCAATCAATACCTACTGGCTTGTGGTACGCAAAATAAACTAAATCGGCAGCACCTTTAATTTCTTTTTCGTTCACTATTATAGTGTCTTGCTCATCAACGTGATCGATATGATTCGCTGGGCGATTATTTACAGTCACAACACCTTCATCAATTAAACGCGATGCCTGTTTACGAGAACAAATACCCGCATGGGCAATATATTTAGCGAGTCGAATTTTTGTACTCATAATGTGTAATGTCAGCGGCTAATAAAAATTTGATCGCGATTATAGCAAAGATGCGTATCTATGAGGTTACTTTTAAAAAAGGTGGTTGTTATGGGTATGAAATTCTCAGAATTAAAAAAACATGAGCCATTACAAAAGGTGGTTGCGCATTCTCTTGAAATGGCATTATACCAAGTCTCTGTAATTATAAATAATGTCGAATACTACGTGACAGAGGAAAATGGTGAGTTTATAAAAGCACTAAGCCCACTGCATATTCAAAAGCGTTTTGAAAAAATAGCCTATGCACAAATGATGCTGCGCCATACAAGTGCTTACGACGAAATGTGTGGTCAACCCGAAAAAACAGCCAGTAATATGCTTGAAGTCCCATTTGGTAAAAATAACCTGTATTGATTGAGCTAGTTTGCTAGTATCAGCTCTTTAAGGGTGGCACATGTATCAATTAACAGCAGATAATACTGATGCGTTAAACGTAGCGCTTCGCGCGCAAATGGTTGAATTTAACGCCCAGCATTTTGATGCGCAAAGAGTGCCATTAGGTTATAAATTTGCTGATGAGCAAGGCGAGCTTGTTGCCGGTATTAGTGGGTGTGTATTTGGAAATTGGCTGATGATTAGTTGGCTTTGGTGTAGTGATATGGCACGAGGTAAAGGGCTTGCAGATAAACTGCTAACGGCACTTGAACAAGATGCTATTGAACTAGGTGCAACAACTGCTCAGCTTGATACACTTGATTTTCAGGCAAAACCTTTTTACGAAAAGCGGGGTTATAGTGTTAAGTACCAACTTAATAATTACCCGCGCTCAGGGACTCGCTACTTTATGGAAAAGTCGCTCTAATTTTTTGCTGGCTATTTTACTTTTAGTGACTTGCCTTCAAAGGTAATACCTAAAAAAGGTGTTACCTCTGGTGCTAACATAAAGGTGCGAATGTTCATGTGATCATCCCCTTTAGGGTTTTGCAGCACGTCGTCTCGGTAAAATTTACCAAAACAGTTTAAGGTATTTTTTTTGCTCAAATCATTTAATTTAGCGAATGCAAAAATTTTACACGACCCGTTGTTCTCACTTGCAGAGCTAAGCAAACCGTGGTTGTTAAAACCACATGCGGTAAAATGGTAATTCGCTTCAATCACCGCCATTGTATCGGTAAATTGAATGCTATTTGGATTTTCAGCAAGTGTTGCTAAGTAGTCATTTAATGTCATGTTATGTTCTTATATTTTATAATTATTTAGCGCTCAACTCTAGCTCATCTGTTTGCTGATTTATATTGAATTTAAATCTCGATAAAAAGTTCATCCCTAATAAACCTTGTCCACGTACATTTTCAATACCCAGTACTTCAAAGCCATAAATTATTTGTTCGCCCACTTTAAACGATTCAATTTGATAGCGCCTTACAACAATTTGACCGTTAGCTGTGTTTACCGTTACATCGCCTAAATACAAAGGCTGTGGCGAAATTTGATCAATAATATTTGTAGGTAGTGAGGTTACGCTTGCGCCTGTATCGATCATTAGTTCAGTGGATAAATTACTATTTATTTCGGTGGTTATTAAATAGTGCGCGCCGTAAGGGGCCAGGGTTACGTAGTCGCTAGGTGACAGTGATTTATCAATCATGGTATGTAGTGTTTGCACTTGTGTTTTTAAGTTGTGCTGGCTGGGCATTCGATCAAGTGTTGCTTGTGCGCTAATTAAATCGCCTTGCTGATAGTAGGCATACGCAAGTGGATATAAAAATTGTGCGTTATCGCTTTTATAATCGAGCCAAATTTGTGTGTTTTCAATAATAGCTTGCCAGTTTTTTTGCTCTGTTAATGCGTTTAATTCGTTTTGGGTGAGCGTATTTAAGCGTGTATTTGCGTTGTTTTTCTGATCAGCAGATAGCAGCGGGAACAATTCAAATAAAGCAATAATGGCGTTTTGTGTTTGCTCGCTATTAATTAAATACTCCACCTGAAAGTTAAGTAATTCTACGTTATAAGGGCTTTTATTTAATAACGTATTGATAAGTGATTCGCTGAGTAATAAATCGCTATTTAGCCATATTTTAAGTTGTACAAGCCACGATGAATAAAGGTTTTTTGCACTTTCTGGATTGCTGTTTTTGAGTTGTTGATAGCTATTTAGTGCTGCATTAAATTGGTGTTGCTTAAATTGTGATTTGGCGATACTTAGCAGTGAATTTTGTTGCTTTGGTGATGTGTTTTTTACAATTTTTTGGGTTTTAATAGGCGCTTTTTTCGGCCACAGTAAATAAGCGTTAAGGCTAAGTGAGCCAATTAATAGCAAGGTGATTAGCTTGGTATAGTGGCTCATTTTAACCTCTTATTTTTTAATTAAATGCGTTAAAGCGTGAATATCGGCTATTTCTATATCAGCCAGGCCTTTATAAGCATAATTAGCCGTTTGGTTGTTCAACCAAACCGATTGGCAACCTGCATTATTAGCACCTTGTACATCGCTATCAAGGCTATCACCTATGTGTAAAATAGCGTTTTTATTAACAGCTAAGTGCTCCGCTGCTTGGTCAAATAACGTGCTGTGCGGCTTTGCTTTCCCATGTAAACCAGCTTGTAACACGAGGGCAAACTTGTTATTTAAATTAAAACGCTCTACTTCTGCATTACCGTTGGTAATTGCGATTAATGTATATTGCTTACTTAAATTATCGAGCAGGGCAAGTATGTCATCGCTCACTGTAATATTGCTACGTGCATCAGCAAAAGCATTATAAGCGCCTTTTGCATGATGCTCCATGTCGCTTTGGTTAAACCCAAGCTTTGATAGTGCTAAGCGCAGTGTTTGTTTTCGCCATTGTGTTACATCGTCAACAAGGGCTGGTTGTTGTTGCGCAGCAAGTTCTCGGCAATATTGCCAATACTGTGGGCCTTTTTCTTGATAGCCAGCGAGTTTGTTTAGGTAGTCGGCTTGTGCTTTCACTGCGGCTTTAATAATAGGGCGGTTATCGTAAAGGGTATCGTCTAGGTCAAAACTAAGTACAGAAAATGGCTTAATAGCACGATTAAAGCGGATCATATTTATTTTCCTAATCGGTTTGTTTTTTTGCTCGTGGGTGCGTGTTGTCGTACACCTTGGCTAAATGCTGAAAATCTAAATGTGTATACACTTGGGTAGCCGATAGACTACTGTGCCCCAATAATTCTTGCACAGCACGTAAATCCCCCGACGACTCTAGAATATGCGAAGCAAATGAGTGGCGTAATTTGTGCGGATGAACCTGTGAGCTAATGCCTTGTTTTATTCCCCACTCTTGCATGCGTAAGCGAACTTGGCGAACCGAAATACGATTTTTTTGGCTACTTAAAAATACCGCTATTTCGTCAGGTTTTGCATATTGAGGGCGTATAATTAACCATTTTTGCAATGCGTCTAACGCTTTTTTTCCTACTGGAATTAACCGCTCTTTATTGCCTTTACCACAGACCAAAATTTCGCCATTAGCAGTGCTAATATCGCGTATGTTAGCACCAACTAACTCGCTAATGCGCAACCCAGATGAGTACATAAGTTCCATCATTGCTTTATCTCTGATCGCAAGAGGTTCGTCACTGGGGATTTCGAGTAAGCGTGCCATCTGATCTACATCGAGATTTTTAGGTAAAGGCTTTGCAAACTTAGGGCCTTTTATACCTACTGCAGGGTTATGGTAATGGGGTTGCTCTGCAATGTTTTTCGCTTTTAAAAACTTATATAAACTGCGAATACAGCTGAGCTTTAAGCTAATAGTCCGCCCACTTAATTGCTTTGAACGTAGCGCCATACTGTAGCGGCGAATATGCTCGCCCTGAACGCTAAACCAATCGTCGCATAACTTATTAAAATAAAGCGCTGCAAAGCTAAGTTGGCTTACATATTGATTTACGGTGTGTGCTGAATATTGTTTTTCAAATTTTAAATAATCGCTAAATAAAGCAATAGGTGTACGCCAACGGTCACTCAATTCGCTCGTGTTGGGCGCGTCGTCATTCATGCAAGTTCCAGCAGCCGTAATTGTAACGAACGTACAAAGTCGAGTACAAATAAGTTGTCTTGTTCGGGCGCAAAGTGGTTTGCGTTATTGCTACCAAAAGCCAAAATTGCGGTTGGTTTTTTTATATCACCAATTAAATAAATGGCAACGGACTGAGTAGTCTCGCTAAACAGTAAATCACGTTCTTGCTGGTGAATGCGCCCCAAATAATAGTTTGCATTAGACAAACGGTGTTTAACCAGTTCATCATATTTGGCGGCGTATTTTATTAGTCTGCAATCGTCAATATCAGGGTTAGTACAAATAATATTTTGTAAGTTACTGGCGAGCGTATTGAAGTCGTAATTACTCCAAAGTTGACGGTGACATTGAGTAAATAAACGATACACCAGCTCGTTTTGAGTAGCGTGTTTACTCATAGTGTCTATTTGATTTTTTAAACGCGAGTTGTGCTCGCGTAACTGTCGTTGCTGAATATGTACCAGCGACGTTGTTCCTTGAGTTTGCTGTTGTAACTCAAGTTGGGCAAGTAGCTCAGGATGCTGAATTAAAAATTCAGGGTGTTGTTGCAAATAATCAATAACCTGCTTTTTACTTAGCTCGCTCATAGGGCTACTTGTCCGTCGAATACGTGCTCTGCGGGGCCTGTCATACGTACTGGATGGCCTTCGCCACTCCAACGAACTTGTAAACTACCACCAGGTAAATCGACCTGAACGGCACTCGATAGCTTATTCTGCATATGACCAATGACCATTGCTGCACAGGCGCCGGTGCCACAAGCGAGTGTTTCGTTAACACCGCGCTCCCATACTCTTAATTTAATATGTTCTTGCGATACAACTTGCATAAAGCCAATGTTAGCGCGTTGCGGAAAGCGTTCGTGATTTTCCAGCAGCGGACCCAATATATCCACTTGCGCAGTAGTGATATCGTCAACTTCTAGTACACAATGTGGGTTACCCATAGAGACTGCGCCACTAAATACGGTGTGCTCTTGTGCTCTAATAATATAAGTGAGTTCGCGTTTACTGGCTTTGAGCGGTATTTTGCTTGGCTCAAAATTAGGGTGACCCATATTTACGGTTACTTGGCCGTCTTTTTCGATATACAGGGTTAAGTTGCCTGATTTAGTTGAGACACTAATTTTGTGTTTGTTAGTAAGGCCTTTCATACGTACAAAGCGAGCAAAACAGCGTGCGCCGTTACCACATTGCTCAACCTCAGTACCATCGGCATTAAAAATTCGATAATGAAAGTCGAGATCAGGCGAATATGGCGCTTCAACCATCAGCAATTGGTCAAAGCCAATGCCAAAATGGCGATCTGCCAGTTTTTTTATTTGATCTCGCGACAAAAAAACATTTTGTGTAATGTTATCAATCACAACAAAGTCGTTGCCTAAGCCGTGCATTTTGGAAAAATTAACTAACATAGCGCTCTAATTCGGTTTTGCTCTGTGCTAATCATGCCACAGAGCAGCTAGTAGACAAAAACGTTTATGGTAAAATTTTCTCACCTTGATAAAGGCTTTCAATAGTTTCGCGTTCGCGAATAAGATGATGATGCTCGCCATCTACCATTATTTCTGCGGCACGCGGGCGCGAGTTGTAGTTTGAGCTCATGGTAAAGCCATATGCACCTGCACTTCGTTGTGCGAGTAAATCGCCTTGTTTAAGCGCAAGTTCGCGATCTTTTCCTAAAAAGTCGCCCGTTTCGCACACCGGACCCACAATATCAAAATTGTGAGTAGGTGTTTCGTCGTCGCGAACGGATACCGGAATAATTTTTTGCCACGCTTGATAAAGTGCAGGGCGCAGCATGTCGTTCATACCTGCATCGACAATAGCAAAAAATTTGTCTTGGTTTTGTTTAATAAATTCAACTTGAGTCACTAAAATACCAGCGTTCGCAGCAATAGCGCGTCCTGGTTCAAAAATAAGTTCAAGGTGTTTATAGTTTGCTAAGCGCTCGGTAACTTGCGCTGCATATTCACTTGGGTGTGGTGGTTGCTCGTTGTTATATGGCACGCCTAGACCGCCACCAATATCTAAGTGCGTTAGCTCAATACCGTTGGTTTTTAGCTCATCAATAAGCGCCATTAATTTATCAAGGGCTTCTAAAAATGGTCTAACTTCAGTCAATTGCGAACCAATATGGCAATCAACACCAATAATTTTTAAACTAGGTAAAGCCGCTGCTTGTTGATAAACACTTACTGCAGTTTGAATATCAATGCCAAACTTATTTTCTTTTAAACCGGTAGAAATATACGGATGTGTTTTTGCATCGATATCGGGATTGACGCGAATAGAAATAGGCGCTTCTAAATTAAGTTCGCAAGCCACTTCAGAGATACGCTCAAGTTCAGAGACAGATTCTACATTAAAACATTTAATCCCCAACTTTAATGCATACGCTATTTCATCAGATGTTTTAGCAACGCCTGAAAAAACCACTTTAGAAGCGTCTCCACCTGCTTTAATAACTCGCGCAAGTTCGCCTTTAGAAACAATATCGAAACCCGATCCTAAGCGCGCCAATATATTAAGCACGGCAATATTAGAGTTTGCTTTTACTGCATAGCAGACCAAACTTTTATGGTTTTTAGTGGCGTTAGCAAATGCTAAATAATGGCGTTCAAAGGTCGCGCGTGAATACACATAACAGGGCGTACCGTACTGTTGTGCAATGCTTGCAATACTTACCTCTTCAGCAAACAGTTGATTGTTTTTATAGTTAAAAAAATCCATTTACTGCTCCTGTTTTACTTGTGCATTTACCTGCTCTTCGGCAATAGCGGGTTTAGCTATATCTTGGGGTTGATTTTGCTCTGTTTGTTGCTCTGGTAAATATAACGGACCGCTTTGTCCGCAGCCAGCTAAGGCGCTTAACAGTACAGTGCTTATTAATAGTTTTTTTAATTGTAAGGTATGTGTCGCTTTCATTAGATTAATACGGTTGCTGGCTTTATAATCGCAGAGTAACAGAATATCTAAAAAATGCAGCTATTCGCGGATGATTTTATTCCTGTTACACTAGCTGCACATTTTTAAAGCTAATTCAAAGCTAAAACGTACCCAATATTAGGCGGCTCGCCTGCAAAGGAAATAACAATGACTGAACACGAATATCACCAATTAGCCGAAGCTCTTATGTTCACTATTGAAGAGCAGGTTGATGATTGCGAAGCTGATTTGGATTATGAATCGGCACAAGGTATTTTAGAAATTATTTTTCCTGACAAAAGTAAAATAGTGATCAACAAACAAGCACCTCTTCATCAAGTATGGGTTGCAACTAAGTTTAACGGTCATCATTTTGAAATGCGCGATGGGCTATGGATTGATAACCGATCTGGTGCTGAGTTTTGGGCATTTATTAATGAAGCCTCAACGCGCCAAGCTGGCCAAGAAGTTAAATGGCAGTCATCACTATGAGTTTAGAATTTGTAGAATACCCAGCCCAAGGTGAACACAAAGCGACCGTTATTTGGTTACATGGTTTAGGTGATTCAGGTGATGGTTTTGCACCTGTTGCACCGCAGTTAAATTTACCGAGTGAACTAGGTATACGGTTTGTTTTTCCGCATGCGCCAGTGCAACCGGTCACCATAAATGGTGGCATGGAAATGCGTTCTTGGTACGACATTAAATCTATAGAGTTAGATAAACGTGCCGATGAACAGGGCGTGAGAGACTCGGCTGCGAAAGTAGAAGCGTTAATCAATCAAGAAATTGCTAACGGCATACCGGCTAATAAAATTATTTTAGCTGGCTTTTCTCAAGGGGGGGTTGTGTCGCTACATTTAGCGCCGCGTTTTGAGCAAAAGCTTGGCGGTGTTATGGCGCTGTCTACTTATATGTGTGTGCCGCAAAAATTTACTGACGAAGCAAAGCATACTGATTTAAATGTATTTATGGCGCATGGTAGCCAAGATAACGTAGTACCGCATAGTGCGGGCAGAAGTGCGTTTGAAGTATTAACAGCACATAACTTGGATGTAAGCTGGCAAGAATACCCAATGGCTCATCAAGTTTGCGCAGAAGAACTGCAAGCTATCCGCCAATGGTTAATTGCTCGTTTAAGTTAATTTTGCAACCGCTGAGGTCAATATGAGTCAAAAAATAGTTATTAAAGCAAATGTTAAACGCGAACTACAAGAGAGCGTACCAACGGTAAGCTACGAGTGGAATTGGCGTCGTATTGTGAGTATTGCTATGTTGGTATTAATGACCTCTGCAGCTGTTGTGTATGGTTTAACAGCGTCTGTCAGTGCAGAGCAAGGTGAGCATCCAAATGAGCAAGAGCACTTCTTAAGGTTTAGTAATAGCGCTACGAGCCAGACAAGCGATGAAGCAACAGGTGTTGAGCCTAAGCAACTAAAAAATATCCCTGAAGAGTCTGTAGAGATAACACAGATGAGTATTGAACCGTTATTAGCTTTGCAAAATGAAAATCAAAAAAACATTTCAAGTAATACACCTAGCGAAGTCGATTTTGTAAACAATGATACGATTTTATTAGTTAACAACGAAATTGTGACTGATCAAAGCGAAAGCATTAATACAGAGTTAAACTCAAATCTTGATAATGAAGTGCAACAAGAAACCGCAGGAGCTCAAAATACAACAGAGCCTGCTAATCAGAGTAACTTACTCTTAGAGTTAGAAAAAGATGATGGTGCATTGAGTGGCACTGAAGGTTTTTCGCCTACAGCTCAGGTTGCAAGTGTCGCATTGGGCGCACAAATTGATACGGATAAAATTAGCCGCGCGGTATTGACGCGTAAAGTAAGTAAGCGTGAGCCTACCAATGTATTTGCTGCTGATATTCGCTTGAGCCAGTTTGAGGATTCACTGTCATTTTTTAGTGAGTTAAAAGGTTTACAAGGGCAGCAGGTAAGGCATGTATGGACCTTTGAGGGCAGCGTTATGGCAGAAATTTCGCTTAATGTCACATCTACTCGTTATAGAACGTACTCAACAAAAAACATTATGGATACACAAGCAGGTCACTGGCGTGTAGACGTAGTTGACGAACAAGGTAATTTAATTGCCCAAAAAGAATTTAGAATTTTAGCTGACTAAATACAGCTAAACGCAGTAATTAATTGGATACCCTTATGACAGAAAAAACAAAATTAGTACGCATCGCAACTCGTAAAAGCGCTTTAGCACTTTGGCAAGCTGAGTTTGTAAAAGCACAACTAGAGCATTTTCATGCAGATGTGCGTGTTGAATTAGTGCCAATGTCGACACAAGGGGACATTATATTAGATACCCCTCTGGCTAAAATTGGCGGTAAAGGCTTGTTTGTTAAAGAGCTTGAACAAGCCATGTTAGATGGTCGTGCTGATATTGCGGTGCATTCTATGAAAGATGTACCCGTAGAGTTTCCAGAAGGATTAGCACTGCATACTATTTGTGAGCGTGAGGATCCGCGTGATGCGTTTGTATCAAATAATTTTGCTAATTTAAGCGAGTTACCACAGGGCGCTATTGTCGGTACTTCTAGTTTACGCCGTCAGTGCCAAATTAAAGCACTTCGCCCTGATTTAGATATTCGTGATTTGCGCGGTAATGTAAATACGCGTTTAGCTAAATTAGATGACGGCCAATACGATGCCATTATTTTAGCGGCTGCCGGGCTTATTCGTTTAGAAATGAAGGATCGTATTGCTGATTACATTGAGCCAGAAGTGTCGTTACCAGCAAATGGTCAAGGTGCTGTAGGTATTGAATGTCGTATCGATGACGAAGTAACAAAAGCATTACTTGCCCCACTTGAGCATACGCAGACACGTATTCGTGTGAATGCAGAACGTGCGATGAATCGTCACTTAGAAGGTGGTTGTCAAGTACCTATTGGTGCTTATGCATTAGTTGATGGCGAACAGGTACATTTACGCGGTTTAGTTGGCGCAATTGATGGTAGCGAAATTTTACGTGACGAAGTAACCGGTCATATAAATGACGCAGAAATATTAGGCATTGAGCTTGCTAAAAAATTACTTGCGCAAGGTGCAGATAAAATCTTAGCTGAAGTATATCGAGACGCGTAATGCCACATATTCTGATAACTCGGCCCGAAGGAAAAGGCGTATCTCTTTCCCAGCAACTTGAGCAAGCGGGTTATCAGGCGTCTTTATTCCCTGTATTAAAAATAGCTTATTTAACCCCTTCTAACACGCAGCTTAGTCCGTTAATAAATGCAGATAAAATTATTTTTATTTCGCAAGATGCGGTTAATGCTCTTGCACTATTAAAGCCAAATATAAATACAAAAGCGCAGTTTTATGCGGTAGGGCAGCAAACTGCCGACACAATATACGCGTTATTTGGTGTGCGAGCCGCGATACCTAAGCAGTATGATTCTGAAGGTTTGCTGGCGCTAAAGTCACTTGCTGAGGTTGATGGCAGTAATATAGTATTAGTTAAAGGGCAAGGTGGTCGCCCTGATATAGCTAAAGTGCTTAAAGAGCGTGGTGCATTTTTAAATAATTGCGTCGTATACAAACGAGAACCAGTGAGTGGGCTAGTTAATAGCTGGACAGACCACTGGCAAAGCAATAATGTACACGGTATAGTCATAACAAGTAATGCAGCAGTCGATGCCATTTTTACTCCCCTCGCTGCACCACAAAAACAATGGTTACAACAGTGTCAGTTTTATGTTGCCAGCGAGCGCATAGCCGCCTATTTACAACAGCAACAAGTAAGCTTGGCTAATATACATATTGCAGCAGGAGCTAGCGATGACGCTATGTTTGCCTGCATTAATCAGCAAGGTAGCACCATGAGCGAACAGTCAAAGTCGATAACGACAGAAAAAAACACACCAACAACAGCAAGCACGGCTTCAGCCAAGTCAACTAAGCAAGAGCCAGTCACTGCAAAAAATGCCGCAGACAGAAATAAACAAAAAGTGAGTAAGGTGGCAACACTTGCGCTGCTTGTTTCGCTTATTGTCGCTTCTGGTGTTGGATACGATTTTTATCAAAAATTAAATGCTGGTAAAGCGCAAAACCTAGCGGTTAATGACTTGAATGAGCAAAATAAGTTACTGACTCAAGAGCTGCAAGCACTTAAGTCAGCCCAATCTAATTTTCAACAAGCGTTGTTTAATAGCGAGAAAAAAATTGCCGCAGCGCTAAGTGAAAGTGCCGCTCAAAATCAGCAAGAACTAAAAGCAGCTTTGCAAAAAGCGCAGCAACAAAGCTCGTCTTTAAACCCACAAGAAGTAACCAGCTTACAACGTATGGCTGAGTTTAAGTTATGGGCTGAGAAAGATTACCAAGGCACCAGTGCAGTTTTAAAACGCTTAGACGCATTGCTTAGTGAACACCCAGGTACAGTTGAAGTTCGCCAAGCTATTATGCAAGACATACAAACACTTGATAGCCTTAAACCTGTTGCAACAGAGGCTATTTATTTACAGCTAAACAGTGTGCTAACAAGTATTGATGACTTAGTATTTAACGCCGTTAATTTACCTCAAGAAGCCGCTGTAATTGACGAAAATGCTTTAAGTGATAATGTGAGTGATTGGCAGCAAAATTTAAGCAATAGTTGGAATAAGATTGTTGATAGTTTCATCACTGTTCGTCAGCATGAGGGCGTTTCTATTGAGCCACTACTTACCGAACAAGAGCGCCATCTAATTAATCAGCGTATTAAACTTAATCTTACCCAAGCACAAGATGCACTAATGAGTAAGCAGGCAAGTATTTTCTTTAACGCTTTGAGCGAGGCAAAACGCTTAGTGGCTGAATACTTCAAACAAGGCGATGATGCAACTAAGTCAGTACTCAAAGCGTTATCAAATCTTGAAAAAGAGCAGCTTAACTTTAATCCAGAAGTAACACTGCAAAGTACACAAAAGGTTAAGGAGTGGGCGCAATGATAGGGTTAATTATATTAATTGTCGCTATTGTTGCTGTAATAGCGATTACCCCGTTTGCATTAGATGAAAAAGGCTACGTGCTTATTTCATTTAACAATACAACGATAGAGGGAACGATAGTTTCGTTTTGTATTATGGCGATAGTTACAGCTATTGTTTTATATTTAACATACAAGCTAATACGTTATTTGTTATCGATTTATCACAACACTAAACATGGCTTTTTTGCACGTAGCCAAGAGCGCAAACAAGCAGCTATTGAGCAGGCTTTGTGGAGTGCTATTAACGATGATTATGAGCATGTAGAGCAGGCTTTATCGGGCAATAGCGTACCAGATAAGTTTGACGATATTCGCTTAGCATTACTTGCCAAAGCAGCGCTTGCTAATAATCAAACAGATAAAGCACTTGAGCGTTTATTTGAAATAAGCCCAGAGCATCAATTAAAAGTAGCAAAGTTATGGTTGGCAAGTGGTGACAGCAGTGCGATTGAATCGCAAATGCGTGTGAGTGCTGAATCTAAAAAAGCGACTGCACTTGAGTTAAAACTGTATACCGAGGTGTTAGTGCAACAACAGCACTTTAGTGCTTTAGAAGAGTTTTTACCACGATTGCTACGCCAAAAAGTATTTTCAAGTGAGCAATGGACGCGTGTTTTTAGTGCTTACTTTTCGGCTCAGCCAGTTGATAAAATTACGAGTAAATATAAACAACTACCTAAAAAGCTACAAGTCTACGCACACACAGCTTATTTGGCGACAATGGCTTCGGCAGGTCAACTTATTGAGGTTGAGGGCGATTTAATTAAAATGGTTAAACATAATGACCAACACGAACAACTTGCTTTTATATTAAACGGTGCAACTAATGGCAATGCAATTAAGTTGCAAACAAGTATTCAGGAACGCCTTAAAAAAGATGACAATAATAATGCATTATTGTTAGGGCTTGCTTGTCTTGCCAATGCACAAGGTGATTACGATCTTGCTGCCAGAGTGTTTGATAAAGCGCTAAATCCAGAGAATAAAAAGCAATTCTCCCAACAAGCAGCATTAAGCTATAAAAACAGTGCACAAGCAGAAAAGGCGCTCGTTTTGTATCAATAAATAGCTACATAGTGTTTTTGTAGTTTGGAAGCACAAGCAGTGAAAAGCTTTTATTATTAATTTCTAGCTTAGCTTGTGCTTATTTCTTTACTGGATATTTTAGTAACCCTCTTCTTGCTATAAATAGTTATGCTATTTCTGCATGGTCGCCCTCGGTAGGTTTTTAATTTTGGGGCATAGGGCATCACTTGTCTAATCGATAAGTTGCGTTATTTTTGCATAAAAAGCAGACATATGACCGCTTAAGTTTACTGCAAACCATATAAACTTGAAAAATAACACTATCTGCGTATCATGCGCGCAAATTTAACTAAACTGGGTTGCTATTATGATAAATAGAAAATTACCTTTGCTAGATATTCACCGTCATTTAGACGGTAATGTACGTGCGCAAACCATATTAGAACTTGGTCGTCAGTTTAATATAGAGCTACCAGCAGATACCGTTGAGGCACTCATTCCTCATGTTCAAGTTATTGACCCCGAGCCAAACCTTATGGCTTTTTTACAAAAATTAGATTGGGGTGTCACCGTACTTGGCGATTATGATGCATGCAGACGTATTGCAATTGAAAACATTGAGGACGCACAAGCTCAAGGCCTTGATTACGTTGAGCTTCGGTTTAGCCCTTATTATATGGCGCAAAGCCAAGGTTTACATCCTGAAGGGGTTGTAGAGGCGGTTGTTGATGGTATTAAATCAGCAACAAAGGGCGTGAATATAAAAGCTAACTTGATTGGTATTTTGTCACGAACTTATGGCGTGAAAACGTGTCAAAAAGAGCTTGATGCATTACTCGCATTTAAAAATGATTTAGTCGCTGTTGATTTAGCCGGTGACGAAATTGGTTTTCCGGGTGAGCTATTTGTAGAACACTTTAAGCAAGTACGAAATGCGTATTTAGCATCGACTATTCATGCGGGTGAAGCGCTCGGTGCCCCAAGTATTTGGCAAGCAATTAATGAACTTGGTGCGAGCCGAATAGGGCATGGCGTTAAAGCAATTGAAGATCCAAAACTAATGGATTATTTACGCGATAACCGTATTGGTATTGAGTCGTGCTTAACAAGTAATATTCAAACCAGCACAGTAAACGATTTAGCTAAACACCCGCTTAAACAGTTTTTAGATCATGGTATTTTAGCGTGTATTAATACTGATGACCCTGCGGTTGAAGGAATTGAAATTGAATATGAGTATGTCGTTGCAGCGCCTAAGGCTGGCCTATCTCAAGTTGATATGGAAAAAGCGCAAGCAAATGCATTAGAAATAGCATTTTTAAGCGATAGCGACAAAAAAGAGCTTTCAGCACTCGTTAGCGCACGTTAATTTAAGAGTATTAAAAATGCCGCTTTATATAAGCGGCATTTTGTATCTGGAACTTAAATTTAGTGTGTTTGGCAGCTCATGTAGTTATCGTAAAGCGCTTTAAGTACATCAGCTCGGCTGATCATGCCGATTACTTTAATGCCATCTACAACAGGGTAATTTTTTGGTTTACCAGGCTGCATTTGCTCTGCAAGCTCAATAATATTGGTGTCGCCGCTAACAGTAACTACTTCTGTTTGCATCAGCTGTGAAACTTTAACCATACCATCACAAAAATAGCTGCTTTGTGTCAGTGGCTTTAAAAGCTCTTGCTCAGAAATAAACCCTACTAGGCATTTATCTTTATCAAACACTGGTGCACCAAGCAGTTTAAATTTTTGTAGTTCTGCTATGGCTGTGGTCATTTCTGTATCCGGTGTTATGTTTGGCAGCTTACGCTGCATAAAATCTTTTACTTGTGTATTTAGCATTTGGGTCTCTCCCGCTGATGTTCTATACAAAGTATGGTTTATAGATAGGAATTTAGGAAATTGTTTATATTGATGAGGTTGATAGGTTTTAACTATTAAATATTTGTTGTTATAAAAATAAAGGCACCGATCAAGTGCCTTTATTTATAACTGAAAGTTCATTTCAATTATTTGATAAACGCAAATGCATCGGCGTACATATTTTCGCGGATTGCACCATGTGCTAGAAAATCATCACGGACGATACCTATCATATCAAAGCGCCCAGCCATGTATATATCGTATGGTGCAAGGGATACGATATCTTGCATTACTGCTTTATGTACATAGCCAGTATGACCTTGCCAATTAGCAGATGGGTTTTCTACCACAGGAATAAACTCAAAGTTTTTGTGGCTATCGGCCCACGCTTGCATTTCTGCATGTGCGTATAATGCTGATTCTTCTTTTGCACCCCAGTAAAACAGCACAGGGCGGTCGCATTTAATTTCAGCTAAATGATCAGCCATTGATTTGGCGTATGAAAAACCAGTACCGCCAGCAAGCAAAATAATAGGACGCTTACATTGCAGGCGTAATTGCGAAATACCAAGTCCAGCCTCTATATCTACTAGCTGCTCGTTGCTATGCGCATTTCGTAAATGTTCTAGCGATTGCATTGCATAAGAGTCGGCACCAGATGCGCCAATATGCAGTTCTATTTCGTCACATTGCGAAGGGCGGCTAGCAATAGAAAAAGCACGCTTATCTTTTTCACCCAATACCAGTTGCATGTATTGGCCTGCTTCAAAGGTCACAGGTTGTTGTGGCTTTAAAATTACTTTATGAACAAATTCTGTAAGTGGGCTGATAGCTACAACTTCAGCTTTTAATGTTTGCATTTTTTACCTTTTAGCAGCGCTTTTAACAGCAGATACGCAATCGAATGACTCGATTCTAGCATATCTGCAGGGTTATTTTATAGCCTGTTATGTACTTACATATAAACACTTAAACAATATTAAGGCTTTCCCAAATATCATCTACGCGGTCTTTGGTGTCTTTATCCATAACAATAGGCTCGCCCCATTCGCGGGTGGTTTCGCCAGGCCATTTATTGGTAGCATCCATTCCCATTTTTGAACCAAGGCCAGAGACTGGCGATGCAAAATCGAGATAATCAATAGGTGTGTTTTCTATTAATGTTGTATCGCGAGCAGGATCCATTCGGGTTGTTATAGCCCAAATAACATCTTCCCAATCACGGGCATTAATATCGTCATCGCACACAATTACAAACTTGGTATACATAAACTGACGTAAGAACGACCAAACCCCCATCATCACGCGCTTGGCATGGCCAGGATATTGTTTTTTCATTGTTACAATCGCCATACGATATGAGCACCCTTCAGGCGGAAGGTAAAAGTCGACAATTTCAGGGAATTGCTTTTGTAGTATCGGCACAAACACTTCATTAAGTGCCACACCTAAAATAGCAGGCTCATCAGGCGGACGGCCAGTAAATGTGCTGTGATAAATAGGATCTTTACGATGCGTTAAGTGAGTGACCGTCATTACTGGAAAGTCATCTACTTCATTATAGTAACCGGTATGGTCACCATAAGGACCTTCTGGCGCCATTTCACCAGGCATTATGTAACCTTCAAGTACTATTTCAGCACTGGCAGGGACTTGTAGGTCATTTGAAATAGATTTTACAACTTCGGTTCTGCTACCACGTAATAAGCCAGCGAATGCATATTCGCTTAGAGTGTCAGGTACAGGCGTTACGGCACCTAATATAGTGGCCGGATCGGCACCTAGTGCTACCGATACAGGGTAAGGTTGCCCTGGGTTTTCTTTACACCATTCTTGAAAATCAAGCGCGCCACCACGATGTGACAACCAACGCATAATTATTTTATTTTTTCCTAATAATTGCTGGCGATAAATACCCAGATTTTGGCGTTTTTTATAGGGTCCTTTAGTGACCGTAAGGCCCCAAGTAATTAATGGCGCTGCATCACCTGGCCAGCAATGCTGAATAGGCAATTTAGTTAAATCTACATCGTCACCTTCTAAAATAACTTGTTGGCAAGGTGCTTTTTTTACTTCTTTTGCAGGCATATTAAGCACTTGCTTAAATATAGGTATAGCGCCCAGTGCTTCTTTAATACCTTTTGGCGGTTCAGGTTCTTTTAGAAAAGCGAGTAGTTTACCTACTTCACGTAGCTCGCTAACTTCTGTTTGGCCCATTCCCATTGCTACGCGTTTTGGTGTACCAAATAAGTTGGTAAGCACCGGCATATTGTAGCCTTTTGGATTTTCGAATAATAACGCAGGGCCTTTAGCACGTAATGTGCGATCAGATATTTCAGTCATTTCAAGATACGGGTCGATTTCTTGGGTGATGCGTTTAAGTTCGCCTTTTTTTTCAAGCAAATCGATAAAATCACGTAGATCTTTATATTTCATTGTGGGCCGCTATTAAGCAAAAGAGTTAAAGTATTATACCCATTTCATGCAAGGCAAGTCATTACTTGCACTTAAAACTTAAAGCGCTCTACGGCACTTGTTAAGGAGTGTGCAAGTTGATTTACGTCTTCACTTTCGCTTGCTAGGGTTGTTGCGTTGTTGGCATTTAAGGTGGCTTGCTCTGTTACCTTTGCCATTATTTTTTGAATATCGTTACTATTAGTCAATTGTTCATGCGAGGCGTTTGCAATTTGCTCACTCATTTGATTAACCGATAGTAATGTACTCTTGATACGCTCCACGGCCTGGTTTAGTTCAGTACTGTTTTCAACACATTGTTTAGCCTGTTGTTGACCATCGTTAATTTCACTTTGTGTTGTTTTAGTATGTTGTTGTAATGTTTGGATCATGGTATTTATTTCGCTCGTTGAGCTTTGTGTACGCGCAGCTAGTGATCGAACTTCATCAGCGACAACTGCAAATCCTCGTCCGTTTTCACCAGCTCTTGCTGCTTCTATTGCAGCATTGAGCGCAAGTAAGTTTGTTTGCTCAGCAATACTACTAATTGTCTCGACAATGGCACCAATGAGATCGGTAAATTCAGCAAGCTCTTCTGTGCTACTAACTGCTTTATCTAAACGGCTCAATAGTGCCTCAATACTCAGGCTATTTTGATTTGCAATTTGGTTTACGTCATTAGCAAACTGTGAGGCGTTAGTTATTTCACTTGATGTGTTATCGGCTTGTTCATAAACCGCTTGTGAGTTGGTTAACATGTTTTGTGCAAGGGCGGTGGCTTGTGCGCTACGTTCTAATTGTTGCTGTGCAACTATGGTCATTTGTTGGCCTTTTTCACTGGTTTGAATGGCCGATTTATCCAGTTCATGCGCATCGTTACTAATAGCTTTTATTAAATGACTTAAGTCATCACTAAGCTTATTTATATTGTTAAACAAAGTACCAAATTCATCTTTACTACGGGGATGGCTGCGTTTAGAAAAATCTCCTGAGGCAATACGTGTTAAGTCACGATTTACTTTTTTAAGAGGTTTAAGCATCGCGTTGGTTGTAAAAATAGAAATTATAATTAGCAAAGCAATGAGTATTAGGGCTGTGATGATGACTGATTTTGACCCCACACTAATCGCTGACTTAGCATTATCTTGAAGAAGATTAAAGCGTTCATCGGCAAGCTCATTTAGTTTAAGCAGCTGGTTCTCAATATTTATAAACTCCTGCTGAAAACGTTCAAAGCTTTGTTGTGCTGCAGTTTTGTTTTCGAGTGTTTTATTTTGTTCGGTGTAAATACCGCTTGATCCATTTAATAAGGTTCTTAAATCTTTAAACTGAGTGATTAGCTGGGCGACATTTAGATCATTTATAAAAGGTGTGCTCTGTTGCTCTAAATAATTAAAGTTAGGCTCAATATTATCTAGTAAAAAAGAGGTATCTTGCTGGAGGTTGTTTAGCTCGTCAGTGCTGGTTGTTTGTGTAATGTTTTTAATGTTGTTACTTAAGTTAAATAGTAAATCATCAATACGCGTTGCTGTGCCAAACATAGAATTAAGTAGGGGTTGTTGCTTTTCAGGAACGGTTAATAGCTCTATATCAAGTAAGTTATTACTCAAGTTACTTAGTTGCTCGCCAAACTTTTTAATGAGTGTTGCTGTGGTACTTTGTGCTTTAAAGCGTTGCTCTTTGGCAGTAAACATTGCTGCACTTATTGCATTTAACTTATTAAAGTTACCAGTTGTTGTAGCCAGCAGAGTTTGCATGCTTTGCTGCTGCACTAGTTGAGGTTTAAGCGTATTTAGCATTACTAAAAATTGTTTTTGTTCTGCGAGCGCTTGAGTTTTATTTAGTAATAGTAAGTCAGGTTTAGTTTGACTATAAGCGAGAGCATTAAACTTGGTAATTGAAAGGAGCGATAATCTTAAATCTTTACTTACTTGCTGCGTAGGAACTGCGAGGGTTTCTATTCGCAAAGTAGTTGTACTAATTTGATTTAACGACCAGTAAAAAAACAAACTACTGGTTAGCATTAATAGCCCAATGGCGGAAAAGGCTAAGATTATTTTATGTTTTATGGCAATCGAACGCATAACTTCATCAGCAAAATTAAGACTTTATTGAGTGTAGCAGTATTTTTAATAGGTTGTTAGTTCGCCACTAATTAATGCTGCACTGATGCTTTTTCCCTGCAATTATCAACATTGCATTATCTCCTTTACTCCAAAATAATATATTTCCGTTTATGTATTTATTGCCTGAAGCACTTTTTTCATAGTTGAGAGAGTATGTTTGATTATTAAAAGTGAGTTTTGCTTTTTCATCGTTGATAGGCTTGATAATGAGTGTGTTTGCATCGCAAGAATAGAGTGTACTTAGTTGTTTGTCACTGCATGCAATTAAGCTAAGCAAGCTTATTATAAATGCTAAGTGCAGTTTCATTTTCACTTCCTTTGATTTTTAAAATAAACGTCTTTAACTGGCCTCCACTTAAATTCTAATAAGAGAATAACAAAATAAAATTAACCGTTGGTGAAAGCAGCGCTTTACGCTATGTTTACAGCAATATTTTTTGAGCTAGGAAGCTGTATGGCTGGCACTAATCTTTTAACATTACTAGATGATATTACAACCTTACTCGATGACATTGCGACTATGAGTAAAGTGGCAACTAAAAAAACGGCTGGTGTATTGGGCGATGATCTAGCACTTAATGCACAGCAAGTTACAGGTGTTGCCGCTGAGCGTGAGTTACCGGTTGTTTGGGCTGTGGCGAAGGGCTCATTTTTGAATAAAGCGATACTCGTTCCAGCTGCACTACTAATCAGTGTGTGGTTACCGTGGTTAATAACGCCGCTTTTAATCATTGGCGGCTTATTTTTGTGTTTTGAAGGAGCGGAAAAAGTATTTGCTAAGTTTTTACCTGATCATGATGAAGCAGTAGATGAAGATGAAAAATTAG
This sequence comes from Pseudoalteromonas sp. Ld19, assembly GCF_045064135.1. Lineage (NCBI taxonomy): Bacteria > Pseudomonadati > Pseudomonadota > Gammaproteobacteria > Alteromonadales > Pseudoalteromonadaceae > Pseudoalteromonas > Pseudoalteromonas sp. Ld19. Next base: position 148,663 of record NZ_JBISHA010000024.1, on the reverse strand, counting down.
ATTTAGTTGAGTATGAAAAACAAAAAGTAAAAGGCGCAATTAGAACTGACTTTATTCTTTCTGCTGAAATTATTGTTATTACACTTGGTACAGTGGCTGGTGCGACATTAATAAATCAAGCATTAGTGCTATGCGTGATTGCGATTGTAATGACTATTGGTGTGTATGGTTTAGTTGCAGGTATTGTTAAATTGGATGATGCAGGGCTTTATTTACTCAACCAATCTAAGGTGAAAGCTAATAAATTTAAAGAGTTACTAGGTAAAGGTTTGCTCGCTGCCGCACCTAGGCTAATGCAGTTTTTAGCGTTTGCTGGCACAATCGCGATGTTTTTAGTGGGTGGCGGTATTTTGGTTCATGGTATTAATGTGTTGCATCATAAACAGTTGGATGTAACAAGCTATGCTCAGTCGGTTGCTGGCGGCACAGGAGAAATATTAGCGCCACTAATATTTGATGGTTTGCTAGGTGTTGCTGCTGGTTTAGTTGTTGTGCTTATGCATGTAGCTTACACAAAGCTATTTAAAAAATAATTTATAGCTGGCGTATTTGCTGCGCCAGCTATATTGAAATTCACTCATTCACAGTTAGCTACTTTACAAAGAGATTCTAATTCAAATTGTGCTTTGGTATTTTTCTGTTCAATTGCTTTCTTATACCAATAAATAGCCTGCTGATAGCTTTGATCAGTTCCTTGTCCATCGCGATACATTTGCGCTAAATTCAATTGTCCCCACTGAGAGCCTGATTCAGCAGCGAGTTTAAAGCTATCAAGTGCTTCGTTAAATAATCCATCTTTAAAATAAATAATGCCTTGTTGATTGTTTTTATCGAGCTTTAAGCCCTTATATAGTGGCTTAGGTTTAGGAGGATGCATCACAAACCCACCATAAAGGATGTTGGCATAAGGGCGCAGCACGTCGTAAATAGCTTCATCTTTATACAAACGCTTTACTTCATCACGAGGCAGGGTGATTGTTTTAGTGGAAAAGTAATTGTCTTGAATTAGTTGGCTAGTTCTCATTGCTAAAGTAATACTATTATTACGTTTATAGCTGTAGTTACTTATCTGAAAGGTAATAAATTGTTCGTCAACGCTTAACACTTGAGCAATTTTTAAGTTGGTTAGGGTCCAGGGCTCGTGTGTAAATTTGTCGGCGTGTACTAAGTAGGTATCATATATTTTAGGCGTATTTAAATAGCTTTTCTTTCGAGTCTCGCTATTAAGGTGCTGCTGATAAAAAAATAAAACAATCCAAAGTAATAAAAATACACCAATAAAGTATTTAGGTAGGCTGAGTTTTTCTATTAACGGTAGTTGCGTTATTTTAACGGGTTCGCTTTTTCCGCATTGATAGCACTCGCGTTTATAACTCAATTTTAAGGTAAGCATAGGTAAAATAATAAAGCGTAGGTAGCGGCTTTTATTCACTAAATGGTAGGTATCGCTTTGACAGTCGGGGCAGCGTATTGGTTGTGTAAAATGTGGAAATGATTCGCTGGTATTGAAAAGCAACATAAAGCACGCTCCTTGTTTAATTACCTAAAGGTAAAACAAGAAGCGTGTTAGTTAAAGCTACAAACTGTAAGTAAGTATGTCTGTTACTATTTAATCAGAGTTCAGGTTATTTATTTTGAGCTTTAGGCTTAATCGTTGTTTTAGCATCGGCAGCCATTAAAGCAAATACAGCGTATGCAGCGGTATTTTGACGAAGCTTAGCGGGTGTTACTTTATCAAGCGTATCGTCGGCTGTGTGATGGTAATCAAAGTAATCTGTTCCATCTTGCGCAAGTTCAAAAATAGGCGCTGACGTTGCTGCTTTAAGTGGAATTAGATCAGGGCCACCATTCGCTTGGTTTCTACCAATATACTCAATATTTAATGGCGCAAGTTCTTTTGCTATAGCGCGCACTACAGGCAGTGACTCTGCGCTTACATTCGATTCAAAAGCATATACAACATCGGCACCAAAATCAGACTCAGCGGCTGCAACTATATTGTTTAGCTCATTATTGTGCTGTGCAAAGTAAGCTTTAGCACCCCAGAGACCGAGTTCTTCAGCGGCAAAAAGCACCACGCGAATACTACGTTTAGTGCGTTTTACATCGCTAATATGTTTTGCTGCTGCCATTGTTAGTGCAACGCCTGCGCCGTCATCTAATGCGCCAGTCCCTAAGTCCCAAGAATCTAAATGCCCGCCTATTAACACATATTGCTCGGGATTTTCGGTACCATTAAATTGGCCAATAACGTTATAACCAGTGCCTTGACCACGATCTTCATTTTGCACATTAATATTTACAGTAACGCTTTTGCCCAGCGCAATGAGGCGAGCAACTTGGTCAGCATCAGGATTGGCAATCGTTACGTTAGGGATTTTTGTTACGCCGTCTTTATAGTGGCTACCACCAGTATGCGCAAAACGGTGATGCGCAGTACTGACTGAACGCATCATATAACCAATTGCACCTTTTTTAGCGGCTTCCACAGAACCAGTTGAACGTGCACGAACGGCAGGGCCATAACCATTACCATCAATGTCGCGGTTCATACGGTAGTTAATATAGGCAATTTTACCTTTCAAGCTATTTGCTGGGGCTGCGATCAACTCATCAAGGGTTTCAAATAATATAACTTCAGCAGTAATACCGTCTTTTGGTGTGCTCACACTATGACCAAGTGCGGTTAAATGTAGTGTTTGTTCACTCGGGGAAAGAATTTTACCGCTTTCACTGAAGCGGCGCCATTCAGGGAAAGTTGCTTCTTCTAGCCATACCTTATCAAAACCCAGTTCATTAAATTTTTCTTGTGCCCATGCAACGGCTTTTTTATCATTTTCTGTACCAGGAAGGCGTGGGCCTACTTCAGTTGTTAACGACTCTAGTAATTTATAACTTAAATCACTATTGAGTGCAGAGGTACGTACTTCGTCTATTTGTTGTAATTGTTTTTGCGTAAATTCCGTGTTGCTTGCGTTTGCAGTCAGACTGCTAGTAAGCAGCAGTGCGGTAATCAATTTTTTCATATTGGAAGGCCTTTTTAATATTTAACACTATTAGAACATGTAATAAACATGATAAAAAATAGATGAGATGAATAGGCTTGGTAATAGATTTAATACTGTTAGGTATAAATGTTTAGATATAAAAAAGCCCGCGTACATGTACGCGGGCTATATTTTAACACTTTAATTTAAAAGCTAAATTGCGCTGCTAAACGAAGATTAGTACCTTCGCCAACAGTTACGTTATTAGTGCCGCCACCTGCAAGATAATTGGTATCAAATAAGTTTTTAACGTTTAAACGTAGGTTGATATCAGTATTGTTTATATTAAATTTGTAAGTTGCACCAATATCAACGCGGGTATACGCGTCCTTAGTAATGGTGTTATTACTATTAGCAAAACGTTCGCCTTCATAAAAAGCACCGGCATTAAATGCAATGGCGTCGTTTAACTCATAGCGAGTCCAAAGAGATGCAGACCATTTTGGTGTATCTGTTGGACGTGCGTTGCCTTGAACATATTCAGCATCAATGTACATTGTTGATGCCATAACAAATAAACGATCTGTGGCTGCGCCTTGTGCACTTAGTTCAAAACCCTTGTGGCGTTGTTCACCGGCCTGTGTTGTGATTGTTTCAATATTACCCACTGGATTATCTAACTGCTCAGTGATCAGGGTGCCTGTTTTACTAATATCGAAGAGCGCGCTACTTAGCATTAAGCGATCATCAAACAGTTGCCACTTTATACCAATTTCTTTTTGTTCAGAAGTAACAGCATCAAGTTTCATGCCGTTATTGGCATCATTTTCATTGATTAAGGTATCACTACTTTGTGGTTCAAAGCCTTCAGAATAACTACCATATATAGTTGCTGAAGCATTCGGGTGGTATAACACGCCAAATTTAGGCACGAATGACTCATTGTCTGCGCCTTCTTTATTTTGTTTGTCAAATCGACCACCGACAGATACTTGCCACTCTGGTGTGAATGTCATCAAATCTTGGAAATAAACGCCATAGAAGTCATATTTAGATTCTCGTTTGGTTGTATCTGTTGTGTAACTCACGTCTGGGCGAGCTGGCTCAATTTGGCCAGCAGAGTAGGTAATAGAGTCACTAGAAGTGCGTAATTGACCATAGTAATAATCAAGCGAATTTGCACCAATCAATAGTTGGTGTTGAACGCCTGCGGTTTCAAATTCACCGATAAAGTCAATAAATGCAGTGGTAAACTGCCAGTCATCAAAACGATCATAAGGGCGAGATTCATAGCTATCACCTTCAGTAAAAGAAGAAGGTTTACGAGGTGCTGATTCAAAACGTTGGCGTTCAAACGTTTGTTCGTTATAGCCAAGCTTTACTTGCCAGTTATCGGTTAAAAATACTTCTAGGTCTACACCTAGGTTTTCTACCGTTATATCGGTAAATGCCCAAGACATATCGCGAATTGTTTTGTCATCGCCAATTACGTTAGCATTTTCATCAATCCAAGCGCCAGTATCTAACCCTGCTTTATCATCTGTGCGGTCATAATGGACACGTACTAATGCGTTGTCGCTAATATCGTAATCTACAACTAAAGCACCTAAAAATCGGTCGCGTTCACGGTTTTCACCATTTTGGTACTCACGCCAGTAGTCAACGTCTTGCTTTACTAAAATACCACGAGCACGTAAATCTTCCGATTCAGTTAATGCGCCTGCAGCATCTACCATAAAGCGAGTAGAACCATGCTGATCTACATCGGCACTGGCATTAAATAATGTTTGTGCAGTTGGTTTTTTGGTTACCATATTTACCAAGCCACCTGGGCCTGATTGACCATATAAAATGCTTGATGGACCCTTAATAACCTCTACTTGCTGCAGGATTTCGATTGGTTGTTGGTAGTGTGACCAATGCTGATGCCCGTCGCGTAAATAACCTGTTGATGAGCTTAACTCAAAGCCACGTAAATTAAATACTTCGCGGTTACGTTGTTGCGAGCCTGCAGTTAAGCTTGCGTCATTGGTAAGCACTTCGCCAAGGGTTGTGGCTAGTTGCTCGTTAACAATAGTATCCGTTATTACAGTGACAGATTGTGCAGTTTCAAGTAATGAGGCTGATGTTCTCATTGCACCATTAGCGTTATCTACTTTGTAGTCATTAAAGTAACTACCTTTTACTTCTATGTGTTCAAGATCGGTAGTGGTTGCAGATACGTTTGTTGTAATGCTTGCCAATAGTGCTATGTAAAGAGGATTCAGTTTCATTTATTGCTTCCAGAGCTGTTATGTAAAAAACAATCGGGATCTTAATGAAAACTACTATCATTTTCAACTACTATTATTAACCTACATTTATAATGTGTTTGTTCATGGTTGCCAATTACGAATTCTGCTATTATTAGCGGCATATTCAGTGGGGTTTTCTCCCATGTTATTTTTATTGCTATGGAATTTATTGTGACTTCAACTGCTTTTTCATCTTTGGCTTTACCAGCTGGACTCGTTGATAACTTATCAACACTTGGTTATGCCCACATGACACCTGTACAAGCGCAAAGTTTACCGCCTGTACTTGCTGGTAAAGACATCATTGCTCAGGCAAAAACCGGCTCAGGTAAAACTGCTGCGTTTAGTTTGGGTGTATTAGCTAAATTAAACGTAAAACGCTTTCGTATTCAATCGTTAGTGTTGTGTCCGACTCGTGAGCTTGCCGAGCAGGTTGCGGTTGAAATGCGCAAATTAGCACGCGGCATTCATAACATTAAAATATTGACGTTATGTGGTGGCGTTTCAATTGGTCCACAAATAGGCTCACTTGAACATGGCGCACATATTATTGTTGGCACCCCTGGGCGTGTTGATGACCATATTCGTAAAGGTACTTTACGTTTGGATGATGTTGAAACGTTGGTACTTGATGAAGCCGATCAAATGCTTGATATGGGTTTTCAAGACACATTAGATGCAATTATTGAGCGTATTCCACAAAATCGTCAAACATTGTTATTCAGTGCAACATTCCCACGCGCTATAGAAGCAATTGCTAAGCGTGTACTTAAAAACCCAGAAATGGTTAAAGTAGAAGAAGAGCAAGCCAAGAGCACAATTAAGCAGTACTTCTACAAAATGGATAATAATAAGCAGCGTTATCCAACGCTTAAATTATTGCTACTTAAATTTACGCCACAAAGCTGTGTTGTATTTTGTAATACCAAAGTAGAAACACAACAAGTATGTGATGATTTAGCCGACGAAGGCTTTAGCGCAGTTGCGCTGCACGGTGATTTAGAACAGCGCGATCGTGAACGTACGTTAATTCACTTTTCAAACAAGAGTGCTTCAATACTTGTTGCCACCGATGTTGCAGCACGTGGTTTAGATATTGATGATATGGATATGGTTATTAACTACCATTTAGCACATGACACGCAAACACATGTACATCGTGTTGGTCGTACTGGTCGCGCTGGTAAAAAGGGCATTGCATGTTCGATTTACGGTGAAGCAGAAGCGTTTAAAATTGCACAAATTGGCGAACATTACGAACGTGATATTACGCCTGAGCAAATGCCGCCGTTTAATTTATTAGACAAGCCGCCTTACCGCCCTGAAATGGTTACTTTAATGATAGATTCAGGTAAAAAGCAGAAAGTCCGCGCTGGGGATATTTTAGGTGCTTTAACAGGTAAAGATGGGGTTGCAGGTCGTCAAGTGGGAAAAATTAACGTACTTGATAATGTAGCGTTTGTTGCTGTTGAACGTAACTCATCAAAGCCGGCACTTCGTAAACTAACCGAAGGCAATATTAAAGGGCGTAAAATACGCGCTCGTCGCCTTACTCGCTAGTACATTCTTAAATAGCACATTAACGGGCAGTATTTTTTAGCTGCTCGTATTCCTCTTTTATTTGCTTAAACTTTATTTCGCAGCCATCGGGCTTATCGGGATGATGTTTCAGTGCCTGTTGTCTCCAGCATTTTTGTAACTCTTTTAATGTATAGTTGTTTGGTAATTGCCACTTGCTTGTAAGTGCGTGATAATCTTCTTGCGTTAAAGTTGGTCTAGTATATTCGCGTTCAAATTTCCCCCAAAAACCATTTAATAGTGCATCAACTTCTTGTGTTGAAGTGTCATAATTTTGCCAATCTAAATAGTAGTCCCTCAAACTTGTTCTGTGTGAAATTGGGTTTTTTACACTTTTTTCTAAGAGTTCTATATGTAAAGTTGAGATTAACAGTATTTGTGGGAGTAGTTGCTCTTGCAACTGATATAAAGCATTCATGATTAAAAAGTTACGCTTAAATAAATCGCGTTGAGGGTTCTCATCCAATGACTTTACTGCACCGCAGCTTATTAGTTCTGATGCTAGAATATGAACTTGCCAGACCTTCTTTGTTAATATTATGTCAAAAATTTTGTCTATCAGTGGGTTAAGCATTGTTTACGCCCTAGTTATTAGTGTATCTTCGATAATAATTACATTGTTATAAGTAACAATTTGAAGGATTGAAACTATGCAAGGCAAGCTTAAATGCCTCTTATTCATTGTATGCAGTTTGCTCTTTATACCAAGTTATGGTCAACAAGTTACTTCAATCTTAGAGGAATTGAAGGAACAAAAGCAATGGGATGCAAAGCTTCAATTAGGAGATACGCTACTCAATGATCAAAAAGTTACTCCACAAGAACGTGTTATAGTATACGCAGAGCTTGCCGATACAGCGCTTTCTATTGGTAAATACGGCGATGCGTTAAATTACTTTCAATTACTTGAGCTACAAACATCCGATTCATTTCTCCCTAATGAACACTTCCGTGCAATAAAAATGCAAGGTGTTACGCTATTTTATCAGGGCTTGTTTCAGCGCGCTATTGCTGAATACGAGCGTGCACTTGATATTGCAAAGCTAAAAAATAAATCATTAGAACAAGCTAACTTATTAAATAATATAGGGTTAGCTTATTTTGAAATGCACAAATTGGTAATGACTCTTGAATACTATTTAAAAGCAAAAGCGCTCTATGAGGCAGGCGGTAGTGAGCAAGATCAGAGTGATATTTTACTCAACATAGCGGGTGTTTATATGCGCTTATCTCGTTATGAAAATGCAATGAATATCTATCAGGATGTTGTAAAAATATTTCGAAAAATAGGGGATGACCTCGGTATTGCCATCGTTCATAACAATATAGGGGTGGCGTATTTTGAGAGTAATCAGCTAGATTTAGCGCTGCATTATTATCAGTTAGCATTGCGTTATTATTTATCTGCTGATGACTTTAATAAGCTAGCTAATCAGTACACTAACCTTGCAAATGTAAATATTGCTTTAAACAAGGTCGATGTAGCGTACGAGCAAGCAAACTTAGCGATAGAGTACGCATTAAAAATTGATAACCATAATTTAGAACTAAGTGCGCTGCATGCCTTAGCAAAAGTTTTGTTTGTAAAAGGGATGTTAGATGATGCAAAAATTAACATTGAGCGCGTTTTTGAGTTACTTAAAGAGCATAGTAATGATCGTATTATGCGAGAAGGGCTTGGTACTTATGCTTTAATAGAGGGGGCGCTTGGAAATTACGAAAATGCTATGCAGCAGCACGAAAGGTATAAGATTGAGCAGCGTAAATTAAGAAGTGAGTCCATTATTCAAGCTTTGGCTGTGTTAGAAAAGCAATTTAAGGCTACGCAATTAAACCAAGAAATTAAAGAATTAAAACAAGACCGCAAAGTGCAAGAGCTAAAAATGAATCAACGTTCGCAGTTGACGATATTCATTTTTGTCTTATTATTTTTGGTAGTCGTGACCGGTGTTGCCTTGTATCGACGCGGTTCAGAAAAACGTGCAAAGCAGTATCTTGCTGAGCAGGTTGAACAGCGGACTTCAGAGCTAAAAGCGGTAGCTCAAGAGTTAAGAGAAGCGAACGATGTTAAAAGTCAATTTTTAGCTAATATTAGCCACGAAATTAGAACGCCATTGACGGCCATCCTAGGCCAAACTGATGACTTGATTAATGGGCTTTATGAGCCTGATCAGCTTCAAGATGAACTAAAGATAATACAACGCCATAGCGATCATCTAAAAAGCTTAATTAATGATGTGCTCGATTTGAGTAAGATTGAAGCCAATAGATTAGAGTTAAGTATTTCTTGTTTTGATATTGTTCAATTAGTTAGTGATGTGCACACTATGTTTAGCATGCAAGCTAAAGCAAAAGATTTGCACTTAGTTTTAGACAATCAAATAGGGGATGAGTTTTATACCAAACTTGATTTAACCCGTGTGAAGCAAATTCTTATTAATTTGTGTGCAAATGCAATTAAATTTACTCACTCAGGACAGGTAATTGTCGCGTTAAATAAAACAGAGCAAGGGTTAGTACTGAGCGTTAAAGATACAGGGATAGGTATGAGCTCATCACAATTAAAGTTCATATTTGAATGCTTCAGCCAAGCAGATAATAGTATAAGTCGTCGTTTTGGTGGAACAGGCTTGGGTCTTAGCTTATCGCAACAACTTGCTTCCATGATGGGCGGATATATTAGTGTGCAAAGCGAATATAAAAAAGGCAGTCAGTTTTCTTTCTTTTTACCTTGTGTGGAAGCAGATAAAAAATCGAATTTTGTCGAAAATAAAGAACCACTGACTATAGATAAAGCATTAAATGGTCGAGTTTTACTTGCTGAGGATCACTCAGATAACCGTAGATTTATAAGTCGTTATTTACGCTCTTTAGGGCTTGATGTTATTGCAGTAGAAAATGGAGAGCAAGCTGTAGAGCAGTGTTTGCAAGAAGATCCAGACCTTGTATTACTTGATATTCAAATGCCAGTAATGGATGGGCGTGCCGCTTTTCAGTTATTAAAAAAATGTGGTTTTCAACGACCCATTTTTGCCTTGACTGCCAATGCGATGAGTCATGAGGTGGATGAATATTTAGCATTAGGGTTTAGTGGCTACTTAGCCAAGCCTGTAGACAAAAAACTATTTTATAAAGCAATTTCTCAACATTTAGCGTTGATAGAGACACAAGATCAAGTTGATATTGATATGAGTGATTTAGTGGTTAGCTTTAAACAAAGTTTTACTTTAGAAAATGAAACCATAACACAGCATTTCATAAATAAAGATTTAGATGCGCTTCAAAAAGACAGCCACCGAATACTCGGTGCGGCACAAATGTTTGGATTAGATGAAATAGCACATGCAGCTAAAAATCTTGATAGAGCGCTTTTAAAAATGCCCAATAGTCGTAATTTATTGGAAGTTGAAGAACTGGTGTATAGCTTACAAACGGTACTTAAAAAATATAATGAAAGTTAGTTTATAAGGAATACCAATTTTATTAAAAACATGATCATTCTAGTGTATTAAATAGCTCACTAACTACGTTAAAAATTATTTATATAGAACAACTATGTATCATAATTTTAGCCTTGTTATTGAGCTATTTCCGTATCGCTATAATAGATCACTAATTTAATGCAATTGGTATAACCTAAGATCAGGTTAAGTATTTATAAAACACCTTAGATAATAAAAAAGCGCCAATTGGCGCTTTTTTTAGATTTGAATGCTTATTGGCGCTTCATCGAATCAAAAAATTCATCGTTAGTCTTACTCATCGATAATTTATCGATTAGGAATTCCATAGCATCGATTTCTGACATATCATGAACAATCTTACGTAAAATCCAAAGCTTCTGTAGCTCATCTGGTTTAGTAAGTAGCTCTTCACGACGAGTACCTGAGCGGTTAAAGTCAATAGCTGGAAATACACGTCTTTCCGCAATTTTACGGTTAAGATGTAATTCCATATTACCAGTACCTTTAAACTCTTCGTAGATAACTTCATCCATTTTAGAGCCAGTATCAATAAGTGCTGTCGCAATAATTGTTAAACTACCACCTTCTTCAACATTACGTGCTGCGCCAAAGAAACGCTTAGGTTTGTGTAATGCATTGGCATCAACACCACCAGTTAGTACTTTTCCTGATGAAGGAATAACGGTGTTATAAGCACGTGCTAAACGAGTGATTGAATCTAATAAGATAACAACATCTTTTTTATGCTCAACTAAACGTTTTGCCTTTTCGATAACCATTTCGGCAACTTGTACGTGACGAGAAGCTGGCTCATCAAACGTTGATGCAATAACTTCACCTTTAACTAGGCGCTGCATTTCTGTTACTTCTTCCGGACGCTCATCAATTAGTAATACCATTAATGTTGCATCTGGGTGGTTGTGTGTAATTGATTGTGCAATATTTTGTAATAGCATTGTTTTACCCGCTTTTGGCGGTGCTACTAACAAACCACGTTGGCCGCGGCCAATTGGTGAGGCTAAATCAAGTACACGGGCTGTAATATCTTCTTTACTGCCGTTACCACGTTCCATACGAAAGCGTTCGTTTGCATGTAGTGGGGTAAGGTTTTCAAAAAGAATTTTAGTTCGAGAGTTTTCAGGTTTATCAAAGTTAACTTCATTTACTTTAAGTAAAGCAAAGTAACGTTCACCGTCTTTAGGTGGACGAATAAGACCTGATATTGAATCGCCAGTACGCATGCTGAAACGGCGAATTTGGCTAGGTGAAACATAAATGTCATCTGGCCCAGCTAAGTAAGAGGCTTCTGATGATCTTAAGAAACCAAAACCATCTTGTAAAATCTCTAATACACCGCCGCCGAAGATATTTTCTCCGCCTTTGGCATGGGATTTAAGAATGGCAAAAATGATATCTTGCTTTCTTAAGCGGGCTACGTTTTCGAGCCCCATGGACTCAGCTAAGTCTACAAGCTCTTTAATGGACTTGTCTTTTAATTCGCGTAAATGCATATTGGTGGGTTCTTTATTACAGTTGTCATACTCAAAATCGCTTTGATAGTTGAGTGAGGTTTGTTGAATATAACTAAGGATTAGTTGGCTTTATAAACTAGCAGTTCACTGGCAAAGCGTCCAGTCTTTATACAAAATAAATTTAAAAAAGGGTAAAAAAACCCTTTTTTATAGTTCTAGCTTACAATTAGATGTTGTTTTCTAAAAACTCGATAAGTTGAGTTTTTGAAAGTGCACCTACTTTTGTTGCAGCTACTTGGCCATCTTTAAAAAGAAGCAAAGTAGGGATGCCACGAATACCAAATTTTGGCGGTGTGCCCGCATTTTGGTCAATGTTCAATTTAGCAACAGTCACACGGCTGTCGTATTCATCAGCAACTTCGTGAAGAATAGGGGCGATCATTTTACAAGGTCCACACCATTCAGCCCAGAAATCTACTAGTACTGGTTTGTCTGATTGTAATACGTCAGCTTCAAAGCTATCGTCAGTAATTTGGATTATTTTCTCGCTCATTGCGCTCTCCGATTTAGTTAGGCGAAATATTTAGTGCGTATTTAAACACTCTTGTTTCTTATTGCAAGTTTAAACGTTATGCTTAAACGCTATGACTAAGACACATTTAACCGATAAAAAGTTTTCAGACTTTGCTATCGCACCGGAAGTGGTTGCCGGTTTAACCGAGAATGGGTTTGAATATTGCACACCTATTCAAGCAAAATGCCTACCTTTTATTTGTGATGGACGCGATATCGCGGGCCAAGCTCAAACTGGTACAGGCAAAACGTTGGCGTTTTTAACTGCCACGTGCCATCGGTTATTACAATCTAGCAAAGCACCTAGTAAACATCCAAGAGCCCTGATCATGGCCCCGACTCGGGAGCTTGCGATTCAGATACACAAAGATGCTAAAATTTTAGCGCCGCACTGTAATCTTAACTTAGGTTTAGTATATGGTGGCGAAGATTACGAAAAACAACGTGCACAACTAGAAAAAGGCGTTGATATTTTAATTGGTACTACAGGTCGCCTAATTGATCTGTATAAGCAAGGCTGTTACACCCTTAATGAAATTGAGGTAGTCGTGCTTGACGAAGCTGATCGTATGTTCGATTTAGGCTTTATTAAAGATATTCGCTATATGTTCGATCGTATGCCAGATACATCGAAGCGTTTAAACTTATTATTTTCTGCCACGCTTTCATATCGTGTGCAAGAACTAGCGTTTGAGCATATGACAAACCCAGAGCACGTTCAAATTGAACCTGACGTTAAAACGGGTAAACGTATTCAAGAAGAGCTATTTCATCCTTCGCAAGAAGATAAAATTAAGTTGTTGTTAACCTTAATTGAAGAAGAATGGCCAGAGAAAGCAATCGTGTTTGCAAATACCAAGCACAGCTGTGAAACAGTATATGCGTGGTTAAAGTCTGATGGCCATCGTGTTGGTATGTTAACTGGTGATGTAAATCAGAAAAAACGTCAAAGTATATTAGCGCAGTTCAGTAAAGGCGAATTAGACTTTTTAGTGGCAACTGACGTTGCAGCACGTGGTTTACATATTCCAGAAGTGAGCCATGTATTTAACTTTGATTTACCTGACGATTGCGAAGATTACGTACACCGTATTGGTCGTACTGGCCGCGCTGGTGCATCTGGGCATGCAATTAGTTTTGCGTGTGAGCAGTATGCATACAATCTTCATGAAATCGAAGAATATATAGAGCACAGCATTCCTTTATCGCATTACGATAAAACAGCATTGTTAGATGATTTAACACAGCCTATTATTCAAAGAAAGCGCAACTATTCAACAGGTCCACGTAACCGCAGTAACAACAGCGGACGTCGTCCAAATAATAGTTACCAAAAAGGACGGTCGTAAGCGACCGTTTGTATAAGTAGTAGTAACTAGAGGTTTTTGAACGGTGGGGCAACTTAAACCGCAAAAAAATGTGTACGCAGTTATTGATTTGGGTTCAAATAGCTTTCATATGCTTATTGCCAAATCAATTGCTGGCGGTCTGCAAACAATTGGCCGTGTAAAACGCAAGGTCAGACTAGCCGCAGGGCTTGATAAAAACAACGTATTAAGTACAGAAGCAATGCAACGAGGGTGGGAATGTCTCACTCTTTTTGCTGAGCGCTTACAAGATATCCCAAATCAAAATATCACTATTGTGGCAACGGCTACTCTGCGCTTAGCGACTAATGCTGATGTATTCAAAACTCAAGCTGAAAAAATCCTCGGTCATAAAGTTAATGTGATCAGCGGCGAATTAGAAGCTAGAACAATTTATAAAGGTGTTGCTCATACATCTTCTTGTACAGGCAAACAGCTTGTTATTGATATTGGTGGTGCAAGTACTGAAGTGGTAATAGGTAAAGCCTTTGACGCCCTACATTACAAAAGCCTTAATATGGGTTGCGTTACTTATCTTGAACGTTACTTTAAAGATTGTCAGTTAAGTAATAGCAACTTTAACGCAGCTATAAAAGCAGCACGCACTATTATTGATGAAATATCCTCAGAATATAAAGCAGCTGGTTGGAAAATTGCCTCTGGAGCTTCAGGTACAGTACAAGCTATTCAAGAAATCATGGTCGCTCAAAATCTTGATGACTTGCTTACACTTAAAAAACTTAACAGCATAAAAGAGCAAGCAATTGAATTTAGCACTATTGCAGCGTTGGATCTCCCTGGATTAAGTGAAGACCGCCGACTGGTCTTTGTATCAGGACTCGCTATCTTAATAGCACTATTTGAATCTCTGGAAATAGACACAATGGGACTCGCAGGTGGCGCGCTCCGTGAAGGTGTTTTATATAGCATGGTTCCGGAATTCCATAATAACGATATTCGTAAACGCACTGTCGATGGATTTATGAGCCGTTATCATGTCGATCAAAAGCAAGCATGTCGAGTTTCAAGCTTAGCTGTTCAATTAGCTGCAAATATTAATAAAGATTGGCCAGTTGAAAGTTTAAATGGCCTACCACTGTTAAAAGCAGTCGCACAGCTTCATGAGATCGGATTGCTAATAGAGTATAAGCAGTATCATAAACACACGGCTTATATTTTAGAAAATACTGATATGCCGGGTTTCTCACAATCAGAGCATAAGCTGATTGCGGTAGTCGCAGGAGCGCACCGTTCTGATTTTCAAAAAGGTTGCTTTAATTCACTTGGTTCAAATAGCCTATTGGCTCAGTATATTGTTAGGTTACTGCGTATTGCAGTTATTTTATCAATGCGTAGACAAGATGATGTATTACCTAGGTTTGAGTTAAGTGCTAAAAATGAAGTGTTAGACCTTAAGTTTGAAAGTAACTGGTTAAAAGAGCATCCATTAATGGCCAGCGAGCTACAACAAGAGTCTAAACAGCAAGGTAAACTTGGGTGGAAGCTCACAGTAAACTAGTTTAAAGGCCCGCGAGGGTCTTTTTAGTGTTTAAAATGACCGTTTCGATGTAAATATCTGCGAACAGCACATTATTTCAAGTTTTCTTCAAAAAAGGGTTGATCTGTTTTCGGATCTCCCTATAATGCGACCCCACTGAGACGGGAAAGGTCAACGCCTAGCGAGACCCAAACTACTCAGGGTGTTAGTGGTGTGAGCCATTAAGCTAACTTGTACTAATTACCCGTGAGGCTTAACCATACAACGCCAAACGCGTTTTATGTGATAGTGAAACAAGCGAAGAAGTTAATATGACTAAAGTAGATATTACTTAAAGACTTAAAAAATATTATCAGATATTTTCCAAATTCAAGAGGTGACTCTTAGCGCGTAGCGTTAACATTGAGGCACCTTGCGCAAAGAAAATGGGAGCACTACGTGCTTGTCATTAATTCTTTGCACCATATTTGCTTGGTGACAATAGCGTTTTGGACCCACCTGATCCCATGCCGAACTCAGTAGTGAAACGAAACAGCGCCGATGATAGTGTAGCATTTGCTATGTGAAAGTAGGACATTACCAGGCTTCAAATTAAAGAAACCCGTTACAGCAATGTGACGGGTTTTTTGCTATCTGGGATTTAGCTAATAGCCAAGAGCCCAAACCGAACTCAGTAGTGAAACAAAACAGCTCGAAGGCGAGCCCGCCCCGACGCAAAGATAGTACCCCATTTGCACTGTGGCTCTCCACCGCTGTGGGCACTACGACATTACACAGGCTTCAAATTGTAGAAAGCCCGAATCTGACGATTCGGGTTTTTTTACGTCTGCAGAAAAGTGAATTTAGACTCAGGACGCTAACTCTGTTCAATTACAGTCTACCCAACACGGTCAATAAGTGCCCTACTTTGGCATTTAAATTATAGAACTAAGTTTAAAGGTTTTAAAATAGTCCGTAGGCTTCAGTTTTTTCGCTTGCGTGCTCTTCTAATTGAGCAGGTTTAAATATGACGCTTGGATCAATTAATACACTGTGTTTTTCGGCGAGTTTGATTAGCCCACGCATCATATTTTTAGTTTGTGGATCTATATCAAAACCAATTTCAGTAAGCTTATCTAGTGGTTTTATGTCCTCTTTTTTATAGTCGATATTATCTTCGACCTTATCTACTAACAATCCAACATGCGGATTTAAACCGTCCTTAGTGGTAAAAATAATTATAGGTTTATAGTCTAGGGTTATCTGTTCTTTGGCTGACTCAAACAAGCGCTCGAGCTGAATGAGACTATTACGTTTAATTTTTTCAAGCAGGGCCGCTACTTGTTGATGATTTTTTTTGCTATGGGCTGTTATGGCTTCTTTTACTATCTCCAACAGTGTTTGAAAGGGCTCATCAAATCGAGACATGGTTAATTTTAAGTCTTCATTGTCGGTGTTAAATTCTTTGTAAAATAGAACAAAATCTTGCAGTTCTGTATCATTTTTTGAAAATGAAATCGAGCTGTTTAATAGGTTACATTCAAGCGTGTTAAACCAGTTTATTTGTTTTTCTTGCCATGCTCTTAGCTGCTTTAGTATTTGTGCATTACTTTGTTCAGTTGAGATATCATTCAAAATAATACCTAGGTCAAACACAGGGGTGGGTATATCCATATAATCTTTAACACCAATAAAGCTTTTATTATTGTTTGGTAAAGTTGTTAGGTTATTGTCAAAGCGCTCTGTTAATAAAATATCGAGTATTTTAAGTGAAATTGTTTTACAGCCCACTTTAAAGTTTATTAATTCCATGCCTTTGTCTTAATTTACCTATTAATACTTTAAGGATAGAACAAATTGTATAAATAGCTTTAGGATGGATAAGATTTAATAGAGATAAGGTGACTAGGGGTTATTTTAAGGCACTAGTGAAGTTTTTTACGGCACGTCTAAATTGATTTTCAAGCTGCTTTTTTCCTAATAAACCTAACTGTTGAATCACTTTTTCATCGTTTTCGTTTTGAAGTACTAACTTTATTAAAAGTTGTTTATCAGGCCCTGTTAATTGAGATATACAAGAAGGAGACTGGCTTACTACCTGCCAAAGAGTCGCAGAGATACTAAATTGAGTATAATTACTTTTAATGAGTAATGCCAATCGTGCGCGAGTTTCGAGATTTATTAACTCATCGCTAAAACCTTCAATTAAAATACTCACAAGTTGCCAGCCTAGCGTTTTGAAGTGTGCTAAAAGTCCATAAAAAAAATCGTTTTTAAACTGCTTTTTTAACGGTTGGATAATTTCGATATTATTACTTAAGCATTTAACGACAAGTGCTGAATGTTCAGCGGTGCTTTTATCACGTTGGTAACCCAGCTTTACAGTATTAAAGCCTTGGTTTTGCCAAAAGTTAAGCAATTGTGCTGTTGTACCAAAGCTTGCACCAAACCAATGGCATTGGTCTTTTAGTTGTGACTCACAATAGCTAAGTAACTTTTTACCGAGTCCAATATTGTGTAAGCTTGGATCAATTGCTATTCGGACAACGCGAGCACTCAGCTGTGTTAAACAGTCACTATTAAAACTAAGTTGTGCGAGTGTTTGCGCCATCAAATGCCCTTGCGGACGGCGCTCTGCATTTATAACCTGTTGAGCAAGCTCTTCACTTAAGCCACCTTCTATTGCAATTAAGCATACACCAACTAATTGACTTTTAATTTGGCTAATAAATAGTCGTTGCGATGGCGCGTCTAGTAGTTGACGCAAATCGTTTACACTACTTTGATAATGGGCCAAGGCGAGTAGAGCAATAATGTTTTGTAGCAAAGGCTCATTATTTACAAGAGATTGTTGAGTAATTTCACGATGGACTAGCGGCCCTGATTGATCACCACCTAACTCTTCATATTGTGCATCGAGTGCAAATAAGGTGCGAGTATGTTGTTCAAGAGGATCGTATTTAGCAAAGCGTAATGGCTCATCAAGTATTATCACTTTAGAGGCTTTATAATGCGTTTTAACATAGTTACTAAAGCGAATAGTATAACCTCTGCCATTGCCTTCATATCCAACCAGAGTGCTAGCAAAGACTATACGAGGGTAATGCGCTAGCATTTTTAGCAATAACGGAACAGGGATTGCTGCAGCCTCATCAACGAGTAATAAATCACATTCAGGTAACATATTTAATAAGGCGTCAGGAGCAACATAGTGCAAATTGCCGAGTTGTTTATCTTCGATGTTGTATTGCAGGTCTAACTCTGCAGCTAAATGTTTAAAGCAGCTGTGCGTAGCTTTAAACTGAGTGCTACAAATAATTACCTTTTTATCAGTTAGTTTTGCCGTTGCTAAACCAAGTGCTGCCGACTTACCTCTGCCTCTATCAGCATTAATAAGTAAAGGTCTGTTGGCACGACCGTTAGCTACTTTTACTATTTGTTCAACGCAGTTTTGCTGTGGTTGATAATCAATTTTATTATGAGCTAAATAGCTGGCGTTATGATTAATACAGCCGCTTTTTTCACTAAAATGAAAAGCGGGTAGTTGTTTAATAATAGTCGCGAAACGTTGATTAAATAAACTACAGTCGATGGTGTGACCATGTGATTGCACTGTGCTTAGAGCTGGGTCTTGCCAAGTAGCTAAGTTATTTAATTCGGGCAGTAATAAATAGAGTATACCGCCTGCTTTAACGGCGCCGGCAAGTGCTGCAAGCTTATCTGGGTGCAAACCACTAAAACCATCGTAAACTGCATGAGCAAATTCTTGCCCTAAAATTTGATGAGTACGGGTAGGCCAATATGAATTTTTAAGCACGCATTGCTTTGATATAACAAGCGTATTGTTATCATCTATTAATGAGTCAAGTAATTCATAACACCAAGCTGAGCTGCCAGTAATTAACACTAGCTGACGATGATGTGCGTCAGCTAGTTGTTGTTCTAGCTCATTTAGATGTGTTTTATACTGCTTGTAAGCGTGCATAGGCCGTTACTAACCATTTACTGCCAAGGTCGTCAAAGTTAACTTGTACGCGAGATTGCGCGCCACTGCCTTCGTAATTAAGCACTGTACCTATGCCAAATTTAGCATGCAGTACGCGTTGCCCTAAGCTAAAGCCACTGTCTTCAAATGCGGCATGGCTAACTGATGCGCTAAAGCGCCCCGCAGCAGGCGGGCGAGAAACCTGTGTTTTAATACGGATTTCTTCAACACAATCTTCAGGTATTTCGCGTAAAAAGCGTGATGGGCTATGGTATTTTTCTTGTCCGTATAAACGGCGACTCTCAGCATGGCTAATATATAACTTATCCATTGCACGAGTCATACCTACATAACAAAGGCGGCGCTCTTCTTCTAAACGACCCGACTCTTCGTTGCTTTGCTGAGAAGGAAACATGCCTTCTTCTACGCCCACCATAAACACGAGTGGGAATTCTAAACCTTTAGCTGAGTGAAGCGTCATCATTTGTACTGCGTCTTCGTGCTCTTCTGCTTGCCCTTCACCTGACTCAAGTGATGTATGGGCTAAAAAGCCTTGTAAAGGTGAGCTATATTCTTCGTCTTCAGGAAGTTCATACTGATCACATGCACTAATTAGCTCTTCTAAGTTTTCTACGCGAGCACGGCCTTTTTCACCTTTTTCTGCTTGGTACATTGCCATCAAGCCTGAGGTTTGAATTGTGTACTTAGCTTGCTCATGTAAAGTTAGATCGCTAATTTTATCTTCTATTTGTTCAACGAGCTCTACAAATTTACTTACTGCACCAGAAGCACGGCCAGATAAATGCTGTTGTTCTACAATTGCTTTTGCGGCATACCAAAGCGGTAACGATTCTGCTCGTGCACAGTCGCGTATATGGCTCAATGTTTTGTCGCCAATACCGCGTGCTGGCGTATTAATTACGCGCTCAAATGCGGCATCGTCTTGACGATTACCTACTAGGCGTAAGTACGACAGCGCATCTTTAATTTCTTGGCGCTCAAAGAATCGCATGCCCCCATAAATACGGTATTTTAAGCCTTCCTGAAGCATAGCTTCTTCGAGTACGCGTGATTGCGCGTTACTTCTGTATAAAATTGCCGCATCTTGAAGGGCATTACCCGCATTTAGCCAACTTCGTAATTTACTGCTTACAAAGCGTGCTTCGTCTAACTCATTAAATGCTGCATAAATAGAGATTGGCTCGCCATCGTTACCGTCGGTCCATAAGCTTTTACCCATACGCTCTGAGTTATTTTGAATTAATGCGTTAGACGCTTTCAAAATAGTCGCGGTTGAACGGTAGTTTTGTTCAAGACGAATGGTTTCTGCGCTAAAGTCAGTTAAAAAACGCTTAATATTTTCGATTTTAGCACCGCGCCAACCGTAAATACTTTGGTCATCGTCGCCTACAATCATGATGCTATTTGTATCGCCAGCAAGTAACTTTAACCATGCATATTGAATGGTATTTGTATCTTGGAATTCGTCTACGAGCATATGTGCAAAGCGCTGCTGGTAATGACGCAGTAACGTTGGGTTATTTTTTAACACTTCGTAGCTACGTAGTAATATTTCAGCAAAATCAACTAAGCCAGCTCTATCACAGGCTTCTTGGTAGGCGGCATAAACACGCAGCATCATTTGCTCGTTAATATCGTATGCTTGAATATCTTTAGGGCGAAGTGCTTCATCTTTTTTGGCGCTTATGTACCAGCCAAATTGTTTAGCAGGCCACTTTTTATCATCAATATTCATCGATTTTAATAAGCGCTTGATCATCCGAAGTTGATCGTCAGAGTCTAAAATTTGAAAGGCTTCAGGTAAATTAGCTTCACGGTGATGAGCACGTAAAATACGATGAGACAAACCATGGAACGTACCAATCCACATACCACCTACAGGGGCTTTTAGTGTTTCTTCAACGCGGCTGCGCATCTCTTTAGCTGCTTTATTAGTAAAGGTAACTGCAAAAATACTGTAAGCAGAGGCTTGCTCAACTTGCATAAGCCACGCAATACGATGAACTAATACTCGTGTTTTACCAGACCCAGCACCTGCTAATACCAGCATGTTTTGTAGTGGGGCTGCAACGGCATCGCGTTGTTTGTCATTTAAGCCATCGAGTAATTGTGAAACGTCCATCGTTACGCCTTTTTAATCAATATTGTGGGCAGTATAGCAGGTGTTTTTGTTAGGCTAAATAAAATACTGTTTTTATAAACAGCTATTTATAAAATAGCCTTAAAAACGAGTAACTTGCTAATTTTTTGAACAAACAAAAAAGCGTAAATGCACAATAAAAACTGCTAATTTGACCTAAAGTTAGCAAAATTTACTAACTCTCTAAATCTAGGGTGATTTAACTATTTGATTTGTAAGCTTTAATAAATTGGCATAGAGTGTGTAAGTAAATAATTATAAAATCAAATAAATACAGAGGTTAGTATGGCAGATCAAGGTTCTGGCGGTAACGTAATCGCAGCATTATGTAATATATTTTTTCCTGGTTTAGGGCAGTTAGTGCAAGGGCGTATTTTAGCGGCTATATTTTTTGCACTTGCTATTGTAATAAGTTACGCACTAATTTATGTACTTATAGGTTTTGTACTTGTTCCTATTATTTACTTATGGTCGATTATTGACGCCGCGCGTTATAGATCGCGAAGTTAACGGTTTTAAAGTTGAGTAAAATAGCGCCCATGTGACGCTATTTTACTTTATATGTCCTGTGGTTTGCGGGCGTTTACGTATATAATTACGCAATTAAAGATTTACAGGCAAACCCTATGGAATATCAATTTATTCGCGACCCTATTAGTGGGCTACGTATTAAAATAAGCAGTGAACACGCTATTATTGGTCGCTGGCTAAACGAAGAAATAGGCAAAGACAAAGTAGCTATGGTGCAAGCACTCATTGCATCGGTGAGTTCAAGCTATGAGCCGCTAACGCTAAAAGGCCAAGAAATCGATTTAATCTTAACGAAAGACGAAGCATTATTTGAAGCCCATGCGCTTCATCAAGACAGCGAAGACCTAATAGCGTATCAAGATGACGATTTAGCGCTTGAAGAAAATGGTTTAAGTAGTGGTTGTGGCTTTGAAGATTTTATTGATTTAATTGACTCATGGCATGAGTTTACTACCTCAAGATAAAAACCCGCACACTAATGAAAATATACACCAATGCACAATCCGCATTTTATCTGTATTATTACACCAACAAAAATTACGCCAACCAAAACGACAGGAATTGATATGTCTGCCAATTTAAACAAGCTAGTAGTGATGCTAGAAATGCAAAACGCCATGAACACTAAAGTACATGAGCAATGGTTTACTCAAGGATTTGAATGGTACCGCGCTATTTGGGTTGAGTGTGCTGAAATGCTAGATCATCATGGTTGGAAATGGTGGAAAAAACAAACACCAGATACTGAGCAAGTTATTTTAGAGTTGGTTGATATTTTCCATTTTGGTTTGTCGCTTAGAATTGACGGCAAAACTAGCTACGAAGACTTAGCAAAGCAACTTGAAGCTGAGCTTAGTAATGCCCAACAAGCTGATGATTTTAAACAAACGCTAGAAATATTAGCGGCGTCTGCTGTTGCAGATAAAACGTTTAATGCCGCTGCATTTGCCGGTTGTATGGCGCAGATGGATATGGATGTTGATGATTTATATCGAGGCTACGTAGGTAAAAATACGTTAAACTTCTTCCGCCAAGATCACGGTTACAAAGACGGTAGCTATATTAAAGAATGGAATGGCCAAGAAGATAACGAACATTTAGTCGAAGTAGTTAAAAGCCTTGATACAGAACATGCTGATTTTGCAAAGTTAGTATATCAAGGACTAGAAGCGCGTTACCCAAAAATCTAACCCACGTAAACTGCGTTAAATAATCTTACGATAGTCGGTAACACTTAAGTAATCGGCTATTTCGTTATGTGGTTGTTGGCTATCAGGGTTAGCAACTGCAAGTAAGTGCTCAATGCCGTATTCTCGTGCGGCATTTAAAACCGGCACACTGTCATCTACAAACAAAGTGCGCTGCTTATTAAACCCTAAGTCTTTTTGTACTTGGTGCCACAAACTTTGTTGCTCTTTACTTACTCCATATTCATGAGTAGAGACTACGCCATCTAGATAGTTATCAATTGCGGTATGCTCAAATTTAAGCATGACACTCTCAGGGTGGGCGTTGGTAAGTAAAATTAACTCTTTGCCTGCTTTTTTAAGCTCAGTTAAAAAATGAGGTACGTCTTCGCGCATTTTAATTAAATGCTGAGACTCTCGTTTAAGCTCCATTATAGGTAAGCTTAATTGCTCTTCCCAGTAATCTAAACAATACCACTGTATTTGACCACTCACAGCTTGATAGCGTTTTAAAATATCAGCTTTAGCTGCATCTAGGCTAATGCCTCTCGCTAATGCGTGCTGCGCAGGGATAACGTTAAGCCAAAAATGACTGTCGTAATGTAAATCGAGTAATGTTCCATCCATATCGAGTAAAACGGTATCGATTTTTGACCAATTTAACATAGGAATTTCAACTTATAAGGTTTATTATTGAACTAACTGCCATGATAGCAAATTAACGCCAATGACACATAAAAAGCACCCAATACCACCACAAATCCTTAGTAATAATGTGGTCGCTAAAAGTCGACTATTTACTGTGGAATCTTTAGAACTCAAATTTTCTAATAACGAAGAGCGCCAGTATGAGCGAATTCGCGGCGGTGGCCGGGGAGCAGTAATGATTGTTCCGTTAAGTGCAGACAACGAATTACTACTTGTACGTGAATACTGTGCGGGCACAAACGATTACCAGTTAGGTTTTCCTAAAGGCTTAATCGATCCGGGCGAAACCCCAGAGCAAGCTGCTAACAGAGAGCTTAAAGAAGAAATTGGCTTTGGTGCTGAGTATTTTAAATCATTAAGAACAGTCACAATGGCGCCGAGTTACTTTAATGCCACTATGCATATTTTATTTGCTAAGCAATTATACCCACAAACCCTTATTGGTGATGAGCCAGAGGCACTTGTTGTTGTTAAGTGGCCATTAACTCAGTGGCAGTTATTATTAGAGCAAGAAGATTTTACCGAAGCACGCAGTGTTGCAGCTTTGCTATTATTAGATAAATATTTAGCGTTTGGAGCTGCCGATGAATAAATTAATCGAACCGTGTATTGAATTAGCTGAGCGCGCTGGCGATGCAATTATGGCCATTTATAAAAAAGGCGATATTGGTCAACAAGAAAAGTCAGATAACACGCCAGTTACTAAAGCTGATTTAGCAGCAAACGATGTTCTAGTTGCTGGATTAAAAGCACTTGCGCCCGATATTCCCATTATGTCGGAGGAAACACCTATACCAGCACTGGCTGACAGACAAGACTGGCAGCGTTATTGGTTGCTCGATCCGATGGATGGAACAGGTGAGTTTATTTTAGAAAGTGGTGATTTTGCGGTAAATATTGCACTGATTGAGAATAATCACCCAGTGTTGGGTGTTATTCATTGGCCTGCCAAAGGGATTACTTATTTTGCGACTGCTAAAAATGGTGCCTTTAAACGTGAAAACTCAGTTGATAAGCAAATATCTGTAGCACCACCAGAGAGTTTAACGCTTGCAGTGAGTCGCCGCCAAAAGATAGAAGCAGTGAGTCAGTATTTAAATAGTCAATTTACAACGATTGCTGTTGGTTCTTGTTCTTTAAAAGCTTGTATCGTTGCAGAAGGTAAGGCTGACTGTTTTTTAAGAATTGGCCCAACGGGTGAGTGGGATACAGGTGCTTCGCAAGTTATTGTTGAAGAGGCGGGTGGTTGCATTACCGATGCAGAATTTAACCCTTTAACATACAACCAACGCGAGAGTACTGAAAACCCTGATTTTATAGTAATGGGTCATCCTGATTGGGAATGGCAAAAAATGATAAATCCACACCAAAGATTGAGCGTAGAATAGCACTTTGATTGCTTTTTGTTCACTTGAACAACATTAAGTAGTTTAGGTCTTGCATTATATGTTTATTCCTATATAGTAGCGCTCTCTTCAAGGCAGGCTCGTAAATATCACGAAAATGTTTTAAAGAAATTACAGGCGCGGGATGGAGCAGTCTGGTAGCTCGTCGGGCTCATAACCCGAAGGTCGTCGGTTCAAATCCGGCTCCCGCAACCAATTTTTAACGTTGGTTACTGTAATAACTCTAACTTAAGAGGTTAAATAAAGTAGTCGATAGACTTAAAATATACAGGCGCGGGATGGAGCAGTCTGGTAGCTCGTCGGGCTCATAACCCGAAGGTCGTCGGTTCAAATCCGGCTCCCGCAACCAATTTTCTATAAAGATTTAGTGCAGTAGGTAGCTTAAAAGGTCGTCAGTTCACTTTCCACCTTCACAGCTCTCGCAATAAATTTTTAATTGGAAGCCAAGTTGTAATGTAGGCAACTTTAAACAAGCATACAAATTTCAGGCGCGGGATGGAGCAGTCTGGTAGCTCGTCGGGCTCATAACCCGAAGGTCGTCGGTTCAAATCCGGCTCCCGCAACCACTGAAATTAAATATCTAAAAAATTAAAACAAAATCGCACTCTATATTGAGTGATTTTTTGCGTCTGGAGTTTAATAAATTCTTATAATGATTAAACTCACCGTTACTGCGTAAAATACTCCGCATAAGCAATCGAAGGTCGTCGGTTCGCTTTTTACAAACTCAGGCTCCCGCAACCACTGAAATTAAAGATCTAAAAAATTAAAACCAAATCGCACTCTTTATTGAGTGATTTTTTGCGTCTGGAGTTTAATAAATTCTTATAAATTTAAACCCACTGTTACTGTGCTAAACATTTTTGCACAAGTAAGAGAAGGTCGTCGGTTCGCTTTTTACAAACTCAGGCTCCCGCAACCACTGAAATTAAATATCTAAAAAATTAAAACAAAATCGCATTCTTTATTGAGTGATTTTTTGCGTCTGGAGTTTAATAAATTCTTATAATGATTAAACTCCCCGTTACTGCGTAAAATACTCTGCATAAGCAATCGAAGTTCGTCGGTTCGCTTTTTGCAAACTCAGGCTCCCGCAACCACTGAAATTAAATATCTAAAAAATTAAAACAAAATCGCACTCTTTATTGAGTGATTTTTTTGCGTCTGGAGTTTAATAAATTCTTATAATGATTAAACTCACCGTTACTGCGTAAAATACTCTGCATAAGCAATCGAAGGTCGTCGGTTCGCTTTTTACAAACTCAGGCTCCCGCAACCACTGAAATTAAATATCCAAATATCCAAATATCTAAAAAGTTAAAACAAA
This sequence comes from Pseudoalteromonas sp. Ld19, assembly GCF_045064135.1. Taxonomy (NCBI): domain Bacteria; kingdom Pseudomonadati; phylum Pseudomonadota; class Gammaproteobacteria; order Alteromonadales; family Pseudoalteromonadaceae; genus Pseudoalteromonas; species Pseudoalteromonas sp. Ld19. Next base: position 122,146 of record NZ_JBISHA010000024.1, on the reverse strand, counting down.
ATCGCACTCTATATTGAGTGATTTTTTGCGTCTGGAGTTTGGCTAAATAGGTTATACTCTCCTTTCTTTAATGACTTCCTTCTCATGCCTGTAACATTCAACAAATAACTTATTTTTGAAAAAGAGTGTTTTATGTTAAAACGGTTAAAAGATTTTAAGTAATAATACACATGACAGAACTTTATCACTGGTTTGACTTAATAGGCGTAGCAGTGTTTGCTGTGTCGGGCACTTTATTAGCGTACGAGAAAAAAATGGATGGCTTTGGTGTCGTCGTTTTAGCGACTGTTACCGCAATTGGCGGTGGTACAGTGCGTGATCTGATTTTAGATGTTCCTGTCTTTTGGTTACATGATCAAAGCTATTTTTTTGCCATACTGGCTTCAGTATTTGTCACTACACGTCTTCTAAATAAGCAAAAGCCAATACCTCATTATATTTTGCAAACAGCAGATGCTTTTGGTTTAGCTTTTTTTGCGGTAATGGGGGCTCAAAAAGCGCAACTTGCTGGTATGCCAGATATGACAGCGGTGATTATGGGTATAATTACAGGTTGCTTTGGTGGTTTAATTCGAGATGTACTCGCGCGCGAAATTCCTATGCTATTAAAAGGCGAGCTTTATGCCATTACCTGTATCGCGGGTGGTAGTGTTTATACGCTTTGTATTAGTTTTTCGTTAGTGACTGAGGTAGCGATGATATTAGGCATGTTAATGACCTTATTGCTTCGTTTTGCTGCTATAAAATGGAAAATCACATTACACGTTTTTAAATATCCTGACTAAACTGGTGTAATCACACCATTTACTAGGATAAGGAATGTCGCTAGCTCGTATATTTTCTCGTGCTCAGGTGGGGATCAGTGCTCCAGAAGTTATTGTAGAAGTCCACCTAGGAAATGGTTTACCCGCTTTTCACATCGTAGGCCTGCCCGAAGCCTCTGTTAAAGAGTCAAAAGACAGAGTGCGTAGTGCACTCGAAAATTCGCAATTTGGGTTTCCCGATCAACGCATAACTGTAAATTTAGCGCCCGCCGACTTACCTAAAGATGGCGGGCGGTTTGATCTGGCTATCGCGGTGGGAATATTAGTCGCTTCAGGGCAAATAGTGTGTCCTGACATTCATAAGTATGAGTTTTACGGGGAGCTTGCTCTTAATGGCGAGATACGTGGTGTAAATGCTATTTTGCCTTCGGTACTTGCCGCTAAAGAGCAAGACCGTTGCTGCTTTTTACCTTTTGCAAATGATAGCTTAGCAAGTTTGGTTAACGGCGTTAAACGCAAAGCCGTTAGCTCGATTCAAGAAGTATGGGGAGACTTACTGAATCAACAGCCATTACCACTAAATATAGAGTACCCAGATTGTACGCAAGCGCCAGACTTTTTACTTGATTTAAGCGATGTTAAAGGCCAACCTGGTGCAAAGCGAGTGCTCGAAATAGCCGCAGCTGGTGGGCATAATTTATTGTTTTTAGGTCCGCCAGGAACAGGAAAATCAATGCTCGCTCAACGAATGGCAACCATAATGCCGACAATGTCGGATGATGAAGCTATTTCAACGGCTGCGCTTTACTCTATTATTGGTCAATCAATTGATTTAACTAATTGGCGACAAAGGCCGTTTCGTAACCCACATCATACGTGCTCAGCGGTTGCTTTGGTTGGTGGATCTTCAAACCCCAAGCCTGGTGAGATTTCATTGGCACATAATGGGGTGCTCTTTTTAGACGAATTACCAGAGTTTGAACGTAAGGTGCTTGATTCACTGCGTGAGCCAATGGAAACCGGTACGGTTACTATTTCGCGTGCTGCAAGGAAAATGGAGTTTCCTGCGCAATTTCAGCTTATTACAGCGTTAAACCCAAGCCCAACAGGAAGTCATACTGATAAACGTGCTACGCCCGATCAAGTTATGCGTTATTTATCAAGAGTATCAGGGCCTTTTATTGATCGAATTGATTTACAAATTGAATTGCCTCGATTAACGAGTGTTGAACTACAAAGTACTCAACCGGAGGAAAGTAGTGCACAAGTTAGAGCAAGGGTTGAGGCTGCCTATTATGTGCAGTTGAAACGCCAAGGCAAGGTGAACGCGAGGCTTAACAATAAAGAAATGAGTGTGCATTGTGATCTGGCGTCTGCAGAATTACAGTTTTTAGCCAGAGCGAGTGAAAAGTTGTCGTTATCACCACGCTCTTACCACCGAGTAATTAAAGTGGCGCGTACTATTAGTGATTTAAAAGGCGCTGAGAATATTAGTTTAAATGAACTTAAAGAGGCACTTAACTATCGTGCATTTGAGCGTCTCATTGCACAATTAACCAAGTATTAAATAGAGAGCATGTAACCTTTCCCGCGTACGGTAACAATCCGTTTTTGATCTTTTTCGTCGTTTAACTTTTTACGCAAACGGCCAATAAGTACATCAACAGTACGATCGTTAGGGCTCCAATCGGGTTGACCTATTTCTTCTGATATTTTTTCACGAGACGTCGCTTTACCCGCATTACTAATTAGGCAAATAAGTACTTTATGCTCTGCTTCGGTTAAACGCGACTCAACGCCAGTTACAGTAATTAATGTACGATTATCGGGATGAAGTTTAAAGTCGGCATATTCTATAAACTCTTCGCTCTCGTCATGTTGTTGGTTAACTGCAATGCGCTTATGCAGTGCACGTACACGTAGTTCTAACTCAAGTAAATCTACCGGCTTGCAAATATAGTCATCAGCACCTTGGGCAAGACCTGCAATACGATCAGCTTGAGAATCTCTGCTCGATAATACAATAACGCCAATATCAGTAAGGGTGTTTAATTCTTTTGCGAGCTGTAGTCCGTCGCGCTTAGGTAAGACAATATCAATTATAGCTAATGAGATAGCACTGCGCAGGTTGACTCGCTGCTTTACAACGCGAAGAGCATCAGCGCCAGTTGAGTCTACTTCTATTGTAAACTCGGTATCTGCAAAGTGATTTTGGATGCGTTTAACGAGCAGTTCATCGTCTTCAACCAATAAAACATTAATAGCCATAGTACTTTATTTTGAATGCTTATAGTTCTGTATGGTAGCACCATTAGGTAAATGCTGAGAAGGGGTGGTTGTTAGTTTTAGGTAACTTAATATTTCAAAAAAATATAAGGTGTCATGAATAGGTGGTATTAGGGCGTGTTGACCTTTGTGGATTGAAATTTGTTCAATCTAGGGGCGATTTAATCGCGGCGTGAGGTTTGTAACCTAGTGGGCTAAGTAAAAACCGAGCAACAAAGAGTAAATTGCCCCTAGGCAGAACCCTTCGGGCAGCGCATGTTTGGCATTTATGCTGCGTTATCGCCTATTTATGGGGAATAACCACACTGCATAGGCTCTGCCTTGCCTAAACACCAAACAGTCTGCTGCAAAATCAATCACGAAAGGTCAACACGCCCTAGCACCTTTAAAGTAATTAAAAGGTGCTAAGTAGTTAATGATTGGGTAGTAAACCTATATTAAACGACTATTTCAAAATGCTTTTAGTCATTTGAGTACATTGAATCCCACCATTGTGGTTCGTCTTTTAGCTTTTTATCAAAGTACGCGAGCATGGTATCCCACCAGTTAAATCGTTTATCGCGCGCAAAAATTTGGTGGTCAGCGCCTTTGTATTCTATTAACTCTACGTCTTTATTAAGTAATTTAAGCGCAGTATACATGGTTAAGCTTTCGCCAACGGGCACATTGGTATCGCTATCGCCATGAAGAAGTAACAGAGGGGTAGTTACTTTATCAGCATGAAATACAGGGCTATGTTGGCTATAAAGTTCAGAGTTATTCCACGGAAAGCTATTTTTAGATGCTTCACCTGAATATAAATAGCCCCACCAACCTTCGCCCCAATATGAAGTGAGGTTAGAAATACCTGCATGGGCAATTGAGGCACTAAATATATCGGTTTTAGTGGCTAGTAGCATAGTCATAAAGCCGCCGTATGAAGCCCCTAAGTTACCTACTTTTTTATTATCAACGAAGTCGTACTTTTTCAAAAAGGCCCGAGTGCCTGTTATTATATCGTCAGCAGTGTAGTCGCCCCATGCGTTAACATGTTGCGCCGAAAATTTCTGTCCAAACCCTGTGGCTCCAGTTGGTTGCACTACATAAACAACGTAGCCGTTTTCTGCCCATAAGTTAAACGGGTAACGACCGGTAAAGCCACGAGTTACAGGCGAAGTACCACCATAGTAATAAACTAAAGCTGGATACTTTTTAGTTTTATCTAAGTTGCTAGGAATATAAACACGACCAGTTATTTCAACGCCGTTTTTATTTTTAAAATTAAACTCTTCTAATGTAGGAATGCGCGTATGTGCATAAGCACTCGGCTGTGAGTCCCACATTAACTGTGTTTTATTTTTACTTATATTGAGGCGTTTTAATTGCTGTGGCGCTGAGGCATTAGTGCCGCTTAATAGAACTTCGGTATTACGGTCGTGTGAATAACTAAATTTCTCAACAATATCTAATCCAGTACTTAGCTTTTTAAAGCGCTGTTTACTTAAATCGAATAGGTAAAGTGGTTGTGTGTCTCGCTCAGTCACTTTAACAAGTGCGTCGCCATTTTCTAAAACTTCAAGTTGACCAATAGCGGGGTCAAATTGTTTACTGAGGGCTTTTACGTTTTCACCATTATTGGTTAGTAGATAAAGTTGACCGTCATAGTTATTAGCAAGCATTGTTTTTGGCAATGCTCTGCCTGTACCATTTTTGAAATCGGGGCCTGCCACTACATAAATGTCTTTATTGGCGTACTTAGCTAAGTCAAAAGTTTTAAACTTACCTAGCGATAAAAGCTTACTTGATTTTAAATCCAGCTCGACCAGCTCAGTTTCTGGATGAGTTGATGCCTGCATTGCCACTACAGAGCGGCTCATTAGTATTTTACCGCGACTGCTGTTTAAATCTTCAAGGTTATGGGTAAGAGGGCCTTGGCTAAGCGCTTTTGTTAAGCCACTTTTGGTATCAAATATGTAAATTTGGCTAGTGGTGCGGGCATATGACCAACGGTCTTGCAGACCTTTATAATGCTTAGTTAAGCTATCAGTACTTTCGGGGGATTTAGACCAACTAAAAAGAAGGCTACTGTCGTTGTAAAAGGTAAAACCACTGGCGCCTTCGAAATCGGTAGCTAATGTTTTTATTGATAAATTTTTACGATTAAGTTGTTTTAATTCACCGTTGAGCAAATACACCAAAAACTGGTTGTCAGGGCTCCAGATTATATTACTTGGTTGACCTGCTTCAAATCGATATAGCGTGTGGTCGTCTGCATCTTTAAGTACAGTAACGGTATTCGCTTGGTTTTGTGTAACATCGTTATATGTTCTTGTTGTGGTGACGTATTGCTTAGCATTAGGTGCTAATGATAATTGGTTGATGATAGGGGCATCAAATAGTTGTTTTGCAGATAAACGTTTTGATTGTGAAGTGCTAAGCGTGATTTTATCGATGTCGGCTTTAGGTTCAAAATCGAGTGCCACGTCATGCCAATTAGCAACTTGTTGCGCGACTATAATTACTGTGTGAGTTGTGTTGCTTAAAGCTAGTTTATAGCTGTTCTTATCGCCTTTTTGCAGCTTACCATTGATAAATAGTTGGCCTTGCTGAATCCCTTTTAAGGTGAGCGTGCCTTGTGTGAAACGTGTTGTTTCAATATTGAACTTTAGCGCTTGCAACCCACCAAGTGTAAGCGCATTTATCTTATCAAATGGCTGCCAGCTCTGCTTTTTTCCGAAAATAGATAAACTCTCTGAACTTGCTTGTAATCGTGGTAATAGGTTATTGATAATGGCGGTGCCATGAGGTGTTTGAAAAGGCTTTAATTGCATGTCTTCGGCCAATGGACCGATAAACTGAATTTTTGACTTGTCTAATGGTGCAGCTATTGCTGCAAAGCTTAAGCTGGCGAATGTTAAAAAGGTAGCAGCGTGTTTAAATAGCTTATTTTGAGTGTACCAAGATGCGCTAAACTTCATTATTGAGCCTATTATTAGTAATTTGGCTAAATATAACATGTATTGTTACTATGCTTACATACCTGAAATTAAGGAGAGAAAGTGACTTTACTGATAGTTTATATGGTCGTGGCGATAGTTATTTCGTTTTTATGTTCTGTGATGGAGGCGGTGCTGTTAAGTATTTCGCCTAGCTACGTTGCATCACTTAAAAAAGAACATCCTGAGTTTTCCAAGCAGCTTGAAGCACTCAAAAGTAATATAGATGAGCCTTTAGCGGCTATTTTAACTTTAAATACAGTCGCGCATACCGCCGGTGCCGCTGGGGTAGGCGCGCAAGCCGCAGTGGTCTTTTCAGATGCAGCTGTCGGGATAGCATCAGCTATTATGACTTTATTAGTGCTGGTACTTTCTGAAATCATTCCCAAAACCTTAGGTGCGAATTACTGGCGGGTATTAACGCCAAGTGTCACTTATGCGCTGCGCTTTTTAGTTATTTTGCTTAAACCATTTGTATGGTGTGCACAAAAACTCACTAATTTAATGAGACCTGCACATAATGAAGCGTATTATATTCGTCAAGAAATAGAAGCAATGGCAGATATAGGTACTGAGTCAGGAGCGCTTCATGAAGATGAGTCTGAAATAATTCGTAATTTACTGCATTTTAGGCATGCAAAATTATGTGACTTAATGACACCTCGAACTGTGCTTTTTAAAGTTCATAAAGATTTGACAGTGAATCAATACTTGAACAATTACGGTTCGTCGTCATTTTCTCGAATTTTGGTATTTGATAAAGATAGCGACGATATTGTTGGGTTTGTGCATAAAAACGATATTATGCTGGCGTTTCATCGATTAGGCACTGACTACAAAATAAGTAAATTAGTTAAACCTATTTATACCGTGCCCAGCTCTCATAATGTGTCGTCATTACTGCAAACGCTTTTAACCAAGCGTACCCACATATGTTTAGTCGTTGATGAATACGGAGATGTGCTAGGTATTGTAACGTTAGAGGATTTGATAGAGGCTCTTATGGGCTTAGAAATTGTAGATGAGCGAGATCAATCTACAAATATGCGTGCAGTAGCAAAGCAACGATGGCGTAAGCGCTTAGCTAACAGTGCGCATATAGTAAGCGAAACAGATAAAGCCCCCGAAAAAGACCATTAAGGCCTGTTTATCTTTCGAGGTTAAATGCCAAGTATGCGCAGCCTTGGGGTGTCATTTATTCAGCCGATATTTATTTTTTGATTAAACTATTGGCTGTTTTGATCCAGTTTTTAGCCCAGCGTACAAATTCATTTTTGGGCTTAGGGTGACTGAATAAAAAACCTTGAACGGCTAAGTTTTTTCTATGGTGTTTCAAATAAATGAGCTCTTCTGGTCGCTCGACACCTTCAGCGACTAAATCCAAATGTTCTTCGCTTGTTATATTAATTAAGGAAGTAACGACCACTTGAGAGAATAAGTCGGTATCTATGTGGCTAATAAGTGAGCGGTCTATTTTTATTTCAGTAAAAGGAAGGCTTTTAAGCTGATTCATATTTGTAAAGCCCACACCAAAATCATCCAAGGACAGACCAAAGCCATGCATTCTTAATCTATTTAAAGTTTCTAATTGTGCAAGACTGGAAAGTGCATGTTGTTCAGTTATTTCAATAATAATATCGCTGGGCGTCAGTTTATTATTTGCTAATATTAGTAATAGCTTATTTGGGCAATCTAAGTCATCAAGCTGAATGGATGATAAATTAAATGCGAGCTTAAAACCTTGGCAAAGTTCTACTTTCATACTGTTAAAATCGCTGGTGGCTTTTTCGAAAAGAGAAAATGAAATCTGGTTAATTAAATTATGTTGCTCAGCTACATTAATAAAACGATCTGGTGAAATAACACGACTGTCCTTATTAGAAACAATACGGGCAAGCACCTCTACACTTTCTATTTTATTACTATAAGCATTTACTTTAGGTTGGTAAAAAGGAACTATTTCATCATTATTTAATGCGCCGATAAGCTCCTCTTTTGAAATTGCAGATTCTTTAATTAAAGTGTGGCAATGAAATTGTGCGGCTTTTGTTAATAAAGTGCCCACTTGAGATAGTTGAATAGGTTTGGTTATATTTCCGATAAGGTGAGTATTATGTTGCTTGGCAATATTTGCAGCTAAGTTAATTACTTTATGCGCCATTTCAGAAATAATAATAATAGCGCCGTGGTAATTTAATGCCCCTAAGTGCCGCATCAGCTCCATACCATCCATTTCAGGCATGTTAAGATCAGTAAAAATGACGTCAAAATAATTTATATCAGCTTTGACCCTATCAAGAGCTTCTGTCGCACTTAGGCATGTAGTTATGGTTTCTGACATGCCTAGTTCGTTGAGTATAGCCTCCATGACAATCAAAATAGCCTTTGAGTCGTCAACAACTAGAATATTGGGCACCATTTTGTTCACTGTAATCCCTTTCATTGTGTAACGTATGATTACTATAAAAGTAGTCGTGTTGTTTACTTTTGTCAGTATTAAAACGCTATAATTAAAAATAATGATTAAGTATGCTACTCGTGTTTTATAAGCGAGAAGGTATACTAGGTACATTGTTTTAAACGGTTTTAATTATGATAAGAATAGACCTCACTTTAGCCGAGCAACCATTTTCACTTATGGTAGCAGGGCAAAAAATAGTGCAAGTTTTCCATGCTCAACAAGCCATCACCTTTGACAACCCACGTGAAAATTATTATCAGTTTACTCACGATAATAAAGTAATAGGTATTGATACCGGCACGGTCGAAGAGCACAGTATTTCGCTGTTTGTGGGTGATCAATTTGCTACACAACTAGCATTGCCGGTATCGACAAACGGTGCGCCTAAAAAAGGCTTTTTAGGGTTAGCAGCATTAGGCTTTAAGCTTTTTAAAAGCGCTAAAGTAATTAAAGCCGTGCTTGCGGGGGCTTCGGTTGCAGGCTATGCGTGGTTATTTAGTATTGAATTTGCACTCATGCTTATTGCGTGCCTGGTTGTGCACGAATATGGCCATGTGCGAGCTATGAAATATTTTGGGATAAAAACCAAAGGTATTTATTTAATCCCATTTGTTGGTGGGCTGGCCGTAAGTGACGATAAAATAACGACTCGTTGGCAAGATGTAGTTATATCGCTAATGGGGCCTGCGTTTGGTTTAATTACCTCTGTGCTGGGTGTGGTTTTGTATTACGCCACCGAAATGGAAATATTTGCAGGTGTGGCGGTTCTCAGTGCGTTATTAAATTTGTTTAATTTATTACCCATTTTACCGCTTGATGGCGGGCATGTATTAAAAAGTATTAGTTTTTCAATGCGTTCATGGATTGGTTTAAGTGTATGTTTACTCGGTGTACTATTTGGTTTATGGCTGAGCTACACATTTGGCTTAATGTTACTGGTATTCTTTTTGTTTGTTGGTGCGCTGGAGATTATATTTGAATGGCGAGGTCGTCACTATTCGCATTTAATGCCATTGGATAAATATGGCCAAGTTTTTTCGGCTGCAATGTATGCAGTTGTAGTTGCTGGTCATATCGCTGTAATGATGCATTTTGCGGATTCAGAAAACCCTATATTGAGTCTGCCGATGACTATTTTATCGAGTTGATTGTAACGATTAATAGTAATAATGCTCGTTCATGTTCTATTTAGGGGGCGGCAAACACCACTGCGTTTTAGTGCGACTGTAAATAATGCGTAATAGGCATTGAAAAACATATCCAATAATAACAAGGAGCCCTATATTACAATAGTGATATAGGGGACTTTCATGACACAATTTCATTTTATCCTTAAAAAAACTAAGTACCTCTTTGCTGTTGTTGTTTTGATGGCTTTTACTGTGTGGTTGTGGGGGGACGTCTTAAATCCAGAGGAAGGAGCTAATAGTTTTCGCCAAGGTAGTTTACTTAATGAACCGACCACCTTATTTTGGTTGTCTACAGCCACTTCAATTTTTTTCATTTTTACGTGCTTTTATATGTTGGTGTTAATGGAATCAAAGCTAACATTAGATATAGAAAAATGCAGCGTTTCGGTCAGTTACTATTTACTTCCTCAAAAGACAATTTATTTTGAATCACTTAACAACCTAGCTGTTTTTCAAGAGGAGGAAACCCCAGCTGAGTTTGGTTTATATTGCGCAAAGCAAAGTGAATACTATAAACCAATATATGATAGCCGAGGTTTATTTTGGACGCTTTCGCAGCAGCAAACAGAAGAGTTTATACAGTTAGTTAAAAAGCATCAATTGGATCAAAGGAAATTTCCATGGCACGATTAATACAATCTATGTGACCAGTGCTGTGCGTTTATTTAACTAGGGCGTGTTGACCTTTCGTGATTAATTTTGCAGATGTATGGATTCCCCCTCATTAACGAGAGTAATGTATAAAGGTGAATTGCAAGCAAAACTTCTCCCAAATAAGGAATCTACACATAGCGCGTGTCAAATATAATTACCATCGATTTAATCAGGTGCGACAACAAGATAGAATTGAAAACTGCGGTAATCATTTTTTGTGGGCTGAAGGTGTTACGACAGATGTAATTACAAAGGTGAGTAAAGTAACAAAAATAAATGGGTCAGGCAGATAACGTTTCACCAAGGTAGTGAGTGGCTTGGCAACTTTTTTGAGCAAATGTTGTATTTCTATTATGTGTCTAAAATGCCAATTAATCACAAAAGCGCTAAATTGGCAAATAGACTAAAATCTTCAGTATGGCTATTCGGTGCTGTTATTAAGCACTTCTTTTAGGCGATTTTGTACTTCATTAACAAGCAAATCAGGTTGGAATTTAGATAAAAATGCATTACAACCAACTTTTTCTACCATAGCCTCGTTAAAGCTACCGCTTAAAGATGTGTTAAGAACCACATAAAGATTTTTAAGCCTGCCATCGTTACGTATTTCATGGGTTAAGCGATAGCCGTCCATAGAAGGCATTTCGGCATCTGTAATTACCATTAAGAGCTCTTTTTCGACATCTCGCCCTTCATCAGCCCAGTCTCTAAGCATGTTAAGAGCTTCTAAGCCATTACTTGCAGGAATAATCTCAATGCCCAGTTGTGACAGCGTATCGCTTACTTGTTTACGTGCAGTGGGTGAGTCATCGGCGTGAAGTATTTTACGTCCCGCAAACTCATTGACGATGCCTTGATCGAGTACCCCATCAGAAATATCCACCTCATATTCAACTATTTCTGCTAGTACTTTTTCTACATCAATGATCTCAACGAGATGTTCTTGATCATCACGTTTGATTTTAGTGAGCGCTGTTAAGTAATGATTTTTACCAACAGAGCTAGGCGGTGGCATAATATCTGACCATGTCATATTGACGATTTGATCAACTTTGCCAATCAAAAAGCCTTGTACGCTTCTATTGTATTCTGTAATAACTAAGTTACAGTCTTCGGCGTATTTCACTGCGGACATAGAAATAGCCTGCCGTAAATCGATTACAGGAATAGATTCACCTCTAATATTCGCAACTCCAGTTATTTTGGAGTGAGAATGGGGAATTTTGCTTAAATGTGGCAGCTTCACCACTTCTTTTATTTTAAACACATTGAGTGCAAATAAGTGGCGGCTATGTAAATAAAACAATAACAACTCTAAGCGGTTTTCACCAACCAACTGAGTACGTTGATCAACCGAAGCTAAAACACCAACCATAATGAACTTATCTAATCTAATTATTACATAACTATAGCTTACTATTTTTTAACTACATAGCTTAGGGTTTGTTTATCTTTCGAGGTTAAATTTGCAGCTAGTTGTTGCTATGGTGGTATAATTTACAGTACCGTACTACAAAGTGATTTTACTAATCTATTAGCAATTAAAACTATGCATCATACTTTTAAACGTTTCATCGTGTTATTACGCAGCCATATAGAGCAAGTAAGTTGGCAATCTATAGCTATTGTTATTTCTTTGCATATTATTATTACATGGTGTTTATTGGTGCTAGCAAATGAAGAGACCTTGATACCTCCAAGCACTTTTATTTACTATTACGTAATAACAACATCAACGGTAGGTTATGGTGATTTTAGTCCAACTACTGAGCTTGGTCGTTGGGTGGTCGCGTTAATACAAATTCCATTTGGTTTGGCTTTATTTGGTGTTCTGTTGGGAAAAGCAGGACAAACTGTTACTTACTTAATTAGGCGCGCTATGACTGGTGATAAAAGTTTTGCCCACAGTACTAATCACATAATTATTTTTGGTTGGCACGATACCCGTACAAAAAAAATGATTGATTATATTCTGGCCGATACTAAACGAACCGATCGTCGAATTCTACTTGCGGTCACAGAGCAGATGGATCATCCATTTTTAGCAAATGATAGTGTGGATTTTGTACGTTTAACGAGTTTTACTAATTTATCTGAGTTAGAGCGTGTGGCTATTAATCGTGCCGATAAGGTTATTATTGATGGCCAAGATGACGATCAAACATTTACTACTGCACTGCGTATAAGCCGTTTAGTTAAAGATGATTGCCATATAAGCGCGCACTTTTTAGATGAAACTAAAATAGATATGCTACTAGAGCATTGTCAAAATATAGAATGCTCTAGCGCTAAATCAGCAGAAATACTTGTGCGTTCAATGCAAGATCCTGGCTCTAGTCGAGTACAAGAAGAACTACTGTCTACACTTCACGGTGATACGCAATTTAGCTTAGCAATACCAAAAGACAGCAAAGAAATGGAATTTGGTACTTTGTTTCATCATTTTAAGCTTGAGCATGATGCTATATTATTAGGCGTGGCGCACAACTTGAGTGCACAAAATATGGATTTAAATCCACCGCTTGATTATAAAATAAATGCCGGCGATATTTTGCATTACATAGCTGTCGAACGCGTGCTAAATAACGAAGTAAACTGGGAAAGCTTAGTAAAAGAATGAATGAAGTTGTATTTTTAATTATTGTATTGAGCGCCTACATTTTACCTGTAGTGATAGTGCTTAATAACAAACGAACTCAAGGCCATGAAAAAAACGGCTGGCTATTTGGGATCATTATTTTCTCGTGGTTAGGGTTATTTTTATATTTCTTAATTGTTCCAAAGCATGGGCACAAAAAGAAGAAGAAAAAATAATACAATGGCGCTCTTTTAGAGCGCCATTGTATTTATAGCATTAATTTGTGACCCATAGTAACTTGCTTGGAGTAAGCTGCTGCGCGTCTCAGTAATAACTGCAGAGCGCTACTTCGCCATTTTAATAATTTCATCCCAGTCATTTTCACTAACAGGCATTACAGACAAGCGACCACCTTTTTTAAGTGCTATTTCAGTAATATTATTATTCGCTTTAATGTCTTTGAGACTAACTAATTTTTTTAGGTGGCCTTGGTAAGTAACTTCAACAACAACCCAGCGTGGCTTCTTGCTGGTGGCTTTAGCGTCGTAATAATCACTACTTAAATCAAATTGAGTTGGATCTGGGTAAGCTTCTTTTGTAACTGTAGCAATACCCACTACGCCAACTTGTTTACAGCTTGAATGATAAATCATCGCCAAGTCGCCTATTTTAACGCCATCACGCATAAAGTTTCGCGCTTGGTAATTACGTACGCCTTCCCAAAGAGTGGTTTGTTTTGGTGCGTTTTTTAAATCATCTAATGAAAACGCATCGGGTTCGGTTTTAAAAAGCCAGTAAGCCATAGCAGTACCCCTAACAAATATTTACATAGTTCTAGTCTATAGTATCATTAACTTATCTGGGGATTGAGGAAGAAGTAATGAGCCAAGTATTAGATGATTTATTGTCGCTGTTAACACTTGAAGAAATAGAGCAGGGTTTATACCGCGGACAAAGTCAGGATTTAGGCTTTGGTGCTGTGTTTGGTGGTCAAGTTATGGGGCAAGCCCTCTCTGCAGCCAAAGAAACATTACCTGAAGGGCGTATTGTTCATTCCCTCCACTCTTACTTTTTACGTCCAGGCGATCCAGCTAAACCCATTGTTTATGATGTAGAAACTATTCGCGATGGAAAAAGTTTTAGTACTCGTCGTGTAAAAGCAATTCAATATGGTAAACCGATTTTTTATATGACCGCGTCATTTCAAGGTAAAGAAGATGGTCTATCGCATCAAGCAACTATGCCTGATGTACCTGAACCTGAGGAGCTGCGGTCGTCGTTAGAGTTTTATCAAGAGCATGCGTCACATATTCCAGAAGCGATTCGCAATAAGTTTATTCGTGAAATGCCAATTGAAATGCGACCTGTCACCTTTCATAACCCGTTCAAGCCTGAAGCAATGGAGCCTGTTAAGCATATTTGGTTTAAAGCTAATGGTGATATGCCAGATGACCAACGCATTCATAATTATTTGTTAGCTTATGCGTCCGACTTTGAGTTTTTACCAACAGCATTACAACCTCATGGCGTATCGTTTATGCAACCAAACATGCAAGTAGCGACTATCGATCATGCAATGTGGTTTCATCGTCCATTCAGAATGGATGACTGGATTTTATATTCAATAGATAGTCCAATCGCTAGTTCAGGCAGAGGATTGGTGAGAGGGCAGTTTTTTGACCGCCTGGGCAACTTAATTGCCTCAACAATGCAAGAAGGGGTTATGCGCCAACGCTAGGGCGTGTTGACCTTTGTAGATTGAAATTTGTTCAATCTAGGGGCGATTTAATCGCGGCGCGAGGTTTGTAATTGAGTGGGCTCGGTAACTGCTCCTGCGTTACTCTAATGGCTTACATCCCTGTAAGAATAAGTAAAAATCGATCAACACAGAGTTAATCGTCCCTAGATCGAGCTCAAAGGGCAGCGCATGTTTGGCATTTATGCTGCGTTATCGCCTATTTATGTGGAATGACACTCCATAGGCTCTGCCTTGCCCAAATACCAAACAGTCTGCTGCAAAGTTAATCACGACAGGTCAACACGGCCTAGTGCTAACCCCATCAATAGAGATATAGTCCTCAATTAGACTGACTTTGCACTATATCGCTAATTGACTGCCAGACCCGTGCTGGCAGTAATGCCTTAAGATGTGTATAAGTTTTACACAGCTGTGTACTACCTATTAAACCTTTATCGCATTCAGTGATTAATGATTGCTCGCGTAAATTATCAATAAAGCTAACCAGTACTTTTTTGTCAAAAAATTCAGGTGTTTTAATGCCATGCAGTGTACCTAGGCGCTGTGCTAATACTTGGCTTTCTCGTTCAAGTTCATCTTTGGCAATGGCATCATTTGTTTGAATAAATCCAATTACAATAGCGTAACGCTGCAAAGTAAAGCTTAGTGCTCTTCCTAGCATTTCAAGTTTGGCTAAACAATCGTTGCTATTTGTAATGTGGATATTGTCGCCATCAAACTCAATTAAGTTTTGATCTGCAAAGTTTGCCAAAATACGTGTTACGTAGTTTTCATCAAGTGGTTGCAAATACCACTCTTTAGCAAACAGCGGATAAAACGTTTTTACTAGCTCTTGGCACTGTTGAATAGTTGTTGTGTGCTGCTTGAATAGATGTAGCGCAATTAGGCTTGGTACAGCAAATAAGTGCAAAATATTATTTCGGTAGTAATTAAATAATACTTTTTCTTTATCACTAATTGTAATAATTTCACCAAATTCATCACTTATCACTTCAAACTTATTAAGCTTTAATGCATGTGTTAGTAGTTGCTCAGGTGTTTCATCAGGCGCTGTTACTTTATCGCTGTAGCTAGCGTCGCGTTGTAAGCGCAGGTAAAAATCAAGTTGTGCTAGGAGCTTTGGTTTACTTAATGCCTGTTTATCGTTAACCAGTAATATCATTGCCAGTAAGTTAACAGCATTAAGCGCCGCTGCATTATTAATTTTAACCATTACTTGATCGGCAAGTTTAGTAACTTGCGACCCTAGCCATTGTGGCTTTTGAACATCGGTTGGATGAATTGAATCGCGCCAATCTGGTTGATTATCATTTAAATATTGGTTAATTGAGATTGGATCGCCAAAGTTTAAATTACCACGCCCATAATTTTTAAGATTTTTAATTGCTTTAAAAATACCAAAAATAGACTCGCCTTTTTTATCTTTACCATCAAGCTCTTTAAGGTAGGTGTTAATTTCCATAACGTGTTCGTAGCCAATATACACAGGGACTATCGATATAGGGCGGTCTATTCCACGCAGCATTGCCTGTAAGGTCATTGATAGCATACCCGTTTTAGGTGGAAGTAAACGCCCAGTTCTGCTTCGCCCGCCTTCTGTATAAAACTTAACGGAGTAGCCTTTAATAAATAGCTGACTTAAATACTCTTTAAATATTGCCGAATAGAGCTTATTTCCTGCAAATGAGCGGCGAATAAAAAACGCTCCTGAGCGTCTAAAAATACCGCCGGCAGGGAAAAAGTTGAGATTGATACCCGCAGCTATGTGTGGTGGCACTAAGCCTAAATGATAAATTGAGTAGGTAAGCAGTAAGTAATCCATATGACTGCGGTGACACGGCATATAAATAATTTCATGCCCTTTGTTTGTTAACTCGTGAAGTTGCTCAGTATGTTTTATATCAATACCGTTATACAACTTGTTCCACAACCAAGTTAAAAACCTTTCCGCAACGCGTATCATTGCCTCAGAATAATTAGCAGCTATTTCATCAAGTAACTTGAGCGCATTTTGACGAGCTTGCTCTTGGCTAATGTTTTTTGACTTAGCTTCTTCCTGAATCGCTTTTTTTATTGTAGGTGAAGCAAGCAAAGAATTAAATAGTTGCTCGCGTGATGGCATTTTTGGGCCTGTGGCTGCTAATTTTTGGCGTTTAAAGTGGACCAAGGCGACACGTAATAACTTGTGTGGTAATTCACTCACATCTGCTTTTTCATTTACTAAGAGCGATAAGTCGAGAGGTTGGCTGAAGCGAATAAAATTATCACGGCCTGAAAATAACACCACAAAAAATTTTCTAAACCAACTTGGCGTCAATGAGTGGGTAATTAAGGTACGTACTCCTGGTTTTTCTTTGCCTGGATCGCGCCCCCATAAAATAGTGACAGGCACTACTTGCACGTTTTTCTGACCACTTTTTAATAAGTGGTCGATGATCTGTTTACCTTGAGCCAACGCACTAGTTGATTTAGCTTCATCACCAAAAAGTGGTGGTGGGTTTTTTATACCAATGAAGCGTTCTAAACTTTGATTACCTAACACTTGTTCATCAGTCGGGCTGGGGAGACCATGTTTTTTACAAACATGTGCCAATGCCGCTAGGTCAAATCTTGAATTTAAGCGCACTATATAAAATGTAGGGAACTCAGGGTTTAAATTGTACTGTTCAATAGGGTTCTCTGGTAGCACTTTGCTTTTTACAAATAGACGGCTAAACCCAGCAGATAGAACATTTAAACAATAATTAAAAATACGCATCGACTCACCATATTGAGAGTTTAAAGGCAAAATTAGCGCAATAGGATACCATAACATCCAAAAATCACTTAATTTACGCAATAGAAGTCGCTAACAGCATAGCTATTAGTTTAAGTATAGCTTGTAAGTGGTGATGGTCGTTTATTTGCTTAAATCAAGAATCATTATATTGCTTCTAAATAGTTGTTGCATTTATCACCAATACCTCTATAATACGCAGGCTTTCGAAATTCCCTAGGGAACTAGAGAGGATAAATTAAGCTTGGATTTCAAGCTAATAAACAGGAGTTCCGATTTGGAACTCAACGTAGATATAAATCAACAACCGGCATCTTATGTTTTTAAGATTGTTTCGGTCGTTTTTTTATGCTCTTTTAAATGCTCTTTATATTGAGGTTAAGAATGTCAAATCAACGCATTCGTATTCGCCTAAAAGCTTTTGACCACCGTTTGATTGACCAATCAACGGCAGAAATCGTGGAAACTGCGAAACGCACTGGCGCACAAGTACGTGGACCAATTCCACTACCTACACGCTTTGAACGTTTTACTGTACTAACTTCACCGCACGTTAATAAAGATGCGCGTGATCAGTACGAGATCCGCACCCATAAACGTCTGATTGACATCGTAGAACCAACTGACAAGACTGTTGACGCTCTTATGCGTTTAGATCTTGCTGCTGGTGTTGATGTTCAAATCAGCCTGGGTTAATCGAAAGATTAGAGAGGTTTTAGGAAAATGGCATTAGGTCTAGTCGGTCGTAAAGTGGGTATGACACGAATCTTCACTGAAGATGGTGTATCTATCCCTGTGACAGTTATTGAAGCGACACCTAACCGCATTGCTCAGATCAAATCTGACGCAACAGACGGTTATAACGCGCTTCAAGTAACCGCAGGCACTAAAAAAGCAAGTCGTGTAAACAAAGCTAAAGCGGGTCATTTCGCTAAAGCTGGTGTTGAAGCGGGTCGCGGTCTGTGGGAATTCCGCCTTAACGGTGGTGAAGGCGATTTTGAAGTAGGCGCAGAGCTTACTGTTGAATTATTCAACGAAATCAACAAGGTTGACGTAACCGGTACTTCTAAAGGTAAAGGTTTCCAAGGTGGTGTTAAGCGCTGGAATTTCAGCATGCAAGACGCTACACATGGTAACTCTCTATCTCACCGTGCTCCTGGTTCAATCGGTCAAAACCAATCACCTGGTAAGGTGTTTAAAGGTAAGAAAATGGCCGGTCATATGGGTGCTGAGCGTGTAACGACTCAAAACTTAGAACTAGTTCGCGTTGACGCTGAGCGTAATTTGCTTTTAGTTAAGGGTGCAGTACCTGGAGCTATTGGCGGTGACGTTATCGTTAAACCAGCTGTTAAAGCATAAGTCCTGGAGATTTAGTGATGGAATTAGCAATTAAAGACGCTTCTGGCGCTCTTGAAGTTTCTGAAGCTACTTTTGGACGTGAGTTTAACGAAGCATTAGTACACCAAGTAGTTGTTGCATACGCAGCAGGTGCTCGTCAAGGTACTCGTGCTCAGAAGACACGTTCTGAAGTAAGCGGTGGTGGTAAAAAACCATGGGCTCAAAAAGGTACTGGCCGTGCACGTGCCGGTACAATCCGTAGCCCAATTTGGCGTTCAGGTGGCGTTAGCTTTGCAGCTAAACCACAAGACCACAGCCAAAAAGTAAACCGTAAAATGTACCGTGGTGCGATTAAAAGCATCTTATCTGAATTAGTTCGTCAAGAGCGTTTAATCGTTGTTGAAAGTTTTGCTCTAGCAGCACCAAAAACTAAAGAACTAGTTGCTAAGCTTAAAGAACTTGAGCTTAAAGATGTTCTTATCGTGACTGAAGAAGTAGATGAAAATCTTTTCTTATCGGCACGTAACCTTTATAAGGTTGACACGCGTGATGTAGCTGGTATCGATCCTGTAAGCTTAATTGCTTTCGACAAGGTACTTATTACAGCCGCTGCTGTTAAGCAACTTGAGGAGGCGCTAGCATGATCCGCGAAGAACGTCTTTTAAAAGTGATCGTTGCTCCACATATCTCTGAAAAAAGCACAATTGCTGCTGAAGAAAACAATACTATTGTTTTTAAAGTATCAAATGACGCAACTAAAGCTGAAATTAAAGTAGCAGTTGAGAAGCTTTTTGAAGTAGAAGTAACGGGTGTTCGCACACTTAATGTTAAGGGTAAAACAAAACGTA
The DNA here is from genome assembly GCF_045064135.1 of Pseudoalteromonas sp. Ld19. Lineage (NCBI taxonomy): Bacteria > Pseudomonadati > Pseudomonadota > Gammaproteobacteria > Alteromonadales > Pseudoalteromonadaceae > Pseudoalteromonas > Pseudoalteromonas sp. Ld19. The sequence continues at coordinate 102,517 of NZ_JBISHA010000024.1, read as the reverse complement.
CTGGCGCACGTTTCGGTCGTCGTAACGACTGGAAAAAAGCTTACGTTACTCTTAAAGAAGGTAGTGAACTAGACTTTGTCGGCGGCGCCGAGTAATAAGGGGATAGAATTATGGCACTTCAAAAGTGTAAGCCTACTTCTGCGGGCCGTCGTCACCTAGTTAAAGTGGTTAACCCAGATCTACATAAGGGTAAGCCATACGCACCACTTTTAGAGAAAAACTCTAAATCAGGTGGTCGTAATAACAATGGTCGTATTACGGTTCGTCATATCGGTGGTGGTCATAAGCAACATTACCGTTTAATCGATTTTAAACGTACTAAAGATGGCATTCCAGCCACTGTTGAACGTTTAGAATACGATCCAAATCGTAGCGCAAACATCGCTCTTGTATTATATGCAGACGGTGAGCGTCGTTACATTATCGCACCTAAAGGCTTAAAAGCTGGCGATGCAATCCAGTCTGGTGTTGATGCACCAATCAAACCTGGTAATGCATTACCAATGCGTAATATGCCTGTAGGTTCGACTGTTCACAACGTAGAATTAAAACCAGGTAAAGGTGCTCAAATCGCACGTTCTGCTGGTGCATACGTTCAAATCCTTGCTCGTGATGGTCAGTATGTAACATTACGTCTTCGTTCAGGCGAAGTTCGTAAAGTTGAATCTGATTGTCGTGCGACTCTAGGTGAAGTAGGCAATGCTGAGCATATGCTTCGTTCACTTGGTAAAGCAGGTGCAAATCGCTGGCGTGGTATTCGTCCGACAGTTCGTGGTGTTGCCATGAACCCGGTAGATCACCCACACGGTGGTGGTGAAGGTCGTACATCTGGTGGTCGTCATCCTGTGTCTCCATGGGGTAAACCGACTAAGGGTGCGAAGACGCGTAAGAATAAGCGTACGGATAAATTTATAGTACGTCGTCGTACTAAGTAATATTGAGGAATAGCCATGCCACGCTCTCTCAAGAAGGGTCCTTTTATAGACCTACACTTGCTGAAGAAGGTAGAGAAAGCTTTGGAAAGCGGTGAGAAGAAGCCAATTAAAACTTGGAGCCGTCGTTCAATGATCATACCTAACATGATCGGATTGACCATTGCTGTCCATAATGGTCGCCAGCACGTACCAGTTTTCGTTTCTGACGAAATGATCGGTCACAAACTAGGTGAATTTGCACCAACTCGCACTTACCGTGGCCATGCTGCGGATAAGAAAGCGAAGAAACGTTAAGAGGGGAAGATAAATGCAAGCATTAGCTAAACATAAATTCGCCTCTGGTTCGGCGCAAAAAGCACGTCTAGTTGCAGATCAGATCCGCGGATTACCTGTCGATCGCGCACTAGAAATCCTGGCGTACAGCCCTAAAAAAGCGGCTGTATTAGTTAAGAAAGTACTTGAGTCTGCTATTGCTAACGCAGAGCATAACGAAGGTGCTGACATTGATGAGCTTCGTATAACTACGATCTTTGTGGACGATGGTCCTACAATGAAACGTATTATGCCTCGTGCTAAAGGACGCGCAGACCGCATCCTTAAGCGTACAAGCCATATCACTGTTATGGTTTCAGATAGCTAGGAGTATAAGTAATGGGACAAAAAGTTCATCCTACTGGTATTCGCCTAGGTATATCTAAACCTTGGGTTTCTACCTGGTACGCGAGTTCTAAAGATTTCTCTGATCAGCTTTTTGGCGATCACAAAGTTCGTGCATTCCTTACTAAGGAATTAAAAACGGCTTCTGTGTCTAAAATCGTTATTGAGCGTCCAGCAAAATCAATCCGCGTAACAATTCACACGGCTCGTCCGGGTGTTGTTATCGGTAAAAAAGGCGAAGACGTAGAAAAATTACGTCAAGCGGTAACTAAAATCGCTGGTGTACCTGCTCAGATTAATATCTCTGAAGTACGTAAACCAGAACTAGATGCACAACTAGTAGCAGACGGCATTGCCTCTCAACTAGAACGTCGTGTTATGTTCCGTCGCGCTATGAAGCGTTCGGTACAAAATGCAATGCGCATCGGTTCTAAAGGGATTAAAGTTGAAGTTAGCGGTCGTCTTGGCGGCGCTGAAATCGCACGTTCAGAATGGTATCGTGAAGGTCGTGTACCTCTACATACTCTTCGTGCTGATATCGATTACGCAACTTCTGAAGCCTTAACCACTTATGGTATCATTGGTGTTAAAGTTTGGATTTTCAAAGGCGAAGTTATTGGTGGTTTACCACTAGTACAAGAGCAAGAAAAACCAGCTAAACGCGCACCAAAGAAAGCCAAGAAAAGTGCTAAGTAGAGGTAGCGAGTAATGTTACAGCCAAAACGTACAAAATTCCGTAAAATGCACAAAGGCCGCAACCGCGGTTTAGCGCAAAACGGTAACAAAGTAAGCTTCGGTACTTTCGGATTGAAAGCTACTGGCCGTGGCCGCATGACTGCTCGTCAAATCGAAGCAGCTCGTCGTGCTATGACGCGTCACGTGAAACGTCAAGGTAAAATCTGGATTCGTGTCTTCCCTGACAAACCGATTACAGAAAAACCTCTTGAAGTTCGTATGGGTAAAGGTAAAGGTTCTGTTGAATATTGGGTTGCTGAAATTCAGCCTGGTAAAGTACTTTACGAAATGGAAGGTGTTTCAGAAGAGCTTGCTCGTGAAGCATTCGACCTTGCTGCTCGTAAACTGCCATTCAAAACAACTTTCGTAACTCGGACGGTAATGTGATGAAAGCTAGCGAACTAAAAGACAAAAGCGTAGAAGAGCTTAATGCTGAACTTCTAGGACTACTTCGTGAGCAATTTAATATGCGCATGCAAGCTAGCACTGGTCAGTTAGCTCAGACACACACGCTAAGAACAGTACGCCGCGATATCGCGCGTGTAAAAACAGTTATTAACCAGAAGGCAGGTCAATAATGAGCGATAAAATTCGTACTCTTCAAGGCCGTGTAATCAGCGACAAGATGGAAAAATCTTTCACTATCGCTATCGCACGTTATGTGAAGCACCCAATTTATGGGAAATTCATTAAACGTACGACTAAGTTACACGTACATGACGAAAATAACACAGCAAAAGCGGGTGACGTAGTTACTATCCGTGAATGCGCACCAATTTCTAAGAATAAATCTTGGACTTTAGTAGACGTTATTTCTAGTCCAAAACAAGCTTAATTTTTTAATTAAGTTAGTTTTGTAAAAAAGCCTCAGCATTAGCTGGGGCTTTTTTGTATTAGAAAGTTGAGTTTAATAAATTAATACTTAACCTGAACTCTGGTTAAGATATTTACCAGGGCGTGTTGACCTTTGTGGATTGACCTTTGTGGATTGAAATTTGTTCAATCTAGGGGCGATTTAATCGCGGCGCGAGGTTTGTAACCTAGTGGGCTAAGTAAAAACTGAGCAACAAAGAGTTAATCGTCCCTATAAAGAACCCAAAGGGCAGCGCATGTTTGGCATTTATACTGCGTTATCGCCTATTTATGGGGAATAACCACACTACATAGGCTCTGCCTTGCCTAAATACCAAACAGTCTGCTGCAAAATTAATCACGAAAGGTCAACACGCCCTAATATATTGAGTCATAATGATATTTTAATTTATTTTTCTCTAGCCAGAGACCTTTAGTGAAAACAAGGCTAATTTACGTATCAATAGCGGGCCTATTGTAAGTAAGTGCAACGTTAGTTAGCGCTGAAAATAGCTGCTTGAGATAGGTTTATTATCCAGAGTTCAGGTTACTTACTTTTCTTTTTGATGTAATGGCTTTATTCGTCGTACACTCATTAATATTCCAATAAATATGAAGACGGCTGAAGACACACATAAAATACGATTTTCTATTCGACTAACATCACGCTGCCCTATAATTTCGTAAATTACATCGCCTTCAATATATTTTTCACCTTTATAAATTTCAGTAATATTGATTGCCCAAAAACCTTGGTTTTTAGCTTGGTAAGTGAAGAAGGTTTCAGGGAAAAAAATATTAAGCATCGCGCAAAGGTAGATTAGTATACCGATAATAATAAAAAGAATGCCGCCCCATTTTAATTTTTTAGTAAGGTTTGCTGTTTTTTCTTGATTAGGAACGAAGTGTTCAATCGAAACATGATAGCAAACAATTAACTTTTCAATAACATCGGATGAAGGAATGGATTGTCCGTTTTCGAGTTTAGACAAGTAAGATTGCTGAATGCCAATTTCCTTAGCCGCAAAAGCTTGTGTCCATTTTTTGTTTGCTCTAAGGCGTTTTAATTCCATTCCTAACGATGACATGTTTCCATACCTAAATAATTTACTGACCCGTTTATTATCGCTAAAAATGGCCTATTTAAATAGCCTATAGTGTTATATTCATGGCTATGAATAAAAAGAATATTATGAATATTAGTAAGTTATATGTTAATCGAGGTTTTTTTAGTTATGCTAAGCGGACTAATTAATAAAGGAATGTTACAAAATGAAAATATATTTTTACCAAACTGCCATGTTTATAAGCTTGTTATTTTTATCACACACGAGTTTAGCTGAGCCCGTGTTTGCAATTAAAGCAACTATTTATAAATTACAAAATAACATCACGATAGATAGTAAAATAGATGAAACCTTGAAGCAGCTAAAACCGAGCCATCAACCTCAGCTATTGGCCAGTTTAAATGAAAGTGCATTAATAGAAATAGGCGATGAAGCGCAGTTAACCGCCCTTGAGGTCAAAACCAATGAAGACGGCAGCTACTTTAATGCAACGATGAAGTTAAAAGAAAAAGTGGATGGGCAGTGGGAGTCAATTACCTCGTTTATGCCTCATATTCCTGACGGGCAAACGGTGTATTTTAGCCGTACATTTAAAGACAGTGTTTGGTTGATAAAGTTAACAGGGAAGCGCTATGAGTCTATCGTATTGGGTCAGGAGAGTTTTGAGTAGCCTCAGCAAATGCTGAGGCTTTATTGATTAAACTATTACCAAATCATCTCTACAAATTCAGGGTGATCGATATATGGGTTACGATTGCCTTGAAATTCAAATGCGGCTTGGTTGCGATCTAATTCCATTTGGCTAACAGGGTCACTGTTGTGCCATTTTAGCAGCATAGCAACAACCCAGCTTTCAAATACTTGATTGTTTGAGCCGTTAAGTACTGCATCGCTTGAAGTTGTTTTAGTTTGCCAAGAGCCAATAATATTTGCGTAGCGCGTTGCCATATAAAAATAAGCACGTGCAAAGTCACCTTTAAATTCATCAATAGGCTCAAATACAGTGCCTGAGTAGTTTAATGAACTAGCGGCAGAACCTAATTTACTACCGTTAGTTGATGTAAATGAAGCGCTTGCTACTTCACCAAATGGGAAGTTGCTACGCTTTGAATTTACATAGCCGTCAGTTGCGTAAATATGATGAACATCAGAGTTCATCGGTTCAACTTTTCCACCAAACCAACTTTTAGGGAACGAATGTTCTCGGTTGTAACAATCCGCCTCACTATTATATGCGCCGCACTGATTTGTAACGGCTGCGTAGCTATAGCTGTCAGCACCGTTCGGTTTCTCGCTGTACATATCTAAAATACTATTATCGTTTTCAAAATATTTATCACGTGCTGATGAGTCGTAAAAATTCCAGATAGCTGAATAACCCTGTGCATTATGATCTTTGATAATATTGTAAAGTTCAGTTTTTAAGGCATAGCCAGTTAGGCCTTGTGCAGTTACATAATAGCCTGTCGGTGTTGGTGTTGTGCCACCGCCTGTATCACCTAGCTCAAATGCTGTGCTGTCTGTGTTGCTAAAGCTTGCACCGCTGGCGATAGTTTTCTGAGCGTGTACTAATGCATAGCTACCATTACCTAATGAGCAACACATACCATCGCCATAGCTATCACTAATTACAAGTGTATAAGCACCATCGGCTAAACATATTTTTTCATTGTATTGCGTGTTTGATGCGTAACCACTGCCGTTGGCAATTGCTCTACCTTGGTTATTATTAACAGCCCAGCTTGTTTCGCTGCCGTAATTGTCGGTATTAAGTGTCAGGGTCAGGCTATTGTCAGAGCAGCTTGGTGATGCGCCGCCGTCGCTATTAGGTAAAAAATTATCTATGTATACAGTTTCATTCCCATCGAACCCGCTTACATCATAGAAACGTAAACCCACATTAATCGTTTTGCTACTGCTTGCTGTGTAGCTATGGCTAATTGTTTGCCATTGATTTGTTTGCGCTTCGTTTGAGTAACCTTGGTAGCCATCTATATATAAGCGCGCTTTAACTTTACCTTCTGTATGGTAAACATCAGCCGAAAAATTGTAGGTTTTACCTGTCTCTACAGTAATTTGCTGCAATAAGTCGGTGTTACTTTGTGAGCCCGTTGTTACATTGATAGCGGCAGAGCGATGACCATTTTTAACTGTACTGGTAGAAGGCGATAAGCTAATACCGTTATCTATTGTCGTCCATGATGCAGGTGTATTGCCTGACCATTGCTCAAAACCGCCGTTAGTTACATTGGCCATTACCGGAAGTGAGCCAAGTAATAGTGCCGTGCTCAGTAGTTTATTTTTGTATGTCCCGTGTGACATGGGTATTCCTATTTTTTATTTTGAATGTGGAATATACCTTATATTAGTTTGGTTACAAAATTGTTAATTTAAAATCCGATAAAAGACAATAATGTCTTTTTAATCTGTTTTTGAAGGTATTTTTATAAATTAATAACTAAATGGAATATCAAAGCAGATTCTATTCTTTTTTTATCTATGCTGAGCCCGTTATCCTACAGACTCATAAAACCTCAGCAGATATTCTCTGGATGAGGTAAAACTCATTGTTAACAATGCAAAAAGTGTATTGTGATTAATTTTCAGGGTTATGGGGAATCGATTCATGTTGTTAGGTCAACTAAATGCTGCGGCCAGCCCGCTATCGCAAGAGCAAGTACAAAAGCTGCAAGGTTTAGTGGCTGAACTTAATCCAATTCAACAAGCGTGGGTAAGTGGTTACTTAGCTGCAAATGCTAATTCGGCTGTGTTAGTTGCGCCAACTGCAGGCACATCGGCTGCGAGTGATGCTGCAGCGCTAACCATTTTATATGGTTCGCAAACAGGTAACGCAAAAGGCGTGGCAACCAAGATGAAAGAGCAGGCTGAATCACGAGGCCTAGTAGTTAAATTGGTTAGCATGTCGGATTACAAGCCAACAGCCCTGAAAAAAGAAAAATTCTTAACTGTTGTTGTATCTACTTACGGTGAAGGTGAGCCACCTGAAGACGGCGAAACATTACATGAATTTTTAGCAACTAAAAAAGCGCCAAAGCTAGACGATGTGAAAATAGCCGTTATTGGGTTAGGTGATTCAAGCTATGAATTTTTCTGCCAAACGGCAAAAGACTTTGAAGAGCGCTTAAATAAACTCGGTGCAAAAACTATATATCAACGTGCTGATTTAGATGTAGATTACGAAGATGAAGCCGCAACGTGGATCTCGGGCGCACTTGATGCCTTTGAGCCCGGCCTAAAAGCACAACAAGGCGCAACGGCGGGCCAAGCTGGCATAATGCCTTTTGGTGCATCTACCGCTGCTTCAAGCCAGTACACAAAGCAAAACCCATTTGCAGCAGAGCTTTTAACAGTACAAAAAATTACCGGTCGCGACTCCACTAAAGACGTGCGCCACGTTGAAATTTCGCTTGAAGGCTCAGACATTACGTACACACCAGGTGATTCATTAGGTGTGTACTTTTTAAATGACGACGTATTAGTTGATGAAGTATTAGAGCTTACTCAAGTTGATGGCGCAAGTATTGTAAAGGTCGGTAATGAAGAGCTAAGCGTACGCAGCGCACTTATTGAAAAACTAGAGCTGACCCAGTCATATCCAGGTTTTGTAGAAAAATACGCAACAGCAACAGGTACGCCTGAATTATTAAAGCTTGTGGAAGATAAAGCGGCAATGCGTGCGTATATTGAACCTCGCCAGATATTTGATGTAATTCGCCAAAATCCAGCAAAAATTGATGCGCAAACATTAGTAGATTGCCTACGTAAGCTGCAAGCTCGTTTGTACTCAATTGCATCTAGCCAAGCAGAGGTTGAAGACGAAGTGCATTTAACTCTAGGCTTAGTTGAGTTTGATGCATTTGATAGCGAGCATTTAGGTGGTTGTACTGGTTACTTAACTCGCCGTGCTGAAGAAGGCTGTAAAGTTAAAGTATTTAGTGAACATAACGATAATTTCCGCCTACCTACTAACGATGATACACCGGTGATCATGGTTGGCCCAGGAACGGGTATTGCGCCGTTCCGTGCATTTTTACAAGAACGTGATTCGCGTGAAGCACAAGGCAAAAACTGGTTGTTTTTTGGTAACCCACATTTTACTCAAGATTTTTTATACCAAGTAGAAATACAGGGTTATTTAAAATCCGGCCTACTTAACAAGGTAGATGTTGCATTTAGCCGCGATCAGGCTGAAAAAATATATGTGCAAGATAAGTTACGCAGTAACAGTAAAGACGTGTTTGAATGGCTAGAAGCGGGTGCTCATTTTTATATTTGTGGCGATGCAAATCGCATGGCAAAAGATGTACACAATGCTTTGGTTGATATCATTAAAGAAAATACGGGCAAGAACAACGAAAATGCAGAGCAATATTTAAAAGATTTACGTAGCGCAAACCGCTATCAGAAAGACGTGTATTAATCACGTTTCTTATTTTATTTAACAGCTAACGGCCGTCACTGTAACAAATTTAGGATTTAAAATGAGCGAACAAGATAAAAACGTAAAACTTTCTGATAACGAACGTTTGAAAAGAGAAAGTAACTTTTTACGTGGCACAATAGCCGAAGATTTAAAAGATGAAATTACCGGTGGCTTTACTGCCGATAATTTTCAGTTAATTCGTTTTCATGGCATGTACCAACAAGATGACCGCGATATACGTGGTGAGCGTGCTAAGCAAAAGCTAGAGCCGCTACATAATGTAATGTTACGTGCGCGTATGCCTGGCGGTATTATTAAGCCAGAGCAGTGGCTAGCAATCGATAAGTTTGCAGATGACAAAACAAGCTACGGCAGTATTCGTTTAACAACGCGTCAAACGTTTCAGTTTCATGGTGTGCTAAAGCCTAATATTAAAGGCATGCACCAAATGCTTGATAGCGTAGGTATAGACTCTATTGCTACAGCGGGTGACGTTAACCGTAATGTGCTTTGTACTACTAACCCCGTTGAGTCTGAGTTACATCAAGAAGCTTACGACTGGGCTGCAAAAATTTCTGAGCATTTATTACCAAAAACGAAAGCGTATGCCGAAATTTGGTTAAATGGCGAAAAAGCAGAAACCACAGAAGAGCCAATTTTAGGGTCTAATTACTTACCGCGTAAATTTAAAACAACGGTAACTATTCCACCTAACAACGAAGTTGATGTGCATGCGAATGACTTAAACTTTGTGGCAATTGCTGATAACGGCAAGCTTGTTGGTTTTAACGTATTAGTGGGCGGTGGCCTTGCCATGACGCACGGCGATACAGCAACTTATCCGCGTAAGGCTGATGACTTTGGCTTTATTACGCTAGAAGATACCTTAAAAATTGCAGAGCATGTTGTATCTGTGCAGCGCGATTGGGGTAATCGTTCAAACCGTAAAAATGCAAAAACTAAATACACATTAGACCGTGTTGGCGTTGATGTATTTAAAGCCGAAGTAGAAAAACGCTCAGGCGTTACGTTTGCACCAAGCCGCCCATTTAAGTTTACTCATCGTGGCGATCGTATTGGTTGGGTTGAAGGCATTGATGGTAAGCACCACTTAACGCTATTTATCCAAAGTGGTCGTATTTTAGACTACCCAGGCAAGCCGCTTAAAACTGGTTGTCGTAAAATCGCTGAGGTTCACCAAGGTGATATGCGTATGACGGCAAACCAAAACTTAATTATTGCTGGCGTACCTGCAGATCAAAAAGCCGTGATTGAAGAAATTGCCCGTAGCCATGGCCTAATTGATGACAAAGATTCGCAGCAACGTAAAAACTCTATGGCGTGTGTTTCACTGCCAACGTGCCCACTTGCAATGGCCGAAGCAGAGCGTTACTTACCAAGCCTAGTAGAAAAAACTGAAGCATTACTTGCTAAGCACGGTATACCAGATGACAGCATTATTATGCGCGTTGTAGGTTGCCCGAACGGTTGTGGCCGCGCAATGCTTGCAGAAGCTGGTTTAGTGGGTAAAGGCCCAGGTAAGTACAACGTTTACCTAGGTGGTAATTTAGAAGGCACACGTATTCCTAAGTTGTACCTTGAGAATGTAGGCGAAGATGTTTACCTAGACGCATTCGATAAGCTAATTGGCCAATGGGCAAGCGAGCGCAATGACGGTGAGTGTTTTGGTGACTTTGTGATCCGTAAAGGCATAGTCGCTGAAGTAAAAGTATCAGTAACCGATTTTCACGCTTAATTAAATACCAGCGCTTTGGCGCTGGTGAGGTTTGGAATTTACCATGAGTGAATTTAAAAACATTTTACAGTTAGATAAACAAAGCCAGACGGCTATGTTAGCTGATGCTAATGGTTTACTAGCGAATATGAGCGCAGAACAGCGCGTTGCATGGGCGCTTGATAACTTGCCAGATACGGCTTTTTTATCATCTAGCTTTGGTATTCAAGCGGCAGTTATGCTGCATTTAATGACCTCACAGCGTCCTGATATTCCCGTTGTGTTAACCGATACAGGTTATTTATTTCCTGAAACCTATCAGTTTATTGAACAAATGAGTGAGCGTTTATCACTGAACTTAAAAGTGTATAAAGCGCAGCTTAGCCCTGCATGGCAGGAGGCTAAATTTGGTAAGTTATGGGAGCAAGGCGAAGACGGCATTAAGCAATACAATCAGCTGAATAAAGTGGAGCCGATGACCCGTGCGTTAAAAGAGATTGAGGCAGGTACGTGGTTTAGTGGCCTACGACGCGATCAATCATCTACCCGCGCTGATAAGCAATTTGTAGAAATTAGCCGTGGCACAGTCAAAGTGTACCCGATAATAGAATGGTCTAATCGCGACGTATATCAGTACCTGACTAAGCACGATTTACCTTATCACCCGTTATGGGAGCAAGGTTATGTGTCGATGGGAGATGTACACACTACGCGTAAATTAGAGCCGGGTATGACTGAGGAAGAAACCCGTTTCTTTGGCTTAAATCGTGAGTGTGGGTTACACATTGATGGCGATGGCATTTAACACGGCGCACGTGTAGCTAAATCGTAATTGAAAAACGCAGCATAGGCTGCGTTTTTATTATCTTTAATTAAGGTACAAAAAATTGCCTAATTAGATAATTTTTATTAGACTCATTAGAATAAAGGATTAATTAAAGCAGGAACGCTATGAAATACTTTACCTACTTAGCCATATCAATCATGGTTATTGCTGTCATCTCTTTGTTTTATTTAAAAAAACCTGATGGTCAAACATGGCTTTCTGCATCATTAATTAGCAATGAATCTCAGCAGGTTAAAGAAAAGGTGATTTCGTTATCGAGTAATGCGTTAGATCAGGCTGTGCAAGGCGTAAAGCAAGCCGGGGATCAAATCGTAAATCGCATTTCTGATGAGCCAGCTGCTGCAAATGCAACCTCAAACGGTAAAATTTTTAAATGGCAAGACGAAACAGGCCAATGGCATTTTTCTGATACGCCAAACCCCCACGCAAAAAGCATTGAAGTAACGCTCGACCCTAAAGACGTTACTATTATTGCCGCAGAAGATACCTCTATTTTAAATCGTATACCAAAAACGTTAAATACTTCTAGTGAGCAAGTGATACCCAGTGTTTTTAACCCTGATTCAATTAAAAAGTTATTTCAAGACACTGAAAATGTAAAACAAAAGCTAGAAAAGCGTAATAAAGAAATCAATAATTTAAGCGCGCTTTAATTATTTAGAGCGAGTGCTTTTATGGTTTTTTAAATAATGTTTTTCGGCTTCCATTAACAGTATGGTTAAATATATTTTAGTGGGAAGTGACAGCAGTACGCCTACGGCAATACATGCCGCAGCTATAATTATTCCTTGAATGCCATGATCTACAGTGACATACCTCGACACAATCAAAGTGTGGCCCGTTACAATAAGGCACAAGCCAAGCACAATTGATATTTTAAGCAGCCTAATTATCATTGTTTGCGACATAGTTACCTCACTAAGAGTTGCCTTAGTGTAGGCACGCTTTAAATGCTTAGCATTGATTTAAGACAACAAACAGCACACATAAAAAAGCCCAGCTTATTACTAAGCTGGGCTTTTAAATGTATTAACTACTGTCTTTGTTAGTCGAGCATATTACGCAGTACGTATTGTAAAATACCGCCGTGTTTGTAGTAATCCCACTCTTTAGGGGTATCAATACGTACATCGGCGCTAAAGCTTACTTTTTTATCTTCGGCATTTGTAGCAATAACGGTTACTTCATCGGTTTTATCATATAAGCCTTCAATATCAAATTGCTCTTGGCCCGTTAACCCTAGCGACTCATATCTTTCGCCATCTTTAAATTGCAGAGGTAACACACCCATGCCAATTAAGTTAGAGCGATGAATGCGCTCGTAGCTTTGTGCTACAACCGCTTTAACGCCTAGTAAAAGTGATCCTTTGGCCGCCCAGTCACGAGATGAACCCGTACCGTATTCTTTACCCGCTAAAATAATGAGAGGCGTATTATTTTTTTGGTACTCCATAGCTGCATCGTAAATGCTTGCTAAATCGTTTTCTGGTTGTGTACGTGTTACACCGCCCTCAGTACCCGGGGCAAGTAAGTTTTTAAGGCGAACATTAGCAAACGTACCACGCATCATCACTTCATGATTACCTCGACGCGAACCGTACGAGTTAAACTGCGCTTTATCTACGCCTTTTTCTTGCAAGTATAAGCCTGCTGGCGCATCTGCTTTAATAGCCCCAGCTGGAGAAATATGGTCAGTAGTCACTGAATCCCCAAGTTTAGCCAAACAGCGTGCACCTTGAATAGTTGGAATACCCGGTGGATCAACTTTCATGCCATCAAAAAAAGGCGCCTTTTTAATATAGGTTGAGTCATCGTCCCAATCATAAAGCTTGCCATCCGGTATTTGAATTTGCTGCCAGCGGCTATCGCCTTCGTAAACGTTAGCATAGCTTTTTTCAAACATTTCTCTGGTTACGGTTTCTTTAACTAGGTCGCTGACTTCTTTAACACTTGGCCAAATATTTTTAAGGTAAATATCGTTCCCGTTAGCATCTTGCGCGAGGGGCTCGTTGTATACGTCGATATCGGTTCTACCGGCAATAGCGTAAGCAACTACTAGCGGAGGGGACGCTAAAAAGTTCATTTTAACATCTTGGTGAATACGCCCTTCAAAATTACGATTACCCGATAAAATAGAGCTAACCACTAATTTATGTTTTTGAATCGCATCTGATATTTCGGTTGCAAGCGGTCCTGAGTTACCTATACAGGTTGTACAGCCATAACCGACTAAGTTAAAGCCTAGACTTTCTAGGTCATCCATCAAGTCCGCTTTTTCTAGATAATCAGTAACTACTTTAGAGCCTGGAGCAAGTGATGTTTTAACCCAAGGTTTTACATTAATGCCTAATTGCTTTGCTTTTTTAGCAACAAGGCCAGCAGCTAAAATTACACTTGGATTAGAGGTGTTGGTACAGCTGGTAATCGCGGCAATAACACAAGCGCCATCGTTTAGCTCAAACTCTTGGCCTTTAAATTTAACTTTAGCGGCGCCCATAAACTGCGCCTCATCAATGGGTTCATCGGGGTTTGTTGTTGGGCCTTCACTTTCAATACGAGCTTGTTCTTTATCACTTTTATCTCGACGGGCCATGCGCTCGTTTTGAAAGCTTTTTAAATGTTCGCCAATAATCTCGCCCGCTTTATTGAGAGCGATTCTGTCTTGTGGACGTGTAGGGCCTGCAAGGCTTGGTACAACGTCATCTAATTTAAGCTCAAGTGTGTCGGTATAATTAGCTTCGTCGCCGTCATTACGCCATAAACCTTGATGTTTAGCGTAATCTTCAATTACTTTTAGGTGTTTTTCGTCACGATTTGTTAAGCGTAAATAATTAATGGTTTCATCATCAATCGGGAAAATACCACAAGTAGCACCGTACTCTGGTGCCATATTCGCTATGGTTGCTCTATCGGCAAGCGGTAGGTCGGCAAGGCCATCACCGTAAAACTCTACAAATTTACCCACTACGCCATGATTGCGCAGTATCTCGGTTATAGTTAATACCAAATCGGTTGCAGTCGTGCCTTCAGGTAGTCGGCCGCTAAGCTTCATACCCACAACCTGCGGAATGAGTAAACTTATTGGCTGACCAAGCATAGCGGCTTCGGCTTCAATGCCGCCTACACCCCAACCAAGCACACCTAAGCCATTTATCATGGTGGTGTGCGAGTCTGTGCCTACAAGTGTGTCTGGGTAAGCGTATTTTTTGCCATCGCGATCTTCATTAAAAACAACGCGCGCTAGATACTCTAAATTTACTTGATGAACAATACCCGTAGCTGGTGGCACTACTTTTAAATTATCAAAAGCGGTTTGTCCCCAACGTAAAAATTCGTAACGTTCTTTATTTCGGTCGTATTCAAGTTTTGCATTTAAATCAAATGCACCCTCATTACCGTAACCATCTACTTGTACCGAATGGTCAATCACAAGTTCTGCCGGTGATAACGGATTTATTTTTGCAGGATCCCCACCGAGTTTTTCCATTGCGTCACGCATGGCGGCTAAATCAACAATAGCGGGTACGCCAGTAAAATCTTGCATAACAACGCGGGCGGGCGTAAAGGCAACTTCAGATGCAGGCTTTGCTTGAGGATCCCAATTAAGAAGGGCTTGAATATCTTGTTCTTTAATATTTGCGCCATCTTCGTTACGAAGTAGGTTTTCAAGTAATACTTTTAAAGAAAAGGGCAATCGTTTCGCTTTGTCGCCAAGTCCTTTTAGAGAATGAATATGATATTGCTCACCATTTATTGTGAGCTGATGTTGGGTATCGAAACTATTATTCATTATTTGCCCCTTTATGAATTATAAAAATATTTTGAAGAGTGACCTCTGTAGTACTTGAATTGCAAAGTGCATACCAATGTAAAAAGTCGTCTTTAGAGAACGAATTTTATACCGTTATTATAGTAGAGGTGATGCTGAAAAATTTAATTTCAAGAGATGATTTAAAAGACGAGGTAAGGTCAAAAGTTATTTTGACCTTTATTAATTACTGTAACCAACCTTGTTGCTTAGCTTTAATACTTAAATAAAGTAGAGCAATGGCAATTATGATTACAAAAACAGGCATAAATACAGCACTTGCGCAAAGCAGCTCAATACTGTTTATCACTACAAAGTTATAGTACTGTTGTAGTAAAATAGCACCGAGCGACAGTGCAAAAGTAGGTGTTGCCAGCGCGTTTTTAGTAAGTAGAAACAGACAACCCAAAGTGCTTCCAAGTACAGCTATAGCAAAGGCAATAGTTGACCAAATAGGAACATTAGAGTAGGCAGCTTGTTGATCTAGCGGAAGTCTACCTATCATTTCGGGTGTCATCATCATGTGCATAGCAAATGCAATAACGCCAAGTAAGTTCCATACAAGTGCCGCCCATACAGCGGGTTTAAACCAGGTGGCTGTGGCTGGTGTGTTTTTTGACATATTATTACCTTGTTTTTATTATTAGCTAGGTAATTAAAGAGCAAAAAGGCCAACTATACAAGGTGGCCTTTTTATATAAAAAGAGGTTTTTTAAATACTTAACCAAATGAAATAGGACGACGACCTGTTTTATCGTCAACTTTAGGCTTTTTAGTGCGCTTACGCTTAGCTTTAGCTGGCTGATTTGTTGGTTGTGGTGCAGCTTGCTTTGATTCTGCTTGAGTTTGTGCCGCAGATTTTTCTGCAGGGACAGCGCCTTCACTTAGGGACAGTTTAAAAAACTCACCATCAAATTCTAATACATCACCACTGTATAATTTTTTCCGTTTTATTGTACAAATTTCATGGTTAACACCCACATAGCCTTCGGTAATTAGGTTTTTAGCTTGGCCGCCACCTTCAACTAAGTTTAGTACTTTTAATAATTTGCAGAGCTCAATGGGCTCTTCTTCTAATTCTATTTCTATGTATTCTTCGTTCATATTTGATCTCGGTGGGGGAACGCACAAGCTTTAGTATAAAGGCTCGCAGCGACTTTTGCACCAAAGCAAATAACTTTAGCTCAGTGCTATGAATAAATAGCGATGAAAGTTTTTATGTGTTTTTTCTGTCTTTAAAAAAACTGCAGCAATTGAAGAGTAAGCTTTGCTGCAATTAATTTTACGCGTGGCTCGCTAATTGCTAAAGCTCTGGCGAATTTATTAGTTTTCATCAAATGGAGTAGAAAATGGGCGTAAGGTTAGCAATGAAAAAAGAGCTAATGGGCTTAGATAATTCAGATATGTTAACTGCGGATGATGTTAGAGCGCACCTTGCTAATTCTGTAAATAAGCAAACAGAGCAAGATGAACGCGGTTTTTCTGTCATTTCAAAATTTAATGACACTCACAGCCGCTTAGTCAGTGGAGATGTGATGAGAAAAACACAACTTAAATTTGAACGCCATCGCTTGTTTAATGAAGTTTTATATACTCGACAAAGTGTTGATGCATGGTTAAGTAGCCAAACAAATTAGGTTGCAATTAATGAATACCTTCAATAGACTACAAGTGTAATCAATTGGGGTGACTATGAAAAATGGAATTTTAGTTGGGCTATTGTTAGTGCTTTTAAGTGCCTGCCAACAGCCCACAGTGTATGTTTATACCGAGGCTTTAACGGTCAAGCAAAAACAGCAATTAACAGAAAAGCTGCAAAACCAAACGTTGCCTTTTCAATTTAATGATTTACCAATACCAAAAGAGTTTTTGGCCGCAACACTTGCACTCTCCAAAGATAAATTACGCATTGCTGAAATTGAGCAACTTGCAAATATAATGCAAGCAATGGGTTACCAGCCGCAAATAAATTATGTGTCGGTAGCAAATCATCATTACAGCAATGGTAATATTGGTTTTTACTTACGAGGTGAGCAAACAGAGCGTCACTTTAAAATGCCTAAATTGATGCGGACAACTGCTTGCAGCGAAGATAAATATAATGATTTGCAAGCTATATTCTCTCCAAAAAGGGTCGATTTCACCCTACCAAATGGTACGGGTACTCAGTTAACTTGGGAGTACAGCGAAGGTTATTTAGTTATTTATTATCAAAGCACATCCCAGTCATACACGCATACAACCCCTTTAGTGAGCACGCCATTTGGTGAAAAACCTTCAGATACATTTGCGTATAACGCTCAATTAGAAAAGCCTGAATGGCTCAATTGCTCACTGCAAATTGTGTATATGGATTAACCGTGGTTTTCTATATGCTCACTTAGTTTTGCAATTCGTTCGCTCATGCCCTCGATAATACGGTCTTTAATTTTTTCACGTATAACATTAGGTAATCGAGTCAATGCTTCAGGGGTTATAGCGAGCACAATAGTGTCGCTTTTAGCACGGGCGCTCGTGCTTCTTTCTCTGTTACCAATAAACGCGCCTTCACCTATAAATTCACCCGGTTGTATAGTACCAAGCTCTAATAAATGATTATGCTTAAATACTAACAATGCACCGCTGAGTACAATGTATAAACGTTTGTCGTTATCAAATTGTTTAAATAAAAATTGCTGCTGACTCACTAAATAGAGCATACCGAACGATTCTAATAATATTTGGCGTTCGTTGAGGGTAAACTCTTTAAAAAAATGCAGTCTGTTTATAATTTCCAATTGTTTGAATAAGGGAATATGTTCAATTAACTTCATCAATAACTCAAATTTATTAATAGTTAACTAATGTTGCGCTCTTTTAACTTTCGGGTCAACGTGTTGCGACCCCAGCCAATTTTTATTGCGGCATCTTGTTTATGGCCAGAACAATTAGCGAGTGCGGTTTTTATTAAGCGAGTTTCTAATTGCGCTTGAATATCGGGCCAAATATTTTCTTTACCTTGCTTGAGCTCATTATTGAGCCACTGCTGAAATGCATCGAGCCAATCGCCTTCTTCCTGTGTTGGTGATGCATCAAGGATCTCAGGTGGTAAATCTTGTTCCGTAACCAATTCTCCAGGCGCCATTACAGTAAGCCATCGGCAGGTGTTTTCTAATTGGCGGACATTGCCAGGCCAGTTAAATAAACAAAGCTGCTCGGTCGCTTTCGAGCTAAGAATTTTACTTTCTACCTGTAAGTCTTTTGCGCTTTTGTGCAAAAAATGTTGTGATAAACGTTCAATATCTTCAGTGCGCTCTCGCAGAGCCGGCAAGCGTAAACGGACAACATTTAACCGATGGAATAAGTCATCTCTAAACTTACCTTGCTTGACTAAGTCTTCAAGGTTTTGATGTGTTGCTGCAATAATACGTACATCTACTTTTATACTCTGGTGTCCGCCAACACGATAAAATTCGCCATCTGCTAGTACGCGCAATAATCGTGTTTGCACATCAAGTGGCATATCACCAATTTCATCTAAAAACAGTGTACCGCCATTGGCTTGTTCAAAACGGCCTTTGCGTACACTATCGGCTCCTGTAAATGCGCCCTTTTCGTGGCCAAATAACTCTGACTCAACAAGTTCCTTTGGAATTGCTGCCATGTTGAGTGCAATAAACTGGTTTTCTTTTCGCGGGCTATGATTATGTAGAGCACTGGCGACGAGCTCTTTACCGGTGCCCGATTCACCATTAATTAATACGCTCATGCTAGAAGCTGATAGTTTACCTATCGCTCTAAATACTTCTTGCATGGCGGGTGCTTCACCAATAATGTGCGCACTCTTTGGGGGAAGTTGTTTGCGTTTAGTTTTTTTCGTCGAGTTTGCTCTAAATGCACTTTCGACAAGGGCTACGGCATCATTCAAATCAAATGGCTTGGCTAAGTATTCAAATGCTCCTTTTTGAAAAGCATTAACAGCGGAGTCTAAGTCTGAGTGTGCGGTCATTATAATAACAGGCAATCCAGGGTTTTGCTCTGCGATTAGCTCAAGTAAAGCCATACCGTCCATACCAGGCATTCGCACATCAGATACTAAAACAGTTGGTTGACTAAATTTTAATGCATTTAGCACATCTTGCGCATTAGCAAAACTTTCAACATTAAATCCCGCACGGGTTAGCGCCTTTTCAAGTACAAAGCGAATTGAGGCGTCATCATCTACAAGCCAAACTGTTTTCATGCAAACTCCAAACATTAATCTGCGAAGGGCAGATAGATATTAAATTCAGTATGTCCAGGCCAGCTATCACATTCAATGTAACCACTGTGTTGATCTACAAGTGTTTGAGCAATCGAAAGTCCAAGTCCTGAGCCACCATCTTTGTTGGTGATCATGGGGTAGAACAACGTTTCGCGTACACTGTGGTCAATGCCTGGACCGTTATCAGAAACTTGAATCAACAAGGCTTTTTTAGGTGCTTTACCAGGACGGCGATGCTGGTGGTTTATACGTGTTTTTATTTTTATTTCACCGCCACCAATGAGCGCCTGCTGAGCATTACGGACAATGTTCAGTATTACTTGTTGTATTTTACTTTGATCAATATATACATCCGGAATGCTAGGGTCATAGTCCTTTACCAGCGTGATATTGGCACAGCTATCAAGCGTACTTAGTCTGACTACTGATTCTAGCGTTTGATGTATATTGCCATAAGATTTTTGCGGAAGCTGGTTTGGCCCTAATAGCCTATCTACCAATTCACACAATCGATCTGTTTGCTCAATTATAAGCTCAGCACACTGATCTCTTTCCAGTTGATTAACTTCATATTGCAATAACTGCGCCGCTCCACGAATTCCACCTAAAGGATTTTTAATTTCGTGCGCTAAACCACGAATTAAATTACGTGCAGCTTGGTATTGATGCATTTGATTTGAGGCTTGGTCGTGCTTTATTTCATCATCAGTTTGGCGCCATTCAAACAAAATATAAAGCGTACCGTTAAATTTAATTTGCCGTGTGCTGACCGCTATTTTTGCATGGCGTGAATCGCTAAAAACCACGTCAGCTCTGTGTTGCTGGCAATCTACTCCATCAATAAGAGAGTATTGTTCAATACGTTTTAGATCAATCGAATGATAGTTAAATAGGCTATCAAAGGGTTGTTCTAGCAAACGCTTAGTGCCTAAGCCAAGTAGCTCGCTGGTACTGGTGTTGGCATACACAACGGTAAAATTTTTGTCGAGTAGCATGACTGCTGTTGTTTGGTTTTGCCAAATGGCATCGAGTAGCTCAGGGCTAAAATTTTTATTATCAATCATAGTTGCACCATTTTAGTGCGCAGATGTTTGCAGGCAAGTTATTTTATTAAAATGGACTGCTGCGCCTATGTATTACGGTTAAATTTAGTTACCAAGCGCTAAACCTTTTCTGCGCATAAAGAATATACAAGGCTCGCTTAGAGCAATAATTTTATTTTTATTATTAAAAAGTTTTAATTGTAGTGAGTGCTCGCCGCGTTGAACATTTTTAACAGCAAATGTTGAGTCATTGCTAGCAGGACCATTTGCTTTGCCATCAATAAAAAGCTGTATGGTAAAACCACTTTCAAATCGAGGTGTTATTTGACTAGTTACATAAACTGTTCCGGTATTTTCGTGAATTGTTTGGTTATGCTCAGGCGACGAAATAGTAATGTTGAACACTGTTTTTTGGGGTTGAGTTTGCTCGTTTAAAATATCGGTATTTGTTGCTGGCATAGTAAGATTTTGGCTGGTGAGTTTTACCTCTTTTGCGCCAGAGTGTGGGGTGTCTGAAAACACAAGTACGCCGTTTTTATCTTTCCAAACGTATATTTTTGTTTCACCTGCATAACAATAATCACTTAATCCTAAAGCAATTATTAGCAATAAAATATTGTTGTTCACCCAGCAACCCTGCATTTTCACGATAACTTAACTTTAGTGGAGATTGATTAAATTTACCATTAAAAAAGCCCGCTAAGCGGGCTTGAGAACACACATTTTTTAACAGCTAAATTAACAGCTGTAGTACATTTCGAACTCAACTGGGTGAGTTGTCATGTTAAGTTTTTCTACTTCTTTAGACTTAAGACCAATATAAGCATCAATTAAGTCATCAGTGAATACGCCACCTTGCGTTAAGAATTCACGATCTGCGCTAAGTGCATCAAGTGCTTCTTCAAGTGATGCTGCAACAGTTGGAATTTCTGCGGCTTCTTCAGCTGGTAAGTCGTATAAATCTTTATCCATTGCATCGCCAGGGTGGATCTTGTTTTTGATACCATCAAGGCCAGCCATAAGCATTGCAGAGAAAGCAAGGTATGGGTTAGCAGTTGGATCTGGGAAGCGTACTTCAATACGACGACCTTTTTCAGATGGAACCACTGGGATACGAATTGATGCCGAACGGTTACGTGCAGAGTAAGCAAGCATAACAGGCGCTTCAAAGCCTGGTACTAAACGTTTGTACGAGTTAGTAGAGGCATTTGCAAACGCGTTAATTGCTTTTGCATGCTTGATAATACCGCCGATGTAGTAAAGTGCATCTTCAGAAAGGCCACCGTACTTGTCGCCTGCGAATAAGTTAACACCGTCTTTAGCTAAAGACTGGTGACAATGCATACCAGAACCGTTATCACCAACAACAGGCTTAGGCATAAACGTGGCTGTTTTACCGTATAAGTGAGCCATGTTGTGGATAACATATTTCATTTCTTGAATTTCATCCGCTTTTAATACCATAGTATTAAAGCGAGTAGCGATTTCGTTTTGACCTGCTGTTGCTACTTCGTGGTGATGTGCTTCAACTACTTGGCCCATCTCTTCTAACACTAGACACGTAGCTGAACGCCAATCTTGGAAATCGTCAACAGGTGCAACAGGAAAATAACCACCTTTAACACCAGGGCGGTGACCTGTGTTGCCATCAGCATATTCTTTATTTGAGTTCCAAGCTGCTTGCTTAGAATCAATTTTGTACATTGAACCCGACATATCTGATTTGTATTTAACATCGTCAAATACGAAAAACTCTGGCTCTGGACCAAACAATACCGTGTCGGCAATACCAGTCGAGCGCATATATTCTTCAGCGCGCTTAGCAACAGAGCGCGGGTCGCGCTCATAACCTTGAAGTGTAGAAGGTTCAACTACATCACAACGGACAATTAGTGTTACTTCTTCTGTAAAAGGGTCTAACTTTATAGAATCTGCATCGGGTAATAACACCATGTCTGATTCGTTAATACCCTTCCAACCTGCAATTGAAGAGCCATCAAACATTTTGCCGTCTTCGAAAAAGTCTTCATCAACTTGGTGATGGGGAATAGATACATGTTGTTCTTTACCCTTAGTGTCAGTAAAGCGTAAATCAATGAACTTAACGTCATTTTCTTTAATAAAATCTAAAACCGATTGTGACATGTGTCCTCCAACTATTGGATTTTGTTGTTGCTGCATAATTGCTTTGGCGTTTACTAAGCTGATTTTATGCCATTTTTATAACTATATGTTTATAAATTAAAAAAAATAAGTTGTTATAAAATACAGTGTAGTGATGCACTGTTTTGGTGCGTAAAATATCCATTGTGGTGCAATATTTACACGGTGTGATTTGTTGATAATTTAAACGTTCGAAATTAGCATAACCTAAATGCAAAGGAGTACCAAAAATATCGATAAAATAGCCTAAATAGCTATTTTTCAAAAAATAATCGAAATTTAATTCATATAATTGTCATATATAAAACAGATACTTAGTAAAAGTATTGAGAAAGTTTTCAAATTTATATTGGATAAACTTTCATCCATGTCATTAATGAGGGATAATATGCGCCCTTTTAAATCCTATGCTGGGACATCTCGCGAAAGCGTGGATGAGTGCGTAGATCTTGCAGGATCATTGAGAATTTAATTTCTCTGAGTAAATATATGAGCATCGAAAAGTTAAGAAATATAGCGATTATCGCGCACGTTGACCACGGTAAAACAACTCTGGTTGACAAACTACTTGAGCAATCAGGTACATTAGAAACACGCGGCGGTAACGAAGAGCGCGTGATGGACTCAAACGACATTGAGAAAGAACGTGGTATTACCATTTTGGCTAAAAACACAGCCATTTCTTGGAACGACTACCATATCAATATCGTAGATACCCCAGGACACGCCGATTTCGGTGGTGAAGTTGAACGCGTACTTTCGATGGCTGACTCAGTATTATTACTTGTTGATGCTCAAGAAGGTCCAATGCCACAAACGCGTTTCGTTACGCAAAAAGCATTCGCGCAAGGCTTAAAGCCAATCGTCGTTATCAATAAAATTGATAAGCCAGGCGCTCGTCCAGATTGGGTTATGGATCAAATCTTTGATTTATTCGACAACCTTGGCGCAACTGACGAACAGTTAGACTTTAAAGTAATCTACGCTTCAGCTATTAACGGCTGGGCAACACTAGATTTAGACGAGCCATCAGACAACATGGAACCTATGTTCAAGATGATCGTTGAAGAAGTATCACCGCCGGATGCAGATCCTGAAGGTGACTTCCAAATGCAAATTTCTCAACTAGATTACAACTCTTATGTTGGTGTAGTTGGTATTGGTCGTATCAAACGTGGTTCTGTTGCTCCTAACCAACAAGTTACTATTATCAGTGCTGATGGCACTACACGTAATGGTAAAATTGGCGCAGTACAAAGCTACCTAGGTCTTGAACGTATCGAAACTGATAGAGCTTACGCTGGTAACATCGTAACTGTAACAGGTATTGGTGAGCTTAAGATTTCAGACACAGTTTGTTTCCCAGGAAACGTTGAAGCATTACCACCACTAAGTGTTGATGAGCCAACTGTAACAATGACATTCTCTGTAAATAACTCACCTTTCTGTGGTAAAGAAGGTAAGTTTGTAACGTCACGTAATATCCGTGAGCGTTTAGACAAAGAATTAGTACACAACGTAGCACTTCGCGTTGAAGACACTGCTAGCCCAGATAGCTTCCGTGTTTCTGGTCGTGGTGAATTACACCTAGGTATCTTAATCGAAAACATGCGTCGTGAAGGTTACGAGCTTTCAGTTTCTCGTCCAGAAGTTATCTTGCGTACTGTCGATGGCGTTCTAGAAGAACCGTTTGAAACAGTAACTATTGACTGTCAAGACGAGCATCAGGGTTCTGTTATGGAACAAGTTGGCCTACGTAAAGGTGAACTTACTAACATGACGCCAGATGGCAAAGGCCGTATGCGTTTAGACTTCATGATCCCTAGCCGTGGTTTAATTGGTTTCCAAACTGATTTCATGACGCTTACTTCGGGTTCTGGTCTTATGTACCATACGTTCGATCATTACGGTCCTCACAAAGGTGGCGACATCGGTGTTCGTAAGAACGGCGTAATGATTGCAAACGCAACAGGTAAAGCACTTACTAACGCATTATTCAACTTACAAGAACGCGGCCGTTTATTCATCGGTCACGGTGTTGAAGTATACGAAGGTATGGTTATCGGTATTCATAACCGTGATAACGACCTTACAGTTAACGCCCTTAAAGGCAAGCAGTTAACTAACGTACGTGCATCTGGTACAGATGAAGCGCAAACGCTTTCTCCACACCTTAACTACTCTCTTGAGCAAGCGCTTGAGTTCATCGATGATGACGAGCTAGTTGAAGTTACTCCACTAAACATTCGTATCCGTAAGAAACACCTTACTGAAAACGAACGTAAACGCGCGGGCCGTGCACCTAAAGCATAATCACCTTATTTAAATAAAGTGATTTTAAAAGCCGCTGTATTGAAAAATACAGCGGCTTTTTTGTGTTTTGGAATGGCTATAATTTTTTATTGCTGCTTAATAGCAATCTGCATAAATCTTTGATCAGTTTAACGAATTAAATTGCACTATAACGTCGTTAAAATTTTTTATTTAGAACAACTAGATACAAAAAATTTTGCCTAGTTCTAGCGTAATTTTCTTAACGTTAAATAGACCCCATATATAAGCAGATTGGTATAAGTGGCTCGATAATAGGATGAATTTATAGGTTCCATTTGGATATAACTCTTTGTACTACTATCGAAATAAATCTATATTTTTATAGTCTAGTAAAAAATTAATTAATTGTATATTGTATGCCTTATTTTTCGAAAGACAGACTATGATCGATTTTCAAAAAATATTTCAACTTGCAGAATTTAAAGTCGAACCAACAATAGATACAGTTAGCTTTGGCAACCAGTCTATAGCAATTAAATCGATGGCTATGAAAATATTATGCTACCTCGCGAGTCATGAAGGCCAATTGGTCACCAGAGATGATTTAAGAGAACGTGTATGGAATAACTCTACAGTGAGTGATCATGCAATTAATAATCATATATATGGTTTACGCCGTGCGTTATCTAAGTTGGATCCTAAAGCCAAATATATTCATACGGTAACAGGAACAGGCACGAATGGTTACAGATTAAATGCCCGAATTACTCAAAGCAGGTCTGAGCCTTTTACTCACCCGCTCGACCTACCTCATGAATTCTGTACTGAAAAATTAAAGAGTGGCGCTAAAAAAACAAAATTGGATAGACCAAACTATATATATCTTTTTTTATCGATATTATTAGTGCTTATTATTGTTTATTTTACTTATCGGTATATTGTTGAACCTACAAAGTATAATACTGTTACGGCGATTACCTCCCATGAGGGAAGAGAACAAAGCTCTTCGGTGAGTGAGGATGGTGAGATTCTCATTTACTCAAATCGTGTTGATAGAACTCAAAAGTGGCAGTTATACGCGAGTCGTGTAAATGATTTTGGGAATGCAAAAAAAATTTTTAACGATCCATTTGGCAATGATAACTTTGTTAGTATTTCACCAGATAAAAAGAAAATCGCATTTATAAGATATAAAAGAGGCTCAAGAGGAATTTACTTAGCTGATTTTGATGCACAAAGTCTTCAAGCTAGCAATGCTAAAATATATATAAAGCTTTCAGTCCACAATTTATCTCCCTCAATAAATTGGCTTAATAATAACCAATTTTTTTATAACGCAAAAGAAACACCAACCGCACCGTTGAAGTTTTATTTATACAATATTGCGCTAAATATATCAGAACAAATCACTTCTCCGGCAATGAATACATTCGGAGATCTAATGGCGACTATATCACCTAATAAAAAGTGGTTAGCGCTAATGCGCTCTGATGGTGCTTTTGGTTACCAATTATATTTACTAAATATAAATACTAAAGACTTAGTATCAACGCCAGTTTACAGCAATGAAATGAGGACTGGTTTTAGTTTTAGCGATAATAGTCAGCATCTTTATTTTATAGATGAACAGGGATATTTTTCCAAGTTTGATGTCTATAACAGCAGCATATCTAAAGTATCTGATAAACAATATATAGGCTATTGGCCAATTAAAATTTATGGTAAACCACAGTTCATTATGCAGCAAGACTGGGGATTGTCATCGCTTACAACTCAAATTATTAAACATGCTAACCCTTTAAAAGGAGGTGATGGGGTTGCTGAAGTTATCGTAAAAAATAATATGTCTATTCGTGCAATTGAAGGTGTGGGTAATGGAGGACTAATTTTCGCTTCAGTGGGTGCGAATTATAAAATACAACTATGGAGGTATGAAGAGGGTGTAGCACGTCAATTATCAGCATTTAATGAGAAACCAAAATACAAACCTCCACTTAGTTTAAATTGGCAAAAAGGCAGTAACAAGGCGTTATTATCTTTGAATAAAACATGTCGATTAGTCAATATAGATACTGGAAAAGATACGCCTCTATGTCCATTTGGTGAGAATTTTTATGCCGGTCGATTCTCATTGGATGCTAATTCATTGTACTTAGCAGGGTTTAAGCATGATAAGCCAAATGCTGTAAAATTGGCAGTTACCGGATATCCTTTAACTAAGTTGTCGATCATGGCTAATGCAAACACTATTGTGCAGCATACAGCAGATGATTTTTATTATAGTGAACATGGTAGTTATGATATTTATTACTATAATTCAAGAACATTGAAACACATTAAACTAATCTCGCGTACATATATCAGTAATCCTTACTCGGTCAATGATTTTATAGTTACAAAGCGCGGAATATATTATATGGACAGAGTAAAAATAAGAGAAAATGCTATTTACTATTATGACTTTAATAAAAAAACTACTGAGTTCGTAATTCATAGTAAAGACAATTACCCTAATATAGTTTTGAGTGATGATGAGCAATATATATATCTAATTCAATCATACGATAACAATAGTAATTTGTTACTTGTTCAATAAACCCCACCTATAAGCAGGTTGATATCAGATCATTCTGTAAGTTAGCCTAAGTTCTGATTAAGATATTTATTTAAAACGCTCACTTTTACATGTGGGCTTTTTAATTTTTTGAGAATTAAATTATATTTATAGAATTACTTGTTAACGAATGGTTGTTCATATTGTAATTTGTTAATTGCTTTAATAGCAAAAATCAGAGTCGATATATTTCATATTTATGTTATTCATAATAAATAAGCGCGAACTATTTTTTAAGTATTATTTGTTTTGTTTTTTATTGTTTACCATTTTTTATCATTACTCATCATCTACACGTATATCATTAATAATAACGGTTATTTTATTTTTTAAATTAATGTTTAATAAGGCTTTTTTGTGTTTTTAAAATTGCTTTTAAGAATGCGATCATGTTTTATAAATATATCAATTTTATTTGATTGTATATCATATACACATTACCTTTGTGTTACATTTAAGTTAATTTAATATGCATCGTTTGGTTTTTCGATGTTTTATAAACATAACAATAGCTATCTATACAACATAAAATGGTGAATATAATGATACGACCCTCATCAAGACTAGTAAAAGGACTTATTGGTTCTTTAGCCTTTTTTTCACATCATGTATTTAGTGCAGACTTGCCTGATATGTGTGCAACGCAAGGATCTTCGACTTCAATAAGTGATGGAGTACCTATTTGTATAAGCAATACCAATGTGGCCTATTTAAGCTTAAGTGGTGCCAGCTCGCATGATAGTATTGCAATTAGCACTGCACATGGTTCGGGAGATTTAAATCTATATGTAGATCAAGGGCGCTGGCCTAGTACAGGTCCTAATAGTACAGCCTACAAGTCATTAACGGCAGATTCAAACCAAGAATGCGTTATCATTAACAACCCCAGTCAACATTGGCTCATGATCGCAATATCAGGCGAGCGGGATAACGCGTCTATAGTTGTTGATTTTGGCGCTACTAGTTGTCGAAATGGTGATGAAACGCCTGGTACCGGAGGGAATAGCACGGGTCCTTTAAGGGCTCCCAATAATCTCAAAGGATCCCCAAATGGCACAAGCATTAATTTAACATGGAGTGATAATTCTAATAATGAGGATAGCTTTGAAATTCAACGCTCAAGTGCTGGATCTTCTTGGCAGGCAATTGCAACTATTGGTTCAAATAGTACCAGTTACACTGATACGGGTTTAACAGAAAATACGACTTATTATTACACTATGTTTGGGCAAAACAGTACCAATAAGTCAAGCTGGAGTAATACGGTTACTGTTAAAACAGCTCAATCAGATACGACCAATCCAAACTCGGGTACATTAGATGATATCTGTGCCATACAAGCGCCAACAACAGAAATATCACTATTGGATGGTGTTCCCGTATGTGTGCCGGCTTCTTCACAAAAACATGGTTTCAGTGTTTCGACATTTAATCAAAATGTAACAAGTATTGCTTTTAGTACTGCGCATGGCTTGGGTAACTTAACATTAGCAGCAAGTGCTAATGGTTGGCCAAGAGCTGGAGATGACAGTATTAGATCCTTGCATGTGGGTAATACTGAGTGCGTAGTACTAACACAGCCTAAAAATGGTTGGAATAATGTTAACTTAGAAGGGTTATTTAAAGGCGTAAGTATTGTTGCTGATTTTAATGCAACTACTTGTCGAGTTACACCTGGGCCCGTAGATCCAGGAAATGATGGCTATGATTACAACAGTGTTCATGTACTCGTCTACCCAATCAGATTTCCAGATCAAGATTTAGAGTTTACTACAGCTCAAATTAACGCTGAGATGCAGAAGACCAAGGCGTATTTTACTGAGCAATCTTATGGGAAATTTAATTTCACATGGGAAATAAAGTCAAAGATCACCATGCCTAATAACCATGATTACTACAATTATGATAAAAATAAATGGAATCCAGGATACAAAGAGCAGTTAGTGAATGCGGGTGTTGATCCTAATTTCCCAGGTGAAGGTACGATTATAATGGTGACGTCACCACCAGTTGGGACTGAAGCGAGCTATTTTATTAACTCTCAAGCAGGTCCTCCGCTAATGGAAATCTATACTTATAAAGCAGGTACTATTGCTCATGAAGCTGGTCATGCTTTAGGTTTACATCACTCAATGTCTATTGAAGGTGGTAATAGTATCTTAAATGGAAATAGTAATGACTCGGTTACTAACTATGGCAACGTATTTGGCTTAATGGGTATGGGAGCTCACTCTTTAGAAGAAATGAATTTAATGTATAAGGGGTATTTTAATAATTGGATAACTGAAACAGATGTACCAACTGTTACTACTTCAGGAAGATATCGAATTTATACATTTAATCATGGAACAGCGGCTGGACACAATGCACCTGGCGCTATTGGACTAAAGATTAAATCAGGTGATGGTGATAAAACTTACTGGGTAGAATACCGTACAATGCAGAAAAGTGAGATTAATACAGCGCCAAATAATCAGCTTCGTACACCCCTGCTGCAGAATGGTATTTTAATTAACTTGCAAAATTATATGGATGAAAATGCGGCTCCTTGGTATAACCATAATTCTTTATTACTTGATTCTACACCAAATTCACGTAGTTCAAGTTGGGCATTAGAGGACTTTAATGATGCACCATTGCAAATAAATCAAACTTTTATTGACCCTTGGAACGGGTTTAGTATCTATCCAATAGAAACAGGCGGAACCTTAGGTACTGCAAATGCTTGGATTGATGTACAAATCACAATCAATTAAAAGCGCCCTTTAAGAAACGCACACGGCTAAATTATGCTTGTGTGCGTTTTACATATATTAAAGAAAGTCAGGGCTTATTTATCCAAAAACTTTAATCAATAGCCATGTGGTAATTAACTCCAGCCCAATGCCTCTAAAGAATTCCGTTACTGGTGACTAAGCGCCATTAATTGTATCAAGCCTCTTTAAACATGTGCCCAGCGGTACCTTTTCTTATATGCTAACTAACCTGAACTCTGGATAATAAATCTATCTTCAGCAGCTATCATCAGTGCTAACTGCGTTGAATTTACTTGTAGTAGGTCAACTATCGGTGTGTAAATCTGCTTTTTTACGATTAAAAGCTCTCAATAATAGGGCTCAAAATTAAACTAACAACTCGGTTTCGGCTTGTCGTGAATGGATCACATTTTGAATGTCGAGTTGTTGGCTCTCTTTTGAGAGTTTAACTTTAGCGCCTTAATGAGTGAGTAACCACAATTTACGCTCAATTCCTCCTGCATAGCCAGTGAGCGCTCCATTACTGCCTATCACTCTATTACACGGTAAAATTAAGTTCATAGGGTTACGGCCATTAGCGCCGCCAACAGCTAGTGAACCCTTGGGTTTATTCACCATTTGAGCGATATCTAAATACGTGACGACCTCGTCATATGGAATATTTGATAAGCAGCACCACACTGATTTTTGAAAATCTGTGCCTTTAGGAGCAAGAGGCAGATGAAATACGGTGCGGATTTTTGCAAAGTACTCGTGTAATTGTTTTTTACATTCAGCGGTTATATTGTTGGGTTTTACAGAGGCTTTTACCTCTCTAGAAAATATAACTTGGGTTACCCCTTTCTCTGATGCTTTAAATTCAATAACACCTAGCGGTGTATCAATATAATCAACACGCCCTGGGTATGTATTTTAGTAATATCGACGCATAGCCTAAAATTTTAATGGCTATAATTGTACACTTTCACCTTCATTTAAAATATACAGCGGTACTTTTGAATCCATTTTATTGTACATATGCAATAAGCGCAGCAATGCAGAGTGACTGCTATGGTCGCCCATCTTCCAGCTTGAGTTACCGTATCCCCAAGGTATCATTACTTTGCAGTTAAGCTCTTGCGCTGCGGTTAACGCGTCTTCTGGGGTGGTGTGTACGTAACGATACCAGTTAGGATCGTCTTTACTGTAGTAAGAAGCGATTGGCATTAAGCACACATCGATATCACCATATTTTGTTTGTATATCTCTAAAGTGTTTTGAGTAGCCCGTATCGCCTGCAAAAAATAAGGTGCTGCCGTTTTGTTCGAGCAGCCAGCCATTCCACAGATCTTTATCGTTATCTTCGTAAATAAAAGGCACCAATACACGAGCGCTAAAATGATGAGCTGGCACGGCATTAATAACTAAATCGTTAATACTCGTTTTTGCATACCACGCCATTTCGCTAATATTAAATCCACCTGTTGGGAAGTTATCAGCCATTCCCAGTGGCGTTAAGTAGCGTGGTTTGTTACCTATTTCTTCTATATCGGCTTTGTTAAAGTGGTCATAATGAATATGGGAATACATTACCGCGTCAATATTTTCGAGTTCTTGCTTGTTTGGCCAAGCTCCTGGTTTACGATAAATACCACCTGCGAGTTTAAAGCCAAGTGCGACTGGCGAATCGAACTGCTCTTTTACAGGATCAAATACCACTTGCTGTCCGTTGGGTGTGCTGATCATAAACCCTGCATGGCCAAGCCAGCGAACAGTGTATCCGATGCTTAATTTTGGAATTGCTTGCTCAGCAATATATTGGCAGTTTTCACTTTCTTCTTCGCATTGCAAATGAGTGTTGCTTTGATAGCAGTCATTTTCACAACTAATAGGGTACGTTTTTTTGCCTGGGTATAGATTATGGTAGCGTCCTTCGCGCTCGCCATCTTTATGCAGTGGTACGACGGTATTAGGCCCTGCGATTCTTTCTATGTGATTAGCAATTCCGCAAGCGGTTAGTAAGCTAGAGATAGCTAGAAGAGTTAAGGTACTTATTTTCATTGTAGTTTTTTATTTTAATTCTAATTTATGAAAGTGTACCAAAAACGTTAGATTAATAAGTGGTTAAAAAGTAACAAAAAGTAACAATAAAAAAGCCTGCAAAATTGCAGGCTTATCTATTTTTGTTTGAATGTATTAGTTAGCCTGCGCTATTCATTTGTTTAATAAACTTGTTCGAGTCTTCAATCGATTTATTCATGTCGTTCATTAGTACTTGAATATCTCGCTTAAGATTAGTGAACTCGCCTTTAATAGCCGATACCGCTTGTGCGTTTAAGTTATGCTTTAAGTATAAAACATTATCATGAAGCGATGTTAATACTGGCTCCATTTTACTCTCTGCGCTGCGCATTGAGCGTAATAGCTGTTCAAATTGACGCTGAGTAGCGGCTAGCTTTTTGCTGCTTTCACGTTTAAGTGATGCGCTTTTGTATTGCTCTAGCTCATCGCTCCACTCATCAAAAAGTGCTTCTGCTACGTCTTCTACTTTATTGATGTTAGTTGATACTTCGTTGGCGGCTTTTAAACTCGACTCGTAATCATCGTTTAACTGATTGTAAGTGTCTTGTAGTTCGCCACCATTAAAATCGATTAAAGTAGTTAAGCGTTCAAGTGCTGATTTAAATTCTTCTTGAGACTCTTGTTGCGAATCTTTGGTTTCTTCTACGCGGTCAATAAGGATATCGCGTTTGTGAATACCGACTTTTTCCATCGCAGAGTAATAAGCTGTTTGGCAACCTGACAAAGTAAGTGTTAGTGCAAGAATGGAAACACTAAGTAATGTTTGTTTTTTCATCTTAATTCCTGTTTACGCGTGTTAGTGCTGTAAATTATGGCGCTGATTGTTATTATAATCAAAACCACATAAGCACAAGTCAATTGTATGAATGATAAGCTCTCCCATTATAAACAGCAAGCTAAGTCCTTTATACGCCAGCAGCCAAGCTGGTGGATGCAGTATTTTAATCGCTGTATAGACGACCAAATAACGGTTAATGCCGGCTATTTAGCCTACGTTACATTACTTTCTTTGGTGCCGCTAATCGCTGTGGGTGTTGCTATATTCTCAGCGTTCCCAGGTTTTGAATCTACTCGCATCGAAATAGAGAGCTTTTTGTTTACTAACTTTGTGCCGACCTCTACTGACGTTATTAGAGAGCATATTAGCTCATTTGCCGGTAACGCAAACCAAATGACCGCAGTAGGTATTGGTTTTTTAGCGGCAATAGCCTTGCTGTTAATACGTAATGTGGATGCCACGTTAAATCGTATTTGGAGAATAAAGAAAAAGCGCCCGATGATGATCTCATTTGCAGTATATTGGATGGTTTTGAGCTTAGGGCCTATGTTACTTGGTGCCAGCATTGGTGTTACTTCTTACATCGTGTCGTTGGTATCGTTTGCTGATCAGGGAATTCCGGGATTTAGTGGGTTTTTGTTAAAGCTATTACCGTATGGCATTTCGATGGTGGGCTTTATTATGCTCTACACCTTAGTGCCTAATACGCGCGTGTCGTTTAAAGCCGCGATACCTGGGGCATTATTTGCGGCACTTTTGTTTGAGCTAACTAAAAAAGGGTTTGCACTTTATATCAGCCATTTTCCTTCATACGAAGTTATTTATGGTGCAGTAGCGACGATTCCTATTTTGTTTGTTTGGGTGTATTTATCGTGGGTTGTTGTTTTGCTAGGCGCTGAATTTACAGCGTGTATTAGCCCAGATGAAATACCAGAAACCCCCGATATTGAGTTTGAAGATGACAAGCCAACAGCAAAGGACACAGTTTAAATGCAAGGGTTAATACAGCGCGTAAAGCATGCCAAGGTAGAAATTAATAATCAAGTTGTAGGCGAAATTAGCCAAGGTATATTGTTGTTGCTGGGTGTTGAAAAACATGATGACACGCAAACGGCCGATAAGCTGTTACATAAAGTAAGTAATTACCGTATTTTTACTGACGAAAACGACAAAATGAACTTAAGCCTTAAAGATATTAAAGGCGAGTTATTAGTGGTTTCGCAATTTACGCTAGCGGCTGATACTAAAAAGGGTATGCGCCCTAGTTTTTCGTCTGCGGCAACGCCAAGCCAAGCTAATGAGCTTTATGAGTACTTTGTTGATAAAGCTAAAGAGTTGGGGCTTACAATAGCCACCGGTGAGTTTGGTGCCGATATGCAGGTAAGCTTGTGTAACGATGGACCCGTTACGTTTAACTTATCTGTTTAAGCTTTTTTAGTTACCACGACAATATGATTCACGTAGCCCGTAATTTTTTGCGGGCTGACTGTACAGTCAAACACATCAAATAAGAGTTGCTGAAGTTGCTTTAATTGCGACTCATGCTGGGATAAAAAGTTAATAAATAACACGCCGTTGTTATTTAAAGCCAAATAAATTTTTTTATAAAATGCTTCTTCAAATAAAAACCGAGGCGCGTCTATTTGGCTAAATAAATCTAAAATAATCCAATCTATATTGTGCGCTGTTTTTAAAACCTGTTGTGCGTCAGCGCAAACTAGTTGCTCATTTTTTCTTGATGAAAAAAACTGTGTATAGCAATTAATAATATCAGCATTTTTTTCTACTGACATGACGTTTGCATGTGGATATTGGTGAAATAAGTAATTGCGAATAGCACCACCACCCAAGCCAAGTTCAAGTACGTTATTAGGTGAAGTGAGAGATTGCCATTGATTTGCTAAGTATTGCAAATGTGGAAAAAGTAAAGCGGATGAGTTTGTTGTATCGATAACAGATTGCAGCGTGTCGTTAATTAATAACCATCTTAAATTATCATGCTCACGTACCTGAATATGGTCGCCATTATATTTATGCCAATAAAGTAATAGGCCTTCGTTGTGGCTATTTTCAATAAAGTGGCTATTAATTAGGCCTGTAGATACATTTATATAATCGCTCATGACCTTTAGCATAAACCAGCTTTATCAAAGCGCAATGGCTTGTGTCATTAATTTTTTACGTATTGAGTTGTCATCACTAAAGTCGTATTTGCAGTTTTTTAAAGATGGAGTATGGTATTTGCCATAAATAAGCGCTGTAGTCTATTTTCTTTATGGCCAAACAACAGGAGTATGTATGTTTCAGGTAAGCACTCCCCAAAGTAGCGAAGATTGGCAAGCCTATTACCAGTTGCGTTGGCAGGTTTTACGCGCTCCTTGGGGCGAGCCACGTGGCTCTGAGCAAGATGATTTAGAACAAGATGCAGAGCACCGCTTTATAAAAAATAAAGAGGGTGATGTGCTTGGCGTCGCGCGTCTGCATTTTAATAATCATGAGCAAGCACAAGTACGTTACATGGCAGTTGCCGAAGGAAATCGTAACCAACATATTGGCAGTCGTTTGTTGCATGAGCTCGAAAAAATAGCGTGGACTCAAAACGCAGGTGAATTGGTTTTATTTGCTCGTGAACGTGCGCTAGAATTTTATAAACGCCACGGTTATGAATTAAAAGAGAAAGCGCACTTAGCGTATGGCGATGTGCAGCACTTTAAAATGATAAAACAAAAGCCATGCGAGCCAGGTTGGTTCCGCCATCCTAATTGGACGCAGGTACTACAAAATACATGGCGTGAGTCGATTCCAATTAGTGATGCAATGGGGATTAAAGTAGAAAGCTATACCGATTGGCAGTTCACAACTCGCGCTGATTTAGACGCGAATTTGAATTTACATAATACGATGTTTGCAGGATCTATTTATAGCTTAGCTACACTCACTGGATGGGGGGCTACTTACTTAGCACTTAAAGAAGCAGGGCTTGAAGGTAATATTGTATTAGCCGATGCGAGTATTAAGTATTTAAAACCGCTTAATACAGATCCACGTGGTAGCGTTGATATTCAAACATGCAAAGGTCAACTTAGCGATTTAGAAACTGAAGGAAAGGCAAGCTACTTGGTCCCAGTCACTATTTTTGATGGTAATGACATTGTTGCTGAGTTTGAAGGACAGTTTGTTGTAAAAAAATAGCCATACTGAGATTTTAAATATGTCGAAAAGCCAAGCGTTTACTTGGCTTAAATTGAAATGCTTTATAGCTTAATTAACTTGGGCTATAGCGGCATATTGCTAGTAAATTCAGCCTGGTTAGCAGAATGTGCTGCAATAACGATGGGTTTATCCCCATCGTTATTGCATAGGTTATATCATCATCAAATCGATGTATTATGAACTGTACTCATGCAAATCACTTATGACTCTGAATCAGGGCGACTAACTGATACGCCGCCATTAAGTGATATAATACGAGTTTTACTGATGCGGTGACGATAAATTTCTCTTAAATAATAAATAGCTTGCTTCACACAGTCTACAGATAAACGAATATCGTTAATCGAAGTAAACTTAGATTTATCTGTTATCAACTCTTTGTATTTTTTCTCATACATGGGCTTAATTGCATACCAATTTGTATCGAGGATTTTGGCTGGATTTTCAAATTTCTCGAGCATAGCTTCCAATTTAGCGTCATCGAACTCATCAGCACGAATAAACTCAATAACAGCGTTATCCAGTGTATCGTCGTAACGATAATCGCTTTTAGCAAAACAGCGTTTAATATAAGAAACAATTAGAGTTAAAAAATCGTCGCTTAAACAAGGGCTTTTAGCAATTAATGTCGTCATAGATAGATTTGCAGAGGCACCTATAACGAGTGCGTAACGTTTAAGAGTTGTGTTCGGAAATAAATTATTTAAATGCATTTTAAGCTTATTTAAATCTAAATAAGATAATTTATAATCTTTTGGCAAGGAGACAATAGAAACAACAGAAGAGCAGTGTTTATAAAAATGCAGTTCTTTTAGAGCTTCAGACTTATAACCACTTTCTTGATATTTTTTGAGCAGCTCGCTATAACGGCTCGCTTCAATGGGTAATAAACTAATACCTTCAATTGCTTGCGTTGTTTTATTAAAATGCGGTAAATCGATAGACCGGAAAAATAAATCATCAATATCTAGATCACTTTGTCCTTTGTCAGATACCTTTATTTTTTCAGCATTATCCGCAACAACGGATTCCGCGTAAGCAATTGCCACAGGACCGGCTAAGCTCATAAATAAATCGTTTGCATCTAATCTAATTGTTTCACCAATA
This sequence comes from Pseudoalteromonas sp. Ld19, assembly GCF_045064135.1. NCBI lineage: Bacteria > Pseudomonadati > Pseudomonadota > Gammaproteobacteria > Alteromonadales > Pseudoalteromonadaceae > Pseudoalteromonas > Pseudoalteromonas sp. Ld19. Next base: position 65,185 of record NZ_JBISHA010000024.1, on the reverse strand, counting down.
TCTATACCTGCGCGTCTAAAGTAGTCCTGATCGTAATCGGTAGTAACTGACTGAGCAGTCAATATGTTGAAGATTTGTTGACTAATATATTGATTAGCATGTTTTTCCATCGAGTTAACGTCAATGTACTGCATGCCATTACTAGCATCATTTTGCTCAGCATAGCGCATAATGTCGTTTGAAATTAGCATCATGGCATTCCAAGGCCTAAGTTTGTTGGTGTCTGTACCTGTCCTTTCATTATTGTCCATATTGTAAGAAAAATTCCATTCTTCAGATAAATACTTACATAACAGACGCCCTGCATTAATATGCAACGCTTCAGACATTTCCTGATGATCTGATATATTAGGCAAAATACAGATACCGCTAGTAAATATCGGTTCAAAAACAAAAGATTGATTTTGACTGGTAGCTGAGTTTTCTGGCTTTATATCAAAGGTCTTATTAATGTATGAATATTGCTGTGCAAGCCCAAACTCAGATGCCATACCTGAGCCAGTACCACCGCCAGCACTGAATATGTAAAAATACAATCGAGATTGATTAGCTTTGATCCCGCATGAATCAATTAGATAGGAATGTATGTATTTCCAATCTTGATTATTAAAATGTTCTGTATCTTTATTTAAAATTATTTTTGCTAGATATTGGCCTAATATCGGTGCATTACCTGCACCACCAGCGTGAACTTCCGATAAATCCATTATTTTTAGTTTATTATATTTTTCAATAAACCCGCCATTAGTCCCTTTGGATGAAAATCGGATCCGTCCTTCTATATCTTTATCTAGGTCACCCAACATAACTAAAGGCTCAATTAAGAACACAGGTTTAAATGTTTTACTGCTTTGTAAGTTGATGCTTCTTTGTATCCACTTTAACGGCCTTGTTTCTTGTTCTTTTGCCTTTGTTAAATCATTACGGTATTGCGCTAAATAGTAGTCGCGAGCATCGTGCACAAGTGATGCAACATCTAAAGCAATATTAGAACCACAACGCCCTAAACCAATTAAACAAACAGATGGAAAGTTAGGTTTATCACCACCACTGTCCATATTTTCATAGCTTTCTGGGTATACAGAGGCTCTTAATTTATCTAGATGGCTTAGAATTTTATTGATATCTTTTTCTGTAAAGTATTGGTATTCGCTATCAAATATAGGGGAGGGTTCAGAAGCTTCTGCGGGCTTGTTTTTTACAATAATATCAAATTCATCAGATGGCTGAGGTTTAGTGGGCGCAACTTTAGGTCTAACTGCGGGGTTGTTCAGTGATGGTTTACTGGCAGTTGCTTTAGCCGCTACTGATTTAGTTTGCGTTGTTTTATTAATTGGCATTGCGCACCCTTATAACTTTATATTCCATTCATTCAATTATTTAACTATAGTAGAATGGTGAAAAACTGCGCAATTATCCAGCAATTAAATAAAGAGTTGTTTGAAATAAGAGTTGTGATTAAGAAAGGTTGTTTGGATGTTTTTTGGGTGAATAGAGGCTGGGCTCAATGATTAAAGCATCATAAGTAGCAGTAAGATTGATCTCATTTTTAAAAATATTACCCGTTTATACAAGTGATAAACGGGTAATATTTATTTTTGATTAAGGGCGAATACTTATTTAAAGTAAATCTGTCAGCAAGATACCCACGCCAATACGTTCTATATCAGTGTTATAATCTATTAAGCTCTCGCCATAACCATTAAAGTATTGTGCGTAACCACGTACACGACCCCAGAGTGGGAATGACCAATCTAGTTGAATGGCACCACGATTATCTGAATTTAAGTTGTTACGTGTCATAAAGCTAAATTCATGATCATTAAGTCGATACGCACCGCTAAATTCAAAGTAACCCATGTATCGGTAAATATCTGGGTTATCGTCGCCTTTTGCTTCTAGAGCATTTTCTTTTTCATCCTCAGCTATGCGGTACCAAGGTTTAAAGCTAAAAACAAAGCCTTCATTTTCCCAAATGAAATTAGCATAAATACGATTCCATGAGCGAGAGTTTGGCTGACTGCGGCCATTTGATTGATGCGAAATACCTAAAGCAATTGCCATTTCGTCGCCCCAAGGAACGTTTTCTTGGTCGAGATAATTAACCCAAAATATTTCTGGTTCATAGTTGGTTTCACGAAATGGCGAAGAAATTTCTGAATTATAAAGCTGCCAATATGATTGCAGCGTAAAGCCAAAAAATATTGCTTGATCATCATCAGCAAAATCATCATAAAGCGGCACTTTAATAGATAGCTGATATTTTGCTTCTAAATGGTCAAGAGGTTCGCCATCTTCTTCGTCAGTTAGTTCATCAAAGCGATCAAAAGGACGACTGTTAGGATGTGAGACGTACGAAAGAGGTAAAATATAGTTGCGCTTATGTGGCGTAATTACATTTCTATTCTTTTTGCCGACTTCTTCACGTGCTTGGCGTTTATCAAGTGCGGTAAGTTGTTTTTCTTCTTCAAGAGCCGAACATTTTTTACGGAGGTCGTCCAGAGTTTGCTTTCCATCTCCGCCAATAACTTCGTTTAAAATACACTGTTTTACAAGCTCAATATTGTCGTCTTGCTCGTTTGTAGGGGCTTCTTCTTGTGCGAAGGCCGCGGTACTTATTAAAGCAGAAAGAGTGATCCAGTGGCGCCAGCTCATTGTAATTCCTTTGTGAGTTTGAGGGGGAGTTAGGTTAATTCAATTATAACGTCTTTTTACATATGTAACGGTGAACTTTTCCTGAATTTTTATTTAAATCCAAAAATATACGAATGCAAAGTAAATATAGATCAGAAAAAAAAGCGGCCTAGGCCGCTTTTTAATGCAAATTAACCATTTTAGTTAATTTATACCAATTTTATTAAAAACATGATCGTTCTAGCGTATTAAATAACTCACTAACGACGTTAAAAATTATTTATATAGAACAACCTGTATCATAATTTTAGCCTTGTTATTAAGCTATTTCCTTATCGCTATAATAGATCACTAATTTAATGCAATTGGTATTACTCTCACGCAATGAGAAGGGTGAGCTAAAGCTCAAATATGTTAGTAAAAAACTTATAAAGCTCGGTACCTTGATTAACACTCGCTGAGGCAAAGTGCAAAATGGCAATTGCATCGCAATCTAGAGTAAGTGTCTGCAGTGGTTGCTCGCTTAAGTAGCGTTCCATCCGTAAAATATTAGCAATAGGCTCACCAGCTTTAATGTGCCCGCCAAGTGGTGCTATGTATTCAACCATACCGCCAATAGGGGCGTAATAAACAAAGTAGTCGTCTAAATTACACGCATAACGAGTTATATCGGCTGGAGTATGCATTGCATTTTGTAATACGCCTTTGTGGTTTAAGTAACTTAAAATACTGTTTGCATCGTTTAGTGCTTCTTTTAAATCTATTTTTTCTTGGCTGCCTAGCTCTACCGTAAATGCTTCTACAGGTATTGATAATTCGCGACCTTGCCCGCTAAGTGCATCACTTAAATGCCACCATGGGCAAAAGTTAGCTTCGTCCATAGCGCCGTCAAAATCACTAGGTATAAGCAGTACATGTTCAATATTAAAGTAACGCGCGCTGTCGGTTGCATAGATTGGGCAGTACAAATGCTTGCTTGAAATAGGACCCGTGTGTAAATCGAGTACTATATCAGCCTGATGAGCGAGCTTTTGTAGGTTCAGCGCAATGCGCTTACCCGTATTAAGTAAATAAGCAGGGCCGTTAAGTTTGCTGTCTACTTCGTCAATAAGCGCCTGTTTAAAGTTACTTTTTAATGTAGCGTCGTCATACTGAGTATGATTTTGTGCAAACTGCGTCACTAAATTTTTATTGTAGTGGTACATGCGATTCCAATTAGTACCTGTAATCGGATCGAACCTGCCAAGGGTAAACTCGCCCGACTTTTGATTACAACCAATCGGATTTGCATAAGGCACTAATGTAATGTCGCCATTAAGGTTTAGGTATTTTAATTGCTCAAGTAGTTGAAAAATTACCGCGTTACCTTGCACTTCAGCGCCATGCATATTGGCCTGAATGTAAACACTTGGCCCTGTGCCATCGCCTTTTAAACGATATACAGGAATTGTAAGCGGTAAGCCGTTTGCAACTTCCCCTACTACAATGTTCTCTTGGCTGATGTGGGTTGTATTACTCATACTTATTACCTTAAATAATGACTGGCATTTTCAGCTTGGCGAACACAGGTAAGTTCACCGTTTTGCAGGGTATACTCGGCGGCTAGCTCATGGCATAAAAAATACGGCATACTTTCGCTAAAGCCGTAGGCGCCGCATTGGCTAAACACAAGCCAGTCGTGCTCATTTAAATCGCTTGGCAGGTTATGTTTACCTAAGCAATCAAGCGCTGTACAAAGTGGCCCGTATAAAGTGACCGCTTGAGCTTTAGCACTGGATTCACGTAGTAATGCAGCAGGAAAGTCTTGGCTGGTAACAGCGGGGCGTAATAAATGATTTATACCGCCACTTAAAATAACTTGTTGTTGATTATAGTTTTGTTTGCGCTCTACTACTGGGTTTGCGTAATGACCACATTCGCCAACGGCATAGCGGCCAAGTTCCATCCATAACTCTTCTACACCCGCATCACTTTTAATTTTAGCGAGCGCAGCAATTAAGTCATCCCAATCAAGTATTGTTTCGCTTTGTGTATAGGGAATGCCTAAACCACCACCTAAATCGAGAATTTTAAGGCTAATATTTAAATCGCCGGAAAGTTTGCTAAGTGGTGCAATCATTTGTGACCACAATTCGCTTAGCTTTTGCGTGCTAAGCATATTGCCCCATTGAAAAATATGTAAGCCATCAAATTTAAGTGCAGGGTAGTCGGCTACATTGAGTGCTTGCCACTCATCACAACCCAAACCAAATGGCGTAATGCTATCACCACCCAGTGGGTTCTTTTCACCTTCAGGCCAACGTAATTGCACACGGAGTAATATTTGTAACTGCGTATTTTGCAGTTGCGCTTGTTGGTTTAACCAACGGACTTGATTGAGGCTCTCAGCTACAAATATACGTACGCCGCGCTCAATAAAGTGTTTAATTTGTTTAGGGCTTTTTGCAGGCCCTGTGTTGAGCACGCGCTGTGAGCGAATACCTTGTGCAAGTACTTGCTCAAGCTCACCTTTACTTGCTACGTCAAAATTAAAACCAGCGTTGTCTAAGCTTTGAATAACTTTAGACAGTGGGTTTGCTTTTACGGCGTACCACAGTTTTACATCGGTCTGCGCAACTAAACGCGCAAGATGCGTGTTTAGTCTATCTAAGTCGTAAACAAAAAAAGGTGTATCAAGTTGTTGTGTAATAGTATTTACAGCAGTTTTGATAGGCGTGCTTAAAAAGCTCATTATCGTAAAACCTCTTCAAGTAATAATGATGCATCGCTTTGTTCGTCACGGTATTTAACAATTAACGCACACGACATGCTTAGACCTTGCTCGCGTGCCCATTCGTTTGACGCAGGACGAGAGCCCGGTATTACAATGGCATATTCAGGAATAGGCTCGCCTTTATCTAGTTGGCGCTCGTTTACGCAGTCGTATACCGGAATAGTTGCTGATAAACGCACGCCAGGGGCAAGTACTGCGCCTTTTTTAATGACCACGCCTTCAACAATAATACAGCCAGCGCCAATAAATGCATCGTCTTCGACCACTACTGGGCTTGCACCAATTGGCTCAAGTACACCACCAAGCTGCACTGCAGCACTTAAATGTACGTTTTTACCTACTTGTGCACACGAGCCAACTAATGCATGGCTATCGACCATTGTGCCTTCGTCGATATATGCACCAATGTTTACATACGCTGGTGGCATAATAATGGTGCCTTTAGCCACATAAGCACCACGGCGAACACTCGAGCCACCCGGTACCATACGCACGCCATCGTCAGTACTAAACTCTTGTGGAGCTAAGTTATGTTTATCAACAAAGCCGCCTGCAAACTCAGTATTAGTGCCATTTTTAAAGGCTTCTAAAATGCCTTGCTTTACTTCTACGTTAGCTTGCCATTGGCCGCTTTCGTTTTGTGATGCTGCGCGTACTGCGCCCGATTCTAAATTATTTAATAGTTCTAACCAGCTCATTATAAAAACCTGTATTTAATGCCAAGATAAAATGGTGTTGTTTGCAGTTGTGATGCAATCGGTTTGAGTTAACTCAAGATGTGTTAAAGGTGGACGAAGTTGTGGGCTGCTTAAGCGGCCTTGCAAATGCATCAATACCTTTACGGGAATGGGGTTTGCGACAGCAAATAGGCTATCAATAGCACTAGTCCACTGAGCAAATAAATTAGGATGTTGACCACTTAAACTACGTTTAACAAACTCGTGAGTTTGTGCGGGCCATGCGTTTGCAGCTACCGACACTAAACCTTTTGCGCCAGCTTGGGCAAAATAAGGCATTAGCGCATCGTCGCCACTAAATAAGGCTAAATTAGGCGCGGCTTGGCGATAAGCCTCAAACTGAGCAATATTGCCACTGGCTTCTTTTAACGCCCATAATTTTTTATGATTTTGTAAGTTAGTCACTGTTTGAACAGGAATACTGACACCACTGCGGCCCGGTACGTTATAAAGCATACACGGATGAGCACTTGCATCGAGTAGGCTTTCAAACCAATGAGTTTGACCTACAGCGCCGGGCTTTGCATAAAGCGGTGAGCCAAGTAAAAAGCTATGAATTGGGAGTGTATTACAGTAGTTAACCCACTCAATTTGTTGCTTTAAGTTACTACCGCCCACGGCAACCATAAGTGGTACACTTGGTTTTAGCTGGCATACGTGTTCAACAATGGCTTGTTGCTCGTTAAGCGTTAGTGCCAAACCTTCGCCCGTACTGCCAAGTAGTAAAATACCGTTATGTGCCGCTTCTTGATCGCTAACCAGTTTAGTTAACGTGTTGTAGTCAACATCGCCGTGTTGATCTAATGGCGTAACGAGCGCGGTCCATAATGTGTAGTCGTTTATATTGAAGTTATTGGTCATCTCTCACGAACTTATAAGTTATTCGAAGAGTTAAAAAGCTTTATGGAAGGAGCCGCATTAACCTCGTTCGAACTAATAATTCGAAGAGCGAATGGGCTTAAAATAATAGGGCGCATGGCCTTAATATTTAAGACCAGAAGCTCTCCACCAAACTAATAAGCTGCTTGTTATAAGCAGCTATTGGTGACAGTCGCTAGGGTTCAACCTAGTCGCCCGAAATAAACACCTCGCAAAAGTGATTACTTCTCGGCGTTAATTCCCCTCACGTATGCTCACTGGAGTTTGCGCTCCTAACATACGCTACCTGAATAACGCACCTCTTCTAGCCCTTTGCACCTGTTTGAAGGGTAAAACTTACAAACCTGTGCAATTTAAATAGGGTAATTGCAGCGATTAAAGCATTTTAGCCGTCTGGGTGTCAAGCGGCTAAATATAGATTAATTCATCGATAATGGGAGTGGTTACGTATTGGCTGCTTTTCTCGTACACTAGCAACATAAGTAGTGAGGTATTTAATTAGTATGGAAAAATTTAGCGATATTTATAAGCGAGCGGTAGAGCGAAAAGGCTCTGAAAAAATGCTTAAGTTATTACTTGCAAAACCGCTATCTAAAAAACAACTAAGCACGTTAAGTGACGACGATTGGCTGGAAGAATTTACTCGAAAAGTATTTCAAAGCGGCTTTTATTGGTCAGTCATTAATAATAAGTGGTCGGGATTTAGAGAGGTTTTTTGGGATTTTAGCGTTGATAAGTTATTAATGATGCCCCCCGATATGCTGGAACAAAAAGCAACGGATGAGCGTATTGTTCGTAACTATAAAAAAGTAAAAACAATTACTGAAAATGCTTACATGATCCACGAAATAGCACAAGAACATGGCAGTTTTAGCCAGTTTGTCGCTAATTGGCCAGCAGACAATATTATTGGTTTATGGGCGTATTTAAAAAAGCATGGCGCGCGTTTAGGCGGAAATACAGGGCCTTATGCGCTACGAGCACTTGGTAAAGATACTTTTTTACTATCACGCGATGTAGAGAATTATTTGCGTGCCCATAAAATTATAGATGGCGGCTTACAAACTAAAAAGTCATTGAGTGCAGCCCAAGCTTTTTTTAATGAAATGCAAAAGCAAAGTGGCTTAAGTATGCAAGAGCTGAGCTTAATTGTGGCCTATGGTGTAGGTGACAACCGCGTTGGTATAAGTCAGCAATAATAGGAATTACCATGAAATTAGTGCCAAGATATACGCAAATAGCCGAAAGCTTTGCGATAGAAGATTTCCCTGCAAGTGTTGCCTCTCCTCAGTTATTGCTGTGGAATGAGAGCTTAGCAAAAGAGTTTAATATTAACGTTGCTGCTGATTTACGTGCTAGCACTTTTAGCGGTAACGAAAAACAGGCAATTCCTGCAGTAGCACTTGGTTACTCTGGGCACCAATTTGGACATTTTTCACCACGTTTAGGCGATGGGCGAGCGCATTTACTGGGCGCTATTAATGATGATAAAAACCAATTGTGGGATATTCAACTAAAAGGCTCTGGTGCTACTCCTTATTCAAGAGGGGGTGATGGCAGTTGTGCACTTGGGCCCGCTATTCGTGAATACGTAATGAGCGAGGCAATGCATGCACTAGGCATTAAAACTACCCGATGTTTAGCCGTCGTTGGCAGTGGCGAAACGGTTTATCGCAACCCGCCACAAGCAGGCGCCATAGTGACTCGTTTAGCGACGAGCCATATTCGTGTTGGCTCGTTTCAATATTTAGCGACGCAAGGCGATGTTGAAGGACTTAAAAATTTAGCTGATTTAGCTATAGAGCGACATTACTCAGAAATAACTGGTACAGGATCGCAGCGCTATTTAGCATTTTTAGGCGCTGTGATTAAAAACCAAGTTAAGCTAGTTGTGAGCTGGATGCGTGTTGGCTTTATACATGGGGTTATGAATACAGATAATACGTTAGTGAGTGGAGAAACCATTGATTACGGCCCGTGTGCCATGATGAATAGCTTTGATTTTGATACTGTATTTAGCTCTATCGACAAACAAGGTCGCTATGCATTTGGTAATCAGCCAAATATGGCTAACTGGAATTGCGCCCGCTTAGCAGAGAGCTTAATACCACTAATTCATGACGATGATGAACAAGCGGTTTCATTAATGACGCCACATATTAATAGCTTTGCTGAACTGTTTAATATTGAATTTACAGCAATGTGGGCACAAAAATTAGGGTTGGCAAAAGCAGATATTGACGACAGTGATTTGATTGGTGAGCTATTAAAATTATTAAAGGACCATCAATTAGATTACACCAATACCTTTGATGCATTAACTGAATCATTGAAATATAAAGCGACAGTGCCAGACGTGCTAGCACAGTGGGCTATAAAGTGGCATCACCGCACTGATGAAAATAGCTATCAAACAATGCGCCAAGCTAACCCTAGAGCCATTCCACGAAATCACATCATCGAAAAAATAATTACCGAGTATAATGAATTTGGCTCAAGTGATGTGTTAAATCGCTTTACGAAAGTGATAAATAACCCATATTTAGCGAGTGAAGAATTATTAGAGTTCCAGGTTGTGCCAGAGAGTGACAATGGTTATCGCACTTTTTGTGGTACTTAATCATTGATTGTAAATGTAATGGCATGATTATAAAGAGCCATTTTTAATCGTAAACACGCCATCGCTAGGGTAAGCCATGTTCGAGTGGTATTATCCGATGCAATTAAAATAAACTTTGTTTTCGTTAAGTATCGATTAACAAAGGTTAAGGTAGTCTGTACAAAACTGGTTGAGCTAGAGTTTATTAGCTACAATTTATTAGTTGTTAAAAAATGGGAACAAAACAATGAAATTAAAATCACTTGCAATCGCAATTGCGCTAGCTGCAACTAGTGCATCTACATTTGCTGCAGATAAAGAAGAAGGCTTTTACATTGGTGCATTCGGTGATTACTACGATGCTTCATGGGAAAACATCCGCGCTCAAGCTGGCCTTGATATCAATGAATCGACTGGTTGGGGTGCCGAAGTAGGCTATCGTTTCAGTGATTACTGGAGTGCACGAATTGAATATGCAGACATGGATTTTAACGCTTTTGATAAAGTAAATGGTAACCGCAACAATGTTGACGGTGAGCGTTACGGCATTGACGGTTTGTACCACTTTAATGGCGGTCCTTTTTACGGTTTATTCGGTATTAAAGAAATTGACGTTGTTAAAGATAATACGTTTTTAAATGCAGGTGTTGGTTACCAACATTTCATCACAGACGGCTTATTTGTAAATGCAGAAACAGCTGTTTACCAAGGTCTTGATAAAGGTTATACAGATTTAGGCGCTAAAATTGGTATTAACTACTTATTTGGCCAAAACTCTGCACCTGCTGAGCCTGTTAAACCGGCACCAGAACCTGTAGTTGTTGAAGCACCAGTTTCAACTCCTGCTGATAGCGACAATGATGGTGTTGTTAATGCAGATGATAAATGTGCAAACACACCAATGACAGATGCAGTTGATAGCGATGGATGTACTTTATATGAAGAAGCTAAGGTAACGACTAGCTTATTAGTTACATTCCCACATGACTCTGCGATGGTTAAGCAACAATATTTTGACGACATTGCTGCGGTATCAAAGTTTTTGAAAGAGCATACAGAGACAACAGTATTACTTGAAGGTCATGCTTCAGCTGTTGGTGACGCAAGTTACAACAAAAAACTATCTAAAAAGCGTGCAGATGATGTTGCTGATGAGTTAGTTAAAGATGGTATTTCAAGAGATCGTATTAGTACTGTAGGCTACGGCGAAGAACGTCTTAAAAATACAGCTAATACTAAAGCTGCACACGCAGAAAACCGTCGTGTTGAAGCTCATGTATCAACTGTTGAGCGCGTAAAAGTTAAGCGTTAATAGTTAGAATTTAAGTTTTGTAAACCCAGCCACGCGCTGGGTTTTTTTATGCGTATATTAAAAGTAGGTAACGTTATAACAATGGAACTTTATCAATTTGAGGGATTAAACCTGACGCCTAACTGCGTTAAAATTTTCTGATATACAACTACATGGATGCGGATCAACTGTCGATAAACTATAAATAACCTGAACTCTGGATAATAAACCCATCTCGAGCAGCTATTTTCAACGCTAACTGCGTTGAATTTACTTGCAATAGACCCGCTATTGACGCGTAAATTCGCCTTGTTTTCACTGAAAATCTCTGACTAGAAAAAATAAATTTAAATATCACAATAATTCAATATGTTAGTAAATCCCTTAACCAGAGTTAAGGTTAAATAGCAATGATTCTTACTTAATAAACATTCATGAAAATAGATTTTAACCTAACCACTATTCATAATATTTATAGTCGGTATAATCAGTTGCGTAACTGGATGGATTTTCATCTATCTATAAAAGCTTTATAATCACGCGATAGAATACTATAAGTATTGGGTAATATGTTGCGCATGAAGCGCTACCGGATACTTTCACGTCACCAAGAGGGCAATATTGTGCTACAAGAATATCGTAAACACGTAGAAGAACGTGCCGCGTTAGGTATCGTACCAGCGCCATTAGATGCTCAGCAAACAGCTGATCTTATTGAATTAATTAAAACTCCACCGGCTGGTGAAGAAGAGTTCATTTTAGATTTATTAGTTCACCGCATTCCTGCAGGCGTGGATGATGCTGCTTATATTAAAGCAGGATTTTTAGCGGCAGTTGCTAAAGGTGAAGCTAATTCTCCACTTATTTCTAAAGAAAAAGCAGCAGAACTGTTAGGTACAATGTTAGGTGGTTACAATATCGCACCTATGATTGACCTACTTGATGATGAAACGCTTGCGCCGATCGTAGTAAAAGGCCTTTCAAACACATTACTTATGTTTGATGCGTTCTACGATGTAGAAGAAAAAGCAAAAGCAGGTAACACATTCGCTAAGCAAATTATTGAGTCTTGGGCAAATGCAGAATGGTTTACTAATAAACCAGCGGTTGCTGAAAAGATCTCAGTAACTGTATTTAAAGTAACTGGCGAAACAAATACTGATGACTTGTCTCCTGCACCAGATGCATGGTCTCGTCCAGATATCCCACTGCATGCTTTAGCAATGCTAAAAATTGAACGTGACGGTATTACACCTGATAAAGCGGGCGAAGTAGGTCCAATTACTCAGCTTGAAGAATTAAAAACCAAAGGTTTACCACTTGCATACGTAGGTGACGTTGTTGGTACGGGTTCTTCTCGTAAATCTGCAACTAACTCTGTACTTTGGTTTATGGGCGATGATATCCCATTCGTACCAAACAAGCGTGTTGGCGGTGTATGTTTAGGTAATAAAATTGCGCCAATCTTCTTCAACACAATGGAAGATTCAGGCGCATTACCAATCGAATTAAATGTTGATGAACTCAACATGGGCGAACAAATCGACATCTATCCATATGAAGGTGTTGTTAAGCAACATGGTACTGATAAAGTAATTTCTACTTTTGAACTTAAGTCTGATGTGATCTTAGATGAAGTTCGTGCTGGTGGTCGTATTCCACTAATTATCGGTCGTGGTTTAACTGATAAAGCGCGTACATCTCTTGGCTTAGGTGCAACTGATATATTTAAAGTACCAACAGCAACAGAAGTTTCAGATAAAGGCTTTACATTAGCGCAAAAAATGGTTGGTAAAGCATGTAACGTTGCAGGTATTCGCCCAGGTCAGTACTGTGAGCCTAAAATGACAACTGTTGGTTCGCAAGATACAACAGGTCCTATGACACGTGATGAACTAAAAGATCTAGCATGTTTAGGTTTCTCTGCAGATTTAACAATGCAGTCTTTCTGTCATACATCAGCTTATCCTAAGCCTATTGATGTAAACACTCACCATACGCTTCCTGATTTCATCATGAACCGTGGCGGTGTTTCACTTCGTCCAGGCGATGGTATTATTCACTCATGGTTAAACCGTATGTTATTACCAGATACCGTAGGTACTGGTGGTGATTCACATACACGTTTCCCATTAGGTATTTCATTCCCAGCAGGTTCGGGTGCAGTAGCATTCGCAGCAGCAACTGGTGTTATGCCACTTGATATGCCTGAATCTATTTTGGTTCGTTTTAAAGGCGAAATGCAACCAGGTATCACTTTACGTGACCTAGTCCATGCAATCCCTTACTACGGTATCAAACAAGGTTTATTAACAGTTGAGAAAAAAGGTAAAATTAACGAATTCTCTGGTCGCGTACTAGAAATTGAAGGCGTTGAGCACCTAACTGTTGAGCAAGCGTTTGAACTATCAGATGCATCTGCAGAGCGTTCTGCAGCTGGTTGTACAGTTAAATTATCTAAAGAGTCTATCTCTGAATACCTAGAATCAAACATTGTTATGCTTAAGTGGATGATCTCTGAAGGTTACGGTGATGTACGTACGATTGAACGTCGTATTACTGCAATGCAAGATTGGTTAGCTAATCCTGAGCTTATGGAAGCTGACAAAGACGCTGAGTACGCTCACGTAGTTGAAATTGATTTAGCTGAGATTAAAGAACCTGTTCTTTGTGCTCCAAATGACCCTGATGATGCGCGTCTTCTTTCTGATGTTGCTGGCGAGAAAATCGACGAAGTATTCATTGGTTCTTGTATGACTAATATTGGTCACTTCCGTGCTGCTGGTAAGTTGCTTGATGGCTTTAAAGGTCAACTTCCGACTCAGCTTTGGGTTGCTCCACCTACTAAGATGGATAAAGACCAACTTACAGAAGAAGGTTACTACGGTATTTTTGGTCGTGTTGGCGCACGTATCGAAACTCCAGGTTGTTCACTATGTATGGGTAACCAAGCACGTGTTGCAGATAAAGCAACGGTTGTGTCTACCTCTACACGTAACTTCCCTAACCGTTTAGGTAATGGCGCAAACGTATTCTTAGCATCATCTGAGCTTGCTGCAATTGCTGCAATCATTGGTAGACTACCTACAGCTGCTGAGTACCAAGAGTATGCTGCGAAGATCAATGCAACGGCGTCAGATACATACCGTTACTTGAACTTCCACCGTATGCCTGCTTACACTAAAAAAGCAGACAACGTGATTATTCAACAAGCTGTATAATTTTTAAAGTTTGTTTAAAAACCCGCTTCGGCGGGTTTTTTATTGGCTAAAATAAATATTAGATAGTTCATGTTGTTTTTTTTACATTATTGTATTAACTCTGGTCTTAAGTTGCTTTTAAAGTAAGTAATAAAGCAAAAAATCCTCTCAAAATGCATTAAAATCCTCGCCAATATTCTCATTATTTTAGGCGAGATTTTATGACAGCATTAAACAACCAGAATTTACTGCAACTTCGTTTTATTAACCAAGCAAACATTGATTTGGTTAAGCCTTCTTTTGATAACCTACCTGCTAATCCGTATGCAGATGGTGCTTTTCGAAAACGTCGTTATTCAGTAGTTAAAATGCAAAATGGTGAATTACAGTTACAAAAAACCAAAGCATTTGTGCAAGATGATTCAATTAATACCTTCCAAGGTAATGTAGAGCGCACCTATGAAAATCTAGAGCAAAGCTTGCTTGAATCAGAAGGTATGAAAAATATTGTAAATGAGTTTTGCCAAATTACCGGTATTGATGAGCAGCGCGATATAGAAATTCATCAGTTTCGTATGCTTGCCATTGATAGTGATACACCCGCAGCCCCAGAAGGCGTTCATCAGGATGGGTTTGATCATGTGTGCGTATGTGGTGTTTCTCACGAAAATTTAGAAGGTGGCGAACTACTTGTATACGAAAATAAACAAGCAGAGCCGTGTTTTAAAATGGAAATAAAAGACGGTATGTTTGCATTAATAAATGACCGTCAAGTATGGCATAACGCAACACCTATGAACAAAATTGATGCGAGCAAACCAGGTTACCTGGATTGTTTCGTATTAACGTCTTAAGGAATAAGTATGAACATAGCGCAATTACGTGGGCAGTTTCCTGCACTAATGCAAAACGTTGATGGTAAATCGCCGGTCTTTTTAGATGGTCCAGGTGGTTCGCAAATACCACAGCAAGTACTTAATGCAATGACGGCTTATTTAGGGCATTACAACTCAAACTTAGGCGGTGCATTTTTTTCAAGTGATAAAACGGTTGAGTTAATGGCGAATGCGCGCCAGGCGGCGGCTGATTTACTCAATGCACCTAGCTCACAACAAATTGTGTTTGGTCCAAACATGACCAGCCTAACATTTAGCTTTAGCCGTGCAATTTCACGTGATTGGCAGGCAGGCGATGAAATAATTGTAACCAATGCTGATCACTTCTCAAATGTATCGTCATGGCAGCAAGCTGCAGAAGATAAAGGTGTAAAGGTAAATACCGCAGTTATTAATGAAGTAGATTGCAGCTTAGATATGGCGCAATTTGAAAGCTTACTAAACAGCAATACAAAGCTGGTAGCGGTAACTTATGCGTCAAATACCACAGGCTCAATTAACAATATTAAACGCATTGTAGAGCTTGCTCACGCGGTGGGCGCACTTGTTTATGTTGATGCCGTACATTATGCCCCTCATGAGCTTGTTGATGTACAAGCGCTTGATTGTGACTTTTTAGCCTGTTCTGCGTATAAATTTTTTGGTCCGCATTTAGGGATGGTTTACGGTAAAAAAGAACACTTAGAGGGGTTTACTCCTTACAAAGTTGAGCCAGCTAAAGACGTAGCGCCAGGTCGCTGGGAAACCGGCACACAAAGTTTTGAAGCAATGGCAGGTTTTATAGCCGCTGTTGATTACATTGCGGCAATTAGCGAGCTTGATGATAGCTATTCACGACGTGAAAAACTAAGTGTGGCTTTTGCTAAAACTAAACAACACGAAATGGCGCTTAGTGAGCACTTTTTAACGCGCTTAGTTAATTATCCGCGTATAAAATTATTCGGTATTGATGACTTTGATCGCTTAACCGAACGTACACCGACCTTTGCCTTAATTTTCGAAGGGCTTGAACCGCGTGCAGTGTCTGAATTTTTAGGCAAGCATCACATCTGTGTGTGGGATGGTAATTTTTATGCACAAGGCTTGTGTAAACAACTAGGCGTTCTCGACAAAGGCGGTGTAGTGCGTATTGGTTGTATGCATTACAACACCATCGAAGAGTTGGATCAGTTATTTGATTTATTTGATGAACTACTCGGTTAAATCATACTGATTGTGGTGCGCTAGCTTTCAGGCGCACCATATATTTGCTCTGCACGATTAAACAGTACCCACGATGTTAAAATATACTTATCGTTAGATACAGGCTTATTGCCTCGGTGAGTATGTGTAAAGTAGCCAGGCGCTATTACCATTGTGCCTTTTTTAGGTGCTATTTTACGATTTTGATAGTAAAACTCTGTTTCACCACCTTCTTGCACATCGTTTAAATAAAACATGAATAACAATACGCGATGCAAAGCTTCGTTATGCTGTAGCTGCGGATAAACTTCACTGTGCCAATAAGGATAGCCACCTTTATTTACCTCATATTTTTGCGCTTGAATATTACCGAGTCTAAAAATTTGCTGAACAAGCAAAGGTAATTGCGGTTTACCCACGTCTTCAAAATTTTCTTGAGTTAAATCGACAACTTCAGCTGTTTTTGGGTGATAAACCTTTAAGCCAAATGCTCCGATCATCATAAAAATATGTTCTTCAATGTATTTAAAAACATACTGTGCAGTGGTTTGCTGAATATGTTTTAATTGCTGGGCATATTCGGGGTGATTATTTAAATGTAAATCGTGGCTGTCTTTTTTCTTTAAATCGACTCCGCCTGATGTGACCCCTTGTTTTACATGCGGGCTTTGCGTGAATGTAGTAATAAAGTTATCGCAAAAATCATTGCTTAGCGCATTATCGTATACGCGAATAAAGTCCGTCATGAGTTACCTTTTATAAGGATTATTATGTTTATTGAAAAAGTGATGCCGCGCTTTAGTGAAACAGATGCGCTCGGACACATTAACAATACAGTACTCCCTGTATGGTTTGAAGTTGCACGTGCCCCTATTTTTAAATTTTTTACTCCTGATCTTAACCCACACGACTGGAAATTAATTATTGCCAAAATAGAAGTGTCGTTTGTTGGTGAGTTGTTTTACGGCTATGAGGTAACAGTCAAAACCTCTGTAGAGCATATAGGCACTAGTTCTTTTGTGTTACGCCAAGAGGCATGGCAACACGATAAATGCTGCGCAATAGGTAAAGCAATTATGGTGAGATATGATTTTACTGCAAAGGCTAAACAAGCGCTTTCAACACAAGAAAAAAGCTTGCTAAATGAGCATCTCACGACGCAAAGTGAGCCCTAATATTTAATTAACCTCCTACTGCTAAGCGTTGCTCGATGTAATCACTAAGCGCTGCGGTTTGTGTGTCGTCAAAGCGCAGGCCAAGCTTGGTGCGACGCCATAATAGATCGTGTGCGTTTTGTGCCCATTCTTCTTGCAATAAAAAATCAACTTCAGCGGCAAATAAACCGTGGCCAAAGTTTTGGCCTAAATCAGTTAACTGTTTTGCATAGCCTAAAATGTTTTTAGTGCGTGTACCATAAGTGCGTATAAAGCGATTCAATATTTCTGCGGGCAACCAATTATAGTTACTTTTAAACTCAGATTTTAACCGCTCTACGCAGCTAAAGTCACCACCAGGTAATGCGCTGTCTTTAGTCCATGCGGGGCCCATTTGTGGGTAAAACTCTTGGAGTTTATCAACCGCATTTTCAGAGAGTTTACGATAGGTTGTTATTTTTCCGCCAAAGACACTTAGTAACGGTGTTTGTTTATTTTCGCTAGAAAGCGTTAATTTATAATCACGGGTGACCGATTGGGCATCAACCGATTCATCGTCGAGTAACGGTCGTACACCCGAAAAGGTATGCACTATATCGTCGTATTTAATCTGTTTTTTAAAATAACTGTTCGTTACGTTGATTAAGTAATCGATTTCCTCATTACTTATTTTCACATTTCGCGCAGCGCCTTTGTATTCAACATCGGTAGTACCAATTAAAGAATAGTCATCCTCGAAAGGGCTAACAAATACAATGCGCTGGTCTTTATTTTGCAAAATATAAGCATGTGGTTGGCTGTGAATGCGAGGCACAATAATGTGACTGCCTTTAACAAGGCGGATATTTTGTGGCGATTTTTCTGTTAATGCATCATCAAACAGCTTGGCAACCCAAGGACCTGTTGCATTAACAATGCCTTTGGCTGAAATACTATATTGCGATTTAGAATCCTGCTGCTCAAGTGTTACTTGCCACTTATCTTGTTTGCGCTGTGCTTTTACACATTTGGTTTGCGTGGCAATAATGGCGCCTTTATTTTTTGCTGCAAGGGCATTTAAAACCACTAATCGGGAGTCATCAACCCAACCATCAGCGTATTCAAAGCCTTTAGTTATAGAAGACTCTAATACACTATGCTCATCAAATTTTATACTTTTGGATGCAGGTAAGGTAACGCGCTTTGCTAAATTGTCGTAGATAAACAAGCCAATGCGGATCATCCAAGCAGGGCGTAAATGAGGTTGATGCGGTAATCTAAAAGTTAGCGGCCACATAATATGAGGCGCATTTTTTAATAATACCTCACGCTCTGTTAATGCCTCTTTTACTAATCTAAATTCGTAATGCTCAAGGTAGCGTAAACCACCGTGGATCAACTTAGAGCTATTTGAGGATGTTGCACAAGCGAGATCCGCTTGCTCACATAGCAGTACTTTGAGTCCTCTACCTGCAGCATCTGCAGCTATACCTGTACCATTAACTCCGCCACCGATGACGAGTAAGTCATAGTCGTTATTTATTAATTTCATCGATCACCTTGTTTGGTTAGGGTTAGTTAGTCGTGGCTTGTAATTTCAAGTCATCGGCTTGATAACTGTTTTGCGTCGTTTAACGGTTAGCTATCTTCGCTCGATAAGCATACCTGCGCTACGCAGTGCTGCCATTTTGCGTATAGATCGTTACGTTCATCGGCGCTCATTGTTGGCTCAAAGCGACGCTCGCATACCCACATTTTTGACAGCTGCTGAGTTGATGCAAAGACTCCAGTGTGTAAGCCTGCCAAATAGGCTACGCCTAAAGAGGTTGTTTCAGTGACTACTGGGCGCTCAACTGTGGCACCTAAAATATTGGATAAAAACGTCATTACCCAGTTGTTTTTAACCATACCGCCATCCACCCTAAGTACACTTGGGCGCAGGCCATCACGCTCCATCGCTTTTTGTAAGTCTTTAGTTTGATAACCAACTGACTGCAACGCCGCTGCAACAATGGTACTAATACCAGAGTCGCGTGTGAGTCCCAATATTGCGCCACGTGCATTAGCATCCCAATAAGGTGCGCCTAAACCTGTAAATGAGGGAACTAAAAATACACCATGATCCAGTGGGACATCTTTAACTAAAGATTCACTCTCACCTGCATGGCTGAGTAATTTTAAACCTTCAACAATCCATTGCATGGTGGCACCCGCCATAAAAATACTGCCTTCAATGGCATAGGTTGGTTTTCCTTTTAAGCGATAGGCAACGGTTGTAAGTAAACGATTTTTAGATGTGAGTGCTTTTTCGCCCGTATTTAGCATTAAAAAACAGCCGGTACCGTATGTACTTTTAGCCATACCTTGTTCAAAACAGGCGTGGCCAATAAGTGCGGCTTGTTGATCGCCAGCAATACCACACACACGAATTGGTGCGCCAAAAATATCAGCACTTGTTGAACCAAATTCGGCCGCTGAGTCCATTACTTCAGGCAACATAGATGTAGGAATATCAAATAAGTCGAGTAACGCCTGATCCCACTGCTGAGTATGAATATTAAATAACATGGTGCGTGACGCATTTGTTGCATCTGTGCGGTGCGCTTTACCACCAGTTAGGTGCCAAAGTAAGTACGTATCAACAGTACCAAAAGCAAGTTCGCCAGCATCAGCTTGTTCTTTTGCACCTTCAACATTATCTAAAATCCAACGAATTTTAGTCGCTGAAAAATAAGGGTCGAGTAATAGGCCTGTTTTTTCGCTAATGGTTTGGCAAAGCTCATCGCTACTAAGCTTTTTACAATAGTCGCTGGTGCGTCTGTCTTGCCAAACAATGGCGTTATAAATTGGCTTTCCTGTTTTTTTGTTCCATACCAGCGTCGTTTCGCGCTGGTTAGTAATTCCAATGGCAATAATTTCTTCAGGCTTAACGTTATTTTTAGCCATCACTTCTCGACTAGTACTGAGCACGGTTTGCAAAATGTCATTCGGATCATGTTCAACCCAGCCATTTTGAGGGTAATGCTGCGGGAATTCCTGTTGAGCTAAATCAAAAGCGTCAGCGTCTTTTGTGAATAAAATAGCACGAGAGCTTGTTGTTCCCTGATCAATCGAGAGTATATATTTGGACATAATTTAACGTTATTTATCTTAGATATTACTAGCATCTCTTTAACGTAAGTTAATGGCAATGTTTTTTTAGGAACATATTTGCTTGATTTATTATAAAGGAAGAACGATAGAGTACGCAGTCGTGGTCATTATGTTGATTAATAATAAGCCTCGTGACGCGATTAAATCGCCTCTACAAAGCGCTGACACTTTTAACCGCTTGAGTTAGAATGCGTGGTGCGGAAATAATCCGCGATAAATAATTACTTTGAGTGCTTTATTACATGCTTTTAATGATCGATAACTACGATTCGTTTACCTATAACTTAGTGCAATATTTTCAGCGATTAGATCAAGACGTGTTAGTTAAACGTAATGATGAGCTAAGCATTGCACAAATAAAACAGTTAAACCCGCAGCATATCGTTTTATCGCCGGGGCCATGCACGCCTGACGAAGCGGGTGTCTCGTTAAGTGTGGTTGAGCAGTTAAAAGGTCAATACCCTATTTTAGGTATTTGCTTGGGGCATCAAACTATCGCACAAGCTTTGGGTGGCGACGTAGTCCGTGCAAAAAAAATAATGCACGGTAAAACATCACCTATAATTCATACCAATAAAGGTGTGTTTAAAGATTTAGTTAACCCATTGACAGTGTGCCGTTATCATTCTTTAGTGGTTAAAGCGCAGTCGCTACCCAGAGAGCTTGAGGTAACCGCATGGACGCAAACGCAGCAGGGCGAGTTCGATGAAATTATGGGATTATTACACAAAGAATTAGCCATTGAAGGGGTGCAGTTTCACCCTGAAGCCATTTTAACTGAGCAAGGCTTACAATTGCTTGATAACTTTTTAACTCGGTTTTAATCTAGTACTATTAAATGTATGTTTTTTAATTAATGGATGTTATGACTGAACTCGTATCGCAACAGCGTACTGCAAAAATACTTAACCAACGAGCGCATGACTTGTTGCTTGGCCATAGTTTTGCACATCAACAAATTGGCTTTATCCATACGTTAGATATTGATTATGGCGAACCAATGAAACAGCGCACTTTACTGCAAGTAGAAGTGGCTGCTCAACATAAGCGCCAGCAAGGTAGTACAGCTCATCATAAGTATCGTGCACAAGCGAGTGAAGTGCTTCATAACGCGATCGAAACGGCTATTTTTAAACAGCTCAACGACATAGACGCCGTCATCGAAAATACATTAGGGATAGAGGATGGTATTGCTACTATTCTTGATATTCTTGCTGTTAAGTCGGCGTCGATTGGGCGGTTAGAGCCATTAATTAATGATCTAAGTTGGCTCGGACGAGAGCTCGTAACTTTGGTTAACTTGCCTTATTATCGTAAGCAGCGTAGTAAAAATACCTCAGTAAAAGTGGATAACCCTGCTTTAGCGCTTCGTTATATTGGCCTTGAAAATTTACGATTTATCATTCCTACATTTGCAGTACGCCATTGGATGCCGCACAGCACAGAACCCTTTTCATTATTAAAGCGTAGGCTCAATGAAAGCGTAATGGCCAATGCCCTAGCTGCGCAAAAAATAGCGCAAATGAATGATGTAAATGAAGTGCACGCATTTACTCTAGGTATGCTTTTAGATATTGGGCGTGTTGCATTAACGCGTTTATATTTAAAAACGTTTGAGCAAGTATGGCAGCGTAAAGTACAGCTCGCGCGTAAAGAAAACGAAAAAGATCTACACACTGCGTTATTGGAACTTAAGCCCGACCCTCTGTTTTTAACCACTTTACTTAATAATAAATCTTTAGAGGTGAGCGCTAAAGTAATTGAAAAAATGGCGCTGAGGTATTTACCCTTCAAAGGTGTAATGCAGCAGTTGGTAAGTGGCGTAGAAAAAGGTGACTCAATGCTGCCTTTAACTGAGGTTATGCTAAAAGCTCGCTGTTATTCTCAGTATTTAAGCTTAAAAGAGCATCAGCTTATTGAACCAGACGAAATAGTGGCGTGGTTTTCGCACTTTAAGTTCACTAAAACGGAGTTAAAAACCCTCCAAACAAGTAATTTTACTAATTTAGCTATTCAAATTGACTAAAAAATTGAAATTTTTGTTAATTTTTTAGCGACTAACCATTCATTCTCATTTGATTGTTATATCGTAAATTAGATGCTTAAAGCGTGTACTCTTCAGTGCTCATGCGGTTAGTTACTTAAAATTGATCGCAATTGGCTATGCAAATAGTTATTCACTATCTATGAAATAATATCTTTAGCCCTTTATTTTCAAGGGATACATGAAAGTTTTTAACGAGACAGATATCAGTAATTCTGAAATAATGTGCGTCTGAAAATTGAACCACAAAACAATTTTGCGCAATTATCAGGCTACTGATCTTGCCTATAAAGTTGGTTACAAATAGTAACCAAACACCTATTTTGATGTTTTGTGTTGCTCACAATTAAGAGGAAATAAAATGACAGTCAATCGCGAATTATTTGATCACGTAATGGTTCCTAACTACGCACCTTCAAGCGTAATCCCTGTTCGAGGCGAAGGCTCTCGCGTATGGGATCAACAAGGTAGAGAGTTTATCGACTTTGCTGGTGGTATTGCAGTTAACTGTCTTGGCCATTGCCATCCTGCATTAGTAGGCGCATTAAAAGAGCAAGGCGAAAAAATCTGGCATTTATCAAATGTAATGACCAACGAGCCGGCACTACGCCTAGCTAAAAAAATGGTTGATGCGACATTTGCCGAAAAAGTTTACTTTGCTAACTCTGGCGCAGAAGCCAATGAAGCCGCGCTTAAACTAGCACGTCGTTTTGCGCTTGATAAATTCAGCGCAGAAAAATCACAAATCATCGCATTCAACAAAGGTTTTCACGGTCGTACTTTCTTTACCGTAACGGTTGGCGGCCAAGCGGCATATTCAGATGGCTTTGGTCCAAAACCTGGTGACATTGTACATTGTGATTACAACGACCTAGCTGCTTTTGAAGCGCTTATTAGTGATAAAACATGTGCCGTAATGATGGAACCACTACAAGGTGAAGGCGGTATTATTTCGCCAACTGATGAATTTGCTCAAGGCGTTCGCGATTTATGTACTAAACATAACGCACTGCTTATTTTTGATGAAGTTCAAACGGGTGTTGGTCGTACTGGCGATTTATACGCATACCAAGGCTTAAACGTAGTACCTGATATTTTAACTACCGCTAAAGCACTTGGCGGCGGTTTCCCGATTGGCGCTATGATCACAACAACTGAAATTGCACAGCACCTTAAAGTAGGTACTCATGGTTCTACTTATGGCGGCAACCCGCTTGCGTGTGCTGTAGCAGAAGCTGCATTTGATACAGTAAATACACCAGAGGTACTTGCTGGCGTTAAAGCAAAAGCGGCTTTATTTAACGAACTACTGACTGCGGTTAACGAAAAATACAATGTATTTAGCGAAATTCGCGGCCAAGGTTTATTAATTGGAGCGGTAGTAAACGAGCAATACAAAGGTCGTGCAAAAGAGTTTTTAGTGGCAGGGACTGAGCAAGGTCTTATGTCATTAGTAGCGGGTGCAGACGTAGTACGTTTTACTCCATCGTTAGTCATTCCTGAAGCGGATATTCGTGAAGGTATGGCACGCTTTGAAAAAGCAGTAGCCAACGTTGTAAAAGGGTAATACCTTAACCAACAAATTAAGGGCAAGCATTGCTTGCCCTGCAATTCCTATTTACCGTTATTTATAAGGGAGCAAGCGGACTCATGATGATCCTTCGCCCAATCCAGCAAAATGATTATTCAGCATTACTGAAAATTGCCCACGAATCAGGGCATGGTTTTACCTCTTTGCCATTAAACGAAGCGCTATTACAAAAGAAAATAGACCATTCAGTAGAGTCATTTGCTAAACAAACATCACAACCAGGTGATGAAGGCTACCTGTTTGTTCTTGAAGATAGCGAAACCGGTGAGGTTGTAGGCACATCTGCAATTGAAGCTGCGGTAGGGCTTGATGATGCGTTTTATCATTACCATTTAAGCAAAGTAATTCACTCGTCACGTACATTAGATGTATATAAAGCGGTTGATATTTTGACTCTGTGTAACGACTACACAGGGGCTACAGAATTATGTACGTTATTTTTAAAAGAAGCGTATCGTAAAAACTGTAACGGTAAATTACTGTCTAAAGCGCGTTTTATGTTTATAAAACAGCACCAAGCACGTTTTGCGCAAACCGTTATCGCAGAAATGCGCGGTGTGTCTGACGAAGATGGTAGCAGTCCTTTTTGGCAGTGGCTAGAAGAGCACTTTTTCTCAATGGACTTTCCTACAGCCGATTACCTTACCGGTATTGGTCAAAAGGTTTTCATCGCTGAGCTCATGCCTAAATACCCAATTTACGTAAACTTGCTAAGTAAAGATGCGCAAGCTGTTATCGGGCAAGTTCACGGCAACACGCGTCCAGCAATTGAGCTATTAAAAAGTGAAGGCTTTACATTTAATGGTTACGTAGACATTTTTGATGCTGGTCCAACGGTTGAAGCAAAAGTTGATAATATTGCCACCATTCGCAATGCCAATAGTTTTACTGTTGAAATTGGTGAAATGGCAGCAGGCGATACAATGGTGCTATTAGCGAACGAAAAACTCGAAGGCTTTAGAGCAACAGTTACACCTATGTTGTTTGATAGTCGAGTGAAAAGTATTGTTTTATCGCAAGCAATAGCTGATGCATTGCATCTACAAGCGGGCGATATAATTAGCGCAACCACGATTTAATTTAGGAGAAAGTATAATGGCTCATCCTGCACAATTTATTAATGGTCAATGGTCACAAGGCCAAGGCACAGAATTTAATTCAGTAAACCCTGCGAATAACGACGTTATTTGGCAGGCATCTTCAGCAACTGCGGCGCAAGTAGATACCGCCGTTAATGCAGCGCGCGAAGCATTTTATGCATGGGCTGATAAAAGCTTTAGCGAACGTTTAGAAATAGTTAAAGCATTTGCAGCACAATTAAAAGAAAACAGCGAAGAGCTCGCTGTTACTATCGCACAAGAAACAGGTAAGCCACTGTGGGAAACTCGCACAGAAGCGGGTGCTATGGTTGGTAAAATTGCCATTTCTGAAAAAGCATTTTTAGAGCGCACAGGCGACGTAGAAAATGCAATGCCATTAGGGCGTGCAATGATCCGCCATAAGCCACATGGCGTTGTAGCAGTATTCGGCCCGTATAACTTTCCGGGTCACTTACCTAATGGTCACATTGTGCCTGCGCTTTTAGCGGGTAACACGGTTGTATTTAAACCATCTGAATTAACACCTAAAGTAGCCGAGCTTACGCTTAAACTTTGGGAAAAAGCAGGTTTACCAGCAGGTGTAATCAACCTTGTTCAAGGTGAAGTAGAAACGGGCAAAGCCCTTGCTGCTCACAAAGGTATTGATGGCTTATTCTTTACAGGTTCTTCGCGTACGGGTCATATTTTACATGAACAGTTTGCAGGCCAACCTGGAAAAATTTTAGCGCTAGAGATGGGCGGTAATAATCCACTTATTATTACCGATGTTGAAGATACTAAAGCGGTTGTTCACGATATTATTCAATCTGCGTTTATCTCAAGTGGTCAACGTTGTACCTGTGCACGTAAATTGTTTTTACCAACAGGTAGCAAAGGCGACGTGATTTTAGAGCGTTTAATTACAGCCACTAAAGCCATTAAAGTAGGTAACTATGACGATGCAGAGCAGCCATTTATGGGCTCTATGATCTCATCTACGGCAGCTGCTGGCATGGTTAAGGCGCAAAACGAGCTAGTTGAGCTTGGCGGTCAAGTACTTGTAGAGCTTAAGCACACAGCTAACACAGGCTTTGTAACACCAGGTATTATTGAGTGTACAAATATTAGTGATTTCCCAGATGAAGAACACTTTGGTCCGTTATTAAAAGTATTCCGCTTTGATGACTTTGACCAAGCAATTGATAAAGCAAACGATACAACGTTTGGTTTGTCAGCTGGTTTATTAAGTGATAATGAAGCCGATTACGATCATTTCTTACGTCGTATTCGCGCAGGTATTGTTAACTGGAACCGCCCAATTACTGGCGCATCAAGCGCGGCACCATTTGGTGGTATTGGCGCATCCGGTAATCACAGAGCAAGCGCGTATTACGCTGCTGATTACTGTGCATACCCTGTTGCTTCAGTTGAACTTGAAAAAGTAGCAATGCCAGCAACATTAAGCCCAGGCTTAAAAATAGATTAAGTAATAATTTATTTTAATACTTTTTACTTATAAAAGCAGCCTAGGCTGCTTTTATAAGTATTGCGGTCTTGCAAAGCTAGTAATTTGAATTGCTTTCTGCTTAAATCATGGCAATTAATTATTTTATGGTGGTGTAAAAAATGGTTTTAGATAGGCAAGGGTACGATGATCTGATCATGTATCTAACTCAAAACTTAGCGTTGTTTGAGAAGCCAGGCGAAATAAAACCAGGTGCTCCAACGGTAATGGAATTAATCGAAGATGTGATTGCCGAAAACGTGATGCGTATTTGCGAGCAACACAAAGAGCTTAATACAGAGCAGCGTAGCTTAATTGTACGCGAAGTTGACGGCATAGTTTACGATTTAGAAGAAGTCCTCAGTAGTATCACCTCACAGCCTGTCACAGTCGAACAGCATGTCTTTATAGATGAATTTGCTGGTTTAGTTAAAAACTTATTCGACAGCGCAGTTTCGCAACAGTACTAATCAATTGCTTATATAGCCGCGTAACGCAATTTCATTTGCAACTGCGGCTAAGTTGCTTACAATCGAGAAAATATTTTTTTTGAGATAAGCACATGCAAGCAAATGTAAAATGGGTTGAAGGCGACACGTTTATTGGTCGTTCTAATTCTAATCATAATATTGTTTTTGATGCAGGTAGCGATAGCGCAGCACCAAGCCCAATGGAAATGGTTTTAATGTCAGTCGGCTGTTGTTCATCAGTTGACGTGGTCAGTATTTTAAAAAAAGCGAAACAAGATTTCTCAGACGTGCAAGTTCAGCTTAGCGCAGAGCGTGCCGAAACAGCCCCCCGCGTATTTACTAAAATCAACCTACACTTTGTTGTTAAAGGCAATAATGTGTCTGAAAAGCACCTAGCTCGCGCCGTTTCGCTCTCTGCTGAAAAGTATTGTTCTGTTGCATTAATGCTTGATAAAACAGTAGAAATTACGCATAGCCACGAAGTTGTACAAGATCAAGGAAAATAACGCTTTTTCCATGAGGAAAATTCGTATAAAATCCGCGAACTTTTCATTCTGCAGGTGCAGATTTCACTAATTTATAGGTTGGTTTATTATGAACAAACCCTTCGATAAACTTAAACTTCATGGCTTTAACAATTTAACCAAAAGTTTAAGCTTTAGTATTTACGACATTTGCTACGCAAAGACCGAGCAACAACGTAAAGAATATATTGAATATATCGATGAGCAGTACAGTGCAGATAGACTAACCGACATTTTAGGTGAGGTTGTTGATATCATTGGCGCTAACATTTTAAATGTAGCTCGCCAAGATTATGAACCGCAAGGTGCGAGTGTTACTATTTTGGTTTCAGAAGAGCCAGTAGAAGAGCAGCAAAATTACGATGCTGACGAAGCACCAGGGCCATTACCTGATTCAGTTGTTGCGCACTTAGATAAAAGCCACATTTGTGTACACACATACCCAGAAGCTCACCCTGATGATGGTATTTGTACATTCCGTGCTGATATTGAAGTATCAACTTGTGGCATTATATCGCCACTTAAAGCGTTAAACTTCTTAATTCATAGCCTTGAATCAGACGTAGTAACCATTGATTACCGTGTACGTGGTTTTACCCGCGATATAAACGGTGTCAAACACTACATTGACCATGCAATTAACTCGATTCAAAACTTCATGACAGAAGATACCAAAGAAGCGTACCAAATGATGGACGTGAACGTGTATCAAGAAAATCTGTTCCACACCAAAATGATGTTAAAAGAAACCGATTTAAACACCTATTTGTTTGGTCTTTCAACTGATGAATTATCAGATGACGAAGAAGAAGAAATTCGCTCTAAACTGACTCGTGAAATGCAAGAAATATTCTATGGCCGTAATCTGCCAGAAACAGAATAACCGCAACGAATTGAATTGAAAATGGCGCTCAGTGAGCGCCATTTTTTTGTGCCTTAAATAAGTGTTTATTTAAGCATACTATATAAAAGTGCAAACACAGCAAGTGAACCAACCGCTAATATAAATAGCGTACTTAAACGATTACGGTATTTATGAAGTGCAGGCACTTTATAAACAGCAATCATTGGCATAATGAATAAAATCATCGCAATGATTGGGCCCGATAGTTGATCCATCATGTCTAAAATACTTGGGTTTTTAACAGCGCAAAACCAAATAGCTAAAAACATAATTAACACACCAATTTTATCGGCAACGCCAGCGCTTAATCGTGTTTGTTTAGTCACTAAACCCGTAAAGCTTTCGCGTGCTCCTAAAAAGTGACCTAAAAACGACGACGTAATAGCAATAAAAGCAACAAGCGGCCCAAGCGTGGTAATAAACGAGTTATTAGTAATATTAGCAAGGTACGATAAAACCGAAACGTTAGCCGTCTTAGCTGCAGCCATTTGCTCGCCTGTAAGCGACAGCACGCATGAAAACACAAACAATAGGACAAAGGTAATAAGTAGCAAGCTAGTGCGCTTTAAAATCGCCTCAGACTTACGTGTAGCTTGTTCGCCGTAATGACCGCGTTGCACATTTACAAAGCTTGAGATAGCCGCTGCGTGGCTAAACGAAAACACAATTATAGGAATCGACAACCACAACGTTTTACCAAAGCTGCCCATTTCAGGCATGCTCATATCGGGCACTTGCCAGCTTGGAATCAAATAAAGCGATAAAAACAACAATATACCCACAAGCGGGTAAACTAAAATAGCAAAAGCACGCAGCATTAAACGCTCGCCACCCATCATTAAGCTAATCATACCCGCCACTAATACGCCCGAAAGCAATACGCGAGAAGGTGACTCCATTCCCATTTGATTAACCATAAAGCTATCCACAGTATTGGTTAAGCCTACACCGTAAATAAGCAAAATTGGGAATATAGATAAAAAGTACAACAAGGAGATTAATCGACCCGCAGTCACACCAAAGTGTTCTTCAACTACATCGGTAAAATCGGCATCTTTATTTTTCGACGAAAGCACAAAACGTGCTAAGCCACGGTGGGCACAAAAGGTCATAGGGAATGCTAAGCACGCCATAATAATTAATGGCCAAAAACCGCCAATGCCAATATTAATAGGTAAAAATAAAATACCCGCACCAACGGCCGTGCCAAATAGACTTAGCGTCCATTGTGTGTCATGCAGATTCCATTTAGATTTATTTGTATTAGCTGAACTTGTATGTGTGTTTGTTGATGCATTTGAAAGCGTTGCATCTTGAGATGTGGTCATATGTGTGTGCTCATCCATTATTTAAAATAATAATTGCGCGCAAGAATATAACTTTTAACGTAGTTTTTCATGCTTAGTCACTTTTATCTCGTGAAATAGTTGTAGTAGATTAGTTACTAAGTGTAATGAAAATGAAACGATGTTTGAAAAGTGAACGGTAGGGGGGTTGTAATAGTAATAAGCTTAGGCTTTATGCTCTTGCTTATTACTATTATTGGAAACTATTAGCTTTTAATCTACTGCCGAAAGGGCTTTTTGAGCAATTCGATTAACCATTTGAAGTGTTTTTTCGAATACCCACTTAATAAACTCGGCAGATAACTCCTTTATTTTAGTTCTAGCATACCCAGCAAAGGCCAGCATACATGCAAGTAATCCATTTATAGGGCCTGTTAAATCTACAGTATGAAAATTGTTATTAGCTAAAATCATAGCTATTTTGTCGTATAAACCTAAGCCGTTTGCCGTGCCTGATTGTAGTGCGTTTAAAGCGCCAAGTTTTGCTTGACGTAACACCGTCATAAGGGCTTCACTTAAGCGATTCATCCAATATATTGAAGGCTGTACTTGAGTGGCATGAGCAATATCTAAAGTAACACGTTTAAATGGGTTAAATGTTACTCTCTTATTGATGCTATCCCAAGATTGCTTTTGTGAGTTTCGGGTATAGTATTTCATCAAATGATGCCAAGGAGCTATAATCTGATTGTTATCCATTTTGTATTCAGGAGCGTTGTAAGGAGCTTGCATGAATGGCCAAAAAGGGACCATTGGTACTATATCGCCACCATTTACACAGCGGAATATATTTTTTGGCTCAAGAGCATTAGTTGTACTTAAGGCGAAATTAGTTAAGCCTACTTTTGGAGCTCCAAAAGTATATAACTTAACGTTTACATCGAAGCGTCGTTTAGCCCAATCTGCGACTAGTGATGCGACTGCACCACCAAGGCTGTGACCAACACAATGCACAGTAGCATGCGACTTGAGCGAGCTCAACAATGGGGCTAATTCTGACTTTAAAGTTTCAAATAAAGTATTGAAGCCTGCATGAACACTATGGCCACCATCGCAAACACTTATGTTTGCTCTGCAGTCAGTTGATGCGTCATATAACGAGGCAGTACCTCGAATAGCTAATACCAAATCATTTTTAAACGGATTCATGCGGCCTGTAGGAGACGTTCCTTTACCAACGAGTACAAACCCTGTTTGATGACCTGTAGCATGAGCTATTGCTCCGCCAGAGGTTCCTTTTATTGGTCCATTGGATAAATCAAAGGAAAAAATATTTTCTAAATAGTTTGATGCAATAACTGTGTATCGACCTCTTCGGTCTGGTTTTTGTATATCATAAGAAATTTTAGCAAGTTCAGCGCATAAAATGGGTGATAATGTTGCCACGGTAAATCCTTTTAATCTTGTTTTTCCCAACGAGCAATACTTTTAATGAAGTGCTCATCCAATGAATCTTCGGGGTTTATAAGGTGATGTTTGGTTTCATCATTTGTTAAATCGGCATTTAAATTTTTAAGAAGTCTTTTAAATTCTTTAGGTGTTTTTAGTCCATGCTGAAACCCGATCCACAGATTAAAAATCTTGCCATCTTTTTCTAAGTCTATAATTATTCTAACTACAGGCTCATGAAAAATACTACCAGGTTTGCGGGAGGTTAAAGATTTTTCTGGGAAAGAGAAATAGCCTTCGCTATTAGTATAAACACTGTCTAGCTCTTCATCATCATAGGTCAAGCTACGTTCAACGAGCTGATTTGCTAGTGGAATCCCATTGTTTAAAAGTTGGCCAGTTACTTCTGGGCAAAGCTCAACTTTATATTTAATTAGACCAAGCATTCGGCATCCCTTGTTGGTAATTAATAATCCATATTTTGATGATTTTACATAAACAGAATAAAACATCAATGCATTATTTAATACAATTTAGTTTACCCAGCGACAAATACTATGTTTACCGCTGGGGGTTTTTGAATCAATGATTTGATGTTTTATTTCTTCAGTACTTAAATCTGTATTTAAACTCTTTAGCTTTTTTTGTAATTCAATTGGGGTTTTAAGTGCATATTGAAATCCAAACTACAAAGTATGCTGATGACTTTCAAAGTGAGTCACTATTACGACTCTGATCATTGACTCATAAAATATACTGCCAGGCTTGCGTGATTTAATTGATTTAGCGGGAAATGAGTAAAAACCGAGCTCATCAGTATAGGCTTCGTTTATCTCTTCATTTTCTAAGGTTAAGCCTCTTTGGATAAGTTGGTTTGCTACTGGTTTACCGTTTAGCGTAAGCTGACCTTTAACTTCCGGACATAGCTCTACTGTATAGCGAATTAATCCGAACATTTATTGTTCCTTGTATAATGCCCATGTATTTATAATTACCATATAAATAATATGAAACGTTAATATACGGTATTATTCAATCTAAGAACAAAATTATCATGGATAGGACTGATTGTTTAAATTGATAAATATAAGGTATACACTAGCAAAGTAACGTATTGATAAGGATATTAAGTTGTCACAAGTTAAAACTTTCCCCATTACAGCCAGACGCTGGCTTTCTCTTTTATTGTGCGCAATTACTGCTGCAACAATTACTGTATTTTTAAGCAAAGCTGGTTTTGTACAAAAGGCATATTCAAGTTTAGGCGCTATTTTAAATGCTAACCCAATTCTACATTACAGCAGCGCATTTTTAGCGGGTATTGGAATAAAGCTGCTGCTTGATAAGTTTTATATATCGCACCCTAAACGCAGTATTGGATTTAACTGGCGATACCCGCCAGTGACAATAAGTGTATTGTTTGGATTATTTTTCATTGTTAGTTATGTGTATGTAAGTTATTCCAATGAAATTTTAGCTCAATTAACTGCTCATGCATTTGTAAGTTTCAAGTTTCTGTCACTGAGTTTTTTAGCTGCTGCAGCGACTATTATCTATCAAACTAAGCTGTATACAAAAAATCCCATATTTTCAGTTGCACTGTGCGCGGTATCAGCATTTTATTTATTTTCAGCAATAAGCTTAGTTGAAACAGAGCAAGCATTCAGGGGGTTCTTATTTATAGCAGCTGCCTATTTGGCTATGTCGGTATTTTTGTTATGTGACCAGTTAAGAGCATCTAGTGCAGAGTCGAAAGTCGAATCAAAACAAGAAGCTGAATTAACGCTTGAGAGCTTAGAAAATTTTCGAAGATGGCTTAAAGACGATTCAACTATTAAAAATACTGAACAATTAGAGCCTGACTTGCAGGTTTATGCAAAGCGTATTACTGAGCGGCTTCGAACAGGCGGTGATAAAGAAGGGTATGAGAAAAGGGGAGCGCAACACATTGCCTTGTGCGGGCCATTTGGATGCGGAAAAAGCAGTATAGTTGACAGTATTGCAAATGAGTTAACAACCCCCCCTAAGCAAAATGGGGTCTGGATACACAGTGATATATCAACGTGGGGCGCAGCCAGCGGCAGTGTTGCGCATGTGATACTCAGCAATATTATTGATGATATAAGCCAATATATTGATATGTGTGCCTTCCGTGCACTACCTAAACATTACACTGAAGCACTAAAGTCGGGTGGTAGTGTATTTCAGTTTGCATCTACGTTACTCGCAGGCCCAATTGATATTGAGCAAAGCTTTCAAAAACTTAATGATGCTCTTGAAGTTACCAATCACAAATTACTGATCACCCTACAAGACGTTGACCGTGGAACAGGCGATGAAAACGAAAAACGTTTGAATGATATAGCCGCGCTGCTGGACAGGTTGAAAGATAAAAACTTAAGTAATATTAATTTCATCGTCGCGATGGGTAATGAGAAGCCCGCCTTTGAAGATGTGATATCAAAAGCGACCGACTATAGAGAAGATATAGCTAAAAGTAATTTTAAAGATTTACTTGTTGATTATATTTATGAGAATTTAACTAAAAGTAAGGTGATTGCAGTCATCCCGTATTCGTGGAAGAAGTTAGATGATATAAAAAATAGCTCAACTAAACGAACTGCTTTTTATCTAACTGAAATAACTGAGTTAAATAAATTAATTCCGAGCTTTCGTACTCTAAAAAAAGTACTCCGTCGAGCTAATGAAGTTTGGTGGAAGAATAACTTAAAAGGTGAAGTTAATTTTATATCTTTACTTATGGTTTTAGCGCTCAGAGAAGTTAAACCTAGCTTATTTTCTAACTATCTTAACTTTGTAGATTCTGCAAAACTTAATAGTGAACTTGTAGATGTTGAAAAATTTCTAGAAAAAGACACCCCTAGTGATCTAAAAGAATATTTAAAGGTAATGCTAAATATAAAAATTAATATTGTTGAAATAAAAGATAGCGATCCTCCAAAAGAAAGAGATATTTGGCTTTTAAACCCTAATAAAGAATATCTACAAACGGTGGGCTGTACTAATGATATGTCATATTATATTCAGCGTATTACACGACAAAGCATTTCGAATGGTGAGTTTATAGATCAGGATGTTATTAAAGATATTTTAAAACTAACAAAGTTGCCTTTATCTGAATTCGTGGAAGAGTGGCTAAGTTTTGATGAGTACAAACAAGAAAAGTATTCTCAATTTATTTTCCTTAGGTTTAACGAGGATGAAACATTAGCTTATCAAGAGTCAGGCAATTATAACTTATCCATTAAGTGGTCACCTGAAAAATGTAGGCATGTAATAAAGTTTGTTCACTATTTAGCTAAAGACTTAACGCTCGAAAATATGTATATGTTATTTAATCAACTTTTTAATGCCAAAGATGATTATGAAAAATTTAATACTCTTATTTGTTATTTGGGTGTTGAAGGTTTTTCTGGAGATCTTAAAACGTTAAAGGAATCCCAAATAGGCTTTTTAATACTCAAGCTTTTACAAATTAGCTTTAATAAATTAGCTCCTAATACTAGCTCTATTCCAAGTGAAAGAGATAAATTGGCAACTTATTTAAAGCTAAAAGATATGACTTTTTCTGAAGATGATGGTGTTAGGCTGTTAAATGCAGATTGTTTGCAATTGCAGTATGACTATGAAAAATCTCGATCTCAGAATAAATAGGGCTATTTTCTAAATGAGGACTTTGTTGTTTATCAGGCTTTGACATTGAACATGTGGCGGGATAAATCCACGCCCTACTAAGGTGTATCAATTTAAACTTTTTATGTAACTAAAAGCACATCTGAGTTTGGTGCAGTGGTATTATTTTTTAAACTAGCTGCGGTGCTGATTTATCAAAGCTAAAGGCATTCCCATGAAATATAGCGTTGTACTTGCGGTGCAGCTCTTTTGTAGGTCTGGCTTTAGCCCGACAAAATAACGGGATAAATCCCGACCTACAAATAACTTAACGCCGAGCTACTTTTGAATTAACCGCTAACAGGTCTAGGCCCTTACTCTTCTATCGCACTCACAATAAAATACGGATTTAAGTATTCATCTTTGGTGTTATAAATAAGTGGGCTGCCATCAAGCTTAGTGACTTTTGCACCGGCTATTTGTGCGATTGCATGGCCAGCTCCGGTATCCCATTCGCAGGTTGGGCCCAAGCGTGGGTAAATATCGGCGCTGCCCTCAGCGACTAAACACAGTTTTAGTGAGCTGCCTTTTGACACCATTTCAACCTCGTCAAAGCGTTTTACAAACTCGGCTAAATCGGGTGATGGATGCGAGCGGCTGCCTACAACACGTATTAGCCCTTTGTTAGGTTTAGTGGTTACTTTAAGCTCAATTCGCTCATCGCCTTTATCTTTAAATGCGCCAATGGCATCGCTTGCTAAGTACGATACGCCAAGGGCAGGTGCATCAACTACAGCCAAAATAGGAATACCATTTTTAATTAGGGCGATGTTTACGGTAAATTCACCGTTCTTTTTAATAAATTCTTTAGTGCCGTCGATTGGGTCAACTAACCAGTAGCTTTTCCATGTTTGGCGTACATCCCAGCTTATGTCGGCGTTTTCTTCACTGAGTATTGGAATGTCGGGTGTGAGTTGTTGAAGCCCTGCCACAATCAGTTTGTGAGCTGCTAAATCGGCGTCGGTTACGGGGCTTTCGTCGGCTTTGTACTCAACGTTAAAGTCCTTTTCGTAAATTCCCATTATCGCTTGGCCTGCTTTGCGGGCAAGGATGAGGGTTTCTTCTAGCAGTTCGGTTTGATTCATGGGGTTAACCTATATTATGTGCTTTTGTTTTAGATACGTTATCAGTTGTGTAACCGATTGGTCTAGGGTGTTTTTACTTGTATCTAAAATTATTTCTGGATTGTTTGGCACTTCGTAGCTTGAATCGATACCCGTGAAGTGTTTTATCTCCCCTGCGCGGGCTTTTTTGTATAAGCCTTTTGGATCGCGGCTTTCGCATACATCAAGCGGGGTATCGATAAATACTTCAATAAATTCGCCGTCGTCTACTAGGCTGCGCACCATATCGCGCTCTGCTCTAAAAGGCGATATAAACGCAGTAAGTACTAACAAGCCAGCGTCGGTCATTAGTTTTGCGGTTTCGCCTACGCGGCGTATGTTTTCAATGCGGTCTTCGTCGCTAAAGCCTAGGTCTTTGCATAAACCGTGGCGTACGTTGTCGCCATCGAGTAGGTAAGTGTGCGTACCTTGCTGATTAAGCGCTGCTTCTAATGCGTTTGCTACGGTGCTTTTACCAGAGCCTGAAAAGCCGGTAAACCATAAAATAGCGGGCTTATGTTTTTTTTGCTCACTACGCTGTGCTTTTGTCGTTGCGTAGTTATGCCAAACTATATTTTCATCCATAGTGAGAGTCTCTTATGCTGTGAGCGCTAGTATTAAAATGGAAATACCAGCGGGATCAAGGTTAATACCGTGATTGAATAAATAATAGAAAGGGGTAAGCCCATCACTATGTAATCTTTTAAGCGATAGTTACCCGCGCTATACACCATTAGATTAGTTTGATACCCAAATGGCGATATAAAGCTGGCTGATGCGCCAAAGGCAACCGCCATAATAAACGGTAGCGGGTCTACATTAAAACCAACTGCGAGCGAGTATGCAACAGGGAACGACAAGGCTGCTGCGGCGTTATTAGTAATAAGCTCGGTAAATAATACGGTCATTAAAAATATAGCTATAAATGCGCCGTACGGGCCAAAATCCCCAAGTACCATAAACATGGCGTCGGATATTTGCCCTGCAAGTCCGGTGCCTATCATTAATTTAGCTAGGCCAATGGCGCTGCCTACAACCACGAGTAGCTCAAGTGGAAAACGGCGTTTTACTTCATTAAGTTTTATAGTGCCACTGAGCATTAAGCCAATCAGTAATACTAATAAGCCTTTAACCAGCGGCACTATGCCAACAATGCTTAATCCCAGTACGGCGGCAAAGCACAGTAGCACAATGTTTGATTGTTTAGGGGCAAGGTGGGTTTGTAAATCAAGGCCCGATATATACACAAACTCGCGTTTTAAATTTGGCAAAGAGTAAAAGTTTTTGCCTGGTGCGAGTATTAGTGAGTCGCCAGCTTGTAATTGTACTTGCCCAAGGCCGCCTTGTAAGCGGTCGTGCCCACGGCGAATGGCAATAACGGCGGCATGAAATTGCTCTCTAAAGCGGGCTTCTTTTACGGTTTTGCCAATAAATTTTGATGACTGACTTACAACTACTTCGACTAAGTGTTCTATGTCTTTTTGATGATTGTCGTGCACTACTTTTAAGCCGTCGAAACGGGTAAGTAATGGCACCGATTTTATGTCACCTACAAACAGCAGCACGTCGTCTTTTTGAATAATTTGCTGCGGGGTGACTGCGCAAATGCGGCTGCCATCGCGAATAATTTCCGCAAGGAATAAGTCTTTTAAATCACGCAGGCCGTTTTCTTCAACGGTTTGACCTATTAATTTTGAATTTGCTTGTACTTTACCTTCTAGGTAAAAAGGCACCACTTCTTGATCGCTTTTACCGTTGTCGGGTAAAAATTTAAGCATCACTAAAATAGTAATTAAGCCTACGCTTAGCGCGCCTAAACCCACTAGGGTAAAGTCAAAAAAGCCCAGCGGTGCCATGCCTGCATCTACTGCAAAGCCATTGACGATTAAGTTGGTTGATGTACCAATAAGCGTAATAGTGCCGCCCAAAATAGCAGTGTACGACAGCGGTAATAATAGCTTTGAAGGGGAGTGATTAGGGTTGTCTTTTATCGCGGTAATAAGCGATGCAACAACGGCGGTATTGTTAGTAAACGACGATAAAAAAGCAGTTGATAACCCCAATTTTGTTACCGAT
Organism: Pseudoalteromonas sp. Ld19; assembly: GCF_045064135.1. NCBI lineage: Bacteria > Pseudomonadati > Pseudomonadota > Gammaproteobacteria > Alteromonadales > Pseudoalteromonadaceae > Pseudoalteromonas > Pseudoalteromonas sp. Ld19. The sequence goes on along the minus strand of NZ_JBISHA010000024.1, from coordinate 26,985 downwards.
TTTACTAAACTACCTTTAGATAGTGATTGTGCTAACTTTTGAATTAGCGTGGTTTTTTCAATCGCAATCGACACTACCACCAGTAAAATCAAGGTAATAAGCGACGGATTAGCGTAGTTAACTAACATGTTTTCAAGATCAATTAATCCGGTTAAATAACTAGTACCAATGGCACTTACAAATAACCATGCTGGATTAATACGGGTGCCAAAAAGGCACCCGACTAAGGTAAGCATAATGCCTGTTAAAACGAGCTGTTCTACCATGCTTTTAAATTCCTAACAGACATTTTTTACTTACAGCTTTGATATATCAAGCGCTTGCCAATGTGGAAAGTGCTTGCGTACTAAGCTGTTAAATTCAACTTCAAATTCGCTGAAGTTCGTTTGTTGCGCTTGGCTTTGCAGCACTTGTTCAATCATGCCCGCAGCAACGGTTAAGTTTGATAAGCGGTCGATTAATATAAACGAACCTGTTTCGTGATTGCAGTGGTACTCGTCTGCCAAAATGGTTTCGGTTAGTTCAAGCGTTACAATCGCAATCTCGTTTAACTGTAATGAGTCGCTAGTGCCGTGTTCAAGCGTGTTCACATCAATTGTGTGATCAATCTTTTTAACAATAGCTGAGGTGTTTTTGCTGCCTAGTTTTAGGTTATAGCTTTTACCTAATACTAATGGCGACTCATGCATCCACACAATTTTAGCTTGCAGCTGGTTAGTAACCACGGCCGTTGAATTTGCAGGTACTATTACGTCGCCTCGGCTAATATCAATTTCGTTATTTAGGGTAACGGTAATTGCTTGGCCCGCTTGTGCGCTATCTAGGTTGCCATCAAAGGTAACAATTTCTTTAATGCTTGATGTTTTACCCGATGGTAATACTTTTATAGCATCGCCTACGTGTATCTTGCCCGATGTCAGTGTGCCCTGAAAGCCACGGAAGTTTAAGTTAGGACGCACTACATATTGCACTGGTAGGCGCGCTTCAAAGCCTGTATCTGTTTCGGCTGCTGGCGAATCTTCTAGTAATTCAAGTAGCGGCTTGTCGGTGTAATATGGAGTATATGCAGAGCGCGTTACTACGTTGTCGCCTTTAAGCGCCGACATAGGCACAAACTTAATGTTTGATACGTTAAGTTGCTCAGCAAATTTAAGGTAATCGGCCTTAATTTTTTCATACACGGTTTCGTCAAAATCAACGATATCCATTTTATTAACGGCAACAACAAACTGCTTAATGCCCAGCGAATCACAAATAAAGCTGTGGCGCTTGGTTTGTACTTGCACGCCGTAACGCGCATCAACCAAAATAATGGCGACATCACTTGTTGATGCACCCGTTACCATGTTGCGCGTGTATTGCTCGTGCCCTGGGGTGTCGGCAATAATAAATTTACGCTTAGCCGTTGAAAAGTAACGGTACGCTACGTCAATAGTAATGCCTTGCTCGCGCTCAGCTTGTAGGCCATCAACTAATAAAGCAAGGTCAAGATCTTCACCTGCATTACCTACTTTTTCGTTATCTTTATGAAGAGCAGCAAGCTGATCTTCATAAATTTGGTGGCTATCGTGCAGTAGGCGGCCAATCAGTGTTGATTTACCGTCATCTACGCTGCCACACGTAAGCATGCGCAATAAGCTTTTGTCTTGTTGGCGTGCTAGGTAGGCGTCTATGCCTATTTCTTTTACTTCGTTAAATGTATCGTTATTTTGGCTAGACATTAAAAATACCCCTCACGTTTTTTCTTCTCCATTGAGCCGGCTGAATCATGGTCAATAACACGACCTTCACGTTCAGATGACGTAGATAGCAGCATTTCTTCGATGATTTCGGTTAAAGTACTGGCTGTTGATTCAACTGCACCGGTAAGTGGGTAGCAGCCTAATGTACGAAAACGTACAGATTTCATTTGCGGTACTTCACCTTCATTAAGTGGCATACGCTCATCGTCAACCATAATTAGGGTGCCATCGCGATCAACAACAGGGCGCTCTTTTGCTAGGTAAAGCGGTACCATGTCGATGTTCTCTTGGTAAATGTATTGCCAAATATCAAGCTCAGTCCAGTTAGACAACGGGAAAACACGAATGCTTTCGCCCGGGTTAACTTGGCTGTTGTAGGTATTCCACAGCTCAGGACGTTGGTTTTTAGGGTCCCAACGGTGGTGTTTGTCGCGGAATGAGTAAACACGCTCTTTTGCGCGTGATTTTTCTTCGTCGCGGCGTGCGCCACCAAATGCAGCATCAAAACCATATTTGTTAAGTGCCTGCTTTAAGCCTTGGGTTTTCATTATGTCGGTATGTTTACCCGAGCCATGCGTAAACGGGCCTACACCCATTTCAATGCCTTCAGGATTTTTGTGTACCAGTAGATCAAAGCCGTATTCTTTAGCTATACGGTCGCGAAACTCAATCATTTCACGAAACTTCCAGTTGGTGTCTACGTGCAATAACGGAAACGGAATTTTTGCAGGGTAAAATGCTTTACGCGCTAAGTGCAAAAGTACCGACGAATCTTTACCAATAGAGTAAAGCATTACTGGGTTCTCAAACTCAGCGGCGACTTCGCGCATGATTTTGATACTTTCAGCTTCAAGTTGCTGAAGGTGAGTTAAAGCCATTGTTAGTCGTCCTACTAAAATGATTAAAAGTTATAAATTTAAAATTCGGTTATGTATTTGATACATCTGTAATCGGCTGTGCAAAGCTACTTGTTTGTTCGTTTTTCCCAAACCACGCTAGTTGCGAGTGCAGGGCGGCTACTTCGCCAATAATGAGTAGCGCAGGCGATATAATGCTGTTGCGCTGGATTAAGTCGGCAAGTTCGCCTAATTGGCCTGTTACCACACGCTGATTTTTACGTGTACCGTTTTCGATAATGGCAACCGGTGTGTCGGCTTTGCGGCCATGCTTTAAAAGCTCGCTTTGTATGTGCGGCGATTTAATTACGCCCATGTAAATAGCAAGTGTTTGATTTGCTTTTGCCAGCGATTGCCAATCAAGTTCTTGACCGTCTTTTTTACAGTGGCCAGTTACAAATTGAATGGCTTGTGCATGGTCACGATGCGTAAGCGGAATACCCGCATATGCACTGCAACCTGCAGCAGCTGTAATACCCGGTACAATTTGATAATTTACCTTGTTAGCAGCCAGTACTTGTACTTCTTCGCCACCACGACCATAAATAAACGGGTCGCCACCTTTAATGCGGCACACTTTTTTGCCTTGTTTAGCAAGGTCGACCAACATTTGGTTGGTGTCGTCTTGAACAACACTGTGATCGCCTAAACGTTTGCCTACACAAATAAGGTCAGCATCGCGACGCACTAATTCCATAATTTCATCAGAGACTAAAAAGTCATATACAACCACATCGGCTTGTTGCATAAGTTGCAGTGCTTTAAGTGTTAAAAGCTCAGGATCGCCTGGACCTGCACCGACTACATATACTTCGCCTTCAGGCTCTGCTTTAGCATCTAGCATTTGCTCTAGTTGCTGCTGCGCGGCTTGAGTATCACCGGTTTGCACTTTACTCACGACAGAAGAGTCGAACACGCCTTCCCAAAATTGGCGGCGGTCAGAAAAGTGTTTAAAGCGTTTTTTTACTTTGTCTCTAAATCCGCCTACAAGTGTTGCAAGTGGGCCAATATGTTGTGGGATCAAGGTTTCGAGCTTTTCGCGTAGGCGGCGTGCAAGTACGGGCGCAGTGCCCGCACTTGATATAGCAATCGTAATTGGGTCGCGGTCAACAATCGATGGGAATACAAACGTACATTTAGGTTGGTCATCAACCACGTTTACGAATACATTGCGGGCATTGGCAAGCTCAAATACGTTGTTGTTTACTTCATCGCGGTCAGTTGCCGCAATAACTAACATTTTGCCATCAAGATGCGACTCATCAAAATAAGCATCAATAAGCGTGACTTCATTATTATGTGCATGCTCTTTTAATTCATCACAAAACCAAGGTGCTACTAAGGTAACGCTTGCTCTCGCTTTTAAAAACGCGCGACATTTGCGTAATGCGACCTCTCCACCGCCAACAACCAATACTGGTTTGTTGTCGAGTTTGGTAAAGATAGGTAAATACTGCACGTTAATAACACCCCTAAACAAATTCAAATACAAGAAAACGCTTTATTCTGGCAAGCAGAATATAGCGGCTATCAATAAGTAAAAAATAATTAAAACCAAGTTGATATAACCAAAAGTTATAATAGGTGGGCTTTTTAGGCCTAAGACTTATTTAACAAGGGATTGCAGCGAGTTACAAGTAAAATAACCAGCTTATAGTGTTTGGTTATGAGCTATAGCGAGTTTGATTTAATTTGTTAATATGGGGGGTATATTAAATTTTGTACTTAACATAGGCAAGGGAGTCTACATGACACAGCATCAAAAAGACGCGGCATTAGCAGTCGCACTGATGGATTTAACAAGTTTAAACAGCAGTGATACAACTACAGATATTCAAGCGCTTGTTAATAGTATAAATCCGACCTTAGGCACGCCAGCAGCCTTATGTGTTTATAGCGACTTTGTTGATGATGCAAAAATAGCACTGGCAACGCGTGAGCTTAGCCACGTAAAAGTGGCAACAGTCACTAATTTCCCAACGGGTGATGCGCCACTCAGTGGTGTAATTAACGAAACACTCATTGCAATAGAGCGCGGTGCGGATGAGATTGATTTAGTTATTCCTTATAAAAAACTCATAGCGGGCGATGCTCAAACAGTACTTAGCTATGTAAGCGAAAGTAAAAAAGCGTGTGGGTCGCGCGCGCAACTAAAAGTAATTATAGAAAGCGGTGAGCTTAAAACTGACGCACTCATAACACAGGCCACGGAGCTTGCAATTGAAGGTGGTGCCGATTTTGTAAAAACCAGTACGGGTAAGGTCGCTGTTAATGCCACGCTTGAATCAACAAAAATTATGCTCAGTGCAATTAAAAGGACTGGTAAGCGTGTTGGCTTTAAAGCCGCCGGAGGTGTTAAAACAGTGGCTGATGCCAGTGATTATTTAGCACTGGCACGCACGATAATGGGTGATGATTACCTGCAAGCAAAGACATTCAGGTTTGGTGCTTCAAGCCTATTAAGTGATGTTTACAAGGTGTTGAATGAAGCGCAGCAGTGATGAGGAAAAGCGTCAGTTAGAGCATGATGCGGCTAAATTGTTTTTACGTTGTTATGAGCAGCAGTTAGGCATTCATATGCGTAATATTTGGCATAATGAACCCAATAAACCTGATGTTAGTTGTTATCAAGAAGATGAACAGCTTGATATAGAGATTGCCCATTTGTATGCCAGCGAATCAGAAGCGATGGCTGTTTTAGGGCGCCCGCTGTCAATGCAAATGCAGCGAGATTTGGCAGACATGGCACAAAAGCCAAGTGAGCACAGATTGCGGGGCGCATTAGAGCGATTGCTAAAACAAAAAGCAAAAAAGCGTTATTATTCAAAGCGTACTTGGCTTGTTATTCGTAATGCGAGTACTATTTGGCGCAAAGCTGACTTTGAAGCAGTGATCGATGACCTTAACTTTCCAAGAACCTATCAATTTGAACAAATTTGGTTAGTGTGTGATTTTTATCGTGGTGAGTTATTACGTGTAGATGAAAAACGGCCTATATAACAGCCGTTTTTTATTTTAAGCTTAAAGCTAATACTGATTAATTAAATTTAAACATGTTGCTTATACTTTCGAGGCTAGATTTGTTCGTTTTGGCAATACAACCACTGTCATCAAGTGACTTTTTAGTTGTTTCATCAGCTAAACCCGTTACCTTTATTTTTTTGTCTTGTTGGTACTCACGCAGTGCGATAACTGTTTTACGATCGTATTCAACATCTTGTGTTTCAAATTCTTCATAATCAGGCTGGTTTCTTAGGTAACCCAAGCACACTAAGCTTAGGCGTGACATTGCTAAATCCATTTTTTCATAATGCGGCATTCTATGAGTGGGTACATCGACTGTTACAGCGGGCTTGCTGGCTGCTTTTGCGCGCTTAGTAGCTGGCGGCGGCGCAGTGTAACCCGGTGCTAAAGTATTGTTACTGTTATAGCGATAGTAGGTATCTGGGATTTTAGTTTCTAAAAACTCAACCGCTTTAATAATAACTTCACGCAGGGCTTTTTCTTTAGGGGTATCAGACCATCCACTAATATTGCCACCAACGAGTGCGCCACCAAAATTGGTTGCAGCGCCTGTGAAATCAAAATCTTTACTACCCCCTTCAACACTCGTTGCAGCTAAAATGCGTGATGTGCGAGTGTCTATAAGGCGTAGATCAATTGCCATATGTGAACCCGAAAAACCGGCAGATACAGAGCTAAATACATCACCGATAAAGCCGCCACTGCCAACACTTGCACCAGAGCTATCGTCATCAAATTCTGTTACCGCAGCAATCACGACTATTTCAGCGCCTTCAATCTCACCATAAGCGGCACCCGATGATGCACTAACGCGACCGGAGGCTGCTAGGTCTTGTTCTGATAAAACCGCATCAAGCGCTTGGCGCTCTAAAACAATAAAACGATTTGTTGATACTAGAGCGGTAGTTAATTGATCCGCCATACCGTCGCCTATTTCTTTACGCCACCATTTTGAATTATTTGATTTGTCGGTGAAGCGTGCAACTGCAATTCGGGCTTTTGGACCGTTGTATTGTTCCTGTGCAACTGCATTTATATCAGGTGAGTTTTGACCCGATGTCACATTGGTTGAAGTGCTTTGACAAGCGCTCAGAGTGGTCGTTAATAGTGCCGTTAATAGTAATTTTTGTGGTGTTTTTAACATATGACTGTCCTTAATTAATATGCTTAAAGGAAATGTTGTGCATTCCCTTTAATATTTATATTCATGTTAATTTAGTTAAATCAGTAAGTTAAAAATAGTACTGGCGCGAAGTGTTTGGTTACACAGGCGAAGTTTTTAATCTTTTTTCACGAAATTGCTTAGGCGACACTGCATATTTTGCTTTAAAGCAGCGAGCAAAATAACTTTGTGAATTAAAGCCGACTTGTTGCGCAACTAATCCTATTGCAAGATTACTGTTTTTCAAAAGTTCTTCTGCGAATTCTAAACGAATGTTTCGAATGTAGTCGCTAGGTGTTAAGTTATACAAGGCTTTCATTTTTAATTGCAAAGCGCGGGGGCTCAGGTAAAGCGCTGCTGCAAATTCTTCTACGCTAAACGCCTCGTCTTGATAACACTCTTTTACTATTGCTTTTACACGCTGGGTAAATATGTAGTCTTTACTTTGTACCATTTGTGGGTCGAGTTGGATTGTTTGTGATAAAGCCGGTAGCTGCTGTTTTAAATGTTGATTAAGCACTTCTCTAATCGTTAATAACCCTTGAACGCGGCTTAGTAAAAGTTGCGGCTCAAAAGGCTTACTTAAATAATCATCTGCAAGTAAGTCTAGGCCTTTTAGTTTACTGTTAGTATCAGCCTTTGCTGAAAGCAATAGAACTGGAATGTGGCTAATAGCCGTGTCGCTGCGCAGTGCTTTAATAAACTGATAACCATCCATAACGGGCATCATTACATCACTTATCACTAAATCTGGCATTTCATTTGTACATAATGCTAAGCCTTGTTTGCCATTGAATGCACTTATGCATTCATAGCTGTTAATAAAGAGAGAAGTCAGTAAGTCACGCATTTCGTCGTTATCTTCAATAATAAGAATTTTATTACTTTTTGCGCTACGTTTATTGTTGTTTTTAGATGTAGTAAGCACTGAGAGGTTGGAGGCTTCTTGGCTTTGAGCTGTAGGCAATGAAACCGTGAAGCAACTTCCTTTGTTTAATTCACTTTTAAGTTCAATGGTTCCTTCATATTGCTCAACTAGCTGCTTTACTAGCGCTAAGCCAATACCGCTGCCACTTTGATTATTGGTATTTATACGTGTAAAACGTTGAAAAATTGCTTCAAGGTGTTCTTTATCTATACCGACACCCGTGTCTGATACAGATACTACAAAAGTTTTATTTTGAGCTGATAGTTGAAGTAGCACTTTTCCTGTGTTTGTTGTGTATTTGTGAGCGTTACTCAATAAGTTACTAACAATTGAAGTTATATGTTCATGCTCTAACTCAAGGTAAATACTCTGCTGCGTTAAATCTTTAAATTCAAATGTAATATCTTTTTGTTCAAATAGAGGAGTAAAGTCTTCTATTAGCTGTATTATCAATGGCTTTATAGCATAGGGCGTTACGTATTTTACTGCTGAACTAGGGCGTTGGCTTAATTGCAAAAGTTGATTTATTTGATCTAATAATTTATGACTGTTGCGATGAATCATCGCTAGTTTTTGTTGAGTGTCTGAATCTTTATGGCTTTTTTGTAAACTCTCAAGTGGCGCTAATATTAAGCTCAATGGTGTTTTAAGCTCATGGCTAACGTTATCTAATAGTTGAGTTTTTAAGTTACTAAGCTCTCGCTCTTTTAAACTAGCTTGTTCTGCTATTTTAGCCCTATACCTTGCGGTTATAATTAACCAGATTATAAATAATACGATAATGATGTAAGTGACATAAACGACATTGTTCTTCCACCAAGGTGGAGTAACCGTAAGTGCAACCATCGTTTTATCATCACTCCATTGGCCGTATTGGTCTTTAACTTTTACAATAAAGTGATAGCTTCCAGCGGGAAGTTGAGAATAGCTAACTTGCCTCTGATTTTTGTTTGCGTATAAAAACTGCTTATCTAATCCAGCTAACTTGTAAGCATATTGGTATTGAGAAGGGGGCTCTGCACTGTTTAAAGCAGAAAACTTAAAACCGATAACACCATCTTCTTCTTTAAAAAAGAGTCTGTCTGTATAGCTTATAAGCTTAGCCGCTTGAGTCTTGGCTTTTATATATTGCTGCGTCGCGACTGACTGGTTATAAATAAGTAAGTCTGTAATAACGGGTTCTGGAGGTTGGGTTGCTAGAGTTAGTTTTAACGGATCAAATTGATTAAAACCATTAATACCACCAAAAAATAATTCGCCATCATTGGCTTGAAAAGCGGCACCTAAAATAAATGAATTATGCTGCGCTCCATTTGCGGGTAAAAAATGCTGCATTTTTTGAGTCTTAGGAGCATAACGGGTTAAACCTTGATTACTACTGAGCCACAAGTAGCCGTTGCTATCTTGTTTAATTGCAAAAATATTATCATTAAGTAAGCCATCGAACTCGGTAATGTTTATAACGTTGTTTGTTGGGATATTTAATTTATTGAGCCCGCCAAAAGTACCTACCCATAAAGTGTTTTTATCTTGTAAATGCAAGGATGTAACCATGTCGTGGGTTAAACTATTAGGCTTTTTAAGATCGCTTTGGTAATGAGTAAATATTCCATCATTTAAAGAAAGTTTATTGAGTCCTGCACGGGTTCCAGCCCATATAATATTATTGTAGCTGTCATACGTAATACTAAAAACAGTATTATTTGAGATACTATTTTTATCTGTGCTGTATTTAAAGTGTGTAACTTGCAATGTATCGGGGTTAAAACGCGTTAATCCTTCATTACTGCCCAGCCACAAATTACCATTTTCATCGCCCTCGATTGCATAAATACGGTTACTACTAAGTTGATGGCTTTGCACTGTAAAAGCCGAAAAGTTATCATTAATTGGGTTGTAAAGCAGTAAACCACCTCCATACGTGCCTACCCATATACGATTATTTGCATCTTCATAAAGACTAAATATATTGTTGTTAGTTAAGCCCGTTGTAGGGTTTTCATTCACTTTATAACGTTTAAAGCCATTGTTAGTTTGCTTGTTAAGGCCATCGCGTGTGCCAATCCAAAGTAAATTGTTGCTGTCTTTGAGTATTGCTCTTACAAAGTCATTCGAAATTGAAGCCGGGTTATTGCTTTGATGCTTTTGATGACCAAACTGAGTCTGCCTTTTATCATAGCGATGTAACCCATAGCCGTCTGTACCAATCCAAATAATGCCTTGAGGGTCTTGGTAAAGTGACAATAGGTGGTCGTTAGCTAAGCCATGTTTTAAATCTGGAGAGTGAGTAAGTTGATGAAACTCGCTACTTAATAAATTATCAGTAGCTTGGTAATAAAGACCATGACCATAAGTGCTTACCCATAATTTTTTTTCATCATCAAAAAGTATATCTGTGATCCAAACATTTTTGAGTTGCTCAAAGTTATAAAATGCTCGTGCGTTTGAGTCAAAAACACTTAGACCAGTTTTGCCTCCTAGAATTAACTGGCCGTTTGATGCTTTTTTTAATTGCCAGAGTTGTTTTGGGCTATTAGGTATGTGTGTGAACCGATTTGTTATTGAATCGAATTTAATAAGCCCAATATTACTTGCTAACCAAAGGTTTTTTTTGTTATCAAAAAGCATATCTTTAAAAACAACATTTAATTGGTCGATGTCTTGATAAGTAAATAATTCGGTAGTATTTGTGTTTGTATTTAACCGAGTAAGTTGCCCCTTATCGTGACCAATCCAAATTGTTTCGGGGGAATTAGAGATAATTGCTGAAATGCGTTCGTTTGTAATAGAGGGGGTTGAATACTGGTTAAAAACACGAAAATTTCCTGTTTCAGTATTTAATAAGTTGAGGCCGTTGCTTGTTGTGGCAAACCAAAGTTGGCCGTTTCCTAAATTCAGGCAGTCTGTAATCCAACTCCCCGAAATACTCGATTGTGAAGGGTTGAATTTATAGTGTTTAAATTCATATCCATCGAATCGGTTTAAGCCGCCTTGGGTCGAAAACCAATGAAATCCCTTTTCATCAGTGGTACTACAGGTGATTGAATTTTGCGATAAACCTTGCTCATTTGTATATGTATCTAAGTACAGTGGTAGGGCAAGCGAGCTAATATGGAATAATAATAAAAAGCTGATGACTTTATATTTTATGATTGTTTTAATTGCTTTCACAGACTTCCTATCTCTTGTGAATCCCTAGGGCGTGTTGACCTTTGTGGATTGAAATTTGTTCAATCTAGGGGCGATTTAATCTCGGCGCGAGGTTTGTAACCTGCTGGGCTAAGTAAAAACTGAGTATTTGAACAATCATAAACTGCTTTTTAATCAATGTTAAGATTGATTTTTAAATGTAATGTTGAGATTTTGCACTGCGGGTATCTTTTAGGCTTGTGTTAATGGACTGCGTAAGTATAATAGGCATCCACTTTGCAGGGGCGTAGTTCCAATTGGTAGAACAGCGGTCTCCAAAACCGATGGTTGGGAGTTCGAGTCTCTCCGCCCCTGCCAGATTTACTTGTGTGTTGAGTAGTCTGAGATTAAAAACCGGTTTAAATTAAGTCTGTTTTTAAGTTTAGATTTTAATGGATTAACCCTACCTAGGTGTAGAGTTGTTGTGTCTGTAGTTAAGGTAATAATATTATGAGCACGAATGTAGAAACACCATCAAGTGCGATGGAGTCAGTAAAGTGGTTAGTAGCAATCGCGCTACTTGCAGGCGCAGTTGTTGGTAATCATATGTATGCAGATCAGTCTGTATTACTACGTGCTATCGGCGTTGTTGTTGCAATAGCGGCTGGATTAGCAATTGCCTCACAAACCTTTAAGGGACGTAACTTTCTTGCTTTCGCTAAAGAAGCTCGAATTGAAGTACGCAAAGTTATTTGGCCAACTCGCCAAGAAACTACCCACACGACATTAATTGTAATGGTTGCAACAGTGATTATGGCACTTATCCTTTGGGGATTAGATGGCATTTTATTCCGTGCTGTTGGCTTTTTAACTGGATTGGAGATCTGATCCCATGTCGGATGAGAACGAGAACAAAGAAATTAAATTACGTTGGTACGTAGTACAGGCTTTTTCTGGTTACGAAAAGCGTGTAGCACAAACATTAATAGAACATATCAAAATTGAAGGTCTTGAAGCGAGCTTTGGTGAGATATTAGTACCAACTGAAGAAGTTGTTGAGATGCGTGCTGGTCAAAAGCGTAAGTCTGAGCGTAAATTCTTCCCAGGTTATGTATTAGTACAAATGGATATGAACGACGCAAGCTGGCACTTAGTGAACAGTACTGAACGCGTAATGGGTTTCATTGGTGGAACGTCTGATCGTCCTGCGCCAATTAGTCCTAAAGAAGCAGAACGCATTCTTAATCGTTTACAAGAAAATGCTGAAGCACCTAAACCTGCAACATTATTTGAACCAGGTGAAGTTGTACGCGTTACAGATGGACCATTTGCAGACTTCAGTGGTGTAGTTGAAGAAGTTGACTACGAAAAAAGCCGCGTAAAAGTATCTGTACTTATTTTTGGTCGTTCTACGCCAGTTGAACTTGAGTTTGGTCAAGTTGAACAAGATAAGTAATTGATTAAAAAAGCTTCGTCACTATTTTTGTAAATTTTGGCACGAAGCTTGAAAAAGGCCGTTGATTATCTTATAATCAGCGGCCTTTTTGTATTAAGGTAAAATTAATTTTTACTATACAAAAAGTACGAAACCAATTTTTAAACTGGGAAGCCGCTAGAGTACGCGTCCTCGCGCGCACAAGGCTAAGACCCACCTAATGAGGTATTTATAATGGCTAAAAAAGTTGAAGCTCTAATCAAGCTACAAGTTGCCGCTGGTATGGCTAATCCTAGTCCTCCAGTTGGTCCAGCACTAGGTCAACACGGTGTGAACATCATGGAATTCTGTAAAGCGTTTAACGCACGTACAGAATCTATTGAAAAAGGCGCTCCAGTTCCTGTAGTGATCTCTGTTTACGGCGACCGTTCTTTTACGTTCGATATGAAAACACCACCTGCAGCTTACTTACTTAAGAAAGCAGCTGGTATCAAATCAGGCTCAGGCCGTCCTAACACTGATAAAGTAGGCACAGTAACTCGTGCTCAACTTGAAGAGATCGTTGAGACAAAACGAGCTGACCTTACAGCGGCTGATATGGACGCTGCGGTTCGCACTATCGCAGGTTCTGCGCGTGCGATGGGCTTGAACGTAGAGGACTAAGAAATGGCTAAATTAACTAAACGTATGCGTACTATCCGCGAAAAAGTGGAAGTAACAAAAGATTACGAAATCAATGAAGCAGTTGCTCTTTTAAAAGAGTTAGCGACAGCTAAATTCGTAGAAAGTGTTGACGTTGCCGTTAACCTTGGTATCGATGCTCGTAAATCTGATCAAAACGTTCGTGGTGCAACTGTACTACCTAACGGTACTGGTCGTGACGTTCGTGTTGCTGTATTCACACAAGGCGCTAACGCAGAAGCTGCGAAAGAAGCTGGTGCTGAATTAGTAGGTATGGAAGATCTTGCTGAGCTAGTTAAAAAAGGCGAGATGAACTTTGACGTTGTTGTTGCATCACCAGACGCTATGCGTGTTGTTGGTCAACTAGGTCAAATCTTAGGCCCACGTGGTCTAATGCCAAACCCTAAAACTGGTACTGTAACGCCTAACGTTGCAGAAGCAGTTAAAAATGCTAAAGCTGGTCAAGTACGTTACCGTAATGACAAGAATGGTATCATCCATACTACTATTGGTAAGGTTGATTTCACAGCTGAGCAACTTCAACAAAACCTTGAGTCACTAATTGTTGCACTTAAGAAGGCTAAGCCTTCTCAAGCTAAAGGTGTTTACTTGAAAAAAGTAACTATCTCTACAACAATGGGCGCAGGTGTTTCTGTTGACCAAAGCACTTTAAGCACAGTAGTAGCTTAATTTAGTGTTTACATGGCGTGAAATTTGTACTATAATTTCGCGCCATTTTGTTGATTAATTTATTAGTCAGCAAAGTAAAGAATTCGGGTTGAAGTCCATAATTTCGTTAAGCCTTAGGTTTAACGATAAATTGGGCTTCCGTCCAAGACCGTAGGTGGCTTCGGCCTTAATATTCACCTACGTAGACGGTGTAGACCCCAGATAGATTTTTCCTAATCCTTCTGGCTCTCGCCGTAAAAAGCATCTCTATCTTGTTTGATAGGGAAGAGTAGAACAGGGGAGTCCGATAATCGGTATCCCCATTAAACCAGGAGTAACACCCATGGCTTTAAATCTTCAAGGCAAAAAAGCAATAGTTGCTGAAGTCAACGAAGCAGCCAATGGTGCTCTATCTGCAGTTGTTGCAGATTCTCGTGGTGTAACAGTTGGCGCAATCACTGCCCTTCGTAAAGAAGCTCGTGCAAACGGTGTTTGGATGAAAGTTGTCCGTAACACTTTAGCAAAACGTGCTCTTGAAGGAACAGATTTTGAGTGTCTTTCTGATTCATTTGTTGGTCCAAGCTTAATCGCTTTCTCATCAGAGCACCCAGGTGCTGCTGCGCGTATCTTTTCAGATTTCGCGAAAAAGAATGAGAAATTTGAGCTTAAAACGGCCGCTTTTGAAGGAAATGTTGTTGATGCAGCAATGCTTGCTACATTACCTACATACGATGAAGCTGTTGCACGCTTAATGAGTGCTATGAAAGAAGCGTCTGCTGGCAAATTGTGTAAAACAATTGAAGCAGTACGTGTACAGAAAGAAGAGCAAGCTGCTTAATTTTAAGCTGTTTAATCACTTTCGGTGTAAAATTTATTTGGACTTAATGTCCGTTAATTATTAGGAAATTTGTAATGTCTGTATCTAAAGACCAAATCCTTGACGCAATTGCTGAAATGTCAGTAATGGACGTTGTTGCTCTTATCGAAGCAATGGAAGAAAAATTCGGCGTAACTGCTGCAGCTGCAATGGTAGCTGGTCCAGCTGCTGAAGCTGCTGAAGAGAAAACAGAATTTGACGTAATCCTTACTGGCGCTGGCGCTAATAAAGTTGCGGCAATCAAAGCTGTTCGTAGCGCAACTGGCCTTGGCCTTAAAGAAGCGAAAGCGCTTGTTGAAGCTGCTCCTACACCTGTTAAAGAAGGTGTATCTAAAGAAGAAGCTGAAGCTCTTGCTAAAGATCTTACTGAAGCTGGTGCTGAAGTTGAGGTTAAGTAATTTAGCTTTTGCTAAGTTCGCTGCCTGAGAAATCAGGCAAGGGCTGGTGATTATTTAATCACCGGCCTTTTTGCGCTATGGAGTGAACTACTCTTTTAGCGCAAATAAAATCTGATTTTTTCTTTACTTTCAACGCTTTATAGTTTGCTAGTGTTAAAAGGAAGACTAAGTTAGAACAACAATTAAATGTTGTAAAATCTTGGCATAGCTGCCAGTTAAGTCTGTTCTTACAAGAACAGGTCGGGTCAAAGAACAGCAAGCTGAGGAACCCCATGGCTTACTCTTATTCTGAAAAGAAACGTATCCGTAAGGATTTTGGTAAACGTCCACAAGTTTTGGATATACCTTTTTTACTGTCTACACAGTTAGAATCGTTTAAAAAATTCTTAGTGCCGGACGCTGATGGCGATCATGGTTTGGAAGCTGCCTTCCGTTCTGTGTTCCCTATTAAAAGCTACTCGGGAAATTCTGAGCTTCAATACGTAAGTTATCGTATTGGTGAGCCAGTTTTCGATGTAAAAGAATGTCAAATTCGCGGTGTGACTTATTCTGCTCCACTTCGCGTGAAACTGCGCCTTGTTGTTATGGATAAAGAAGCGCCAGGCACAGTTAAAGACATTAAAGAGCAAGAAGTTTACATGGGCGAAATTCCGCTCATGACCGATACCGGTACCTTTGTAATCAATGGTACAGAGCGTGTTATCGTTTCTCAGCTACACCGTAGCCCTGGTGTATTCTTTGATAACGACCGCGGTAAAACTCATTCATCAGGTAAAGTACTTTATAACGCACGCGTTATTCCTTACCGTGGTTCATGGTTAGACTTCGAATTTGATGCAAAAGATAACTTATATGTACGTATTGACCGTCGTCGTAAATTACCGGCGTCTATCATCCTACGTGCACTTGAGTACTCTAGTGAAGAAATCCTAGAAATCTTCTTCGACAACACGACGTTTGAAGTAGCGAACGGTAAAGTTCTTATGGAACTTGTACCTTCACGTTTACGTGGTGAAACTGCCGCTTTTGATATCAAGAGCGAAGACGGTGAAGTATTTGTTGAAAGCGGTCGTCGTGTTACGGCTCGCCACATCAAGAGCATCGAGAAGAAAGGCATTAACCGTCTAGAAGTACCTCATGAGTATATTATTGGCCGTATTATAGCTAAAAACTACGTTGACGAGTCAACGGGTGAAGTTATTGCTAGCGCGAATGATGAATTAACTCTTGAGCTAATGGCTGAGCTAGTTAAAGCTGGTTACACTAAAATTGATACGTTATATATCAATGAAGTGGACAGCGGTGCTTACATGTCAAATACATTGAACATTGACTCTTCAAGCAGCCGTTTAGAAGCATTAGTAGAAATTTATCGCATGATGCGCCCAGGCGAGCCACCGACGAAAGACGCGGCTGAAGCCTTATTCCAGAACTTGTTCTTCTCTGAAGAACGTTATGACTTATCTACTGTAGGTCGTATGAAGTTCAATAGCCGTGTTGGTTACGATACAGACACAGGCCCTGGCACATTAAGCAAAGAAGACATCGTGTCTGTTATGAAAGTATTAATTGCTATTCGTAACGGTCAAGGCGATGTTGATGATATCGACCACTTAGGCAACCGTCGTATACGTAGTGTTGGCGAAATGGCTGAGAACCAATTCCGTGTTGGTCTAGTACGTGTAGAACGTGCTGTACGTGAGCGTTTAAGCTTAGGTGACCTTGACGCGATCATGCCACAAGATCTTATTAACGCTAAGCCTATTTCGGCAGCGGTTAAAGAGTTCTTCGGCTCGTCTCAGTTATCACAGTTTATGGACCAAAATAACCCGCTATCAGAAGTTACGCATAAACGTCGTATCTCTGCATTAGGTCCGGGCGGTCTAACTCGTGAACGCGCAGGCTTTGAAGTACGTGACGTTCACGTAACTCACTATGGTCGCGTATGTCCAATCGAGACTCCTGAGGGTCCAAACATCGGTCTAATTAACTCATTGTCTACGTACGCACGTACCAATGACTACGGTTTCTTAGAAACACCTTACCGCAAAGTGGTAGACGGTGTTGTAACTGATGAAGTTGATTATTTATCAGCCATTGAAGAAGGTCAGTTTGTTATCGCACAGGCGAATTCAAACTTAACTGAAACCAATGAGTTTGTTGATGAACTTATTCCATGTCGTCACAAAGGTGAATCTACCTTTATGGGTCGCATGGACCAGCAGTATATGGATGTATCACCACAACAGGTGATCTCTGTAGCGGCAGCACTTATCCCGTTCCTAGAACACGATGATGCTAACCGTGCATTGATGGGTTCAAACATGCAACGTCAAGCAGTACCAACATTGAAAGCGGATAAACCGTTAGTAGGTACTGGTATTGAGTTAACACTAGCGAAAGATTCTGGTGTAACGATTGTTGCAAAACGTGGTGGTGAAGTAATGTATGCTGACGCAAGTCGCATCGTTGTTAATGTACATGAAGAAGAGCGCATCCCAGGTGAAGCGGGCATCGACATCTACAACTTAACCAAATACACACGTTCTAACCAAAACACATGTATTAACCAAAAACCAACGTGCATGGTTGGCGAACCGGTTACTCGTGGTGACGTGTTAGCAGATGGTCCTTCGACTGACTTAGGTGATTTAGCCCTTGGTCAAAACCTTCGCGTGGCATTCATGCCATGGAACGGTTATAACTTCGAGGATTCAATCTTACTATCAGAGCGCGTAGTTGAAGAAGATCGTCTAACGACAATCCATATTCAAGAACTACAGTGTGTTGCTCGTGATACTAAATTAGGTCCTGAAGAGATCACTGCAGACATCCCGAACGTGGGTGAATCTGCACTAGGCAAGCTTGATGAATCAGGTGTTGTATATATTGGTGCTGAAGTTAAAGGCGGCGATATTCTAGTAGGTAAAGTGACTCCTAAAGGCGAAACACAGCTGACACCTGAAGAGAAGCTTCTACGAGCTATCTTCGGCGAAAAAGCGTCTGACGTTAAAGACAGCTCTTTACGTGTACCAAATTCTGTAACTGGTACTGTAATTGACGTACAAGTCTTCACCCGTGATGGTGTTGAAAAAGACAAACGTGCGTTAGAAGTTGAAGACATGCAGCTTCGCGAAGCGAAGAAAGACTTCAACGAAGAGTTCCGTATTTTAGAAGCTGGCGTTTTAGGACGTGCTCGCAAGTTACTTGTTGATGCAGGCTTCGATGAAGACAAACTAACGTCACTGAATGCTGAAAAACTACTTACTCAAAGCCTTGCACAAGAAGACAAGCAAGCTGAACTTGAGCAACTAGCTGCACAGTACGATGAGCTTAAAGCTGAATACGATAAAAAGTTTGAAAACAAACGTCGTAAAATTACCCAGGGTGATGACTTAGCACCAGGCGTACTTAAGATTGTTAAAGTATACCTAGCTGTTAAACGTCGTATCCAACCAGGTGATAAAATGGCGGGTCGTCATGGTAACAAAGGTGTTATCTCGACTATCGTACCAGTAGAAGATATGCCATACGATGATAAAGGTCGTACGGTAGATATCGTATTGAATCCACTAGGTGTACCATCGCGTATGAACATCGGTCAGATCCTTGAAACACATATGGGTCTAGCTGCACGTGGTATCGGTGAACGAATTGAAGAAATGATGAAAGAACAACGTGAGCTTCATGAGCTACGTGAATTCATTAAGCAAGCCTACGAAATTGGTGAATCTCGCCAAGTTGTAGACATTGCTAGCTTCACGGATGACGAAATTCGTCGTCTAGCTGAAAACTTAAAAGGTGGTTTACCAATAGCTACTCCTGCATTTGATGGCGCGAAAGAAAGCGAAATTAAAGACATGCTAGAGCTTGGTGGATACCCAAGAAGTGGTCAGGTTACACTTTATGATGGCCGAACTGGCGATCAGTTTGAACGCCAAGTAACCGTAGGTTACATGTACATGCTGAAACTGAATCACTTAGTTGATGATAAAATGCATGCACGTTCTACTGGTTCTTACAGCCTTGTTACTCAGCAGCCGCTGGGTGGTAAAGCACAGTTCGGTGGCCAGCGTTTTGGTGAGATGGAAGTATGGGCACTTGAAGCTTACGGTGCTGCTTACACTCTACAAGAAATGCTAACAGTGAAATCGGATGACGTGAACGGTCGTACTAAGATGTATAAAAACATCGTTGATGGTAACCATAAAATGGAACCAGGTATGCCAGAATCGTTCAACGTATTGTTGAAAGAAATCCGCTCACTGGGTATCAACATCGAGTTGGAAGAAAATTAAGCCAATTAGATGCTGCAGTTAATGCTGCAGCATCTGTTACGGCTGAATAGAATGTAGGGACGAAATTATCCGTCCTCAAGATTAACTCCGACAGGAGAGCTAAGGTGAAAGACTTACTTAAGTTTCTGAAGCAACAAAATAAGACCGAAGAATTCGATGCAATTCGCATTGGTCTTGCTTCACCAGACATGGTTCGTTCATGGTCATTCGGTGAAGTAAAGAAACCTGAGACTATTAACTACCGTACTTTCAAGCCTGAGCGCGATGGCTTATTCTGTGCCCGTATTTTCGGCCCAGTGAAAGATTATGAGTGTTTATGTGGTAAATATAAACGCCTTAAACACCGTGGTGTGATCTGTGAAAAGTGTGGCGTTGAAGTAACACTCACTAAAGTGCGACGCGATCGTATGGGTCATATTGACCTTGCGAGCCCAGTTGCACATATATGGTTTTTAAAATCATTACCGTCACGTATCGGCTTAATGCTAGATATGACACTTCGTGATATTGAACGTGTTCTTTACTTCGAATCATTCGTCGTAACTGAGCCTGGTATGACAACGCTTGAGCGTGGTCAGTTATTAGGTGAAGAAGAATACTTAGATGCACTAGAAGAACACGGTGATGAGTTTGAAGCGAAGATGGGTGCTGAAGCAGTTTTAGACTTGCTTCGTGAACTCGATCTTGCTCAATTAATTGCTGAGATGCGTGAAGAGTTACCAACAATTAACTCTGAAACTAAGCGTAAAAAAATCACTAAACGTCTTAAGTTAATGGAATCGTTCCACCAATCAGGTAATAACCCTGAGTGGATGATCATGACAGTACTTCCAGTATTGCCACCTGATCTACGTCCATTAGTACCACTAGACGGTGGTCGTTTTGCGACATCTGATCTAAATGACCTTTACCGTCGTGTTATTAACCGTAATAACCGTCTTAAGCGTCTACTAGATTTAGCAGCACCAGACATTATTGTACGTAACGAAAAACGTATGTTGCAAGAAGCGGTAGATGCGCTACTTGATAACGGTCGTCGTGGTCGTGCAATTACAGGTTCTAACAAGCGTCCTCTTAAATCTCTTGCTGATATGATCAAGGGTAAACAAGGTCGTTTCCGTCAGAACTTACTTGGTAAGCGTGTAGATTATTCAGGCCGTTCTGTAATTACAGTAGGTCCTACACTTAAGCTTCACCAATGTGGTCTTCCTAAGAAGATGGCACTTGAGCTATTCAAACCATTCATCTATGGCAAACTAGAGCGTCGCGGCATGGCTACGACAATCAAAGCAGCTAAGAAGATGGTTGAACGTGAAGTTCCGGAAGTATGGGATGTACTTGACGAAGTAATTCGTGAACATCCAGTATTACTAAACCGTGCACCAACACTTCACCGTTTGGGTATCCAAGCGTTTGAGCCTGTGCTTATCGAAGGTAAAGCGATTCATTTGCACCCATTAGTATGTGCGGCGTACAACGCCGATTTCGATGGTGACCAAATGGCGGTACACGTACCGTTAACAATCGAAGCGCAGCTTGAAGCTCGTGCATTGATGATGTCAACAAACAACATTCTATCTCCTGCGAATGGTGAACCAATCATCGTTCCTTCACAGGATGTTGTATTGGGTCTTTATTACATGACCCGTGATTGCATCAACGCTAAAGGCGAAGGCGCGATATTTAAAGATCCAAAAGAAGCAGAAAAAGCATACCGTAGTGGTAATGCAGACCTTCACGCAATCGTGAAAGTACGTATTAGCCAATCAGTTAAAAACGAAGATGGTGTAGTAGAAGACACTGTTACTGTTATCGATACAACTGTTGGCCGTGCAATTTTGTCTCTAATTTTACCAACAGGTATGCCGTTTGCGTCAATCAATCAGCCACTAGGTAAAAAGCAGATTTCTAGCTTATTGAACGAGTGTTACCGTCGCTTAGGTCTTAAAGACACTGTTGTGTTTGCTGACCAAGTTATGTACACCGGTTTCCATTATGCAATGAAGTCAGGTGTTTCTATCGGTATTGATGATTTAGTTATCCCACCGGTTAAAGCACAAATCATTGAATCAGCGGAAGCTGAAGTGACTGAAATCAACCAACAATTCCAATCAGGTCTTGTAACGGCTGGTGAGAAGTACAACAAAGTTATCGATATCTGGTCACGTGTAAACGAAAACTTATCACGTGAGATGATGGCTAACTTGTCGAAAGACACAGTAACCAACGCGAAGGGTGAAGAAGTAGAGCAACCGTCATTTAACTCAGTGTTTATGATGGCCGACTCAGGTGCTCGTGGTAGTGCCGCTCAGATCCGTCAGCTAGCAGGTATGCGTGGTCTAATGGCACGTCCAGATGGTTCAATCATCGAGACGCCAATCACCGCTAACTTCCGTGAAGGTCTAAACGTACTTCAGTACTTCATCTCAACGCATGGTGCGCGTAAAGGTCTTGCCGATACAGCACTTAAAACAGCGAACTCGGGTTACCTAACGCGTCGTCTAGTAGACGTTGCACAAGATTTGGTAATCAACGAAGATGACTGTGGCACAGAAGATGGCTTAACAATGAAACCGCTTATTGAAGGTGGTGATGTTGTAGAAGCGCTTCGTGAGCGCGTACTAGGTCGTGTTGTTGCTGAAGATATTGTAATTCCAGGTACTAACACTGTACTTGTTGAACGTAATATCATGCTTGACGAAAAACTGTGTGACCTTTTAGAAGAGCACTCAGTAGATGAAGTTCGCGTACGCTCAGTTATCACTTGTGATAATGACTTTGGTGTTTGTGCTAACTGTTACGGTCGTGACTTGGCACGTGGTCATATCATCAACGCAGGTGAATCAGTAGGTGTTATCGCGGCACAATCAATCGGTGAGCCAGGTACACAGCTTACGATGCGTACTTTCCACATCGGTGGTGCGGCATCTAGAGCGTCTGCAGAAAATAATGTACAAGTTAAAACTAACGGTACGTTAAAACTGCATAACTCTAAATATGTATTAAATACAGACGATAAGATTGTTATTACTTCACGTTCAACGGAAATTACTATCATCGATAGTCATGGTCGTGAGAAAGAGCGTTATAAAGTACCTTACGGTGCGGTATTAACAGTTAAAGATAATGCAGAAGTTCAAGGTAACGACATCGTTGCTACTTGGGACCCGCATAGTCACCCAATCGTTCTTGAGCATAAATCAAAAGTATCGTTCAGCGATATTGATGACTCAAATACTGAAGCGCAGACTGATGAACTAACTGGTTTAACCCGTGTAGTTGTTAAAGATCTTGCTAAAGTTAATACAAAAGAACCTAAGCTTATCATCGAAAGTGAAGAGCGCGGCTTGCAAGAAACACGTCTTCCTTCATTCACAACGATTGAAGTAATTGACGGCGTTACAGCAAACCCTGGTGACGTGTTAGCACGTATCCCGCAAGAAGGTTCGAAAACTCGTGATATCACGGGTGGTCTACCACGCGTAGCCGACTTATTTGAAGCGCGTAAGCCAAAAGATCCAGCTATTTTAGCTGAGGTTACTGGTACAATTAGCTTCGGTAAAGAGACTAAAGGTAAGAAGCGTTTAGTTATTACTCCACCAGAAGGTGATCATTACGAAGAGATGATCCACAAGTGGCGTCAACTTAACGTGTTTGAAGGTGAGCAAGTGTCTAAAGGTGAAGTTATCGCCGATGGTCCTGAATCACCGCATGACATCTTACGCTTACGTGGTGTGACTCATGTTGCTAACTACATCGTTAACGAAGTGCAAGAGGTTTACCGTTTGCAAGGCGTTAAGATCAATGACAAGCACATTGAAACAATTATCCGTCAAATGTTACGTAAATGTACCATTATACACGGTGGTGATACTGACTTCCTAGCTGGTGAACAAATCGAAGTGGCGCGCGTAAACATCGCAAACCGTGACCTTGAAAAACAAGGTAAGATCCCAGCTAAGTTTGAAATCCAGTTAATGGGTATCACAAAAGCATCACTAGCAACAGAATCTTTCATCTCTGCAGCGTCTTTCCAAGAGACAACACGTGTTCTTACAGATGCGGCAGTGAATGGTAAGAGCGATGAGCTTCGCGGTCTGAAAGAAAACGTAATAGTGGGTCGTTTGATCCCAGCCGGTACCGGTTTTGCGTATCATCAAGATCGTATGGCTCGCCGTAAACAAAGCAAAGTAGTCGTAGAAGAGCAAACAGTAAGTGCAGAAGAGGCAACTCAAGCACTTACAGACGCCCTAAATGCTGATTTGTCTGGAAATCAATAAACTGTTCTTAATCAATGGATTAAGAAATAGTAAGACAGTTATATACTGTCTTACTATCAGTTTAGGTTGACAGGTTAAACTTTGCTCATTAAAATTCCGCCACCCATTTACTTGTGTGCTCAATGCAGGCTTGTAAATAAAGGGCGGATTTTTTCTTTTTTCAGTAGTAATTTTAATTTCAGGAGCTATTTAAATGGCAACTATTAACCAGCTAGTGCGTAAGCCACGCCGTAGTAAGGTTACGAAAAGTAACTCAGCTGCACTTAAAGCGTGTCCGCAAAAGCGCGGTGTATGTACTCGCGTATATACAACTACACCTAAGAAACCAAACTCGGCGTTACGTAAAGTAGCTCGTGTACGTTTAACTAACGGTTTCGAAGTAACTTCATACATTGGTGGTGAAGGTCATAACCTTCAAGAGCATAGTGTAATCCTAATCCGTGGTGGTCGTGTTAAAGATTTACCAGGTGTGCGTTTTCACACTGTTCGTGGTGCACTTGACTGTGCAGGCGTTAGCGACCGTCGTCAAGCTCGTTCTAAATACGGTACTAAACGCCCTAAAGGCTAATGTTTTCCGTTAGTAAGGCCAAGCACTAAATATTTATAATTATTGTTTTGGGTGATTGACTCGAAAGAGCAACCCTGAATAAACCGGAGATACAAAATGCCTAGAAGACGCGTAATCGGTCAACGTAAAATTCTTCCAGATCCTAAGTTCGGATCGGAACTTCTTGCTAAATTCGTTAACATCGTGATGTTAGACGGCAAGAAATCTACTGCTGAAAAAATTGTTTATGGTGCGCTAGACGTGGCTGCTGAGAAATCAGGCAAGTCGCACCTAGAAATCTTTGAAACTGCACTTGATAACATTCGCCCACAGGTAGAGGTTAAATCTCGCCGTGTTGGTGGTTCAACTTATCAAGTACCAGTTGAAGTACGTCCAGTTCGTCGTAACGCATTAGGTATGCGTTGGTTAGTAGACGCTGCACGTAAGCGTGGCGAAAAATCTATGGGCTTACGTTTAGCTCAAGAAATCGTTGACGCTGCTGACAACAAAGGCACTGCGGTTAAGAAACGTGAAGACGTTCACCGTATGGCTGAAGCGAATAAAGCATTCGCTCATTACCGTTGGTAATCTGTCTTTAACCTTTAAGAGGATCATATGGCACGTACAACTCCACTTGAGCGCTATCGTAATATAGGTATTGTTGCTCACGTAGATGCAGGCAAAACCACCACAACAGAACGTGTTCTGTTCTACACAGGTCTTTCTCATAAGATCGGTGAAGTACATGATGGCGCTGCAACTATGGATTGGATGGAGCAGGAACAAGAGCGTGGTATCACAATCACTTCTGCTGCAACAACGTGTTTTTGGAAAGGGATGGACGCTCAATTTGACGCCCATCGTATCAATATTATTGATACTCCAGGACACGTAGATTTCACTATCGAAGTAGAGCGTTCTTTACGCGTACTAGATGGTGCGGTAGTTGTTCTTTGTGCTTCATCTGGTGTACAGCCGCAAACTGAGACAGTTTGGCGTCAAGCGAACAAATACGAAGTTCCGAGAATGATCTTCGTAAATAAAATGGATCGCACGGGCGCTGACTTCTTAGCTGTGGTTAGCCAGGTGAAATCTCGTCTTGGAGCAACGCCTGTTCCAATTCAGTTGCCTGTAGGCGCTGAGGACGACTTTAAAGGTGTTATTGACCTTATAAAAATGAAAGTGATTAACTGGAACGAAGCGGACCAGGGTATGACTTTTTCTTATGAGGCAATACCGGCAGAACTTCTGGAATTGGC
This sequence comes from Pseudoalteromonas sp. Ld19, assembly GCF_045064135.1. NCBI lineage: Bacteria > Pseudomonadati > Pseudomonadota > Gammaproteobacteria > Alteromonadales > Pseudoalteromonadaceae > Pseudoalteromonas > Pseudoalteromonas sp. Ld19. The sequence goes on along the minus strand of NZ_JBISHA010000024.1, from coordinate 1,660 downwards.
TGAAGAATGGCGCTCTCATTTAGTTGAAAGCGCTGCTGAAGCTTCAGAAGAACTGATGGATAAATACTTAGAAGGTGAAGAGTTAAGCGAAGCAGAAATTAAAAATGCTTTGCGTCAACGCACATTAGCTAATGAGATTGTTCCAGTTACTTGTGGTAGCGCATTTAAAAACAAAGGCGTTCAAGCTGTGCTTGATGGCGTTGTTGAATATATGCCGTCCCCAGAACAAGTGAAACAAATCCAAGGTATCTTAGAAAATGGTACTGAGGAAGAACGTCCGGCTAATGATAAAGCGCCGTTTGCTGCACTCGCTTTTAAGATTGCAACAGACCCGTTTGTTGGCACCTTGACCTTTTTCCGTGTTTACTCTGGTACTGTTAAACAGGGTGACACGGTATATAATCCAGTAAAAAGTAAGCGTGAGCGACTTGGCCGTATCGTACAGATGCATTCAAACTCTCGTGAAGAGATCAAAGAAGTTTTCGCAGGCGACATCGCGGCAGCTATTGGTCTTAAAGACGTAACAACAGGTGAAACACTGTGTGATCCGAATTCTATTATTACGCTTGAGCGTATGGAATTCCCAGAACCAGTAATCTCTATTGCGGTTGAGCCTCGCACTATAGCTGACCAAGACAAGATGGGTATCGCGCTAGGTAAACTAGCAGCTGAAGACCCTTCTTTTCGCGTACAAACTGATGAAGAATCAGGCCAGGTTATAATCTCTGGCATGGGTGAACTTCACCTAGATATCATCGTCGACCGTATGAAACGTGAATTCAGTGTTGAATGTAACGTTGGTAAGCCGCAGGTCTCATACCGAGAAGCTATTCGTTCAACTGTTAAAGTTGAAGGGAAGTTTATACGTCAGTCAGGTGGTCGTGGCCAATATGGGCACGTTTGGATTAAACTTGAACCGATGGATATTACGGATGATGAGTCACCAATTTACGAGTTCGTTAACGAAACCGTTGGTGGGTCTGTTCCTAAAGAGTTCGTCCCTGCGGTAGACAAAGGTATCCAAGAGCAAATGTCTCAAGGTGTACTGGCAGGCTACCCATTACTTGGCGTTAAAGCGACTTTATATGATGGTTCATTCCATGATGTAGACTCGAATGAAATGGCATTTAAAATAGCGGGTTCACTGGCAATGAGAGACGGGGCGCTACAAGCGAAACCTGTACTTTTAGAACCAGTAATGAAGGTTGAAGTACTTACGCCTGATTCAAATATGGGTGATGTAGTTGGCGACCTAAACCGTCGTCGCGGCATAATCGAAGGCATGGAAGATGCATTAGGTGGACTTAAGCAAATTAATGCGCAAGTTCCTCTTTCTGAAATGTTTGGTTATGCGACTGCTTTACGATCTGCAACACAGGGCCGTGCCTCATACTCTATGGAGTTTGTGAAGTACGCTGAAGCCTCTAAAAACGTTGCAGATACAATAATTTCAGCTCGCGCTGTTATATAATTTTAGCTTGTCTGGCTCAATAGTGAGTCAGGCTTTAATTTCTTTATTAGGAATTTTTTAAGATGGCAAAAGAAAAGTTTGAACGCGTAAAACCGCACGTAAACGTTGGTACAATCGGCCACGTTGACCACGGTAAAACTACACTAACTGCAGCAATCACTAACGTACTTGCAAAAGTATACGGCGGTG
>NZ_JBISHA010000023.1:0-1312 GCF_045064135.1 Pseudoalteromonas sp. Ld19 | reverse complement strand
TATCTGTCAGAAAATACTATTTGAAAAAGATTAACTTAATCTACCTCTGGTGGATTATTTTCATATGTAATTTAGATACACAAAACTGATAGGTTCCGTCATGGCAAAAGAAAAGTTTGAACGCGTAAAACCGCACGTAAACGTTGGTACAATCGGCCACGTTGACCACGGTAAAACTACACTAACTGCAGCAATCACTAACGTACTTGCAAAAGTATACGGCGGTGTTGCTAAAGATTTCGCATCAATCGATAACGCTCCAGAAGAGCGCGAGCGTGGTATCACAATCTCAACTTCACACGTTGAGTACGATACACCAACTCGTCACTACGCACACGTAGATTGTCCTGGTCACGCCGATTATGTTAAAAACATGATCACTGGTGCTGCTCAAATGGACGGCGCTATCTTAGTAGTTGCTGCGACTGATGGCCCTATGCCACAAACGCGTGAGCACATCCTTCTTTCTCGTCAGGTTGGCGTTCCTTACATCATCGTATTCATGAACAAATGTGACATGGTTGATGACGAAGAGCTACTTGAACTAGTAGAAATGGAAGTTCGTGAACTTCTTTCAGAATACGATTTCCCAGGTGATGACTTACCTCTAATCGCTGGTTCTGCGCTTAAAGCGTTAGAAGGCGAGAAAGAGTGGGAAGATAAGATTGTTGAGCTTGCAAATGCACTTGATTCTTACATTCCAGAGCCAGAGCGTGATATCGATAAGCCTTTCATCATGCCTATCGAAGACGTTTTCTCAATCCAAGGTCGTGGTACTGTTGTAACTGGCCGTGTTGAAGCTGGTATCATCAACGTGAATGACGAAGTTGAAATCGTTGGTATCAAGGATACTACTAAGTCTACTTGTACTGGTGTTGAAATGTTCCGTAAGCTTCTTGACGAAGGTCGTGCTGGTGAGAACATTGGTGCACTTCTACGTGGTACTAAGCGTGAAGACGTTGAACGTGGTCAAGTACTAGCTAAACCTGGTTCAATCAAGCCACATACTACATTCACTTCAGAAGTATACGTACTTTCGAAAGATGAAGGTGGTCGTCATACTCCATTCTTCAAAGGTTACCGTCCACAGTTCTACTTCCGTACAACTGACGTAACAGGTGACGTACAGTTACCAGATGGCGTAGAAATGGTAATGCCTGGTGATAACATCAAGATGACTGTAACTCTAATCGCGCCAATCGCGATGGATGAAGGTCTTCGTTTTGCTATCCGTGAAGGCGGCCGTACTGTAGGTGCTGGTGTTGTAGCAACTATCGTAGCGTAATTATTAGCCTAGCTAATTATTACCAAA
>NZ_JBISHA010000022.1:0-426658 GCF_045064135.1 Pseudoalteromonas sp. Ld19 | reverse complement strand
CCATGCCGAACTCAGTAGTGAAACGAAACAGCGCCGATGATAGTGTAGCATTTGCTATGTGAAAGTAGGACATTACCAGGCTTCAAATTAAAGAAACCCGTTACAGCAATGTGACGGGTTTTTTGCTATCTGGGATTTAGCTAATAGCCAAGAGCCCAAACCGAACTCAGTAGTGAAACAAAACAGCTCGAAGGCGAGCCCCACGGAAGGCCGCCCCGACGCAAAGATAGTATCCCATTTGCTATGTGACTTTTTACCGCTGTGGGCACTATGACATTATACAGGCTTCAAATTGTAGAGAGCCCGAATCTAACGATTCGGGCTTTTTTACGTCTGTAGGAAAGTAAATGTGGGTGAATAGCGGACAATAAACGATGTAGCATTTCACTGTGGCTCTCCACCGCTGAGGGCACGACGACATTCTACTGCGTAGCGCACACACTTCAAATTGTAGAGAGCCTGAATCTAACGATTCGGGCTTTTTTACGTCTGTAGAAAAATTAATTTAGGTTGTACAAACTCAAATTGGAACAGCCTGAAGACAGCCTCCGGCGATGCTAGTGATACCAAACTGTATAAATCTTTGATCAATTTAAATAATTAAATTGCACTATAATGTAGTTAAAAATTTTTATTTAGAACAACTAGATACAAAAATTTTTTGCCTAGTTCTAGCGTAATTTTCTTTACGCTAAATAGACCCCATATATAAGCAGATTGGTATAATAGCTGTATTAACAGGAGTGGATATGTACCAAAACTTTCCTTTATTAATAAATACCAGATCTAATGCTCAGCATCGATTGAAGTTATTTGCCGATCCCCGCTTTACTGAGGGGAAAAAATAGAACCGAAATCGCTTTTTTAAAAGTGAGCAGAAGAAGTATAAATATTTGGAGCAAAGCATACTTTGATCATGGTTTAGTGGGCTAAGTAAAAACCGAGTAACAAAGAGTTAATCGTTCCTAGAAAGAATCTAAAGGGCAGCGCATGTCTGGCATTTATGCTGCGTTATCGCCAATTTATGGGGAATGCCCACACGGCATAGGTCTGCCTTGCCTGAATACTAAACAGTCTGCTGAGAAATCAATCACGAAAGGTCAACACGCCCTAGTAAAATCATATGTAGTCGAAAGCAATCAGCTCAAGCACAAGACGCTTTTAAAAAATTCTAAATCGAAACGGTCCTTAAGACCCCAGAACATGTGTCTCTTGATAACGTGCTTGTTTGGTTTCAAGATGAAGCACGGTTTGGTCAAAGAAGCACAACCACTAAAATCTGGGCAGAGAAAGGAGCAAGACCAAGAGCGATTCAACAGCAGCAATTTGAGTATTCATACCTTTTCGGCGCTGTTTGTATTAGTAACAGACATACTGAAGCACTTGTTTACTGGTGAGTAATAGTGAAGGAATGAGAAAACATTTAAAGCTTATATCAAATCTATATCTGAGGGTAAGTACTCAGTAGTTATAATGCATCAAGCTAGCTGGCACTCAAGCTATCTTGTTGCAGAATTCAACAATCTCGTAATTATCCATCCATTCCCTTATTTACTTAACCTGAACTCTGGTTAAGAGATTTACTACGTATTGAATCATGATGATATTTAAATTTATTTTCCCCAGCCAGAGATTTTCAGTGAAAAAAAGGCAACTTTATGCGTCAATAGCGGGCCTATTGCAAGTAAATTCAACGCAGTTAGCGCAAAAAATAGCTGCTAGAGATAGATTTATTATAAAGAGTTTAGGTTACTTAGTGTTGGCATGGGATATTCGTTGAATGGATCAAAAACGCCAGCGTGAGCTGGCGTTTTAATGCAAATTCAAAGCTAATTTATAAAAAAATAATTAAGCTTTAGGCCCTGCATTCTTTATATCATCAGACACATCGTACTTAGCAAAGTTTTCAGTGAAGTCAGCAGCAAGTTTAGCGGCATATTCATTGTACTTAGCTTTATCTTCCCAAGTATTGATAGGATTGAGTAAGTTAGTATCTACACCCGGAACTTCAACAGGTACATCAAGGTTTAATACATCGATATGTTGTGTTTCAACACTTGCTAATTTACCTGATACGATTGCATCTACAACTGCGCGAGTTGTTGGAATGTCAAAACGTTTACCAGTGCCGTAAGGACCACCTGTCCAGCCGGTATTAACTAAATATACTTTAGCGCCAAACTCGCGTACTCGTTTCATTAGTAACTCGGCGTAAACGCCTGCTGGACGAGGGAAAAATGGTGCACCAAAACATGTTGAAAACGTAGATTCAATATCACTTGTAGAACCAATTTCAGTCGATCCTACTTTTGCTGTATAACCACTTAAAAAATGAAATGCGGCGGCTTCTTCGCTGAGTATTGATACCGGTGGTAGTACACCACTAACATCACATGTTAAGAAAACAACGGCTTTTGGTTCGCCTGCACGGTTTTCTACTTTTCGCTTTTCAACGTGCTCAAGCGGATAGGCCGCACGGCTATTTTGAGTTAGGCTCGTATCGTGAAAATCTGGAACGCCTTTTTTATCTAACACGACGTTTTCTAAAATTGTACCGAAACGAATAGCATCCCAAATAACAGGTTCATTCTTTTGAGAAAGATCGATACATTTAGCGTAACAACCGCCTTCGATGTTAAATACACTACCGGGTGCCCAACCATGTTCATCATCGCCGATTAAAAAGCGAGTTGGATCTGCAGATAACGTTGTTTTACCAGTACCTGATAAACCAAAAAATAATGCAGTATCGCCAGCTTCGCCTACATTTGCAGAGCAGTGCATTGGTAATACACCTTTTGCTGGTAGTAGGAAATTTTGGACAGAGAACATCGATTTTTTCATTTCACCGGCATAACGCATACCCGCAAGTAACACTTTACGCTGCGCGAAGTTAATAATAACCGTGCCATCGCTATTTGTGCCATCACGTTCTGGCTCACATACAAATGACGGGACGTTCATCACTTGCCATTGAGGCAGATCAGAAGCGTTGTAATTTTGTGGTTCAATAAACATATTTTTGGCAAAAATATGATGCCACGCTGTTTCTGTAGTTACAATAACAGGCAAGTAATGCTCGGTGTCCGCGCCAACTTCTAGGTGAGAGGTGAAGTGGTCGTTACTTTGAACATGTGCTTCTACGCGAGCCCATAGTGCGTCAAATTTATCTTCATCGAATGGGCGATTTACGTTGCCCCATTGGATATCGTCTTGAGTAGTTACTTCTTGAACAATAAAACGATCTTTTGGTGAACGACCAGTACGACGACCGGTGATTGCAACAAAAGCTCCGTTTGCGGCTAAAGTCCCTTCGCCACGGCGGATCGCGTGCTCGACAAGTTCAGCTGCGGTTAAATCGACAAAACGTGTAGCGCTTGAAGTCATGTTTATACCTAACTATATGAGAGATTGAACGGATAGCTCTGGGTTCTTAATTACCTTAAGCTGTAATTATAGTAACAGAAGGGTTGGGGATGTTCGAGCCTATGAAAGCGTTAAAAACACATATATTTAGTAAAAAACATGAATAATTTCAATGATACCGGTGTCATAAAAGTTGTTAGTTTTATGACACCGGTATCATTTTTTATGAACAAAAAAGCTGCAGTGTTTACAGCTTTTCAGAGTGTACTTTTTTTAGAGGGGGTTCTTAATTAAAAATGTTTTTTACGTCTTGTTCATTAAAAACATATTCTTTTAAACAATAATGACAGCTAATGTTAACCGAACCTTTTTCATCAATATCTTTAAGTAGGTCTTGCTGTCCTATATTGACAAGGGCAGTAATTGTTTTCTCGCGACTGCAACCACACTTAAATTTAATGGCCTGTGGTTCGAACACACGAGGGTTATCTTCGTGGTATAAGCGAGTAAGCACTGTATTAGCATCAAGATGTAATAGTTCTTCGTTTTTAATCGTATTACTTAGGGCTTCTAAATGGGCAAAGTCTTCAATTGATTTTTGCTTGTCAACAGGGAGTACTTGTAAAAATAAACCACATGCTTTAGCGCTGCCTTCAGTTGTATCAGTTGCAAACCAAAGACGTGTTTTTAATTGCTCTGACTGCTCAAAGTAACTTTCAATACACTCACTCAATGTATCGTGTTCTAAAGGCACAATGCCTTGGTAGCGTTCGCCTTTATCTGGGGTAATAGTTATCACCATGTAACCTTGGCCGATAAGCTCTTTCACGGTGGTCCCTGTTACTTCACTTTGCAAACGAGCGATACCACGCATATTTTGTTTATCGTCGCCATTAATAACTGCGTATTTAACAGGCCCATCACCTTGTAACTGTACGGCTATTTCACCTTCAAACTTTAAAGTTGCAGTGAGTAAGCATGTTGCAACGAGCAATTCACCTAGTAATGCTTTAACAGGAGCCGGATAATTATGATCGGCAATCATTTCATTGTAGGTACTTTCGATTTGAACGAGTTCGCCACGAACATCTAGTTCATTGAATAAATAACGGTGAAGTAAATCTTGTTGCATGAGCGGCTTTACCTAACTTGATTTCATTTTTAAGAGTTCGCGTCTTTGCTTTTTATCTGGTTTTTTTACCGGATGAGGTGCAAAGAAGCTGTTATTTTTACGTGCGATGGTATTCTCTTCGCGTTTAACAATACTTGCAGCAGATTCTTGATACAAGGTCTGTGCAATGGGGGCGCTTTGTCGGTTTTCAAGCACTTTTAATATAGTAACTATTTTTTCATCCACGCCTTGAGCAAGTTTAACGGTTGCTCCAACCTCTACAATTTTACTCGCTTTGGTACGCTGGCCATTATAATGTACTTTACCGCCTTGTACCATTTCACGAGCAGCTGCGCGTGTTTTATAAAAACGTGCTGCCCATAGCCATTTATCTAATCGAACTTTTACTTCGTCTGCATGGTCTGAGTTTGACTTGCTATTACTTCTTTTACTCATAAGGCATTCTATCCACTTTAGTTATAACTTAAAATTTATCATGGAATCATCATCGGATGAAGGTATTACATAGGAAGTTTGCTTTTTATACAGACAAGTTAAATTAATTCATTCTGTTTACAAAGTTTAATATTAGTACTCTTGTTGAATGAAAAATGAAAGGGTACTATGGGTACGCGCTTACGCAGTAAATTAAAATAAGAATACTATTTATGGAACAGCAAATTCAGCAATTTAAACAATTTTTAACGCGGTTACCGCATGCTAAATTAAGTGCGTTAGTTACACTGTTAGTTGTTGTTTACCTTGCTTTTTTATTATCAAAATTAGTTTGGCTTGTTTGGCCAAAGCCGGTTATATCTCCTCTTGCTCCTGCGCAACATACTAGTCAATCAAATAATGTTCGTAATAGTTCGGCCCAACATATCATTGAACAATTTTTATTCGGTAAAGCAATTGTAACAAATAACAATAACACTGCGCAGCAATCGCAGGTTGTTAACAATGCGCCAGAGACTCGCCTAAGTATTAATCTCACTGGTATTGTTGCGGTGAGTAATGATGATCAAGGTGGAGTGGCGATTATTGAATCACAAGGTAAACAAGTAAGTTATTTAGCTGAAGATGTTGTACAAGGTACCCGAGCTAAAGTGGCGCAAATATTACCAGACCGTGTAATTTTAAACGTGAGTGGCCGCTTTGAAACATTAATGCTCGATGGTCTCGATTTTACTAAAACGGTATCGATGCCTGTTTTAGCTGCACGTAATGATGAAGATATGGGGCCGCAGCAATTTGTATCGAGTGAGCTGAAAATAGATGCCACTGCTGATCCGCAAGTAAAGCAATCAATAATAGAGACACGTGAAGAATTACTCGAAGAACCAGGTAAATTATTTGATTACATACGTGTTTCACAAGCAATGAACGATGGAGAGCTCATTGGTTATCGCTTAAGTCCAGGTAAAGAACCTGCATTATTTAAGCAAATGGGTTTACAAAATAACGATTTAGCTATTGCAATTAATGGCTATCAACTAACAGATCTAAAACAGGCAATGTCAGCTATTAATGAGCTGCGCAATAGCACGGATGCCAATATCACTATAGAACGTGATGGCGAACAAATAGATGTGCAATTTAGTCTGCAATAACATAGCTTTGGAGTTTTAATATAATGGTTCAGGTGCTACACCTCAAAAAAATTAAAAAAGGGTTAGCTAAGTACGCGGCACTTTTTTTAGCGGCAAGTATTTCATTGTCAGTTTCAGCTGTTGAATACGCTGCTAACTTTAAAGGGACAGATATCAACGAGTTTATCAACATCGTTGGTAAAAACCTTAATAAAACAGTCATCATTGACCCTAATGTGCGTGGCAAAGTAAACGTACGCAGCTATGAGTTAATGGATGAAGCACTTTATTATCAGTTCTTTTTAAATGTATTGGAAGTTTACGGTTACTCGGCCGTTGAAATGGATAATGGCATTATAAAAATAGAAAAAAGTTCTGATGCTAAAAAGTCTAATGTACCACTAATTACCGAAGGTAGTGACGCTAGCGGCGACATGATGATCACACGAGTTGTACGAGTTAAAAACGTAAGCGTACAAGAACTTGGCCCACTGGTAAGGCAATTTAGTGACCAAAAAGATGGTGGTCATGTTGCAAACTTTAATGCGGCAAATGTGATGATGCTTACGGGTCATGCAGCATCGGTTAATCGTTTAGTTGAGATTATTCGTTCGGTTGATCAAGCTGGCGATAAGCGTGTAGATATAGTTAAGCTTAAGTTTGCTACTGCTGATGATGTAGTGTCAGTGGTCGATAATATCTACAAAGATAATGGTAAAGGCAGTGTTCCTGAGTTCTTAATTCCAAAAGTAGTGGCAGATGGCCGAACTAATAGTGTAATTGTAAGTGGTGAAGGTCAAGCTCGTACGCGTGCAATTGAACTTATTAAGCGCTTAGATGGGGAGTTAGAAAGCCAAGGTAATACAAAGGTATTTTACCTAAACTACGCGAAAGCTGAAGATTTAGTGAAAGTATTACAAGGCGTTAGTAAATCGCTAACGGATGATGCGCAAGGCGGGGCGACAAAAACACGTAGCCGCAGTAAAAATGAAACCAGTATTGAAGCCCACCCAGATTCCAACTCATTAATTATCACAGCGCAACCAGACACAATGCGTTCACTTGAATCAGTAATAGAGCGAATAGATATTCGTCGTGCACAAGTTTTAGTCGAAGCCATAATTATAGAAGTGATGGAAGGCGATGGGGTTAACCTCGGGTTGCAATGGATTTCTGAACAAGGTGGTATGCTGCAATTTAACAATGGTAAAACGGTTCCTGTTGGGTCTGTTGCGGTAGCAGCTGAACTATCTCGAGATAAAACAGTGACTAAAACGATCATAGGTACTGAAACAGGCACACCTACTCAATATAACGAAACTTCTGAGGGTGACTATGGCCCTTTAGCTTCAATATTGGGTGGTATTAATGGTTTAGCAATGGGTGTGATAAAAAATGATTGGGGCGCTATTATACAGGCAGTATCAACCAATACTAACTCAAATATACTGGCAACACCGTCTATTACAACAATGGATAACCAAGAAGCATCTATTTTAGTCGGTCAAGAAGTGCCTATTATTACTGGCTCTCAAACAGGTACAGATAATGGTAGTAATCCATTCCAAACGGTTGAGCGCCAAGAGGTCGGTATTAAACTAAAAGTAACACCGCAAATTAATGATGGCTCAGCGGTACAGCTTACTATTGAACAAGAGGTGTCGAGTGTTAGTGGTGCAACCGCTGTTGATATTTCAGTGAATAAACGTTCAATTAAAACAACCGTTATGGCCGATGATGGTGGCATGGTTGTTTTGGGTGGTTTGATTGATGAAGACGTACAAGAGAGTGTTTCTAAGGTGCCATTACTAGGGGACATACCTGTATTAGGGCATCTGTTTAGATCAACAAATACAACGCGCAAAAAGCGTAATCTAATTGTATTTATTCGCCCGACTATTATTCGTGATGGTATAAGCATGAATAAGTTAAGCTTTAACAAGTATAACTTTATTCGTGGTGAGCAATTTAAACAGCGCGAAGATGGGATTGAGTTAATGCCTGCGACTGATTCACCAATTTTACCTGAATGGAATGATGAATTAGTACTGCCACCAACGTATGAAGATTCTTTACGTAAACAAAATGCACAAGAGCGTAAAGATGACTAATGCGATTGAAGAGATAAACCAAGATGTGGTTCATCCTAAAATGCATAAGCAGGACGAGCTATCAATCGATGATGTGCTAATCGAACTCCCCGCAAAGCGATTACCGTTTTCGTACGCAAGACGTGCTGGTGTATTACTGAGCAAAAATAAAGAGCATCGAATAGTATATTACCGTGGCGAGCTTGATGTGGAGGTACTATTAGAAGTACGCCGTATTGCAGGGCATGGTTTTACGCTTGAGCAGCTTGCGGATGATAAGTTTGAACTATTGCTTGAAGCATCTTATCAGCGAGATAGTTCGGAAACCCAGCAGATGATGGAAGACATTGGCAATGAAGTTGATTTATTCTCACTTGCTGATGAACTCCCGCAAACTGAAGACTTACTTGCTGGTGACGATGATGCACCTATCATAAAACTCATTAATGCCATGCTGAGCGAGGCAATTAAAGAGGGCGCGTCTGATATACATATCGAAACCTTCGAGCAAGAGCTTGTTATTCGTTTCAGGGTGGATGGTGTATTAAAAGAAGTGCTTAAGCCAAATCGAAAACTGGCCTCTCTATTGGTGTCGCGTATAAAAGTAATGGCTAAGCTTGATATAGCCGAAAAGCGTATCCCACAAGATGGTCGCATTAGTCTTCGTATTGCAGGACGTGCAGTTGACGTGCGTGTATCTACAATGCCATCGAGTTTTGGTGAGCGTGTAGTACTGCGTTTACTTGATAAAAATAATGCCCGCCTAAATCTTGAAGACTTAGGTATGACCGCAGATAATCGTGCATTGTTTTCAGATTTAATTAGTAAACCCCACGGCATTATTTTGGTAACAGGGCCAACGGGCTCTGGTAAAAGTACCACTTTATACGCTGGTATGAGTCAAATTAACTCACGTGATCGTAATATTTTAACTGTTGAAGATCCAATTGAGTACGAGATCCCAGGCATTGGCCAAACACAAGTTAATAGCAAAGTTGATATGACATTTGCTCGAGGTTTGCGTGCAATATTACGTCAAGATCCTGATGTAGTGATGGTGGGTGAAATACGCGATCTTGAAACTGCGCAAATTGGTGTTCAAGCGTCACTTACCGGTCACCTTGTTATGTCTACTCTGCATACTAATACCGCATCGGGTGCAATTACCCGTATGGAAGATATGGGTGTTGAACCATTCCTACTTTCATCTTCATTGCTCGGTGTGTTGTCGCAACGTTTAGTACGTACGTTATGTAATACCTGTAAAGAAGGCCACACAGCAGACGAGCATGAATGTCAGCTGTTAGGTGCTCCTTTTGAAAGCCAACCGACGATTTATCGAGCTGTAGGTTGTGAGGAGTGTAACTTCAATGGTTACCGTGGTCGTACTGGTATTCATGAGTTGCTGGTAGTTGATGAAACAATACGTGAAATGATTCACAACGGTAAAGGTGAGCAAAGCGTAGAGAAATACATTCGTAAACGCAGTCCAAGCATCCGTCAAGATGGGTGTAGCCGTGTACTTGCAGGCAAAACAACACTTGAAGAAGTATTGCGTGTTACCCGTGAGGAAGGTTAATTATGGCGGCGTTTGAGTATCGTGCCTTAGATGGTAGGGGTAAAGAAAAAAAAGGTATTTTAGAGGCTGATACCGCGAAACAAATTCGCCAAATTTTACGTGATCAAAAATTAACGCCACTTGAGGTAGTCCCAGCAGCGCAAAGTGACAAACAAGTAAAAGGTGAAAAAGCGCCTTTATTAGGTAGCTTTTTTAAACCCACTATATCTACTTCTGATTTAGCACTTATCACCCGTCAATTGGCCACGTTAATTCAATCCGCATTGCCTGTTGAGGGAGCCGTCATGGCCGTAGCCGAGCAATGCGAAAAACCACGTTTAAAGCGCATGTTGATGTCGGTACGTTCAAAGGTTGTTGAAGGTTATACACTTGCCGATGGTATGAGTGAATTTCCACATGTGTTTGATGACTTATACCGTGCAATGGTTGCAGCAGGTGAAAAGTCGGGTCATTTAGATCAGGTATTAAATCGATTAGCTGATTACACTGAGCAACGCCAACATATGCGCAGCCAAATTACGCAAGCTATGGTTTACCCTATTATTCTGGTTATATTTGCCATTGGTATTGTTGCGGTTTTGCTGGGAACAGTAGTCCCTAAAATATTAAAAACCTTTGAAAAAACCAAGCAAGTACTCCCTTGGACAACAGAGTGGGTAATGGCCGGTAGTCATTTTGTACAAAACTATTGGTTTATCAGTTTAATTGCTATCACTGGCATCGCTATTGGTATTAAACATGCCTTAAAAAAACCAAAAATACGTTTTTGGTGGGACAATCGAATACTCCACATGCCAGGTATTGGTAAGGTTGCACGTGGTATAAATACAGCTCGCTTTGCGCGAACGCTAAGTATTTTGTCATCAAGCTCAGTACCTTTACTCGAGGGAATGCGTATATCGGGTGGGGTGTTAGTAAATGAAAAAATTAAAAAAGCAGTGGCGGATGCTTCCGATAGAGTGAGTGAAGGTGCTAGTTTACGAGCTGCCCTTCAGCAAACTAAGTTGTTTCCACCGATGATGCTGCATATGATAGCCAGTGGCGAAAAGTCAGGCGAACTTGAACAAATGCTAGAGCGCGCTGCAAATAACCAAGACCGCGAATTTGAAAGTATGGTTAATGTATCGTTAAAATTATTAGAACCGGCAATGATTGCCTCTATGGCGGTTATTGTACTGTTTATAGTGATGGCAATTTTGCAGCCAATAATGGCAATGAATAAAGCCGTAGGGCTTTAACTCTTGCTTAGTTTTTTTATATATTAGTGGTTTTACCTAAACCATTTTTACTTAATATTTTAGAATAATGAGGTAATTACGTGAATAAACAATCAGGTTTTTCTTTACTAGAAGTGATGGTGGTACTGGTTATCATCGGGATGATTATGTCAATTGTTGCGCCTAATATTATGGGTCAGCAAGAAGAGGCTGCAATTGATAAGGCACACTTGGATATTCAGCAACTTGAAGACGCAATGAGCCTTTACAAGCTTAAAAATAAAAGCTATCCAACCACAGAGCAAGGCCTTGAAGCGCTTGTAAATAAAACGAATATTGAACCGGTACCAAAGCGTTTTCCAGATGGTGGTTTTATTAGTGAATTACCTGATGATCCATGGGGTAAACCATACCAATTAATCAGCCCAGGAGAAGCCGGGAAGTTTGATATTTTTTCTGTTGGACCTGATGGTGAAGCTGGTACAGAGGATGATATAGGTAACTGGGATCCTGAGAAGCAATAATGTTAATCAATAGTGCTTTGAATTTATACGTTAATAACCAGAGCTTGCTATGCAAGTAAGCTCTGAACGTATGCATAGAAAAAGCCGAGGCTTTAGTTTAATTGAAATTTTAGTGGTATTAGTGATCATCGCTTTTGCTACCAAAATGGTGGTATATAGCTTAGAAGGCGGTGCAGAGGATGAGCTAGATACTCAAGCACTTAGGCTGCATACCACCATTAATATGGCATCAGAGTTTGCTATTTTGAACCAAGTTGAATTGGGATTTCAGGTAGACAAAAATAAGTTCGAATTTTTAGTTTTTGATAGTGAGAAATGGATAACGTTTGACCGAGAAGAGTTATTTAATCCCGTTGAGTTTGACGAACGTTTTAAATTAACACTAAACCTAGAAGATTTAGCGTGGGCAGCAGATAACTTACTCGAACAATCCAATTGGCGTGAATTAATGAGCGGCGGCGACGAAGACAGCTTATTAGAACTTAAAAAGCTCAAAATCCCTCAAGTACTTATACTGTCATCGGGTGAAGTCAGTGCATTTCAGCTAACACTTGAGTTAAAAGATCAAAGAGAGCCTGTTTACTTTATAGAGGGTGAATTTACTGCCCCTGTTAATTTGCGCCGAGAGCCAGAATAATGGATAACAATAAAGGATTTACTTTATTAGAGGTATTAGTTGCGCTAAGTATTTGTGCTATGACAGGTATTGCAGCAATGCAAGTAACTAGCGAGCATATACATCACTTATCAAGCATTGAAGATCAAACATATGCCTCATGGGTCGCAGAAAATATCTTGGTAGAGCAGCGCACTAAAGGTGAGCAATGGCAAAGTAAAAGCGGGTTGCGTGGTAGCGAAGTAATGGCGGGGGTTGAGTGGTTTTGGCAACAAGATGTGATGCCTACGGCCGACAAAAGCTTTGTTAAATTAACCATTACTGTTTTTAGTGACGAGAAGTACGAGCGTTCTGTTTATGAGCTTTCCACCTATTTGAATAAAGGTAAGAAATAAGTGAAGCAACGTGGATTTACATTACTTGAAGTAATGGTCGCTCTAGGAATTTTAGCCTTTGTTATTATTGCTACTCACCAAATATTAGAGACTACGACACGGTCTAAAGATGCCTCAGATGAAAAAATAGCTGAGTTAAATGGCTTACAAACTACATTCAGGTTAATGGATCAAGACTTTAGCCAAATGACTAAACGCGCAGTGCGAAACGAAGCCGGCGATGTACAAGAGCTCTATTTACTCGCTGGGCGTTATGTTTTAGAAAGCCAATATCATGGGATTGCGTTTGTGCGTGATGGCTGGGTAAATCCAATTAATTTACTACCCCGCTCAGAATTACAAGCGGTTGGTTATAGAGTGATTGATGATAACTTAGAAAGAGTGTATCGCGTGTATGTAGATCAACTTGATAACACTGAACCACGAGTGCAAGTTATCCTCAAAGGTATCGAAGAGCTAAAGTTTGAATTTCTTGATGACAAAAATAAATGGCTAGAGCAATGGGATATTAAGGCATTACCGAAAGCGGTTGCCGTTACATTGCAGCAAGTTGACGCGAAACCAATTCGCCGTGTATTTTTAGTGCCAGGACAAGGCAAGGTGATCACGCCCACGAGTACAGCAACAAATGGTTCAACACCTAATACAACTAATAAAAATAGCAGAGGCACGCCATAATGGGGTATCAATCATCGCGTGGGGCTGCCATTGTTATTGTATTATTTATGGTGGCGTTAGCGGCTATTTTAGCTGTAGAAATGAGTGCTAATTTGATGGTCCAAGTACAAAAAAGTACCAATTTGCAAGGACACCAGCAAGCTAAGTGGTACGCATATGGTGCAGAAGAACTAGCTATTAAAGCACTTACTCAAAGTAAAAAAGATGACCCTGAGAAAACAACATTAGATCAAATATGGGCAAAACAAGGTGATGTTCCTTATCCAGTTGATAATGGCAAGCTGAGTGGCAAAATAACGGACCTACAAGCTTGCCTAAATTTGAATGCTTTAGCCGCAGAACCTGATATAAATAGTGCAAATAAAACAAACCCAGCGCATAAAGCATTGTTTACATTACTTGAAAACATAGAAGACTTATCTGCGAATGAGTCTGAAGAAGCAATGGCTGACAGTGTATTTGATTGGTTAGATGCCAACAGCATTACATATCGCTCAGGTGCAGAAGAGGGAGAGTATTTGTCACAAAAATTCCCATACCTGACCGCAAATAGCTTATTTGCATCAACTTCAGAACTACGATTGATCAAAGGCTTTAATCCGCTGGTAATGGAAAAAATACTCCCTTACGTGTGTGTTATTCCAGGTAGTACTTTGCTTTCTATTAATATAAATACATTAACGCCAGAGCAAGCTCTCCTACTCAGTGCGTTTATTGATGAGTTGAGTTTATCCGGGGCTGAGGCCGTAATAGCAGCAAGACCAGAAGCTGGGTTTGATAGCAAAGAAGTATTTTTTGAACAAGTACTTCAGCAAGGCGGGAAAAACATTAAAGCAGTAGAAAACTTATTTAGTATTAATAGCGAATATTTTAAATTACAAACGCAGGCAACGTTTGTTGATTTGCGTTTTTCGATGACCACATTACTGTATGCCAGCAATGGTGACGTAACGATACTGGCGCGAAAATTTGGAGGCGTACAGTGACAGAAATATTATTGATCCGCACGGGTCAAACTGAACAAGAAACACTTAACTGGTTAATATACTCACCACAAGAACAAGAAATAATAGCCAGTGGAGAGCTTGCTAATGCCAGTCATTTAAGCGAGCTAAGTGAAAAAGCGCAAAGTCGTGAGGTGGTTATTTTACTGCCAAGTGATCAAGTACAGCTAAAAACAGTTACTTTGCCTGCTAAATGGAATCGTAAGCTTGAGCAAGCACTACCGTATATGCTTGAAGAAGATATTGCATGTGACGTAGATGATTTATTTATAGCGGTCGGTGAATCAACCATGATAGATGAGCAACATGCTATACGTGTTGCTATGGTCGATAAAGAGTGGTTTGAGCAATGGCTTGCGCTATTTGTAGAGCATAATTTGTCTGTATATAAAATATTACCAGATGCTTTGTTATTACCTACAGCAGATGATGCAATAACGGCCATAGAACTCAATGGACAATGGTTATTTAAGCAAGGTCAATGGCATATAAGTGCTGTAGAAAGTAGTTGGTTAAATGGTTATTTAACGGCAATGGGTAATCCTGACATAAAGCATTTTAGCCCAGCGACTCAATTTCCTGAAACGGTTAGCCTGCAAGCGCAAACAAGTGATTATGATTTACCTTTAGCATTATTTGCTAAACAGCTTGATAACGTTAAATTCAATCTTCGCCAAGGCATGTATCAACTTAAAAAGAAAAGTACATTATGGTGGGGATACTGGAAAAGTGCTGCGGTTATTACAGGTGTTGCATTAGTATCAACTATTGCAATAAAGGCCGTAGAATTAAATCAATTAAATACTCAGCTAGAAATCACAAAGGCACAAGTGGTTGAGCGTTACCAGAATGCGTTTCCAGGCACTAAAGTTCGTCCGCAACTTGTTAAGAGTCAAATTAGAGGCGCATTAAAAAAAATACAGGGGTCAAGCGACGCTGGCTTTTTAGACTTAACAACAAATTTAGTTAATGTATTTTCTCAAGTGAGTGAATTCACACCTGAAAATTTACGCTACGATAAGCGTCGTAACGAGCTGCGTATTCGAGCTAGGGCGAAGGATTTTCAAACTTTCGGTAAAGTAAAAATATTGCTTGAAAAGCAAGGTTTAACGGTTGACCAAGGCTCATTGAATAACGATGGCGACTTTGTCGTGGGTGAAATTAAACTGCGAGGTGCGGTATGAAAAAGCAGTTGATGCAACATTGGCATTCGCTAAAGGAACAAGAACAACATTTAGTTATGATTGCAGGTGGTGTGTTTATTATTTTCATTTTAGTAATGGGGATCTTTAGGCCACTAAATAATGCAATAGAACGTGCTGAGCAAGCGCAAATTAAACAACAAGAGCTATTGGTTTGGGTTGATGAGAGTATTGTTAAACTCAAAGCTGCGGGCAGTACACAAATTGCCAGTAGCCAAAATTTAAGCCAAATAGTTAACTCAACGCGTGCTCGCTACAAAATTAGCATCAGCAAAATGCAGCCAAGTAATGATTCACTGCGTTTGACGCTCGACTCAATCGAGTTCAATCATTTGATAGAGTGGCTCGATGAACTTGTTAATCAGCATGGTTTACGTGTCGAGAACTTGGATTTAAGCCGCGATGATAAATCTGGTTATGTGCGCGTAAGCCGCTTGGTATTAGAGAAGTAATTAATGAAAAAAACAATAACATTATCTATTTTATTTTTATTTAGCTTTATTATTTTTTGTATTGTTAAGTTGCCCGCAGTTATTGCATTGGACTTAGCTAAACCTTATCTACCTAAGCAGTTAGAAGTAGGTCAAACCGTTGGTAGCATTTGGCAAGGGCAAATGATGCAAGTACGCTTTGATGGCGAGCAATTAAATAATGTGCGTTGGGATATTGCTGGATGGGAGTTATTTACCGGCAACTTAAATACTAATTTAAAGTTTGGTGATCCGCGTGAGCGCAGCGATATTTCAGGCTATGCAAATGTAAATTATGGCTTATTTAATAATACAATTAAAGTAACTGATGGGCTTGTTCGCTCCACCGTTGAAAGAGCAATGCAGCGTATTCAATTACCACTGCCAGTAACAGCAAAAGGCCGCGTAATATTAGAGCTTGATGAATACAGCTCAGGCACGCCCTATTGTGAATCATTAAAAGGCGAAATAGCGAGTCCAGATATTGATGTACAGGGTTTAAACGGTTGGTTTAACATTGGTCCGCTTGGTGGTAACCTTAGTTGTAAGTCTGGCGACATAGCCATACTTATTGATCCTGATAACACCTTAGGGCTTGAAGCTGATGCGATGTTAAAGGCTAATTTCGATTTTAAAGTAGCTGGATACGTAAAGCCTGATGCAACATTACCAAAAGACGTACACGATGCAGTGAAGTTTTTAGGTCGTCCAGATAGAGAAGGTCGTTATCCGCTTAATTTTTAATGTTTACAAATAAAGAGTTTTAATGCAATTACCTCAATTTACTGAGTTGCATGCTACGCAGCTCAGCACATTTTTAGATACTCAGCCTGAAGCGATGACCTTATCGCAAAGCCAAGGTTACTTGTTTGGCGTAATTTGTTCTCCTGAGCCATTAGACGTGCATGAGTGGATTGCACAAATCTTACCAAACACGACAGATAATTTAGACGAAGAAGTCTTGTTTTTATTTATGGCGTTATACCATCAAATAAGCGAGCAAGTGTTTGAGATTGGCTATAAATTACCAACGCAATACAGTTTTGATTTTTGTAAAAGCTGGAGTGAAGGTTTTTTAACAGCGACAACGACTTACACTCAAAAACTATTAACCTCTGAGCAATTAGAAGCAGAATATAATGATGCATTAGAGAGCGCTCAAGCGACATTAAGCTTTTTTGCTCTAGGTGAAGACGCCATTACTACTATCGCTGCGCAAAATAACTTAGGACTACAATCGCTTTGCTTACAGCAATATGAATTAATGGGTGATTTTGCATTAGGCTTTGCCGAGTTGATTGAAATTGTCGCACTTAATAGTGGTTTGTATACAGATGAAGGGTGGGACGAGTAGCTTTTGGGTTACTTATTTTTATAAGTAACCTATTATAAATCTTATTAAGCGCCTAATTCTAACTCTATGTCTGTGCAGCCTTGCTTGCACTTTATTATGCCTTTACCAGACTCTCCAGTGGCTAAATTGAGTGTTAGCATGGTGTTGCACTGTTCGCATTTCAATGCTTTTCCTTGCGCTAATTTCTTAAGCATATTTCGATGTTTGTGAAATGAGTCGCTCGCTTTTTTATTCAATTTTGAAAAGTCCATTACTTCACTCGCTTTTGCGCTAACGATTCAGACACTATTTTGCATACTGTATTTAAGCGGTCATCATAAAAATACAGATTTAAATCACGTTCGCGACAATAACGTAAATGAAATAATCGTACTGAATCATCTGTTGTAAATGTTTTTTCTACATATTCATGCTCAGATTCTGATAATCCCAATTGAGCGCTTATATTGCTTTTAGCCATGCTTGCTGCTGGGTTTCTATTTACTTTTGTTGACTCGCCTAAAAGGCTAACGCCTTCACCTAAAAGCTTTTCTCTTGGCTCTTTTATAAGCGGATGATCGATAGTAAAAAAAGCAAGGATCACAATGACTAATATAATAAATTTTTTCACGAAAGCGCAAACCTTGATCTAAATAGGGTTAAATTATTATGCAGTGTAATAAAATGTGTTTTAAAAGCAAGTGGCGAGGGTGAATAAATTATTAGCAATCAATACCAGTAATTCTAATCAATATTGGTATAATGGCTAGCAGCAGTCAGATATTTCTGAAATATCTGAAAGTATTCAAGTGTCGATTTATTAAACTGAGCATAGTTAGCAAATAACTTGTTAGACCTTATAATATTAGAGTATTTGAATATTGCTGAACTTTTCTTTCCAAGCGGCGTTGAGGAACTTCGATGGACAAACAAATTAAAGTAAAGAACATCCCTGTAGAGGTTAAAATCCAAAAACCGGATTTAAGCCGCCAAGACGACAGATTCAACCCCCGAAACCGCATTTATGTGCGTGCTGTAAAAGGCCTCCATCAGTTACTTAGGCAACGCATCGGTTTTTTAGGCTTACTTGCATTTATGTTGCTCCCTTGGATTAACTTTAACGGTCAACAGGCCGTATTGTTTGATTTGATGGGTCAAAAGTACAATATTTTTGGCTTAACACTATGGCCTCAAGATTTTACTATTTTAGCCTTTATTTTTATGTTGGCGGCCTTTGCGCTGTTTTTGGTCACTACTTTTTACGGCCGAGTATGGTGTGGTTATACCTGCCCGCAAACGGTGTGGACTTTTATATTTATTTGGTTTGAAGAAAAGTGTGAAGGTAAAGCTAATCAGCGTAAAAAGCTCGATGAGCGGCCAATGAACTTTGATAAGTTTTGGCGAAAAACCGCTAAACATACTAGTTGGATATTATTTTCGTTATATACCGCTATTTCTTTTGTGGGTTATTTTACACCTATTCGGGAGTTGCTTCCTGATTTTGTCACTTTCAATCTAGGGGGATATGCGCTTGTTAGTGTGATCTTCTTTGCAGTATGTACCTATTGCAATGCAGGTTGGATGCGTGAAATTATGTGCTTACACATTTGTCCGTATTCTCGCTTTCAGTCGGCTATGTTCGACAAAGACACGTACACGGTAACTTATGATGAAAACCGTGGTGAAAGTCGCGGTCCTCGTTCTCGTAAAGTCGCTCATCAAGATTTAGAAATGGGTGACTGTATAGACTGTAATTTGTGTGTTCAAGTATGCCCAACAGGTATTGATATTAGAAATGGGCTACAAGCCGAGTGTATAAACTGTGGTGCCTGTATAGATGCGTGCGATGGTGTAATGGATAAAATGGAATACCCGCGTGGGCTTATTTCATATACAACAGAGCGAAACCTCGAAACACCTGAAAATAAAACAAATCCTTTGCGAGCTAAAATAATAGGTTACACGGTCATCTTAGTAATATTAACCAGCGCACTCGTGGCTAACATCGCACTGCGTAAAACAATGGACTTTGATATTATTCGCGATCGTAACCAATTATACCGTGTTGATTTTGATGGTTTAGTAGAAAACACCTATACATTAAAGGTCATTAATAAAGCGCAGTACGAGCAAACTTTTAATATTAAAGTACAAGGTTTAGATAACTTTAAATACATAGGAAAACAGTCATTCACTGTGCAAGCAGGGCAATCACACAATGTGCCTTTATCATTAGTAATGGATCCATATGACTTAAAAGCACCTATGACAGAGTTTAACTTTGTGCTTTCACCAATTAACGAACCAGATAACGAAATATTGCAGCCAAGTAACTTTTTCAAAGCGCGATAATAAATTAACAAAAGCGGGGCAGCCCGCTTTTATTTTGTATAAGAGGCATATGAGTAAATTTAGTTTTGTTGACTTAACCCCTGACCTTATTCTTGATGCTATCGAAAGCGTTGGTATTTATGCCGAGTCTGGTTTACTTGCTTTAAATAGCTACGAAAATAGAGTTTACCAATTTGTCGCTGAAGGCGGGAAACGCTACGTCGTTAAGTTTTACCGCCCCGAGCGCTGGAGCAAAGAGCAAATTCAGGAAGAGCACGATTTTGCATTTGAGCTAGCAGAGGCCGAAGTGCCAGTTGTTGCCCCAATAGTGCATAACGGAGCAAGCTTGTTTGAACATCAAGGATATTGGTTTACGCTATTTCCTAGCGTAGGCGGGCGCTTATTTGAAGTTGATAACTTAGATCAACTTGATGTGTTAGGGCGTTTAATTGGACGTATGCATCAAATTGCTAAAACAAAAGCATTTACGCACCGGCCAACAGTGACATGCGAAGAATACTTGCATACAGCTAAAGTTCATCTACAAAAAAGTAACTTAGTCCCTCTTGGTTTAAAAACAGCTTTTTATACTATTTTAGATTTAGTAATAGAAAAAGCTCAAGCGCAATACAAAGAGGTAGAAACGATACGTCTACATGGGGACTGTCACGCAGGCAATATTTTGTGGGCAGGAGACGCACTTATGTTTGTTGATTTAGACGACAGCCGCCAAGGGCCTGCAATTCAAGATTTATGGATGATGCTCAGTGGCGACAGAATGACACAGCTGTTACAGTTAGATACCCTAGTGGGCGCATATGAAGAGTTTTGTGATTTTGATCACACTCAACTCAAATTGATTGAACCTTTGCGAGCAATGCGTATTATTCATTATATGGGTTGGGTCGCAAATAGATGGAGTGATCCGGCTTTTGTACGGAACTTTTCATGGTTTGCAGATGACAAATATTGGGAGCAACAAATTTTAGCTCTCAAGGAGCAGCTTTCTGCATTACAAGAAGAGCCGTTAAAGTTATTGCCATAACATTTTCTTTAAAGACTATTACAATGAGACACACATGCTTAAAAAAATAAAACTTAGCTTATTGCTTCTTTGTTTACCCTTTGCAGCTTTTGCTGCACAGTTTGAAGTTGATAACCAATATACAGTTATTGATGTAGAAAAAAGTTCAACTGCACAAGTAACCGAGTTTTTCTCATTCTATTGCGGCCACTGCTTTAAGTTTGAACCTGTTGCTAAAGCTATCGAAAAAAACTTACCAGACGATGTCGTGTTTATTAAAAATCACGTTAACTTCTTAGGCGGTGTGTCACCGCAAACACAATCAAATTTAAGTTTTGCTTATTTAATTGCTAAAAAGCATGGTCAAGCACACAATATTGCTGAACAAATATTTAAGAGTATTCATATTCAAGGTGCACCGCTAACAGAAATAAAAGATGTTAAAAAACTCCTAGAAATTAATGGTATTGATAGCAACACGTTTGATAGTGATATTGCTAGCATGCCAATTATTTCTGCTGAACGCGCACTGCAAGATAAGCAAAATAAATATTCAGCGTTAGGTGCGCTCACCGGAGTTCCTACCTTTATTGTTAATGATAAATATAAGATAAATATAAATACTATTAAAAGCCAAACAGAGCTTGATGAGTTAGTTAAATTTTTACTAGCATTATAAATTTTTGGAGAATAAAAATAATGATCAAATTAGTTAAAGCAGGCTTGCTTGCACTATTACTGCCTATGGCAGTGACAAGTTTTGCAGCAACTTATGAAGAAGGCGTGCATTACGATGTTGTATCTGAGCGCGCAACTAAAAAGCCAGAAATTAAAGAGTTCTTTTCATTCTACTGTCCGGCATGTAATAACATGGAAGGACTCATTTCAGAATTTAAACCGTCACTTGATAAAAACGTTAAGTTTAAAAAGAGTCATGTAGATTTTGTGGGGGTTCGCGATCCAGAAAATCAACAAATGATGAGCCAAGCGCTTGCAACAGCAGAAGTACTTCCGCAAAAAGATAAAATTATCTCTGCTATTTTTAATCACATTCATACCAAGCGCGCTAAGTTTAATGAGCTTGCAGATGTAAAAGATATCTTTGTAGCGCAAGGCGTTGATGGCGGTAAGTTTGACAAGTTGTTTAAAAGTTTTTCGGTACGTACGCTAAGCTCTAAAATGAAACGCGATCAAGACTACTTTAAAGAAAAAGGCGCACTTCGTGGTGTACCTACTTTTATTGTCAATGGTAAATATAAGTTAAACCTCGGTAAAGAGTCGGGTATAACTAAGCCAGAAGATATCAGTAAACTGATTAACTATTTAGCAAATAAATAAGTTTAGCTAAATCAAAAAAAGCTCCTTAATGGAGCTTTTTTGCTTTATAAGGATATAGTGATGGAAAAAATATTAGTATCGAGTTGCTTGCTAGGACAGCCTGTTCGCTACGATGGTAGGGGGCACGCAATTTTGCATCCACAGCTTAATTTGTGGCAAAAACAAAATAGATTAATAGTGTTTTGTCCTGAGGTCGCTGGTGGGCTTCCTATACCTGGGGCGTGTTGATCTTTGTAGATTGAAATTTGTTCAATCGCGGCGCGAGGTTTGTAACCTAGTGGGCTAAGTAAAAGCCGAGCAACAAAGAGTTGATTGTCCCTAGAAGGAACCCTTCGGGCAGCGCATGTTTGGCATTTATGCTGCGTTATCGCCTATTTATGGGGAATAACCACACTACATAGGCTCTGCCTTGCCTAAAAACCAAACATACAGCTGCAAAATCAATCACGAAAGGTCAACACGCCCTATATCCCCTGCTGAAATAATTCAGGGGAGAGTAGTTACTAATTTAGGAGAAAATGTAACAGAACAGTTTCAAACTGGAGCTAATATAGCGTTAGAACTGTGTAAAAAGAATCAAGTTCGTTTTGCCCTACTTAAAGAATCGAGCCCTTCTTGCGGACGAAATACAATATATGATGGAAAGCATCGCGGAGTAAAAATCGAAGGACTGGGTTTAACTGCTGCATTATTAATAAAAAATGGTATTCAAGTATTTAGTGAAGAGCAAATACCAGCACTTATAAAAGTACTGGCACTTTAATTCTGGCTGGTTATTTGCGTTGTAAAAAAACACCAGACTCAATGTGATGTGTATATGGGAACTGATCAAATATAGCAAAGCGCTTAACGTTGTGCGTACGTGTTAAGAGATCAAGGTCACGCTCAAGGGTTTCAGGATTACACGATATATAAATTATGCTTTCGTAGTTAGCCACTAAGTCACAGGTTAATTCATCCATGCCCGCGCGCGGTGGATCAACTAATATGGTTTGGCAGTCATAGCTTTTAAGGTCAATACCGTCTAAACGAGAGAAAGTACGCTCACCGTTCATAGCTTGGGTGAATTCTTCGCTCGACATACGAATAATATCTAAGTTCTCTACGTTGTTTTTAGCAATATTGTATTGAGCAGAGTGTACAGATGATTTTGATATCTCTGTTGCCAACACTTTATTAAACGAACCAGCTAACGCAATTGAAAAGTTACCGTTGCCACAGTAAAGCTCTAATAAATCATTTTTAAGTGGTTTACATAAATCTTGTGCCCACTCCAGCATACTAATATTTACTTTAGCATTAGGCTGAGTGAAACTGTTTTCTACTTGTTGGTAAATAAGCTCGTGACCATTAACTGTTAAGCGTTCAGTTACAAAGTCATCACCCAGCACTTCTTTTTGTTTGCGAGCACGGCCAATAAAGTCAATTTTGTATTTACTGCTCAGCTTTTCTTTAAGCACTTTAATTTCATTTAACCATTCATCATCTAGTGGCTTGTGATAAAGCAAACTTACTAAAATTTCACCACTTAGCGTTGATAGGTAATCTATTTGAAATAACTTACGACGTAATATTTCGCAAGGCTTAAGGTTTTCAATCATCACCTGCATTACTTCACCTACTAAAGGTGCTGCTGGATCAAACGTATCAACACGGATTTTGTCTTTTGTTTGTTGATCAAACATTATATGAAACAGATCGTCGCCATCATGCCATACTCTAAATTCAGCACGTTGACGGTAGTTAGTTGGCTCTGAACTAAATACTTCTAATTGTTCTACACCAAAACGTTGGAACTGTGCACGTATTCGCTGCTCTTTCTCGCTTAATTGTGCATCGTATTGTGTGGTATCGATTTTAATAACTGCCATTAACGTTACTACCTTATCTCTGAGATCTGTTTATCGGCGCTATTGTAGGGGGCGAGGCGTATTTGTCTAGTTTTGACTAGAATTAATGCTGTTTTTTTGTGCGTTCCCCTTTAGTTTTATACGTTATAGCCGATAATAAATTACTCACGCTTAGGAGACGAATTATGAAAATCAATAATTTTGGCTTTATGCCAAATAACAATATCAATAAATTCAATAATAAAGTAACGATACCACAGCCAACAATTAAGTCTCCTCAAGATAGTTATCAACAAAGCGGGAAAGAACTTGCTGCAAAAGTGTTGGGCGATAAGATGGCTGAGCAACTTGGCTTACCTGTTGCTGAGAAAAAAGCAGATAAGTCATTATTTGATTTTGGCGAGGTAGTTAAAAATGTACTCGATTTTGTGACAGGTACACTCAAAAATGCGAAGGCTAATGGTGCTGATGATGACAAGCTCAAAGGCATACTTGGTGAAGCCCGCAAAGGTGTGCAAATGGGGATTGATGATGCAATTGATGAATTAAAAGGTACCGGTGTATTTAATACCGATATTGAAGAAGGCATTAATAAGTCCAAAGAAGGTATCTTTAATGGTCTTAATAAGCTTGAAGATGATTTGTTTAACCCACAACCGGCGAGTGTGAGTATTAGTCAGGCTCAATACGCTAGTTTAAGCAATAACGCTGAATACAAATTTACTACTGCAGAAGGTGATGAAGTTAGTATTAGTTTCTCCGACTCTTTTGAGTCACAGTCAGCGAGCGGTTATCAAAAGCAGGGAAATAGTGAAGGGTATATAAGTGAATCATCGCAGTCTCGAGAGTTATCATTTTCTATGTCGGTTAATGGTGATTTAAATGAAGATGAACAAAAAGCGATTAATGAACTAATGGAAGACATACAAGGAGTGAGTAAAACTTTTTTTAGTGGCGATTTAGACAAAGCATTTGAAGAAGCGCAAGCGTTGAGTTTAGATAACGAACAGTTAGTCGCTTTCTCAATGGATTTAAGACAAACCAAAACGGTTGCAACGATAAAAAGCTACGAAGAATACAGGCCAATACCAGAGAAGGCGGTCTCGGAAAAAATAGCCCCTTTTAATGACGATTTAAAAGAAGTTTATACAAAAGCAGCCGATCTGGGTCTGCAAAGCCAATTATCGGGTATTATGGAATGGTTAAATCAAGATCAAAGCGGGATTGATAAATTAGTTGATTATACTAAAGCAATGTTTGAAAACCTGGATCAGCTAAATACTGCGGCAGATGAGCTGGCTAATCTAGAATCACCGCAAAGTTAAACTGCTTTCCTTTACAAAAGTGACATGTCAAACTGCTATTCTTAATTTACAGTAGGAACAGTGGTTTGTCAGTGCACATTATGGTTTTTGATTCAGGTATTGGTGGCACTACGGTACTTGAGCATATTCAGCAGAGCATACCTCATGCTCAATACAGTTATTTTATGGATAATGCTTTACTGCCATATGGTGCTCAATCACAACAAACTATCATCAATCGTTTATGCGCCCTTGTACATTTCATCAAACAAGAAGCCCTCGACGTCGATTTAATTGTTATAGCCTGCAATACCGCATCCACGTCAGCGTTGAGTGCGGTACGTCAAATTACTGATATTCCAATTGTAGGCGTTGTACCTGCAATAAAGCCGGCGGCTCAATTAAGTCAATCAAAACATATCGGGCTTCTTGCCACGCCTACAACTGTATCAAGTTCATATACGGCTAAACTAATTCAAGAACATGCCAGGCATATAACGGTGAACTTATATAGTAGTGTTAAGTTGGTGTCGCTGGCAGAGCAGTACTTTTTTACTCAACAACTAGATACAGATGAGCTTTATAAAGAGCTGGATAGTTTAGAGATCAATAAAGAAGTTGATGTGTTGGTGCTAGGGTGTACACATTTTCCTATTTTAGCTAAACCAATAAACGCGTATTTTAATTCAAAAGTACAGTTGCTTGATTCTGGAGCTGCAATAGCCAATCGTGTTAGTGATTTACTTAGTAGTTACTGTGGGTTGAATAAAAAAGCTTCGCATACAAAAAAGCCGCTGCAATATTATGCAACGGCTGATATTTTTAGTACTAAGCTAGTAGTAAAGCTGGTTACACTGATTGATCAAGTTCAGGACGTATTGAATTAGCATCCTCATCTTGTTTTTGCTTTGCTTCACGAACTTTTAAAGTACGTTGTTGGAACTCACTATCATTTAACTTTGTTATAGCATTGTCAGCATCGGCTTGCGCCATTTCAACAAAACCAAAGCCACGACGTTTGCCAGTATTTTTGTCCTTTAATAAGCGGACATTAAATACTTTGCCTTGTTCTTCAAATAATGCACGAACAACACCTTCGTTTGCGCGATAAGGGAGGTTACCAACATAAAGAGTCTTAGTTTTCACTTCAACTTCTTCAGCGCCTTCAGATGACATTGCTGCGATAACAATTCCACCTATTAATAAACCAGCACCAAATAATAGTGCAGGGTCTAAGGCTAAGCTGCCAAAAACAAATTTAATGACAACAAAACCAACTACGGCAAGGATAACAGAAAATATAAAAGACTTTTGATCGGGTAATTTCATTTTAGATCTACCAATAAACAGGAAATAAACATTAATTTAACATTGTGAACTTGCTATCTTAACGTCTTAATCAAACATAGCAATGGTATTTGTGTTAAATAATAAAAAACAGTGTAAAAAAGCATCACCTTAGCTGTGTTTTTATATGGTTTCATGGTGTTTTGTTCTATTTTTGTTCGAACAGTAAAAAGATCTTAAAAAAGGGTTGATCTGTTTTCGGATCTCCCTATAATGCGACCCCACTGAGACGGGAAACGGCAACGCATAGCGAGGCAGCAACGACTCAGAGAGTTACATAAAACTTAAGTTTTGAATCTTCCAAAAGAAAGTTTAAAACTAAGTGTTGACTCGAAAAATAAAGGGTGTATTATTCGCATCCCTTGAGACGCTAAAGCGACTCAAAACGTTCTTTAACAATATAAAGCAATCATCTGTGTGGGGTGATAACATCAAGATGACTGTAACTCTAATCGCGCCAATCGCGATGGATGAAGGTCTTCGTTTTGCTATCCGTGAAGGCGGCCGTACTGTAGGTGCTGGTGTTGTAGCAACTATCGTAGCGTAATTATTAGCCTAGCTAATTATTACCAAAAAGCCCGAGCTTAGTCTCGGGCTTTTTAATGCCTGAAGAAAAGTGTCAAATGAAGGTGGCGTATCGTAGCGTAATAATTAGCTTAGCTAATTATTACCAAAAAACCCGAGCTTAGTCTCGGGTTTTTTAATGCCTAAAATAAAGTCTTTGCTTAATTTTTATCTCTCAATAATTCTTATTATAATACCAATCGGCGTAAACCTTTGAGTAATTTAATGGTAAGTGTCTAGCAGAGTACACCAGCCTATAACTCGTCGAAACTACTAAGCTATTTTCGAGTTTTAATTAGGAAATGACCATGAGAAAAACATGTAGCTCTGGCGAAGCAATACGCTAGCGAACTGAGAGTTGCTAACAAAGTTCGTATCAAGGCGTTTTGTTAGCACAAAGATCACGAAACACGTCGACTTTCAAAAACCCATTAGTGGACTTGTAGTACTCATTGAGGGTGTGCAGAAACGTGATGCCTACATTAGGGCATTATTTTTAAGCGAAAGATAAACTCAAATTGCTGTATTGGAATAAAACAGGCTTCAAACGAATCGAAAATGTAGTGGTCAATAAAATTTGACTACAGTTTTAGAGTCTTCGTACTATTTTAGGTTAATTTAGCACTAAACCGGCGTTATAATGATTGCAACTGAATGCGTTGCAGGTTTAAATTTCGCCATTTTTTCCACCAAATTTGTATGCAGATAGCATAACCTGTTTTTCTTAACGTAATTGGTATTACAGTTTAGATGGGGTTTTAATTCTTCAGTATCTGTTTAAGTATGCATACAGCCCACTAGTGGCTCGTGTAATCGCTTTCCACGCCTTGGGATAGGTACGATTATTAACTCAACGAAATTAGGTAGAGCTTTCATCCAATTACTCAATGGTCTTGCGATCCTATCTGCATAGGGAAAGCTAATTAATTTTATGAATTGGCACCAGATTGCCTAGAAACGAATAATACAACACCGCTATAGTTGAGTCTAAGTGATAAAAAACTAACAAAATAAGCACTCCGTAACAATATACTCTGAGGTCACTTGGTAATAGACGTTGAGCTTTGTGCCCGCAGGGACGGCGCTACTTAGAGTATCCATAATCTGAAATGTTAACATATTTTGATTAAAATCTAATAATTTGGCACATTTAAAGCCGAAGAATTCACCAACACTTGCGTATAGCGCTTTATAAATACTCTCTTTTGCTGAAAATATAATGCTCAGTGGAGAGGAGAGTTGTTTACCTAGTCGCTGAAATACCAAGATTTCATCCTCTCTTAATATTTGATTATTAAGATTATCCTCAAGCTCATCAGGCATCTTTTTTTCAATATCTATACCGATTCCTTTGGCTTGGTTTGCATGCATAACTATCGCTATAGCAAGATCTGTCGTATGTGAAATTGATCCTATTGCTTTTATAGGCCATAAAGGCGCTCTACTTTTTGACGTGCCGATAATCTGATGTTTAAACCCCAATTTATCAAGGGCTCTTGTGGCACAAATTCGACCAGCTAAATATTCAGCTTTTCTTTTTATTACTGCCTTATTTAATTGTTCAGGAAAAGGTTGTCCGTAATATTGAAAACTATCGGGGGTAAAATATTGCTCAGAAAAGTTTATACAATAAAAGGGTACTAGTAATTGAGAGGTGAAATTAAAATTTTCTAGAATTTGCATTTTTTACTCCAATATTGAGCGGCTAAGCGTTTCAGGACTAGTTTACAAGGTCAAACATGCAATTTAAAATACATATCAGCTTTAAGGTACTAAAGTTTTTACGTCGAAAGACCAAGCATATGCGTAATGCTGGTCGGTTAAGTGAAAGCCAATAAATGAAAGAGCTACAGGGCGATTCAGCTGAATTTTCCTGTAGCCCTTTAATTATATAACTTGAAGCACTTATATCGGATTTCTATAATCAGTACTAATTTTATGAATAAGAGTGAATATATATTCATAGAATGCTTAACGGGCTGGCATTAGAGTAGATGCTTTTAAATCTAAACTAATACACGTACTAGATCACATTAATCGGTAGTGTTCATCAACTAGTTCAACATGATTTCCCATAAGATAATTCAGAACATTGTCATAGATTACATCTTTTAACTTAATTTCTTTCTGTAACGTGGTTTAATGGATTCTACTACCCCAGTTAAGAGATAATCAACTTAACTGGGGATCGATAATGACAAAACGTAAAAAGTATTCCAAAGAATTTAAACTTGATGCCATCGTATTAGTTGTTGATCAAAACTACTCTCAAGCAGAAGCCTCTATAAATTTAGGGGTAAATCCCAACATGCTTAGTCGGTGGGTAAAAGAAGCTGAAAATGATGATGGGCAGGCTTTTAGAGGGAACGGTAATTTAACCCCTGAGCAAGAAGAGATTAGAGAGCTAAAAGCGCAAGTGAAACGCCTAGAAATGGAGCGTGAAATATTAAAAAAAGCGACGGTCTTCTTTGCCAAAGAAACGAAGTGAAATATTCGTTCATAACCCAATACAAGAAGACTTGGCCTGTGGCGGCCATGTGCCGAATACTGTGTGTAAAAAGTAACAATTACTATAGTTATCAAAAGCGACATTCAACTAAATCAGAGGATCCAACACATCAAGAAATGATTGATTGGGTCAAGGACATAGCGCACTTCAGTGATAATACTTACGGTGAAAGGCGTATTCAGAAAGTCTTAAATGCACTCGGTTTTCCGGTGAGCCGTCACAAAACAGCACAGTTAATGAAAGAGGCAAATGTCTGGGTGCGTTATAAAAAGAAATACAAAGTAACAACGAATAGTGACCATAACAAGCCTATTTATCCCAATGTACTTGAGCAAAACTTCAACGTTGAAGCCGCTGATCAAGCTTGGGGACAAGATATCACTTATGTTTGGACTGCAGAAGGTTGGTTGTATCTGGCGGTAGTGATTGATTTATATTCGCGTAAAGTCGTTGGTTGGAGCATGGGCTCACGAATGAAAGCGCAGCTTGTCTGTGATGAACTGACTATGGCGATGTGGCAACAGCAACCCAAAGCAGGGTTAATTATCCATTCAGATTAAGGGGTTCAATATGCAAGCCACCAATATCGTAGATTGCTCAAGTCAAATGACTTTATTGGTAGCATGAGTAAGAAAGGCTGTTGCTGGGATAATGCTGTTGCAGAGAGCTTCTTCGGTAGTTTGAAGCCAGAGAGAGTGCATTGGAAAAATTACCCAACGCGTTATGAAGCTCAGCAGGATGTAATGAATTACACCTGCATGTGGTACAACAGTCGTCGCTTGCATTCGTACTTAAATTATCAAAGCCCAAATGACTTTGAAGAACGAACCGAAACATTAGATATAGTTTCTTAACTAGGGTGACTGAATTTAGTTGACCACGTCAAATAGATACTCTAAGGTGATTTCCTCCCCCCTCTTGCTTGCCTTGAGCAAAATTTAAGTATTTAGATTCATTACTCTAACGTACTAGATTAAATGTTGTTAATTAGCTAGGGATATGTTTTTATATCAAAAGATAATTGTCTAATCCCTATAATAGATATAAACATTTTCGAACGATTAAAGATAAATAGAAGTTTTTTATAAAAGCTTTTAACTGATTATTTGAATTACAGAATCAATAACAGGGGACGGATATCCAAAATTGGCAAAACAATATATTTCAATTAACTAAGGATAGTTATGCAAGCTTCAAGTATTTTCAACGGTTATATCGGATCACACTTATGTTACCATCTCGGGAAAAGTGGAATCTTTGATCTTTTCAACGATGCCGAAAAAATTGACATAAAAACCCTCACGGATAATAAAAATAACGAACAAAAATCAAGCCTGTTTAAATCCTTAATTGACTATAGCCTTAAGTTTGGACTTTTTGAGCAAGATCAGCATGAAAAGTTATCGTTAACGACATTGGGTAAAGATTTAAAAAAAACGTAGGCTTTTTTACTTGGGCTGTGGGCGGTTATGGTGATTTCATCAAAAACTTTACTTCGATAAATCCAGACAATGGCGAATCTTTTTACTCAATGGTCGACGGTGGTGATGTGGCACTGGGTTCGCGCCAAGCCAATCGTGCTTTTATGTGGGATACGGTGGTCGCTGAATTTGACCAACAAGATATCAAAAACATTGTTGATTTAGGCAGTGGTAATGCAGGTGCATTGATTAATGTCTGTAAGGTTTTTAACGGTGTTAATGGTATTGGTATCGACATTAGCAGTAAAGCGATTGTTGAAGCCAACGAAAACATTTTAAACAATGATATGCAACAGCGCATCACGGTGCACAATCAAAACGTATTAGACGCTATTGATGACCCTGCACTGGGCGAAAAATTTGACCAAGTCGATACAGTAATGTCTTTTATGATGATGCACGATTTGTTTAACGCCCAAGACCCAGTCAAAGTATTGCGTAAGCTGCGGACTACCTTCCCAAATGCAAACACTTTTTTCATCGCTGACACCTTTTTGTCAGATGAGCAGCAGCTTGACGCCGATACACCGATTTTCAGTTATGGTTTTGAGTATGTGCATCATTTTATGAACATTAAATTGTTCAACAAAGAAGACTATGAGCAGTACTTTGTTGAGGCCGGGTTTGAAATCACTAAGGTGAAATATCTTAATGTGCCAAATACCTATTTATACGTTTTAAAATAGGGGCAATATTATGAGTAATCATCAGTTTTATAGTGATTTACCAATATTCAAAGAGGTTGAGGGCCATACTCGCTCGGTGCCGTTTTTTCTTTGCCAAGAGATGTTTGGTGGTATGCCCTTTGAGCTGGCCGGTGGCGATATTTCTCAATTGGTTGATGTGCCTGTGGCCAGCCCTCATTGTCATGAGGTTGATGAGATTTATTTTTTAATCTCGGCCAAACCCGCTGATGCGATCATTGATGTAACCATTGACGGGGAGGTGAAAACTTATGTTTCACCAAGTGTCATACATGTGCCAGCAGGTAAAGAGCATCAATTTATCACCAAAAAAGCCAGTAGTGGCAGTTTTTGCTTTGGTATTTTGTACGGTAAAGAAGGAAGCCAGTAAATGACTAAATTAACCACCTTTAACGCCAGCGATAATCATGTGCAAAATCGTTTGCATCTAAACGAAACCAACAGTGATAAATTGCAAGTGTTAGATTCGTTATTTTTGGACGAGTTTAAAAAAATCAGTACCTACCCCGATCCAAGCAATGCTGAATTAATCAACACCTTGGCAGAGTTTTATCATGTGCCAAAAGACATGCTAATACTGGGTAACGGTGTCGACGAAATAGTGTTATTGATGTGTCTAACCTTTTTAAAAGGTGGGAAGTCGAGTTTAATTGCTGAGCAAACTTTTCCTGGTTATGAAACTTCAACCATAGTGGTGGGCGGCAAAAACATTAAAGTGCCTTTGGTGAATTTAAAATGTAACCTAGAGCGCTTTAAAGATGGTATCAATGATGATGTGGCGGTAGCATTTTTATGTAATCCTCATAACCCAACAGGTTCGCTGATGAGGATCAATGAGGTAGAGCAGTTTATTGAGGTGATGAACCAAAACAACATTATTCCGATCATTGATGAAGCGTACATTCAATTTGCTGATGAACAAAAACACTCGGTTTTGCAAAAAATAGCCAACGGTGCCAATGCGATAGTGCTTAGAACGTTTTCTAAAGCTTATGGTTTGGCCGGATTGCGGGTGGGTTTTGCCATGGGACCTAAAGCATTAATCGACCTAGTCGCACAGTCGGCGTTGGCTTTGCCTTTTAGGGTGAACCGATTTGCCCAACGTTTGGCTGGTGAAGTATTATCATTGGGCACGCTAGAGAAAACAGTGCAAGAAGTGAATGGTTTGATGGCACAGTTGACGGCTCAACTGAGCCAAAACAACATCGAATTTGTGCCTTCATCTACCAATTTCATGTGCTTTAAACCGCACCATGGCACCGAGCAATTGATGGCTAGGGCGAATCATTTGGGCACTCAGGTTCGCGACTGCACGGCTTTTGGTTTATCTGGCTGGATCCGAGCATCGATTTGCAGCCAGCAAGATTTACACAATTTGTTAAATTTGCTCAGCATTGTGCCCGTTGAGGCTAAAGACGAAGAACTACTTCAAACCTGTGAGTAATGCCACCTTTAATTTACGCTTTAAGCAAATTTTAGTTACCGCTATACCGCATATGTTGTTGATGATGTCGCAAAGTTTGATCAGTATCGTCGACATGCTCATTGTGGGCAATATTGGCGTGACTGCGATTGCGGCTGTTGGTTTGTGTGGCTTTATATTTGCAGTGCTCACCAGCGGTGTTACCGGCATTATGATCAGCGTGCAGTCTGTTGTTGGCAAAAAAATCGGCGAAGGAAAACCGCAAAGTACAGTGAATGCATTGCATGGCGCTTTGCTTGTTGCCATTGTAGTTGGTTCAGTCATTACGTGCAGCTTATTTTTTATCCCTTGGTTTATCTATTTGTTGATCGATGATCCGCTGTTGGCCAGTAACAGTATCGAATATCTTCAAGCCCTAGTGTTGGCTGCACCTGCTATAGGCGTGGTTAGGGCCTTTCGGGGTTATTTTGCTGGCATCGGAAAAAATCGATTCAGCTTGATGGTCATTTTGTCTATTTATACGGCAAATATTTTGATCAGCTACAGCTTAGTGTCGCTTGGTTTTGGCATTAAAGGAGCTGGATTGGGTACTGCCATATCGTTTTATATTGGCGTTTTGTTGTTTTTGGCTTGTGGTTTTTTAGTCGATAAACAGTATCGTTTTTTTAAGCGGGTATCGATCACAGTTCATTTCAAAGAGATCGCCAAGTTGTCGTTTTATGCCGGTTTTCAACAACTTTTTTTCTCCGCTGGATTTGCTGTCATGTTTATCATTGCCAGTCAAATCGGTGCTCAATCACTGGCTATTGTTACGGTGCTGAACAATTTGATGCTGTTTAGTGTGATGCCGTTGATTGGATTAGGTCTGGCGTCTGCAACATTTGTCAGTCATTCGTTAGGTGCAAAGCAAAACGGTGAGGCAAAAAAATGGGGCAATACAGCTCTGGCAGTCGGTTTAACCTTATGTGCACTGCAATTATTGATATTATTGATACCACAGCAAGTGCTGACATTATTTTTAAAAGATTCGGCTTTGGTTGAGAAAGTGCTTGGATTATTTCAACTCACTGTTATTTTTATCTTTTTTGAAGCTTTTGCACAAATTTTGAAATTTGCGATGTTTGGAGCAGGTTATAATCGTCGAATTGCTAGGGTAACTATCGCTTTACAATGGCTATTGTTTATCCCTGGGGTTTATTACCTTTGTATCGTGAAAAATCAGCACATTGACGTACTTTGGTTTTGCTTTTTAGCTTATAGAGCCATCGAGGCACTATTGATAGCCCTGATGTGGCAAGGTGAAAAATGGTTTTTTGATAGCACAAAACAGGCTGACATCGCCAAATAGCCTCTGAATTAATTATTAAAGGATTATCTAATGAACATACTCATTATTAACTTCGAATCGTTGTCAGCAAACCCTGTTTCACAATGGTTGGCACAGCACAATTGTTACATGATCACCACTGAATATTCGCTCAAAAATATTACCCCGGATGCTGCAAGCAGCTATAAGCATATTGTTGGTATTGATAGTGCTGATAATGATGATTTGATTTATTATTTTGCCGAAAAGCTCAATAGTAATGTTAAATTTGATTATGTAATCGGCATTCGCGAGTTTGACCTTTTACCTGCGGCTTATTTACGCAAGCAATGGGGTTTACCTGGTGCGTCTTTAGCGTCTACTATGGCTTATCGCGATAAAGGGCTAATGAAAACCCTGTTACGTGATAATAATATTGATGTTCCAGCGTTTTCTGTGATCGACAATACTTTGGATTTGACCAATTTCATTAATACCAACCAATACCCAGTATTGATTAAGCCTAGGGCATCAAAAAGCTCAAGAGGAATTTCGGTGTTAAGGGATGAACAGGATTTATATCAAAGGCTTAAAATAGGTTTGAAACGATCGTCAGAAGACTTAATTAATTTAATGGTCGAAGAATTTATTGATGGTCCAATGTACCATATTGATGGTTTGGTGATCGACGGTGAGATCCGCTTTATTTGGCCTTCACTGTATGTGACCAATTGTAGCGGATTCCCTGACGGCGAGCATATTGCCAGTTGCATGTTGGCATCAAACGACCCATTGCTTGAGTCACTCAATCGTTATGTCAGCGATTGTATTGATGTATTGCCCTCGCCTGAAAACTTTGCTTTTCATGCCGAGGTGTTTAACTGTAGTGATGGTTCATTAAAGTTATGTGAAATCGCTGCCCGTGCTGGAGTTGGTCCGGTGATGACAGCCATTGAAAATGTGTTTGGTATCAACATAAAAGAAATTGCTTTTAAAGCGTCTATTGGTCAAAAAGAACCCCAGATACTTGATCATGTGATTGTTGAACCAGAGCAATTTTGCGGTTGGATCATCATTCCAAATAAAGTCAGTAATACTTATGTTGATCACTTGCCGAGCAAATGTCCTTTTGAACAGGTGAAAAACTTTAATGTATTCGCCAGCAACGGCGATTATTTTGATGACGAGCGGTGTGTATTAGCCGAAATTGCTATTACTGGGGCTAGCACGGAAGAAGTCAAAAACACCATTGAAAAAACTATGGATTGGTTTAATTCGACGGTACAGTGGAAGTCGAGTATGTGATTTTTTTAAGCATGCTACACCAAAGAAGTTAGTATTAAATCAAGGGTAAAAATTCATTCTAAATAAAGTTTAACCGTATAAAAAACCATATCAAAGTGAATGAAAACCATGATGGTTTTTGATTATAAAAGAAATCTTCTTTATGCTGCTTTTATCCTTAAATCTAGATGTTTTAAATGTCTCCTTTCATACACACCGAACCCGAGGAGCAAAACCTCCCTTATCCTATCAGTCTACATCGCCAGCGGTGGCCTGATTAAAAAAAGCCCGAATATTACTATTCGGACTTTTATCTAACTGATTAAACTATATGATTTAGGATTATAAAATAGAGATGAAACTCTATTATTACATCATTCCGCCCATACCACCCATTCCGCCCATGCCACCCATATCAGGTGCACCAGCTTCATCTTTTGGGATTTCAGCTACCATTGCTTCAGTAGTGATCATTAGACCCGCAATAGACCCTGCAAATTGTAGTGCAGAGCGTGTTACTTTAGTTGGATCTAGGATACCCATTTCAATCATGTCGTTGTATTCGCCAGTTGCTGCGTTGTAACCGTAGTTACCATCGCCGCCTTTAACTGCGTTAATTACAACTGATGCTTCTTCGCCAGCGTTAGTTACGATTTGACGAAGTGGCGCTTCCATCGCACGAAGTGCAACTTTAATACCGTGGTTTTGATCTTCGTTGTCGCCAACTAAATCAACTAGCTTGCTAGCAGCACGTACAAGTGCAACACCGCCGCCAGGTACTACGCCTTCTTCAACCGCTGCACGAGTTGCATTTAATGCATCTTCAACACGGTCTTTTTTCTCTTTCATTTCGATTTCAGTAGCAGCACCTACTTTGATTACTGCAACACCGCCAGCTAGTTTAGCCATGCGCTCTTGAAGTTTTTCTTTATCGTAGTCTGATGTTGCTTCTTCAATTTGTGCTTTAATTTGTGAAACACGACCGCTAATACCCGCTTCTTCACCAGCACCGTCAATGATAGTTGTATCATCTTTGGTGATGATTACGCGCTTAGCTGTACCTAGGTCTTCAACTGTTGCTTTTTCAAGCTCTAAGCCGATTTCTTCAGAAATAACAGTACCGCCAGTTAATACGGCGATATCTTGTAGCATTGCTTTACGACGGTCGCCAAAACCAGGTGCTTTAACCGCTGATACTTTAACAATACCGCGCATGTTATTAACGACTAATGTAGCTAGTGCTTCGCCTTCAAGGTCTTCTGCGATGATTAGTAGTGGTTTGCTTGCTTTAGCAACCGCTTCTAATGTTGGTAATAATTCGCGGATGTTAGATATTTTTTTATCTACAAGTAGAATAAATGGGTTATCTAGTTCAACAGTGCCTTTTTCTGGGCTGTTGATAAAGTAAGGAGATAAGTAACCACGGTCAAACTGCATGCCTTCAACAACATCTAGTTCGTTTTCAAGTGATTGACCTTCTTCTACAGTAATAACACCACTGTTACGGCCTACTTTTTCCATTGCTTGTGCAATGATGTCGCCAATCTCTTTATCAGAGTTAGCTGAAATAGTACCTACTTGTGCAATGGCTTTAGTGTCAGCACAAGGAACAGATAACGCTTTAAGTTCTGCAACAGCAGCAATAACTGCTTTGTCGATGCCGCGCTTAA
This sequence comes from Pseudoalteromonas sp. Ld19, assembly GCF_045064135.1. NCBI lineage: Bacteria > Pseudomonadati > Pseudomonadota > Gammaproteobacteria > Alteromonadales > Pseudoalteromonadaceae > Pseudoalteromonas > Pseudoalteromonas sp. Ld19. The sequence continues at coordinate 389,349 of NZ_JBISHA010000022.1, read as the reverse complement.
GATCCATCGGGTTCATGCCCGCAGCAACCGCTTTAAGGCCTTCGTTAACAATAGACTGTGCAAGTACTGTAGCGGTAGTTGTACCATCGCCGGCTGCATCATTTGCTTTAGATGCAACTTCTTTAACCATTTGTGCGCCCATGTTTTCAAACTTGTCTTCAAGTTCGATTTCTTTTGCTACAGATACACCATCTTTAGTGATAACTGGAGAGCCAAACGATTTGTCTAGTACAACGTTACGGCCTTTAGGACCTAATGTAACTTTTACTGCGTTTGCTAGGATGTTTACGCCAGTTAGCATTTTAGCGCGTGCGTCACCTGCAAAAAGTACTTCTTTTGCTGCCATGTTTTAAATTCCTCTAAATTCTTAAATGTTTATAAACGAAAAGTAGGTTTAGCCTACAATGCCTAAAATATTATCTTCACGCATGATCAGGTACTCTTGACCTTCGATCTTTTCAACTTTTTCAACATATGAGCCAAATAACACAGTGTCACCGGCTTTAACTTCTAACGCTCTCACGTCACCGTTTTCTAAAACGCGACCATTACCTACGGCTATAACTTCTCCGCGAGTTGACTTCTCAGCTGCAGAGCCAGTTAATACAATACCGCCAGCAGATTTTGTTTCTTCTTCTAGACGTTTAACGATTACGCGATCTTGTAAAGGACGAATGTTCATGTTTTTAGTTCTCCTAACAGTTTCTGAACAGGACAGAAAAAAGCTTTTCTAATTTGCATTCATTAATGGGGGTAGAGTGAAAAATTCCAAGAGAAAAAACGATAAATTTTTAATCTTTTCGCTCATATTCACCATCAATAGTTGTTGGCTGGTCCATTTGCTGCTGTTCACGCGGTGAATGCGGTTGTTGAGCAAATGGCGATGGCCCTTGTTTCATGCTTGCGCTCATTCTAACAGTTGCTTGGCTAGCAAGGCCTGCAGCCAATTTGTTACGAATAGCAGGGGTTAGTAATAGTAGTCCAAATACGTCAGTCATAATGCCTGGGGTAAGTAATAATACGCCCGCAATTACAACGCATATTCCGGTAAATAATTCTTTAGCTGGCATTTGCCCTTGCGCCATTTGCGTTTGCACATTCTGCAATGCGCCCATGCCTTGTGTCTTCACCATTTTGGCACCTAAAATAGCGGTCATAACAACCAGTGCAATTGTTGCAAACCCGCCAATTACATCGCTTACTTGAATTAGTAAGGCGATTTCGATAATAGGCACGATGATAAACAACACAAATAAAAATCTAAACATAACGCTCTCTAAATAATGACACTCAAAAGAGTTGATGAAATATAAATGAGGGTGACGAGGTCTCTTTTCAAGGTTAGGGCATCGCTATAGTTATTTTACTGTTATTTTAGCGTCTACACATTGTACCCTCTATCAGATACTATGAAGCTAGACACTGTTAAATAAGTAAGGTTCATAATGACTACGCAATTTAAACTGATTTTTACGACCTGCAAAGACGAAGGCGAGGCACGTATGCTCGCAAGGGCGTTAGTAGAGAAAAAACTCGCTGCTTGCGTAAATATCTTACCCAATGTGGGAGCTATTTATATGTGGGAAGGTGAAATAGCTGAAGCAATAGAAGCTAAATTACTTATAAAAACGAAATCAGACAAGATGAACGATGTGTTTTTAACCATAAAAGCAATGCACAGTTACGAAGTGCCAGAGATACAAGTTATTGATGTTGCAACCGGAAACTTAGCCTATTTTAATTGGATGGATGAGGTATTAAATTAATGCGTTTTTTCTTTTTATTGTTGGTAACTTTATTAGTTGTGCCTGTAAAGGCTGCGACTAATAATGTGCTTGGTGATTTATTAGGACCTCCTCAACATACTTTTTTGCCTGTAGAGCAAGCGTTTGCATTTGATTTTGACCAGCAAGGCAATACTTTGTTTGTGGGCTGGGATATAGCACCAGATTATTACCTGTATAAAAAGAAAATAGAAATCATTGCCAAAGGCGCAAACATTCAAGTGGGTGACTCTGGTAGTGGCGAAATTATTGAAGATGAATTTTTTGGTAAAACAGCAGTCTTTTTTAACGCTGTAAGTGTAATAAGTAAATTAAGTAATGTTACCGACGGTGCCGTAGTTAAAGTGCGTTACCAAGGCTGTGCTAAAGCAGGGCTTTGTTATCCGCCAGAAGTGATTAGTATTCCACTTAGTGTAATTAGTGGCGCACAGATTAAGAATGTAGATCAAAATAGCGCTTCCGATAAAGCCGCAACAGCGCAAAGCACATTTGCAGCCCTTAACGAGCCAGCAGCTGAACCTGCAACAAATTCAGGTGACACCGAAAAAGAACTTACTTTTACTGAGCAATTAGCAAGTCAGAGCTTAATAACTAATTTACTCATATTTTTTGTCGTTGGTGTTGGCCTTGCTTTTACGCCATGCGTATTCCCCATGTTTCCTATTTTGTCGAGCTTAATTGCGGGGCAACAAAATCTTTCTACTAAAAAAGCCTTCGCATTATCGTTTGTATACGTACAAGGTATGGCTGTTACCTATGCGGCTCTTGGTCTCGTTGTTGCAGCACTAGGTGGGCAAGTACAGGGGTATTTACAGCATCCATTTGTGCTAATCAGTTTTAGTTTGCTGTTTGTATTACTCGCTATGTCGATGTTTGGTTGGTACGAAATAAAACTACCTAGCAGTATGATGAATAAACTCACTCAGGTAAGTAATAATCAAAAAGGCGGCAACTATGTTGGCGTATTTTTAATGGGTGTACTTTCGGGATTGATTGCATCACCTTGCACTACGGCGCCACTGTCGGCTGCACTCTTATTTGTAGCGCAAAGTGGCGATTACCTAGTAGGTGGTTTAACGCTGTACGTGCTCAGTTTGGGTATGGGATTACCATTGTTATTACTCGGTACATCTGGCGGTAAATTGCTGCCTAAAGCGGGTGGTTGGATGGAGCAAGTTAAAACCTTGTTTGGTTTTGTAATGTTAATAGTGCCACTTATATTACTTGAGCGTCTAGTAAGCGCTGACATTATATTATTAATGGCAGGTGTGCTTGCATTAGCAACAGCACTGTACTTACATCATTGGCAAAGTAGCCAAACACAACGCAAGTTAAAAACTGCATTATGGTTTGCTGCCACTCTATTAGTTATTACAGGCTTTACGTTAACTAAAAACTACTTTTGGCCAGTACAAGTACAAACAGTACAGGTAAGCTCACAAAATAATGAGTTTAAACAGGTTGCTGATTTAGCCGAACTAAAAGAAGCCGTTGCACAAGCAAACGACGAAGGTCGAATGGTTATGGTCGATTTATATGCCGATTGGTGCGTGGCGTGTAAAGAGTTTGAACATTACACGTTTCCAGATGCCCAAGTACAAGATGAGTTTAGCCACTATCAGCTTATTCAAATTGATTTAACTGAGAGTGATAATAAAACAATTGAGCTAATGGAAGAGTACACGGTGTTCGGTTTACCGAGTATTTTGTTTTTTAACACCCAAGGTAAAGAGCTAAGTACACAACGTGTAACGGGCTTTTTAAATGCTGAGGATTTTGCTAAACACCTCGCTGTAGTGCGCGCTAGCGCACAATAATAGTGCAACAACGCCACTTGATTTAATCAAGTGGCGGATTCTGATTTCCTTCCTGATTTATTCCTACAGCACTGATTAGACCAGTATTTTGCTGCTATTTACGTCGAAATCACTATAATAGTTGGTTAACGTGAGAAATTGTTGCTACATTACTTTTTTTACTTACTTAAAAGTGAAAAATTAGCTAGTAACTGCTTAACTCATTACTTATAGGATATATCGCGTATTATGGCTGCAAAATTTAGCTTTTTAGTTATAAATGGTCCAAATTTAAACATGCTGGGCAAGCGTGAACCGGATAAATACGGTTTTCAGACGCTCAGTGAGATTATGAACGAACTAATCAGTGCCGCTAATAGTCTAGATGTTGAGTTAACGCATTTTCAAAGTAATAGTGAGCAAGCACTCATTGAACGAATACACGATGCTTGGCAAGCGGTTGATTGCATAATAATTAACCCAGCTGCATTTACGCATACTAGCGTCGCATTACGTGATGCACTGTTAAGTGTTGATATTCCGTTTTTTGAGGTGCATTTAAGTAATGTGCACGCACGTGAAGCGTTTCGCCATCATTCGTATTTTTCTGATGTGGCACAGGGCGTGGTATGTGGATTAGGCGCAATGGGTTATCACGCAGCATTGAATGCAGCAGTTAACCGGTTGCAAAATACAATTTAAATTAACACACAAACTAACTAATAGGCGGGTCGTATAATGGATATTCGCAAGATAAAGAAGTTGATCGAATTAGTAGAAGAATCAGGTATCGCTGAGCTGGAAATTACTGAAGGTGAAGAATCAGTACGTATTAATCGTAACAATATGAGCGCAGGCCCGGGTTACCCGCAATTTGCTCCACAGCAATATGCACCAGCGCCAGCAGCCCCAGTTGCAGCAGCTCCTGCTGCAGTTGAAGCAGCACCAGTAGCATCGGCAGAACCTACGGGTCATCAGGTTAAATCGCCAATGGTTGGATCTTTTTACGCAGCGGCCTCTCCAGAAGCGCCAGCGTATGTAGAAGTAGGTCAGCAAGTTAAAGTTGGCGATACACTTTGTATCATCGAAGCTATGAAAATGATGAACCAAATTGAATCAGACAAAGCGGGTACAGTAAGAGCTATTTTAGCTGAAAATGGCGAGCCAATTGAATTTGATCAACCTCTATTCATAATTGAATAATAGCGTAACGTAAAAGGCCAACTCTAATGTTAGATAAAGTAGTCATTGCAAACCGAGGTGAAATTGCACTTCGTATATTGCGCGCCTGCAAAGAGCTTGGGATCAAAACGGTTGCTGTGCATTCAACGGCGGATCGCGATCTTAAGCATGTATTGCTTGCAGATGAAACCATCTGTATTGGTAGACCAGCAGCCACTGAAAGTTATTTAGATATTCCGCGCATTATTGCAGCGGCAGAAATAACTGATGCGGTCGCTATTCATCCAGGTTACGGTTTTCTTGCAGAAAACGCCGATTTTGCCGACCAAGTTGAGCAAAGTGGCTTTGTATTTATCGGTCCTACAGGCGACACTATTCGCCTTATGGGTGATAAAGTATCTGCTATCGCAGCAATGCGTAAAGCAGGCGTTCCATGTGTGCCAGGATCTGACGGTCCTGTATCAGATGATAAAGAACGCAACATGCAAATTGCTAAACGCATTGGTTACCCAGTAATCATCAAAGCCGCTGGTGGCGGTGGTGGTCGTGGTATGCGCGTTGTTCGCAGCGAAGCTGAACTTATTGATTCAATAGCCTTAACACAGCAAGAAGCTAAGCAGTTCTTTGGCAATGGTATGGTTTACATGGAGAAATTCCTTGAAAACCCACGTCATATTGAAGTTCAAGTATTAGCGGATGGCCAAGGTAATGCAGTACATTTAGGTGAACGTGATTGCTCTATGCAACGTCGTCACCAAAAAGTAGTTGAAGAAGCGCCAGCGCCAGGTATTACAGCTGAAACACGTAAATTTATTGGTGAACGCTGTACACGAGCATGCATTGAAATTGGTTACCGTGGTGCAGGTACGTTTGAGTTTTTATACGAAAACGGCGAGTTTTACTTCATTGAAATGAATACACGTATTCAGGTTGAACACCCTGTAACTGAAATGGTTACTGGTATCGACTTAATCAAAGAACAATTAAAGATTGCTGCGGGTCAGCCTTTATCGTTCACTCAAGACGACGTTGTTATTCGCGGTCATGCTATTGAGTGTCGTATTAATGCTGAAGATCCAGAAACGTTTATTCCGTCACCGGGTAAAATTACACGTTTTCATCCAGCTGGTGGGTTAGGTATTCGTTGGGACAGCCATATTTACGCTGACTACACGGTTCCACCACATTACGATTCTATGATTGGTAAGTTAATTACTTACGGTGAAAACCGTGACGTAGCCATTGCCCGTGCGCGCAATGCACTTAATGAACTTGTTATTGACGGAATTAAAACGAATACTCCTCTGCATAAGAGAATTCTTGCAGATGAGAACTTCCAAAATGGTGGTACGAACATCCACTATCTTGAGAAAAAACTAGGATTATAATTCTAGCGTTTTAAAGAACCGGCTTAGGCCGGTTTTTTTATGCCTGAAACTGCAATTTATCGCCTTAAATAAATATTCTGGTATGATTAGCAAACATACGCTTTTAAGTGAATTTTTGAGGTAGTTATGACGCGTAGTTTTGAATCACACCTAAATGATGAAGTAGCCACAGTCGCCATGGGAAACCAAGTTGCGGTTATTATAGAACAAGGTGCGGTGATTTATTTACACGGCGACTTAGGGGCTGGTAAAACAACCTTTACCCGTGGCGTTGTGCAAGGCTTTGGCCATGCAGGTAAGGTTAAAAGTCCGACATATACACTAGTAGAACCTTATGAGCTTGAACGAGCAAATGTTTATCATTTTGATTTATACCGTTTAGGCGATCCAGAAGAGCTCGAATACATGGGAATACGAGACTATTTTTCGGCAGATGCAATTTGTGTTGTTGAATGGCCTGAGAAGGGTGGCGAATTTATTCCTGTGCCTGATTTAGATATTACCCTAAGCTATGTGGGTAACGAACGTAAAATTGTTATTAATAGTGCGAGTGATCGCGGTATAGCAATTGTCGAAAAACTAAATAAAAAACAATAAAATAGTGAAGGCAGTAATTATCAAATGAGTCGAGCTGTAGTTAAACTCTTTATTTACCTTATGGTTATTACTATAAGCCTGCCGCTGTGGGCGAAAAATACTATTAATAGCGTACGTGTATGGCCATCTCCAGATAGTACGCGTGTGGTGTTTGATTTAAATGACAAGCCCGATTTTAGTTATTTTATGCTAAAAAATCCTAGTCGTTTGGTGGTGGATTTAGAAAACACCAACGAGTTAAAAATACTGCCAAGTGTCCCCCCAAAACACCAAATAGTAAGTAAGTTACGCTACTCAAAACCAAAAAATAAACAAAGTGTCCGGTTAGTTTTTGAATTAAACGCACCAGTAAAACCTGTTGTGTTTGCTTTAGCACCTACAGGTCCTTATAAAAATAGACTCGTTGTTGATTTATATAATAAGAGCCAAGCAAAAACTGTTGTATCACCAGCACAAACAGCGGCTAAAAATCGCCAATTAAGCCAAGAGCGCGATATTGTTATTGCGATTGACGCAGGTCATGGTGGCGAAGATCCTGGCTCCATCGGTCCATCAGGCACGTACGAAAAAACGGTCACACTACAAATCGCTAAACGCTTAGAACGTATGATTGATTCTGAGCAAGGAATGATTTCGCGCATGGTCCGAAGCGGCGACTATTTTGTAAAGCTCAATACGCGTACAAATCGAGCTCGTGAGAAAAAAGCCGACTTTTTTGTTTCTATTCATGCAGATGCATTTTCAAGCCCAGGTCCAAATGGTGCCTCCGTGTGGGTATTGTCGCTCAGGCGAGCAAACTCAGAAGTTGGTAAGTGGATTGAGGATCAAGAAAAACATTCAGAGCTATTAGGTGGTGCGGCCGATGTGATGAAAGACGCGGCTAACGAAAAGTACTTAGCGCAAGCATTGCTTGATATGTCGATGGATCACTCAATGAAAACAGGTTTGAGCGTGGCTGAAGTCATGGTAAAAGAGTTACGCAAAGTGGCGAAACTGCACAAAAAAGATCCACAACATGCGAGCTTTTCAGTATTAAAATCGCCAGATATTCCTTCTATTTTGGTGGAAACAGGGTTTATATCTAACCCACGAGAAGAAAAACTTCTTAAAAGTGCGAATCATCAAGAGCGTTTAGCTAAAGCGATATTTACTGCGATTAAAACTTACTATTTAAAAAATCCACCTGATGATTCTTTATTTGCCAAATTAAGGTCGCAGTATCCGACTAAGCATAAAGTGCGCCCAGGGGAGTCTTTAAGTATGTTGGCAAGTCGCTATGGCATTACAGTCAGTAAATTAAAGCAAGTTAACAAACTAACCTCTAATACTTTATTTATTGGGCAAGAGCTTGATATACCGCAAAGTTAGACCTTATTGTCAGCGTAATGTTTGCTAGGAAATCTTATGAATATTGAAATATTACCCGCGCGTTTGGCTAACCAAATTGCCGCCGGTGAAGTGGTTGAACGCCCTGCGTCGGTAGTAAAAGAGCTTGTCGAAAATAGTTTAGATGCTGGCGCTACACGTATTCAGATAGATATAGAGCGCGGCGGTCATAAGCTTATTCGTATTCGCGATAATGGTTCTGGTATTAGTAAAGATGAACTAACACTTGCGCTGTCTCGTCATGCAACCAGTAAATTAAAATCACTCGATGATCTTGAAAATATTTGCTCTCTTGGCTTTAGAGGAGAAGCGCTTGCCTCAATTAGCTCGGTATCGCGCTTAACGCTTAGTTCAAAACCTAAAGTGCAAGAAACGGCTTGGCAAGCCTTTGCAGAAGGTCGCGATATGGCAGTGCAGGTAAAGCCAGTTGCGCATCCCGATGGGACAACTATTGAGGTAAAAGATTTATTTTTTAATACTCCAGCACGCCGCAAATTTTTACGCACTGAAAAAACAGAATTTAGTCATATTGATGAACTTATAAAGCGTATTGCTCTTAGCCGTTTTGATGTATCGATTACACTGACTCATAACGAAAAGGTAGTTAGGCAGTACCGCGCTAAAACAGACCCAACACAAGCAATCTCACGTGTGGCACAAGTTGCCGGCAAGGCATTTGTAGAGCAAGGGTTACATATTCAATCAGGTGAGGGCGGTTTACAACTGCATGGCTGGGTGCTGCCAGTAGGCTCAGCAAATACCACTCAGTACACTTATGTAAATAATCGTATGATGCGCGACAAGCTTATTTTACATGCGATCCGCCAAGCATTCGAAGAGGTAAGTGGTACTCAAGAATTACCTGGATTTGTTATTTATATTGATATTGACCCGCGACAGGTTGATGTAAATGTTCATCCAGCTAAGCATGAAGTACGTTTTCATCAAGGGCGCTTAATACATGACTTTATACTACAGGCCATTAAGCAGGTCGTAGTGCCACTGCAAGGTGAGTTTACCAATGAACCAGCAAGCGCTGAGAATGAGGCTGCACCTGCGTTTATAGAGGCGACGCATAGCTGCTCGAATAATGTGGAGGCCGAAGGGGTATTTGATTACCCTAAATCGCAATTACAACCAGCTCACTCTAGGGGGGTTGATAAGTCGTCACCAGGAGCTAGCCGTGGCGCCCATAGTGGCGCATATCGTGCGACACCAAGCACAAGTCATCATGATGTAAATGCGTTTTATCAAGGTGTTAGTGAGCAACATGCGGCGCATTTTGACAACGTAGCAAACATACCCGTAACACCGCAGCAGTTAGAGTCTGCGCATAATGTTTTAAAGGTTGTTTCAATTATCAGTGTTCATGACGGTGTATGTGTATTCAGTGCTGGGCAGCAATTGTATTGCTCACATTTTAAATATGCGTTAGTGGATGATTGGCATAATCAAATTAAAGAGCTTGGTAACTTGGAAGGAAAAGCCTTGTTGTTACCTGTGCGAGTCAATTTACCAAAAGAGGATTGCTTGGTGATAGAAGCGCAGCAATCATGGTTTACTTTACTTGGTTTTGAGCTCGTAATAGAAAAACAATTTGTAATGGTTAAAAAATTGCCTGCGTGCTTATATTTACTCGATGTAAGTACAGCGGTAGATGAGCTGCTTAATGCATGCAAAGCAGAGCTTGAAAATATAGATAACTGGTTGGAGTGGCAACTGAAATGCGTGCCAACTCGTTTTTATGCAAGCAATGCATTTTTAACGCAGCAGCTGCGCTTACAAAATAATCCGCAAACTATTGAACGTTTACGTCAAAAAGCAGTTAAAATAGAGCTAAATCACTATTTAACGCAATTAGATTAAGGTATTCGTGTTGAGTCATTTACCAGTCATATTTTTAATGGGTCCAACCGCTGCTGGAAAAACGGCGTTGGCAATTTCGCTGTGTGAACATTTAAATACAGAAATAATCAGCGTTGATTCAGCGTTAGTGTATAAGAGTATGGATATCGGCACCGCTAAACCAGATGCCGAAGAACTTGCTCGCGCACCACATCATTTAATTGACTTACTTGATCCGAGCGAAACGTATTCTGTGGCTGATTTTAGGCGTGATGCAATAAAAAAAATTGATGAATTTCACCAACAGGGTAAAGTACCTGTATTGGTTGGAGGTACGATGATGTACTTTAAGGCACTGGTCGACGGTTTATCGCCACTTCCAGAAGCTGATCCACTAATAAGAGCAGAGCTTGAAGCACAGGCTAAGCAATATGGTTGGCCGCACTTGTATCAAGAGCTGGTAAAAATTGATCCACAAGCCGCTCAGAAAATGAGTGAAAATGATTCACAAAGAATTAATCGCGCTTTAGAGGTTTACCGTATAACAGGTAAAACAATGACTGAATTGCAAAAGCAAAAACAGCCTGCTTTACCTTATACTTTTCATCAGTTTGCTATTGCACCGCAAGAGCGCAGTGAGTTACATGCTCGAATTGAAGAAAGGTTTAAAATAATGATAGAACAGGGGTTTGAAAATGAAGTTTCGACCCTATATCTACGTAAGGATTTGCACCCCAATATGCCTTCTATTCGTTGTGTAGGTTATAGACAAATGTGGGATTACCTTGCGGGTGAAATTGACCATGATGAAATGCTTTTTCGCGGTATCGCAGCTACACGTCAATTGGCTAAGCGTCAATTAACTTGGTTGAGAAGCTGGCCTGATGTAACTTGGTTAACAACAGGCGATGAAGAAAACTTGCATCGTGTAGTAAGTTCGCTAAGCTAGTAGTAGTTGAATTATTTAGCTTTGTTAAATAAGTTCAGCCACTTAATTATAATAACACCTAGAACGAAGGAATAATAACATGGCAAAAGGCCAATCGTTACAAGACCCATTTTTGAATGCACTACGTCGTGAGCGCATTCCAGTATCAATCTTTTTGGTTAATGGCATAAAATTACAAGGTAAAATTCAGTCATTTGATCAATTTGTTATTTTACTTGAAAACACTGTAAATCAAATGGTGTATAAACATGCAATTTCAACCGTTGTCCCTGCTCGTGCAGTCAACTTCCAAGGTGTGTTAGGGGATGACAACTCAGAAGAGCCAGAAGCTGGAAATGTTTAAATTAGGAGCGTAATATTTGTTTGACCGCTATGAATCCGGCGAGCAGGCAATTTTAGTCCATATCGACTTACCTAAAGAAGGAGATCGTGAAGATCTTCATGAATTAGAGATGTTGGTATCTTCTGCTGGTGTTAGTAGTTTGGCGGTTGTGCAAGGCAGCCGTCAAGCACCACATCCGAAACTATTCGTCGGTACCGGTAAAGCAGAAGAAATAGCTGAAATTGTAAAAATCCACAATGCAGATGTCGTTATTTTTAATCATCAACTTAGACCGTCACAAGAACGTAATTTAGAGCGTGTTTGTGAGTGCCGTGTCCTTGATAGAACGACACTAATTCTTGATATTTTTGCCCAACGTGCACGTACCCATGAAGGTAAGCTGCAGGTAGAGTTAGCACAACTTCGTCATATGTCGACTCGATTAATTCGAGGCTGGACCCACCTTGAACGCCAAAAAGGCGGGATTGGTTTACGTGGACCTGGGGAAACTCAGCTCGAAACTGATAGACGTTTATTGCGCGCGCGCATTCAAAATATTCGTGCGCGTTTAGCCAAAGTGGCAGTACAACGTGAACAGGGTAGGCGAGCTCGTACACGTAATGAAATACCTACCGTATCGTTAGTGGGATACACTAATGCGGGTAAATCAACGTTATTCAATCGAATTACAAACTCAGACGTGTACGCAGCCGATCAGTTATTTGCAACGCTCGATCCGACCCTACGTAAGCTTGAGTTAGGAGATGTTGGCCCCGTTATTTTAGCTGATACAGTAGGCTTTATTCGTCATTTGCCGCACGATTTAGTCGCTGCTTTTAAAGCAACACTTACTGAAACTCGTGAAGCTGACTTGCAACTACATGTGATTGACGCGGCAGACTCTCGTCTTCAAGAAAATATTGAACAAGTACAATCGGTGCTCAAAGAAATTGAAGCCGATGAAGTACCACAGCTATTAATTTATAATAAAATTGATGCGCTGGATAACGTAAGCCCACGTATTGATCGAGACGACGAAGGCCAACCTATAAGGGTATGGCTTAGCGCTCAAACTGGTGAAGGGTGTGAATTACTGAGCGAGGCTATTAGCGAGCTGCTCGCTAAGAAGATGTTTAACGAAACCTTATTTCTTACGCCATTGTATGGTCGTCTAAGGGCTACATTATTTAGTTTAAACGCAGTACATGAAGAGCGATTTGATGAGCAAGGGAATTGGCTGCTAGATGTTAGAATGCCAATGGTTGAATGGAATCGTTTAATTAAAGAATTTGGTCCTGAAATTGCTGGTTTTATCAGCCGTAATTAAAAATTGGCGTTTTAATGTCGGTTTTAGTATGAGAAACGCGGTAGATTTGTTAGATTTAACACAATTTCCTAATTTATTTAGATAACAATGGAGTATAGCTATGGCCTGGAATGAACCGGGTAATAATGGCAATGATAAAGATCCGTGGAATAATAAAGGCGGACGTGATCAAGGCCCACCTGATTTAGACGAGGTGTTCCGTAAGTTTAGTAACAAGTTCGGCGGCTTATTTGGCGGGAAAAAATCCGGCAATGGTAGCAGTGGTGGACTTGGCGGAGCCGGTATTTCATTCATACTCATTATCGCCGTTATTGTATGGGCGTTAAGTGGTATTTACACGGTTAAAGAAGCCGAGCGTGGTGTGGTTCTTCAGTTTGGTAAATATGACCGAATTGCGGATCCTGGTCTGCGCTGGAAAATGACCTTTATTGAAACAGTAACTCCAGTCGATATTGAAGCAGTTCGTTCATTATCAGCTTCTGGTTTTATGTTAACCGAAGACGAAAACGTGGTAAGCGTTGAGTTTCAGGTTCAATATCGTGTTATTGACCCATATCTTTACCTATTTAGCGTAACCAATGCTGACAGTAGTTTAGAAGAAGCGCTAGACAGTGCGCTGCGTTATGTAGTTGGTCATGCAAAAATGGACCAAGTATTGACTAATGGACGTGAAGTTGTTCGTCAAAGCACTTGGGATGAGCTTAATAAAATTATTGAACCGTATAACTTAGGCTTAATAGTGACTGACGTGAACTTTAAAGATTCTCGTCCGCCGACTGAAGTTAAAGATGCATTTGATGACGCGATTGCGGCACAAGAAGATGAAGAGCGTTTCATCCGTGAAGCAGAAGCCTATGCCCGTGAAATTGAACCACGTGCTCGTGGTCAAGTAACACGTATGACCCAAGAAGCTGAAGGTTACCAAGAGCGTATTACACTCGAAGCACAAGGTGAGGTAGCTCGCTTTGAAAAGCTATTACCTGAATATCAAGCGGCTAAAGAAGTTACCCGTGAGCGCTTATACATTGATGCAATGGAAGAAGTGTTAGGTAGCAGCTCTAAAGTATTGGTTGATGTGAAAGGCGGCAATAATATGATTTATTTACCTCTTGATAAAATCATGGACAAGCAAGGAACGTCAACACGTGTTGCACTACCAAGCTCAAGTGATATTCAAGATTTACGAAATAAAGTAAATACGTCACGCAATAGCTCTGTTAATAGTGGTAATGACCGCTTTAACAATGATCGCTTCAATGATGGGAGATAATCATAATGAAAAACTTTAGTTTAGTAATACTATTAGCTGCCATTGTTTTGTCTTTCTCAGCGGTATTTGTTGTACCTGAAGGACAAAAAGCAATTGTAATGTTGTTCAGCAAAGTACAAAAAGACAACGACGATCAAGCGGTTGTTTATGGCCCAGGCCTGCATTTGAAAGTGCCATTTTTTAGTCAAGTACGTCGCATTGATGCACGTATTCAAACATTAGATGGGGCACCTGACCGCTTTGTTACCAGTGAGAAAAAAGACTTAATTGTTGATTCGTTTGTAAAATGGCGTGTTAACGACTTTAGCGCTTTTTACTTACGTGCACGTGGCGATAAGCAATACGCTGAAACGCTACTTAAACAAAAAGTAAATAATGGTCTTCGTACAAACTTTGGTACACGTACAATTCGTGAAATTGTATCGGGTGAGCGTAGCGAATTGATGGAAGAAGCGTTAGTACAAGCTTCTGAAAGTGCGCGTGAACTTGGTATTGAAGTATTAGACGTACGTGTTAAGCAAATCAACCTACCACAAGAAGTAAGTAGCTCTATTTACCAACGCATGCGCGCTGAGCGTACTGCGGTTGCTAAAGAGCATCGTTCTGAAGGTCAAGAAAAAGCTGAGACCATTCGTGCTGGTGTTGACCGTCGCGTAACAGTAATGCTTGCTGATGCAGAGCGTAATGCACGTTCTGTTCGAGGCCAAGGTGATGCTGATGCCGCAGGTATTTACGCTAATGCGTATAATAAAGACCCTGAGTTCTTCAGTTTTGTACGTTCGCTTGAAGCTTACAAAAAGACGTTTAAAAATAAGCAAGACGTTATGGTGCTTTCACCAGATAGCGACTTCTTCCAGTATATGAAAGGCGCAAAAGCTCAATAAGTTTTACGCTAATTATTAAAAAATTAAAAAGCCCTACATTTGTGGGGCTTTTTGTTGAATGTAATTTGATGCTTTAAATCACTGTTATTCATGTGGTTATATGATGATATTTGGATATAACAATTGTACGCAGAAAAAATAAGCTGAACAGGGGTGATCTTTACTTTAGTTTTCTGGTAAAATCTCGTCCTAATTTTCTCTAAGTGAATTTACGATGGGTAAAAACGTTGTTGTATTAGGCACCCAATGGGGTGACGAAGGAAAGGGTAAGGTAGTTGATCTCCTTACAGACAAAGCATCTTTAGTAGTTCGTTATCAAGGTGGCCACAATGCGGGTCATACTTTAGTTATCGAAGGTGAAAAGACGGTTCTACACCTTATTCCATCGGGTGTATTACGTGACAATGTTAAATGTGTGATTGGTAATGGTGTAGTTTTATCGCCAGAAGCGCTAATGAGAGAAATTGGCATGCTTGAAGAACGTGGCGTACCAGTACGCGAGCGTCTTCTTATAAGCGAAGCATGTCCGCTAATCTTGCCTTTCCATGTTGCATTAGATGTAGCCCGTGAAACTGCACGCGGTGATAAACCAATTGGTACAACTGGTCGTGGTATCGGTCCTGCGTACGAAGATAAAGTTGCGCGCCGTGGTTTACGTGTAGGCGATTTATTTAATCCTGAATTATTTGCAGCTAAATTAAAAGAAGTTCTTGAATACCATAACTTCACTTTAGTTAACTACTACAAAGTAGACGCTGTAGATTTCCAAAAAACGTTTGATGATGCAATGGCTGTTGCTGATATCTTAAAAGCAATGGTTGTCGATGTAACTGAGCTTTTAGATCAAACGCGTTTAGCAGGCGAAAATATTTTATTTGAAGGTGCACAAGGTACATTACTTGATATCGATCATGGTACTTACCCTTATGTAACATCTTCAAACACTACCGCTGGTGGCGTTGCTACTGGTGCTGGTTTTGGCCCTTTAAACCTTGATTACGTTTTAGGTATTATTAAAGCGTACACGACACGTGTTGGTTCAGGCCCTTTCCCTACAGAGCTTTACGATGGTCTTGATAAACAAGATCCAGTAGGTAAGCACTTAGGCGATAAAGGTCATGAATTTGGCGCAACAACAGGTCGACTTCGTCGTACTGGTTGGTTAGATGCAGTCGCTATGCGTCGTGCGGTTCAAATCAACAGTATCTCAGGTTTTTGTTTAACTAAGCTTGATGTTTTAGATGGTTTAGAAACACTTAAAATCTGTACTGGTTACAAGCTTGAAGATGGCACAGTTACTAACGTAACGCCATTAGCAGCTGAAGGTTACGATAAAGTAACGCCAGTATACGAAGAAATGCCAGGTTGGTCAGAGAACACAGTTGGTGTAACTACACTTGAAGGCTTACCTAAAGCTGCGATTGACTACATCAAGCGTATTGAAGAAATTACTGGTGTTCCAATTGATATTATTTCTACAGGTCCAGATCGCGTAGAAACTATGGTACTTCGCAACCCGTTTGTGTAATTACTATTAGCCAAAAGAAGCTGCCTAGTGCAGCTTTTTTTATGCCTAAAATTCACCTTGGAACGATCTTTGTATATTATTTAATAAGTTTATTTTTATAAGTGGTGAACATGCGTTTATTTTCTCATAATTGCGTATTAACGTTTTTGTTAATCTCGCTGTCTTTATTGATAATACCCAATGGCTTAGCAGAAGAAACGTCCGCCGCAGTGCCTTTATACACAGAGCCAGAGCTAATTGCGTTGATCAATAAAAATACACATTTAGCTCGCGTTAAGGCAGATGATTGCCAGCTAGTGCAAGATATAGAGGCACGAGCCAATAAAATGGCATTGCCGTCTTATCAGTTTTTGTATGGCGATATGCTGGCTTATAACGTATGTGTTGACCGAAACGTAGAGTTAGGTGTCTATTACATGCGAAAAGCTGCTGAGCAAGGCTTAGCGGCAGCGCTAGAGCAGTTAGGGCGTTACTACGACACTGGGCGTTTAGTTCAGCAAGATAAAGCAATGGCAATTACGTATTTGCGTGAAGCATCGTCGCAAGGCAATCTAAAAGCACAACTACGTTTAGTTAAATTATTTAATGATGGCTATGGCAGCCCGCGTGATTTTGAAGATGCATACCGCTGGCTATTTAATTCTATGGTGGCGGATAAAGCGACTCATAAAAAAATTGAGCTAGCATTGACTAAGTTAGCGCAAAAAATGCCAGATAGTGTGGTTGCGAGAGCTCGTCTTCCTATTTAATGGCCCTTAAAAAACAAAACCCTAACTTCTTAAGTTAGGGTTTTTGAGTTTTTACAGGTAGTAGAAGTGTTTAACTTTCTTCTTTAACCTTTATTTGCGGGTCTTTTAAAACCGACATTTTAGGCGGCTGTAATGCAACAACACGCTCGCCTTCTTGCGGCGGTTTTTCCATGTTAATAGTAAAAGGTCTTAGCTTAATAGGTGTATCTTCGTCGCTATCTTTATCACCTTTAAGAATAAATAAAGGGATAGCTTCTGGGTTCATTTCTAAATATTGCTCCCAGCTAAACTCATCAGAGATACGCGTTGCGCTCACTTTACCACCTTTGGCAATAATACTACTCAAACGTGCATATGAACCTTCATCCCCAAACAGTATTTGTCTAGATAAAAATGTTGCGCTATCTTTATTTGCTTTTGCGTGCGACGTTGATGAGCGTAGCGAAAATACATTTTTTTCATTAAGTAAGTGAGAAAAGTATTGAACACCTAACGCGTTATGATGGCGATTAGGGGATAACGCTAATACGCTTCGAATCGTTGTTAGTGGCAAATAGCGCTCAGCATGTTCTGATTGTGGATTACCGTAATAACAAGCTAGGCCATCCATACGAGCCATTCTGCAGTTCTCCCATGCTGGATCTGAAAGGTGAACCGGAATATTTTGCTCTTGTAGACCACGGCCGATTGCACGTGAGACATGGTTGGCACCAATAATTAATATAGTATTTGGTGACGGTTGACGTACACCCAATAACTTAGCAACAGGAATAGCGGTTAAGCTCTGTAGTACAACGGTAATAATGATCACTGTAAATATGAGTGGCACCATTTTTTCAGCATCAGCAACGCCAGCCTCCATCATACTTAGTGCGAATACAGACCCCACAGCAGCGGCAACAATACCTCTAGGGGCTATCCAAGCAAGCACTAAGCGAGACTTCATTGGCAGCTCAGTGCCATAGGTAGAAATAGCAATACACAATGGGCGAGCAACAAAAAGCACTATCGCTAAAAATATAAATACATCGCTGTCGAGCATCATTAAATCAGAAAGCTGCAACCGAGCTGCAAGTAGAATAAATAATGTTGAAATTAAAATCATCGATAAGTCTTCTTTAAACTCAAGGACGGAATCAATTTCTAAATCATCTTGATTGGCAAGCCAAATGCCAAATACAGTCACTGCTAATAGGCCAGATTCATGACTTAAATAGTTTGATATCGAAAAGCTAACAAGCACTAGTGCTAAAATACCAAATTTATGTAGCTCAAATGGGAGCCATTCGCGTCGCATTAACAGTGTTGTTAGCCAGCCAGCAGCAACACCAATACTTAAACCAACACCCAGTGTTTTAATTAGAGCGATAATAGTATGACTAAGTACTTCTCCCTGGCCTACGAGCATGACGGCTTCAAATACTAATACCGCAAATAATGCACCAATTGGGTCAATTACAATACCCTCCCAGCGAAGTATTCGGTCTATATCCTGTGTTGGTCGCATTGAATTTAGCAGTGGTGCTATAACGGTAGGACCTGTTACAACGAGTACAGCACCTAGCACTGCTGCTACGCGCCAATTAAGCTCAAGCAGCCAATAAGCACTTAGGCTTATAATAATACAAGTAACTAGCATGCCAATTGAGCAAAGGTTTCTTACCACTTTGCCAATACCTTTTAGCTCCCTAAAATGCAGGGTGAGTGATCCCTCAAATAAAATTATTGCAACGCTTAGTGATACAACCGGAAAGAGTAAATCACCTAAAAGTGCATCAGGATCTAAAACACCACTAAATGGTCCAAGTAAAAGACCAGTAAGCAATAAAAAGAGGATAGCGGGTACTCTAAAAGCCCACGCGACCCATTGGGCAAGCACAGAGCAGAGTGCGATACCGGCTATGTAAATTGCTGACATAGATTAAGAATTCCTTATTTGAGACGATATATTTTAAAAGTATAACTTTTGTTAATTATTAATACAGGGGTATACACGGGAAATTAAAATATTACTAATCAATTTTAGCTGCTTATAAAAAATTAGTCGGTTTTAATTACAGTGATTAAGGGTGAATACCTTATAAACCCCTAGCAGGCCTATCTATCTAATTGATTTATATATTAAATAACTGTTTAGATAGCAATGCATAATAGACTTGTTTGAATTTTAGCCTTGATCTCAGTGCGTAATATAGCGTATTATACTTCGAGTTCGAATTATTAGTTATCTAATTAAGATTGCAGGATTAAATAATTGGGTGTTAATCTTATGCTCATATTCGTTATGTATAATCCTGTTTTAAATGCTTAATTAGTAATTGAGCGTTAAAATATCATTTACCGAACTATTTGGTATGGTTTTGCTAAACAAATTTGTTTATTCAATTAAACAAAAAAAGGTTTGAGTTGAACTATTACCTTGCAATATTTAATCCCCATCGTGGCGATTAAATCTCGGTCCTTAAGTCTTCACCCTATCTGTTGGTGTATCAGACTCTAGAGGCTCTATGTATGTTGTTAATAAAAAAGCCACACACAGCTTTTTACAGCGATGCATAAACAACACTTTTTAAACTTTCTTACTAGTACAACTCATAAACTGAGCTGTATCTATTTTATTTCTGAGCTTAAATTTAAAACAATGTTTTAGATTTTGCCTACTTGTGTGTGTTTAAAAGCGTTGTGAATGATAAATAAATCCGAAGCTATGTTTTGTACCTAGCTACTTAGTTTTAGCTCACCAATAGTGGGCACATATAAAATGGAAAGTTGAGCATTTATGCAAAAGTTAAATTGGCGACGCATTGTACTTAAAGTAGGCAGCGCTTTAATCGCACCAGATCAAGATGGTTGCCGTTCACGTTATATATTAACCATCGCACAGTTTATCGTTCGTTGTCGTGCCCGTGGTATTGAAGTGATCTTGGTTTCTTCTGGCTCGGTAGCTGCTGGCTCACACTTATTCCCATCGGATAAGCCTCGCTCGGTTGTCATGAAAAAAGCAATGGCGGCGGCAGGTCAAACAGAAATGATAGCTATGTGGGATCGCTTTTTCGATTTTCCATCAGCGCAATTGTTATTAACGCATGGTGATTTACGAGACCATGAACGCTACCAAAGTATTCGAGAAACAGTATTTACTTTACTTGAGCACGGTATATTACCAATCATTAATGAAAACGACGCTGTAACGACAGACGATCTTAAAGTGGGTGACAATGATAATTTATCTGCAATGGTTGCTGCCGCTGCCGATGCCGATGCGCTACTAATCTTTTCGGACGTTGATGGGTTATACGATAAAAACCCTAACTTACACCAAGACGCCACTTTATTACCTGAAATAAAATCAATTGATGAATCTATTTATGCTATGGCAGGATGTGCTACAAGTGCTGTAGGCACAGGTGGTATGAAAACTAAAATAGAAGCGGCTGAAAAAGCAACATCACACGGCATAGCAACCTACATTATTAATGGGTTTAAAGAAGAAACGTTTACTCGGCTACTCGCGGGCGAAAACCCTGGCACTATCTTTCTGCCTTACGAAAAACCAATGCAAGATTCGGTACATTGGATGACGCACACAGCAAACGAGCAAGGTGAAGTTGTTGTCGACGGGTCGTTCGATGAATCGCTTGAAGGTGAAACCGGATGTATTCGCGGTGATGAGATAGTTGAAGTGCATGGTGAATTTGCTATCGGTGACACTATTTTAGTCCGTAGTGAGGACGGCACGCGCTTAGCAAAGGCGACCGCGAACTATAGTAGCTGCTTATTAAACTTTATTGCAGACAACGAACAGAGTGAATTCAGCGATAAAATGCAGGATTCAATTGGACCAGTTATATCTGAAAAACATATCGCACTATTGGAGAAATCATGAGTTTAATTACGGACATTTCACGTCAAGCAGCTAAAGCTGCACATACACTTGCTTTACTCGATACCGAGACTAAAAACAAAGTATTAGTTGAAATGGCAGCGGCACTAAGAGAGCAAAAAGACTTTATAATTAAAGAAAACGAAAGCGATTTAAGCGCAGCACGCGACAATAACTTAGCAGCTTCAATGATTGACCGTTTAACGCTAAACGATGAGCGTATAGAAGCAATGGCAGAAGGTATTGAAGTTATTGTTAGCCTTGATGATCCTGTTGGGCAGTTACGCGACATTACTGAGCGTCCAAATGGTATCAAAATTCGTAAAATGCGTGTACCTCTTGGTGTTGTATGTATGATTTATGAAGCCCGCCCAAATGTAACGGCCGATGCGGGTGCACTTTGTTTTAAATCAGGTAACGGCGTAATTTTACGTGGCGGTAAAGAAGCACTTAAAAGTTCGCAAGCTATCGCAAGTGTGATGCACAGCGTACTTGAAAAGCATAACTTACCAGTATCACTTATTTCAGTGATTCCAGATCCAGATCGCGCACTATTAATGGAATTAATGCAGCAACGTGAAAGCATTGATTTAATCATTCCACGTGGCGGCGAAGGCTTAATCAACTTTGTTACTGAAAATAGTACGATTCCTGTAATTCAGCACTACAAAGGTGTTTGTCATCTTTACGTAGATAAAGATGCAGACCTAGAAGTTGCGCTTAACTTACTACTTAATGGCAAAACGCAGCGTACTGGTGTTTGTAATGCACTAGAGGGCTTGGTTGTTCACCAAGATGTTGCCGATGAGTTTTTAAATCTGTGCGCAGTAGTATTGCGACAAGAAGGCGTGAAAGTAAATGCTGACAGCTTTGCGGCCAAATATTTTGATAATGCAACCGTGCTAGCGGACGATGAATTTGGTGAAGAGTATTTAGATTTAGAGATTGCCATCCGCGTGGTGCCTAATTTTACAGCCGCAGTTGAGCATATTGCACAATTTGGCTCAAACCATACAGAGGTTATTTGTACTAAAAATCAAACAGCGGCAGAGTTATTTCAACGCAGTGTAGATGCTTCTGTTGTTATGGTTAATGCTTCTTCACGCTTCTCTGATGGTTCACAGTTAGGTTTAGGTGCAGAGATTGGTATAGCAACATCTAAGCTTCACGCATATGGTCCTATGGGTCTTGAATCACTTACTACTGAAAAGTACTTAGTGAATGGTGAAGGCCAAGTCCGCGAATAAGCTAACTAGCCTGAATCCTGGATAATAAATCTATCTTAAGCAGCTATTTTCAGCGCTAACTACGTTGAATTTACTGAAAACCTCCGGCTAGAGAAAATAAATTTAAATATCACCATGATTTAATACGTTAGTAAATCTCTTAAGTAGAGTTCAGGTTAACTATATAAAACAATAAAGCCGAGCATAGCTCGGCTTTATTGTTTTAGCTTCGAAATGACTCGCAACACCGTTAGTTATTTATTTTTTTAAGCCATTCGCTTGCAGGTTCTGGCTTATGTAAATGATAACCCTGCAGGATAACTTGAGGATACTCTTGTAATAAATCAAAGTGAGATTGATTTTCCACCCCTTCAGCCACAACATCTAGTTGAAATAACTTTCCTAAACTGACTATCATATCAATAATTAATTTATCGTTATTATCCTTCGGTGCATCAAAAACGAATGATCTATCTATTTTTAATTCTTGGATCGGTAACTGTTTTAGATAAGTAAGACTAGAATAACCAGTGCCAAAATCATCTATTGATACACGCACACCTAGGTTTTTTAATAATTGCACCGCTTCGATTGCTGATTCAATATTATTTAACAGCGTGCCTTCAATGATTTCTATTGTTAATTGGTTCGGCTGTATCTTGTAGCTATCTAGTTGCGTTTTTAATAGCGATAAAAAACGCGGTTCATGGAAATGTCGACCACTAATATTTACAGATACACTTAGTGCTGCATGGCGTTTATCTAACTTTTTAATCAACGATAAAGCATTTTTAAGTACCCAACAATCTAGGTCATAAATGATGTCTGACTCTTCAGCAATAGGAATAAACTCCGCTGGGCTAATAAACCCTTTCTGAGGATGGATCCAACGCAATAATACCTCACCGCCTTTTAGTATTTGCTGACTATTAAATTGTGATTGTACATAAAGGGTAAACTCATTTTGTGAAATAGCTTTGCGTAAATCTTGTTCAATTTCAAATCGGCGTTTAGCTTGCTCACCAAACGAATTATCAAAAAAAGTAACGCGGTTTCCGCCTTTCTCTTTCGCTTTATAACAGGCGGCTTCGCAGTTTCTTATGGTTTCAATTGCACTTTCCCATTTGTCTTCACGAGGAAAAATATACGTGCCGATGCTTATGGTAATACTGATTTTTTGGCCGTCAATTATAAAAGGCTCATTAATCGCACTTAATAATTTTTGGGCCTTATGCTCAGCTATTTCTTGAGTTCTTAGGCGACCAACACCTTTCTCAACACTGCTCAGCGCTGAAAACCCATCACTACCTAAACGTGCTATAACATCTTTTTTACCAAGCTTATTGTGAATGCGCTTTGCAAGTTCTTTTAAAACTTTATCGCCTGCTAACAAGCCTAGTCCATCGTTGATGGAGCGAAAGCTGTCAATATCTATAATATAAATATAAGCATAGTTATTATTTAAAGAGCAATTTTGTAGTTGTTGCTCTAACTGCTTTAAAAAGCCATTTCTATTTGGTAACGCTGTTAGCTCATCATGCCATGTAAGATAGTCAATGCGTTCCTGTGTTATTTTTAAACTTGAAATATCGCTAAAAACAGCAATGAAATGAACTTTAGTGTCTTGTTCGCTCTTTACCATACTAAGCGTTAATAGCTCAGGGTATAGTTCACCATTTTTTCGTCTCGTAACAAGCTCCCCACTCCAATAACCGGCCTTATTAGCATGCTGCCATACATCACTAAAGCTAACGCCTAGTTGATTATTTTGCTTTAGTTCATGCAATTGCGTGTTGAGAGCTTCTGTTTCAGTAAACCCTGTAATGCGGCAAAAAGAAGGATTAACAGCGATAATACTGCCTAGTGAATCAGTTATAACAACGCCATCTGCAGTGCCTGTAAGAGCTTGGTAAAATAACTTTTGCTTTGAAGATAGCAGCTTTAATTCTTCTTCTCGCTTGCTTAACTCAAGAGCAAGTGCTTCTATCTCAAGTAGTTTATCGTGTAAGTCAAAGTTTTTTTCGATGAGTCTATCAAGCATCCCTTGTGATGTGATATGGGTGCGAACCCTTGCCCTGACTAACGCAAGCTTGTAAGGCTTATGGATATAATCAATAGCGCCTAGCTCAAAACCATACTCTTCAGAGTCCTCGGTTGTAAGTGCTGAAACAAAAATAACAGGGATACCTTTAGTACTTTGTCTCGATTTTAGTGTTTTACATACTTCGTATCCATCCATGCCTGGCATCATAATATCAAGTAGGATCAAATCGGGGCGAGTAGATTCTACAAAAGCTAAAGCTTGTTCACCGCTGGTAGATACTCTGATGTCGTAATCGGTAAGTAACCCCTCTACCAAAACATGAAGGTTATTGGGTTCATCATCAACAATAAGTACTAAAGGTTTGTGCTTACTGCTATCAGACTCAGTTGTTTTTTTTGCCAAGTACATCGAATGCACACTCAATCCTTTTGATGATAATTACTATATAATTTAGCTTAGTTCTTTGTTATTGGCTAGGGCGTGTTGACCTTTCGTGATTGATTTTGCAGCAGACTGTTTGGTATTTAGGCAAGGCAGAGCCTGTGATGTGTGGTTGTTCCCCATAAATAGGCGATAACGCAGCATAAATGGCAAACATGCGCTGCCCTTTGGGTTCTTTCTAGGGACGATTAACTCTTTGTTGCTCGGTTTTTACTTAGCCCACTAGGTTACAAACCTCGCGCCGCGATTAAATCGCCCCTAGATTGAACAAATTTCAATCCACAAAGATCAACACGCCCTAGTTTAAATCCCTCTCTCTAAACTTGGTTATTAGCTCTATTACTAATTGATAGTTAAAGTGATTAATAGCTGATTTAAGGCCAAGAATAGGGTGAGGTGGCTTAAATGGTAAGTTGTCTAAATTGCTCAGTAAGCTGTTAGGAATAGGCTTGGCATTAATAGCTAATTCATATATCTCTTCTATTACATCATTTAGAGCCGCATTGGTATCCAAACTATTATCACTATGAATTTGTTGGGTTAATAGGTATTGGTCTATCGCTTGAAAAGTAATAGCGAGTTGCTTACTAAATTGTGCAAATGAAATAACGTCTTTATTTTTAATCTGTGATTCAATTTTTTTAGCGTTGTGTTCTAGGTTTTCTAATCCTAAAGTTCCTGCTAGGCCTTTTATTGTATGAATATGACGCACCAGATCTATATTGTTATTAGCGTCTAAAAATTCTTGGCACTTTGTTATAAAGTCCTCGTAATCAGTAGAAAATTGTATAAGCAGTTTATTAAATAAACGTTCATTGCCCTCCAAATTTTTAAGCGCTAACGAAACATTGATAAGCGATTGCTCTTTATTTGTTGATAGGTGTTTATTTATAACCTCATAAAATGTATCAAAAATAAGTGGTTTTGCTAAAAAGTCATTCATACCAGCTGTTATAGCTGCTTTTTCATCTTCAGGTAATACCGCCGCTGTTAATGCTATTATTGGTAGTGTTTCGCCGCTTTCTCTTAATTTTTTTGTGGCTGAAATACCGTCCATCACAGGCATTTGGATATCCATAAGAATAATGTTGAATGTCTCTTTTTTTATGCATTCAATCGCTTCTAGTCCATTTAGTGCAGCAACACTATCCACCTCTAGCTTTTTCAGCATGGCGGTTGTAATTTCAACGTTTAATGGGTTGTCATCAACTATTAATGCTTTGCAGCCTTTAAATTTATTGAAAGTTTTATTTTTAGCGATTGTTATCGTTTTTTGTGGAGCAAGTAACTTTAAAATATCAGAATCATTGTAGTGTTTAGCTATAACATGCACATCTTTATGTATCTCTTGTAGAGTAGGCTGCTCTGTATCAGTAATGATCACAATTATTTTTAGAGCGTGTTCAAATGCCTGACTGTTCTCAATTAGTTTATGTAAAATAATACTGCTTTTTGCTTCATCCTGGGTTAATGATAAAATAACAATATCAAAGGGCGAGTTAGGTTGAGATATTTTAGCAAGTGCGCGTAGTGGCTCTTTAGTTGTTTCAGGGGTTATATTTATATCGCTTAACAATGTTATCAGCTTGGTTACTTGTTCTTTTTTAGGGGCAATTAATAAAGCGCGTTTTTTTGATTTATGCTGAGGTGGTAATGTAAATGGCAAAGTAAAATAAAACTCACTGCCTTTATTCATCTCGCTTCTGACTTGTATATATCCGCCAAGTACTTTTGCAAACTGCTGACTTATTGTTAAACCAAGCCCTGTACCACCGTATTTACGGGTGGTTGAAGCATCACCCTGATAAAAAGAATTAAACACTTTTTCAAGTTGCTCCTGCTTTATTCCGACTCCAGTATCCTTAATGCAAAATCGTAGATTTATAATGTTTTTTTGCTGAGAAATAGTTTCTATAATAAGTTGTATTTTCCCGTGGTCGGTAAACTTTATCGCATTCCCAACACAGTTATTTATTATTTGGTTTAAGTAGAAAGGATCACCAATTAGTTCTAAATGAGGGTCTGCATGTAAATTAAATTCGAGTGCTAAGCCTTTTTGGTTCGCTGTATCTTGAAATAAATTAGCGGTGTTATTAACAATGGAGTCGAGTGTGAATGGAATACTTTCTATTTTTACTTCTTCTGAGTCAAGTTTAGAAAAGTCTAAAATATTATTCAAAATATGAAGTAAATTGTGCGCACTAGAAAAGGCCTTGTCGGCATAATGTTGTTGCTTTGTAGGGAGGGAACTATCTTTAAGTAGCTGTAACATGCCTAAAACTCCATTCATCGGAGTACGCAGTTCATGGCTCATGTTTGCAACAAAATCGCCTTTTATTTGATTGGCTTTTTCAGCTTGTGTTATGGCAATAGTGAGTTCTTTATTCATGGCTTCCATCTGTATGTTCAAGCCTTGAGTTTCGATGAGCAGCTCTTTCGTTTGTTTATTTTTGGTATATAACGCATTCGCCGCCTTTATGGCTGAGGCTATTTCACTTTGGTTATTGCTTTCATAATCTAGAATGACCGGTTTTTCGTTATTCATATCATTTAGCAAAGCGGTAAGCTGGGTGATGGGCTTAATAACTTTATTAAAAATAAAATAGCTCACCACAATGAGAATAACGGTAATTAACACGGCCAATAAGTTTGCTTGCTCGGCATTGGTGATTAAGTGTGAACTGAGTGATTTTTCAGCTTCATCTAATTTGCTTTTTTCTGCATCTTTAATTTGATTAGCTAAGTAAAGCAGTTCATTTTCAATACCCGTTAGTACAACATTAATAGAAAAAGTATAGCTACGTGTGAGTAATACAAGCTGATTATATGCTTTTTTTAATTGAGTGGTATGACTTATAAGTGAGTTACTTTCTTTTGATATGCTGGATAATTTAAGGTGCAAATGCTCAAGGTTTTGCTTAACATTTTGTGCGTTATCAAAATTTGGCTTATAAAGATAACTGACTGTTGCATGTTCCAAATTACTTATGGTGAGTAAAATATTTGTATAAAATGCTTTTTTTTCATTTTTTGTTGAAGTGTCTAAGCTAATAATGTGTGCTTTTAGCTCTGCAATAGGTTGTTTAAATTGTGTTATGTAGAGCTGCTCACGCTTTGTTCTATTAATAACAACTTGGCTAAATGTTTCCTGATAGTTATTGAGGTACTCTTTTAAGCGCTTTAGCTCTTCTTGATATGATGAGGTGTGTGATGAGGCATTCATGTTTAACTTACTTAAACTAAGATTGGCTTTTTTTAAATAAAAATTAAATTTTTCTATGGTGTTTTCATTCGCATGGTTCACATAGGCAATAGCTTGGCCTTGGAGCGACACTACATCATTTTCTAAGTCAGTGACGTTTTCACTTTGCATGAGGGCACTGTGTTGTATTTTTTGCGTGTTAAGTAACGATTTTTGTGAGTAATTAAATAAGTAGCTTTGTAAAAGTAATAAGCTAGTAAGGAGGCATGCAGCTAAAACTATTTTTGATTTTATTGAATGCATTTTCATTAGCGACTAATCAACTCATACCATTTTTGTAAACTATAGTCGTATGTTGGCATCACTGTATTCCATACCGCAACATTGCTAAAACGTTTAAGGTAACTGCCGCCATTGCGTTGTTCTCCCATTTTTACTGCTATTTTTCCATTGGTATCTAATAAATTAGCTTTTGCAGCTTTACCGTCGTACCAGTAATCCCACTCATGAGGCGACAGTAAGGGTTTTGAACGTTGAGGATTACTAATATAATAGCCTTGGCGAGCAATAAAAGCGCCGGGCCAACCAGATAACCACCAATTCATATAATCGTAAGCTGCATCTTTTACACTATCTTGTGTTTGTGATGATAAGCACATAACGCCATGCCAGCCTCTATAGCCTTCTTTTGGCGCTGCAAAACGTACATTTACACCTTGCCCATTTAGCGTTGAGACAGCTGGTGAAAACATGCTTTCTATGTGTACTCGTTCACTTTTCATAAACTCGACGGACTCGGGAACTGAGTTCCAATAACCACTAAAATGACCTTGGCGTTTAAAATCAAGTAAAATACTAAATAGCTTATCTAGCTCAGCTCGAGTCATCGCGCCTATATTGTCAAAGGTAATAAGCCCTTTGCTTTGAGCTGCTAATGCAAGATCGAATAAGCCAATAGCGGGCGCATTTACAATGGCTACTTTGCCTTTATTGGTACTGTCTAGTAGCCAACTCCAACTTTCTGTTTCGTAAGCAATGCCAGGTTTTATGAATTGTGTGTTATAGCCAAAAGAGTCAACATTATGTACATAGGGTAAAAAGCTGATGTGGTCGCTTTCCTGTGGGCTTAATGTTCCATCTGCTTGCACATTTAATAATTTATAAGGCGCATCCCCAGCACCAATATTCGCATTGGGCGTTAGGCGTCCAGTTTTGGTCAGTGGGTTTATTTCATCAAAGTGAGTCAGTCGTTTTTTTTCTATAGGCTGAATGGAGCCTGCATTCCACAGTATATTAATACTGTTAGACCACTGCTCATATAAATCGAATGAGCTGGGATCCATAGAGGCTTTTTGCAAGACAGCAGCACTGCCAGCAGGGGAAAACTGTATATCAATACCTAAGTCACTCATTGCTTGTTTGCGAATAGCCTCTTGCAAAGTTACATGAGTACCAAGCACTCTTAATGTTATTTTTTTGCGAGCAAAAACATAAGGAGCATGTGTAATTACACCGGCTGCTAATCCTAGAGTTGCAAGTTTTTTTAGTGTTGAGCGCTTGGGGGTATCCATTTCAAGCCTAAAGTCTTAATGCATATGACATTATGTATAGCTAAGAACTTGTAAAGACTCAAGTTAAAATAGGCGAATTATAAATGAGAGTAGGATAAAGTTTAATGGATTATGCTATAAAATATAGGTAGTTTGAATATTATAGAAAGGGTAGGAAAGTGGTGGAGCTAAGCAGGATCGAACTGCTGACCTCCTGCGTGCAAGGCAGGCGCTCTCCCAGCTGAGCTATAGCCCCACATTCCTATTTTATGTATTACATAAAAGCTTGACTGCTGAGTTTCAAGCGGGACGAACTTTAAGTTTTTTTATAAATTTGGTCAAGTATTTTTTTACTATTTTTACTGTTTACGTCAATTTTTGATAGACTTGGCTTAATTTAAAACTAAAACGATAAAAATAATGAAAAAATGCGCGCTAATGTTCATGGTTTTACTCGCCGGTTGTGTTTCAAGCAATGAACCATCTTTTGAAATAAATAATAAACAGTTTCACGAAAAACAGGATGATCAAGGGAATAAGTTGTTTGCTTATGTGGTTTCGGTAAAAGCAAAACACCGCGATAACTTTGAACTCGATCGTGGCCCGAATAATAGACCAAGCCGTAGTGAAATTAAAAAATATATTGAGCAAGAACATTTTGAAGAGTCGAGTGTTTTAAAGCTAGAGTTAGAGGATCAAGCTGTTAAGTTATTAAACCAAGAGCTAAAAATGCGTCAGTATTGTGATAATAAACACGAAGTAAGCGAAGTATTGTGGCGAGACTTAAGCGTACTGCTCAGAGGGCGTTGTTTGTAATATGCTAGCAGATAAAACAATGTTAGCGACGATTCTAGCGCACTTACATATTGCCTATGATGTAATCGAGCACCCGCCGTTACACACAAGCTTAGCGGCTGATGAGTTTATGGTTAAGCGGCCTGGTACGCGACTGAAAAATTTATTTTTACGTGATAACGAAGGTAAGCAACATTTTTTAGTGATTACAGCGCATAACAAGCAGCTGGATTTAAAAACACTTTCAAAGCAACAGGGCCTTTCGCGTTTAGGATTTGCATCAAGTGAACGACTAGCAAGGTTTTTAAAAGTGACACCTGGGTGTGTCTCAATGTTGGCACTTTTAAATGATAAGCAAAATCAAGTGAGCTTATGGGTTGATCAAGATATTTGGCATGGAGATTTGTTTCATTGTCATCCGTTTGAAAACACCCAAACGTGGTTGCTTAATAAATCAGATTTAGAAATATTTTTTAATCACACAAAGCATCAGCCTCGCGTTGTATTTTTGCCCTCAAGATAGGCCCACACAATTAACGATAAACCACATAAGCAAACAGTAAGTAGAGTAAGCATAAACGCTGTTTGCCCATAATGTTGGTACACCACACCGGGTAATAACGAACCCAATGCGCCACCACTGTAATAAAACGATACATATCCGCCATTGGTTACACTAGGTGGCGCTTTGCTTATTTTATTAACAAGCGGCGCTGCGGTTGAGTGAATTACAAACATTGCCCCACAAAATAAAGTGAATGCGATTAAAAACAAGCTAAGCTGGTGGCTCATTAATAAAATAATACTCACACTATAAAAGCTAAATACAGCGGCTAAAAGGTGCCAAGCTGAAGGGGCTTTTTTAAGTAACCAAGGCGCAGCAATAGAGGCGAGGGCACCAACTAGGTAACCACTGTAAACCAAGCCAATATCGCGAGTATTTGTGATTAAAAACGTATTTTGCAATATAAATGGTAAATAATTAAGTAGTGCGGCAAAGCAAAAAAACATACAAAAAACGGCACCATATACTTTAAGTACAGCGCCTTCTTTTAGTTGTTTAATGTAATCTAGTGGTAAAAGCTGTGACTTTGTTGATGGATTTGTAAAGCGAGAGTGTTTAATTGTTAAAGCTAAAAAAATAAGCATAAAGGCTATAACATAATAAAAGCTCTGCCAATGCCATAAATCGCTAAACAAAGCGGCAAGTACGCGGCCAAAGTAACCCCCAATAATACTGCTACCTATATAAAGGGTCATATTTTTTTGAAGTGCATCAGCGCGATAGCTCATACCTATATAGCTAGTCATTGCAGTTAAAGCCGCAGGAAGTGTTAAGCCTTGCAAAAACCTAACTAACAATAAAAGCTCAAAGCTAGGTACATAAATGAAAAGTAGACAACTTAGGCCTAAAAAAACCATTGCAATACGCAATATGAGCAGCGGGTTATGTTTTGCTAAAAGTACACCATAAACCAGCGGTGCAATAGCTAAAGGTAGCATAGTTGCAGTCATCAGGCTGCCGGCTACTGCAGGGGCTACACTAAATTCGTTCGCAAAAAGGCTGAGTAGAGGTTGTGGTGCATAAAGCACAAAAAAGATAAATACCGAGCAAACGAGTAGATGAGGTAAACGCATTATATGGCTTATACATTTGCTTATTGACTGTACAGTAGTGTATTAAAAATTGCCTTTAATTGATAATTAAAACCACTAATTTTGCGCTACATCATGGTTTGTTTTAACTAGTTTGCTAGATTAATGTCGATAGCGCTGTTATTTGCACTCGTTGGTGATTAAAATAACCTTAATATTAGTTTTTAGTGGAACAAAGCCATGGGTTCATTACAAGACCAATTGCTTCAAGCAGGATTAACAACATCGCATAATGCTAAAGTTGCTAAATCAGAAAAACGTAAGCAACAAAAAAAGCAAAAGAAAGGGGCTACAAGTAACCCAAGTGATCTGCAAAAGCATATTCAACAAACTAAGCTAGAGCAGCAAAAAAAGGCTGAAGAGCTCAATCAAGCACGTCAAGGTGATTTAAAGCAGCGCGAGCAAGAAGCACGGGTTAAGCAAATTTTAGAGCATCATAACCAAGATGCTATTCGTGGTGAGCGCACATTTAATTTTACTTATCAAAATAAAGTAAAAAATATCGACGTAAACGAAAAAACGCAAAAAGCGTTATCGGGTGGTCGTTTAGCTATATGTGTACTCGAAGGGCAATTTTACGTTTTAGACGACGAACCAGCACGCAAAGTGGCTGAAGTTGACGAAAAGTATATTGTTTTTCATGTAGAGCCAGAAAACAAACCAAAAGACGAAGACGATCCATACGCAGATTTTGAAGTACCCGATGATATAGTTTGGTAATAAGCTATTAAGGGTAAGCTCATTTTTATTTGCTAAGGTATATAAAAATGAGTAGGAACGAGTTAGCAGTTTGGTTAAGTTGATCGTCTAGCGTCGTTTCGTACGTATGCTTTTTATTTGATTGTTTACTACAATCAATAGAACAGTTTTTTCTAACCGTTAAAAAAGAAGAGTAAATACAATGAGCAAGATGAAAACACTACTACTAGGCGCGGGTATTAGTTTAGCCGCAAGCTTCTCGTTTAATGCAGCTGCCGCTGATGGCGCTGCACTTTATACAGCTAAAAATTGTCAAACCTGCCATGGCGCTGAAGGTAAAGCACCAATTATGGGTATGTACCCAAAACTAAATGGTCAAAATAAAGACTATTTAGTTGCACAAATGAAAGACATTAAATCAGGCGCGCGTAGCAACGGTATGTCTATGGCCATGAAAGCAATGGTTGCAACGGTGACTGATGAAGAGTTTGACGCAATTGCAGATTACCTAGCTAACGTAAAATAATTTACGCAGTTATTTAGTTTTATAAACAGCCACACAATAGTGTGGCTGTTTTGTTTGTGTTTGCTATAAAATAAAGACTGCTTTAGACTTCTAAACATCTATTTGTACTGATTAACAATGTACGCTTTGAAAAGGTTTAATATGTTTGATTTACCTCAACTTGATTTAAAAAATAAAGTATCAGCACAAGAGTGGCAACTGCGTATTGACTTAGCGGCATGTTATAGGCTGGTTGATCATTTTCGTTGGGGCGATTTAATTTATACGCATTTATCAGCACGTTTGCCTGGCACCGATCATTACTTAGTCAATGCCTTTGGTTTAACTTTTGATGAAGTAACTGCGTCTAATTTAGTGAAGGTCGATTTAAATGGTAATATTATCGACGATACGCCATTTAGTATTAACCCAGCAGGTTTTACCATTCACAGCGCGATTCATGAAGTTCGTGAAGACGCGCATTGTGTTATTCATCTTCATACTAAAGAAACAATTGCTGTTGCCACGCAAAAAAAAGGTTTATTACCGCTTAGCCAGTATTCAATGTTTTCACTGCCATCGCTTTCTTATCATGGCTACGAAGGGCTTGCGGTAAACGACGATGAACGAAAAGTGCTGCAAGACGATTTAGGCAGCACTAACCATATGTTATTAGTCAATCACGGTGGCCTAACGGTAGGTCCAACTGTGGGCGATGCGTTTATGCGTTTTTATGATTTACAGCGCGCATGCGAAATACAATTAGCGCTGCAAGCAAGCTCGCAAGAGGTTATTGAGGTACCGCAGCCTATAATCGACAATATTTATAATCAAGCAAACGTAGTACACAGTGGCAGCACTGGCGGGCAACTTGCGTGGCCTGCGATGTTACGTAAAGCGTATCGACTTGACCCTAGTTTTGCAAAATAACCCATAGTGGTTAATAAGGAATTTAAATGAAAGTAAATCGTGTTGAAGTATTTGATATTCACTGTCCTGATAGACCTTCCTGGACACCGGTGTTTGTACGTATTCATACTGATGAAGGCATTAGTGGTGTTGGCGAAGCGGGCCTTGCTTACGATTTAGGTCACAGCGCAGCCGCAGCCATGATTAAAGAGATGGCTGATGCCTTTTTAATCGGCCATGACCCGTTTCAAACCGAAAAACTATGGTCACGTATGCTGCGTGAGAGCTTTTGGGGCTTAGGCGGCGGACCTGTTGTATATGCTGCAATGAGCGCAATTGATACCGCACTTTGGGATATTAAAGGTAAAGCGCTTGGTTTACCTGTATACCAATTATTAGGTGGTAAAGTTAACGACAAACTACGTACATACGCATCGCAATTGCAGTTTGACTGGGATAGCGAATTTAAAGCGCTAGTACAGCCGCAAGAATATGCAGAAGCTGCTTTAAAAGCGATGGCTGAAGGTTATGATGCGGTAAAAGTAGATCCAATTCAGTACGATAAAGATGGCAATACTTATTACGACCGTACAAAAATAATCTCACGTACTGAAATGAAACTTTACCGTGCACGTATGCAAGCAATTCGCGAAGCCGTGGGCGACGAAGTAGATATTATTTTTGAATGCCACAGTTTACCGGGTGTTACCACAGCCATTCAGTTGGGTGAAATTGCAGAAGAATTTGACTGTATGTATTTTGAAGAGCCAGTTAACTACTTAAACCATTCACTGCATGCCAAAGTAGCCGATAAAGTATCGGTACCGATAGCCGGTGGCGAGCGTTTGTATAACCGCTGGGGAGTGCGTCCATACTTAGAAGATCAAAGTATTGATGTACTACAGCCAGATATTGGTTTGTGTGGCGGTTTTACCGAAACCAAAAAAGTATGTGACTATGCTGATATTTTTGATGTACGTATTCAGGCGCATGTATGTGGTGGCCCAGTTGCTACAGCAGCCTCGCTGCATTTAGAAACAGCGATACCTAACTTTTTGATTCATGAACATCATACTTATGCGATTAAAAAGTGGAACCGTGAATTGTGCTTGCAAGATCCACAACCTAAAAATGGCTTTTTTGAAGTATCAGAAGAGCCTGGGTTAGGTATTGAATTAAACGATGAGATTGTTATGCGCTCTCAACGCGTAGAAATAAAATAGTTCAGCAAAGCATAATAAAGCCCCGCAGCCAATGTACATTGGTTGCGGGGCTGTTGGCTAATTGTTATTTATTCAATAGTGTTTTCTAAATTAGAAGATTCTATTTTTTTGCCTTTATAAATGGTAAATAACTTACCGCCAAAGCGAACTTTACCGCGTTTTCTTTCTATTAATGCGCTGGGTATTATTTCATTATTTAATAGCTCAACAAATTGTTTGCGTGCGCGATGAATTTGAATATTTACATGCGCTTCACTGATCCCTAAATCCTTAGCTAGCTTTTTAACTTGTACCCACCCTTGTGTATCTGCTTCAAAGCCATTTTGAATATCTTGTAGTTTATAACGCGCTAATAGCAGGGTGAGATAGTGATGTGAGCGAACATCAAAATCGAGTAGTGCAGTCTGACTTTTAATTTTAAGTTCGGCTAACTCTTCATCAAGACTGAGGTTAAAAATAAATTCCAAGTTATTACTTGGCTGTGCTTTTAGCTCGACTGTTTTTTCTTGGGTGGCTGCGCCAGCTAGAAATAAGCGCCATACATTGTTGCCCACACGCAAATCTTGACCATCATTAATTGGTTGTTGTAAGTGTTCATGCATGTCTTCATAATACCAACAGTGCTGCTGTGAATCGAAATGCAAAATAACTTCAGGGTGCTTATTATTAGGTAAAAAGTGGTATTGCTCTAGGTATATAATTTGCTCTTGTGATTCATTTACCGGAAACAGTAAATCTCGTGGTGGCTCTACCGAAGTAACGTGATACACCAAATTATTGATTTGTGAAAAACTGAGTTTATCGCCTTGTTTTAAAAGTGTATTTTGGTTTGTAGCGATTTTAATGTCGTTTAACCAGACCCCATTTTTACTTAAATCATTGATATACCATTGCTCATTAAGCCACTCAATTACGGCATGGATACGTGTGACTTCAGGGAAATCAAGAAAAGTATCTACAGAATGCGCTAATCTACCAAAGCGATGAAAGGCACGTAAATATAAGTTTTTTTGCGATTTAGTGTGTTTTAAAATGGCCATAATTAATCATTTATTTCCAGTTGTTATTCTTTATTATAGTTAAATAATATCAATAGATTGCAATTATTTGACCTTTGAAGTTAAACTAATGGTTAACATAATTTTAATAATCGGGAGCAGTGTGTTTAAACTCGAAGATCATTACCGAGAGCTACATCCTTTGGCGCAAGGTGGTATGAGTAAAGTATACCTTGGCATTGATTTAAAATTAGATCGACAAGTGGCGCTCAAGGTCATTGATTTATCATCTCCTATATCTGATAAAACCTTGTTGGAGGCTAAATTATTAGCGTGCTTTAATCATCCAAACATAGTGCAAATTTATAAAACTATTCAACATGACGAGCAATTGATTCTAGAGATGGAATATGTCAAAGGCACAACGCTTGAATGCTTAATTAAACAACAAAATCTTACACTACCAAAAAAACTTGAGTTGCTACTTGATATAACTCAAGGACTATTTGCAATACATCAACAGAATATTTTACACCTTGACCTCAAATCAGCCAACGTATTGGTTAATGAAAGTGGCTCAGCTAAAATTGCTGATTTTGGTATTTCACAAATAAAAGACACTTTTCAAACTCAAGAAAACAGTAGTTTTGGTAGTTTAACAGCTATGTCGCCAGAGCAACTAAACGAGCAGCCGTTAGATTTTAGAAGTGACTTGTTTTCATTGGGGCTAATTGCTTACCAACTTTTTGCTAACCAACATCCATACATGGGGCAATCGCCCACACCTTCTAATAAATCAATTGCAGAACAAATAAAAAATAGTCGCTGCCGTGCTGATGCTTGTGCTATTGCGGATATTCCTGAGCCATTAGGATTATTGATAAATCGTCTTCTTTCATATCATGTAAAGCAACGTCCTGCATCGAGTGCTGAAGTTATTGAAGAGTTGAAGCATATCATGATGTTGCTAAATAATAATAGCGAGACGATTTCTCTGGCGGATATTCAGTTAGCAAGCAAACAGAAAAAATGGAAAGAATTTACTGTTTTTACATTATTATCGTGTATTGCTATTGGCCTTTTTTCAGTGAGTATTTGGTACTGGCAGGCAAATAAACCTAAGACTTACGTTGCAGTACTCCCCATTGAGTTTAGCAAAAAAACTAAGCTATTAGATTCTCAAAAGCAAGTGCTCAATCTGGCAATTAATGATGCTATTAGACAATATTTATTAGATACCTCAGGTTATGCGTTAATTTCTCAGATCGAAATTCGACAAACTCAAAAGTTATTAGGAGACAATTTAAGTTTGCCTATTTTAGGCAAAGCGCTTAATGCGGATCAGTTACTTACTACTCATTTAGACTGTACTCCATTGTCGTGTGATATTAATTTAAGTTTACTTGATGGTAAAACTGGCACTTTAGTTCGTGCTGAAAGAAGCGCGAGTGATACTGAGAATTACATGGGTATTTATAATGTAACAAGCAGCTTCATCGAAAAACTCTATACGGGTGATATTGCGACTAAACAAGCATTAAAAAAAGAGCGTGAATTTTTAGAGCGCTATGTAAGCTTGGTCAACGTTGTTTCAACTAACTCCCGAAATACTCTTTCTGTCATTGCAGATATAGAGGATTTAATATTACATAGCCCTGAATTTACACCTTTATATCCACTATACCGTAAAATTGTACTGCGTCATTATGATGAAACACTCAATCCTGAAGTGATAAAAAAACTAAAAATGACATTAGATACGCTTCCGAGCGCTTATCATGACAGCCCCGCTTATTTAATTGATTTGTTAGAGATTTATCAACATGTTAAAGACAAGTACAATACGGATATAGTAATCGGAAAAATCCAAAAATCAGATATTGAAGAGTTTCAAAAGCAAACTTCGCTAGCTATTTATTATAAAAGAAGTGGTGAGCTAGAACGTTCATTAACTCATGCAAAGCTTGCTTATAAAATAAGACCGATGCTTATAACAACACGAAATTTAGCAATTGTTCATGTAATGCTCGGGGATAATAAAAAAGCATCTGAATATTTATCAAAAATATTAACACATATCCCAAATGATTTTTTTGCCTTGCAAACACTGGCTGATATTTCGCTGTTATCAGGAGATTTAGTTAAAGCGGAAGTAAATTATCAGCGATTAATTACGAGTTCGACAGCTATTTCATCAACATATTCAAATTACTCTATTGTGTTGTCTTTAAAAGGGGATCTTACAGAAGCGCTATATTATGCGCAAAAGGCAGTGGAACTTTCGTCTAAAAATAGTACGCAACAGCTTAACTTGGCCGATATTTTATTTATGTTAGGTAAAAAGGATCAGGCTTTTGACATTTATAAAAACATAGATAAAGGGATTGCTGATGATACACAAGTTGTTGAACTCTTATTAGAAAAAGCGCAAGCGCAAGTTCATTTAGGTAAAAGCCAAAAGGCGATGATTAGCATTGATCGGGCTTTAAATCAAAACTCTGAATTAAGTGAAGTTTATTTTGTAAAAGCTATGGTTCAAACCATTTTAGGAGAAAAGTATTCAGCGGTGGCATCGATAGAACAAAGTATCAAAAAGGGCTGGAGTCCTGTGTTCTATCGGCTTATTTGGTTTAAACCGTTATGTACAGAGAATCAATTTAAAACACTCTTAGGTAAAGAGAATTATAATTCTCTCTGTACATAGGTCAGTTAGTCTGGTTCCATATCTTGAAGGATTACGCGCGGATCTTGAGAAAAATAACGCATTTTAGATTCCGAATTAGCTTTATTTTTCGCTACAAGGCGGAAGTTTACTTCATAATCCGCACTCTCACTTAGCAGGCCAGAAATAGCTTCATCTGGATTGTCAGCAAGTTTTGTTGCCAGCTCAGCAGGTAATGCGTGAGCAGGAATAATGCTTGAAATAGACACAATAAGTGATTGACCGCCATTTGCTACTATACTTGTTAATTGATAATTAAAATTATCTTTGGCATCAGAGAAATACGTGCCATTTTCAGCAAATTCCCACTCAGGGCAATCAGCCAATTCATAATATAAATTGACGGCTTGCCCTGCCTTTAGTTCTTTATAATCAATACAAATATTTTCACTATCTCCACCCGTTGGGCTAGAAATGTCCCATTGTCCATCTTCTTTAGGAATAACTCGAAAGCTAAGATTACTCATTTTAATATCCTGTTTTAGGGTTAATAAATATCATTGTAGTTACTTTTGCAGCTTAAGTAAGCTGCGGTTATGTATAAAGCATATACTTAAGTGAGCTTAGCGCTTTTTTGTATATCACTGCCACAGAGTAAACTAATTATTTACTCGACAATTAACATCATTTAGCGCTTTGGTTGCCTTGCTATCAAGGTGGCGCACAAAACATTGTCCATCTTTAATCATTAACTCAAATTGATCGGGCATGTTGAGCTGCTTGCCCATAATAGGGTTACCCAAAGCATCTTTTTTATTAAGTCTATCAAGTGTCACCGTACTGCTTGTTAGAAATACGTCATCAGCCAATTGTACATGCGGACTATGAAGTAGCAGGGCGATAACTTCGGCGACAGCGGCACTATTAGGCTCTACTAATAATGCATGTTGCAGCTTAGGTGT
The DNA here is from genome assembly GCF_045064135.1 of Pseudoalteromonas sp. Ld19. Lineage (NCBI taxonomy): Bacteria > Pseudomonadati > Pseudomonadota > Gammaproteobacteria > Alteromonadales > Pseudoalteromonadaceae > Pseudoalteromonas > Pseudoalteromonas sp. Ld19. The sequence goes on along the minus strand of NZ_JBISHA010000022.1, from coordinate 349,587 downwards.
CGACTCTGAGCTTTGTGCTGAGCATCCAGATAGTGCAATCGCTGTAATAATAGTGACTATTAATGAACGTATTTTCATAGTTTATCTCATGTTATCGCGAAGAATAATGTTTTGTTCAAGCATAGTTTGGATTCGCGTATCTTTTACCTCAGGGGTATCAGTAGATGATGCAAAACCGCGCATGCTGTTTATTGAGCTTGCTGCTGGGCAGCTGCCGGAGGTGCGATACTCTAATGCTGTTCTAAGCAGTCTTTCATCCGCACTACCTAGTTGCTTGGTAAAATCATCTGCAACGGCGCAGCCTTCAATGCGCACTGGTTGACGAGCGTTATCAACCGTATTTTGCGGTGCAAACCCATCTGAGTATTCACCAAAACCTTTATTATTCTGGCCAGTAAATTGAATAGTGAAATAAGTCGTATCACAATTATTGGTAGGGTAAAAACCATAGGGCTTACCACATGTACCAGAGCCAATTTGAATAACCTCTATATCAGCACCGCGTAACCCATTCATAATAGCCTCACTTGCAGAGCAAGTATTACTGGTGGTAAGTACATAAACACGATTTAGGTTTAGTGTAGGTAGTTGGCTGCCGCTTACAATACTTGCGCTTTTATCAAACCCTTTAAACTGATTAGTAAAGGGCATCGGCGTTATTGTTTCACCTGTTACAGGGTTTGTATTTGGATTTTTATCATTAAAGATTGTACGCTCAAAAAATTTACCTTGCGTGTTTGCGTTACCCGCAACCATGTAGGCAACTTGACTAGCCAATTCTAATAAGCCGCCGCCGTTGTAGCGTACATCAATCACTAAATCTTTAATATTACTCGCAGCAAGTTCGTTAAATGCATTATATAGTTGCTCTTCGGCAATCGCGTTGTGAGTATTAAATTGAAAATACCCGACATCACCACCGGCAAGGTCTGTGCGAACATTGATCACTGGTTGGGATGTTACATTTTGGGACGTAAGTGTAATGGTGCGATTTTCGTTAGTGCTGATATCTTTAAATATAAACTCAGTTACTTTCCCTGTTAGCTTTGGAAATAAGCCTGCATTAAGGGTACTAACATCACTAGCTGAAGTTGCATTAACAAAATCAATCCCATCGACTTCAACAAGCTCAAATCCACGTATTATATTTTGACTACTTGCTGGCGTATTTGGCTCGGTATAGGTAACAACGGCTTGTCGTGGGGCACTACTAGCGATTAATTTTATATTAAAGCCATAGCCATAACTAATGCCGGCTTGGTTTTGGCGCTCCCATTCATCGGTTGATAAAGTGAAATGAAAGTTATCTTTCTCAGCACCAGAGTCAGTAAGTTCGTTCGTTTTAAGCAGCTCAAAATAATCAGCTACTGCGCTGGTAAGCGCAGGGTCGGTATCTATAATTTCGTCGTACCACAGGTAAGTTTCGTTACTCCAAGAGCGCAGCCAGTTTTTTTCATTAATTGCTTGGCACTGCCCTTTAAACTGATTTGCATTAGCAAACGTACCGGAAACCCAGCTGGCATTATTTGTAGTTGTGCCAGTACCAGTACTTGTATCGGCTGAGCTTCCTCCACCGCCACACGCGACTAGAGTGCTAGCGAGTGTTAAAGGTAGAAGTATTTTTGCCATATTTAGTTTAGTTAGAGTGAACATGTAGAGGCTCGCTTTTTATACTGTTGAGTAAATATAGCGGTTTTTATTTATACTTGGTAGAGAAGTTTAGCGTTTTTGTAGCTTAATTGGTGCCAAGTGCCTTCACTATGGCATAAATCTGAATAAGAGTGCCATAAGTTGTTGTAGCTAGTGTTGATTTGGCAAACGGGGAAGTTACTAGCAAACATAATGCGCTGCTCACCAAACTGTTTTAAAATTGTGTTAAAGCATTCAATTTGTTGGTGATTATTTAATGCTAAAAGCTCAAAGCCTGAAAACTTTATAAAAATATTACAGTGCTTGGCTAGTTGTTTAATCGCTTGTTGCCACAGTGCAGTATTGTTAGGTAATCCCGCATGGTTAATGACAATCTGTAATTGTGGGAGGTGCTTAGCGTAGTGAGCAATTTTTTCTGTCACCAGTATATTTTCAAGCTCAAACTGCGCCTCAAAATGTAATTTTAAATGACTTAGGTGCTCTAGATTATCAAAGCAATTTTTATTGAGTAAGCGGGGTGCATCATTGCCTTCGGTTATATCCCTAATACCAGCTAAATGAGTATGTTGAATGTTTTTTAGTGCAGCAGAGAAATAATCAGTTTCTTGATCAATTTGCGCAAAACTAATTGCTTTAAAAGGTGTTTTTTTTAAGTGCGTGGTTAGCCAATGTAACTCATTTATTGGCGCATTATTATCAAACCCCGCTTCAATATGTACAAGACCTGCAAGTTTATAATCGGTGCTTTGAATTAAATCTTCTTCGCTAACAGGCAGTTTTATTTTGTCTAAATTTGGCCATGCTGGTGGGGAAGCACCTTGTAACCATGAGTATTGACCCTCACTTAAATTAAAAAAGTGTACATGTGGGTCAATTATTTTTGTACTCATTGGGCTGTATAGCCACCATCAATGCTTTGTAGGCTGCCAGTAATAAAGCTGGCATCGTCACTTGCTAAAAAACTGACAAGTGCCGCAACTTCGTCAGCTTGACCTAATCGATTTAGCGGTTGAAGGCTGGCTTCTTCGGCAACTATTTCAGCTTTGTTAGCGCCACTTTGCGCGCAGTACGCATCTATTGCATTGTGAAATAGTGGAGTCTCTATTGTGCCAGGACATACCGCATTTACACGAATATTAAAGCTGGCGTAATCAAGCGCTGTTGTTTTTGCCATTGAAGCAAGGGCATGTTTAGTTAGGTTATACGCAAACGAGTTTTGCTTACCTATAATTGCCTGATCAGAAGCAATTAATATAATAGAACCACTATTTTGGACTTTCATATTAGGTAGTACACTCTGTACGGCAGCGTAAGCACCTTTCACATTAAGTGCAAAAAGCGCATCGAGGGTTTGCTCATCGGTGCTTTCAATATTAGCGCTTAAGTGTTTTCCTGCGTTGGAAACAAGTACGTCAACACGTTGTGTTTGTTTACATATGGACATTATACAGTGGCGTACGGCAGCGACATCACTAACGTCGCATAGATGAAATTCACCGCTGTCGCTAGGCTCTATATCAAGGTTGTGAACTTGGTAGCCGTTGTGTAATAAACGCTTTACTACGGCTAAGCCAATACCTTTTGTACCGCCAGTGACAATCGCAACTTTAGACATACTTGCTCCTTTAGTGCTTATTAGTGCGAGTGACCACAACCGCCTTCAGCATGAACATGGCCATGAGAAAGTTCTTCATTTGTTGCTTCGCGAACAGAAACAACCTCAACAGCAAATGTCAGTGTTTTACCAGCAAATGGGTGGTTTAAATCACAGTCTGCGTTAAAACGGCCTACTTTAACAATCGTTACCTGATGGCGACCTTGATTAGAGGTAACCATTGCAGTCATGCCTGGTTTCCATACTTTAACATCACCTTGTAAGTGCTTTAAGGGAATGCGTTGAATTAAGTCATCAACACGTTCGCCATAAGATTCACTTGGCTCTAATGTTACGCTAAATTTTTCACCAGCGGCTTTTCCTTCAAGGGCTTTTTCTAAACCAGGAAGCATGCCTTCGCTGCCATGAATATAAGTAAGCGGTGCGTCGTTTGTACTCGTTTCTACTTGCTCACCCGCTTCGCTAAGGGTGTAATGAAATTCAACCGCTGAATTTTTACTAATTTGCATGCTTGTCTCTTTAAATTTTACTATGTTAGGAGGTGATTTTACGCGAAATAGAGTTGTTTATAAACTTAACGTGGTTGATTTAGTGTTTTTTGTAGATCTAATAGTAAATTCTTTTTTATTGGTATTGCTTTAGGTTTTTTTGCTTGGGGTATAAACATCACGAGTTGCGTACCAGGTTTTAATACACTCGATGCAGAGAGTTTATTCCATTTAGCTAAATCACTATGAGCTACATCATACAGCTGGCTGATTTCCCATAGATTATCACCTTGTTTTACCTCATAGTTTACTTCTATAGTGGGAATAACCAATTCTTTATGTTCAAGGTAGGGACTTATTTTATAGTCAACCGTAAGGGATTTTGGAAGCGTTTTTGGTTGCCCAACTAAGAGCTTTTCACCAACACTAATTAAGTTTGTTTGTTTATTATTAAGCTGTTTTAAGGCGATGACTGACATGTCGAAACGCCTTGCAATGCTATAAAGTGTATCGTTTTTTATTACTATGTATTCACCTGCAAAATTAGCCCTAAAAAATTGGCTTTTTAAAAGAGCTTCTTGTCTGATAGGGAGAAGTAAAGTGTGCGGGCCATTGGGTGAGCTTTGATTTTTTAAATAGCCTTGATTGAGCGCATGTAATTGTTTTGAACCTACACCTGAAAGTTTAGCGATCACCGAAAAATCAAATTGTTGACCGACATCCATTTGTGTAGTCAATGGTTTGTAAGCTAATTTTGGACGCTTGAGTGGTTTTTTCGGGTGTTTGACCAGGTAGCTCAATGCAAGTAGTTTAGGTACGTAATCGGCTGTTTCCTTGGGTAAGTTTAACGACCAATAATCGGTGCTTTTTCCTCTTTTTTTGTTTTTTTCAATTGCACGTTTTACGCGACCTTCGCCAGTATTATAAGCAGCAAGGGCATGTAACCAATTACCATCAAAACGTTTGTGTAAGTAGCTCAAATAATCAAGTGCCGCATCAGTTGAGGCGAGTACATCTTGACGACCGTCATACCATTGATCTGACTTTACACCAAAGTGATGTGCCGTTGCGGCTACTAGCTGCCATATGCCTACCGCTTGTTGCGATGATACGATTGTGGGTCTAAAGCCGCTTTCAACAAATGGCAGTAACGCGAGCTCCATGGGTAAGCCTTTTTTTTCAACCTTTTTCACAATGTGATAAAAATAGGGAGCGGCGCGCTTATTTACTGTGCGTAAATAATTTGGCTGTTTTAAATACCAGTTAATGCGCTTATTTAACGCAACGTTTTTATGAATTTTGAAATGCAGGTTATTTGCAACATGTACCCATAAGTCAGTTACTTGAGTTTGACGCTTTTTAATATCAGTTTGTTTAAGTGGCGATGGTGCTAGTTTAGAACTGCTTTGTTTTTTTTGTAATTCATTTTCAGATTGGTTATCTGCCTCATGGTGGGTAAGTATTTTTGGAGCATCTTGTAGCTCAGGCTCTGTACTCCCGCAACCAAATAAAAATAGACTTAAACAAAATAAAACCAAGCTGCGCATAGTGATCACTTTTATACATTCCTTTTATCATTTTAACACAATCCGTTGTGTTGAGTTATTTAGTGTTTTTAGCGCGGATTAGCCCAGCTTGTAAAAATAAATCACTCGATTTTTTGTTAAGTGTCTCTTCTGTATAAGGTTTCATAACTGATTCAGGGAACGACAGCATCAGCTTTTCTACAGTCTGGCCTTTATTGTTTTTTACATGCTCAGTAATGGCTGTTAAAAATAATAAAGGCTGTTTAAGCTGAGCTCTATTAAGCGTACCACCGTGGCCTGGAATAATTAAGCTGAGCTTTGAATCGTTTATATATTGCTTAAGAAGTGCTTGCCAGCTTTTGAGTTCACCGTGACCTGGATAAGGGAGCCAATCTACAGCATCACCTCCAATTAAAACACTGCCACCGTTAGTACTAATGGTTAAATCGCCATTGGTATGTGCTGCATGCGCATTAAGCGTTAGCTCAAAACCGCCTAAATCGAGCGTTTTGCTCTTATTGATAGCAATTTGAGGGGCATTAAGTTGATATTCTCGCCAGCGAAATAGTCGCTTTTTTGCTAACTCTAATTTCTCTCGCCACTGTGGTTGATCTTCTTTAGCAATATTGGCTAAGCGTTGGTAGCTGAGTTCTATACTTTTTTCATAATTATCAAGCTGATTAGTAAATGCTTTTTGATACACACTAAAGTTATCATTGACTCGTTGATGAACAATTAGTTTTGCGTCAGGATAAAAGTGCTGCATTACTGCCATGCCAAGTAAGTGATCATCATGGTAATGCGTAGCAACTAAATAACATAAAGGGGTTTTGAGGCGTTTTTTTAAATCATTAACTAATCGTTCTACACCAGCAAAATTTCCGCTCGCATCTACAAGTAGCGCACATTTTTTGCCCTCAATTAACACTTGATTTGAGTCGTAAAAGCGCAGTTTATCTTCTTGTTTTAAAAATTGAATGTTGGCATTAATTGTCTCCCAACTAACTGCTGCATGGGATAGAGGGGCTAAAAAGAGCAAAATATATGCTAGTAGTAAGTGCTTACATGAAGTGATTCTATTGGAATTAATTAACTTCATTTAATCTCTCAACGCTATATTATTTTAATTGCTCTTATAATAAACAAAAAGCGCAGTGTGCGCTTTTTATTTTTGATGTTTAGGGTCACTTGCCAAATATTGACTCAATTTATCAATAAGTTGGTCTTGTTGTTGCTGCTCAACTGTAGCCTGTGTATTTGCTTCTAGCAATTCATGGCTTAAGTTAAGCGCAGCCATAAGTAAGGCTTTTTGATCGCTTCTGACTGTTGAGCGTTTTTTCATTTTATCAACTAAGTCATTTAGATTTTTAGCTGCTGCTATTAATGCATCTTCTTGTCCTTCGGGACAAGCAAATTGCTGCTCTTTACCTAGCAACTCAACAGTGACCCGCTGGTTTTGCAGCTCAGACATTAGTTAGCCTGTTGTGCGCTTTGTAACTTATCTAGAAGACCCGATAACGTAGTGCTCGCATCTTTTTGTTTTTCTTCGTTTTCAAGAGCTTCCAACTGTAATAGTTCATTCTCGTCAATGAGTTTACTATTTTGATCTTTTAAGTTAGAAACATCTGTTTGTAATTGATTGTTACGATCAATTAAGGAATCGATCAGTTGTTCGAGTTGTTGAAGAGTATTGTTATTCATAAAGGCGCTCATATAACTGTAATTAATGTCATGCAAATGTAAAGCAAAGTGTGTTGATTTGCCAGCATTTACGGCGGTTTTAGCTGATTTTTCTTCTTCGTTAAGGGATAATTCAGCGTATGTGCTTTTTCATTCAGAAATGGTTCACTCTCAGTTGCCAAAGTATAGAGCTTATGGTTCACTGTTTTTTATTAAATAGCGTATGGCGAAAATAAACAATGCTTAGTTACAGACACTCATTTCATGCTGGTAATCCTGCTGATGTACTCAAACATTTAGTATTAGCACAGGTGCTAGGCTATCAAACGCTTAAAGATAAGCCGCTTGATTATATAGACACGCATTCGGGTGCTGGTTTTTTTGAATTAGCTGCAGCTGATGCACAAAAAACACAAGAATATCAAGATGGTATTCAAAAGCTATGGCAACATACAAGTAAGCACGCAGCACTGAATGATTACATTGAGTTAATTAAATCATTTAACGAAACGGATGCACTGGAGTTCTACCCAGGTTCGCCAAAAATAGCTGAACATTTTTTACGTCGCCAAGATAAAGGCTGGTTTTTTGAACTTCATCCGCGAGATCTATTGTTACTAGAAGAAAACATGCAAGGTAAGCGATCGATTCGTGTGCGTGGTGAAAATGGTTTTGCAGGATTAGTGGGATTACTACCACCAGCATCTCGTCGAGCGTGTGTATTGATTGACCCTCCTTATGAAATTAAAGATGATTATGAAACAGTTGTGGCGACTTTAATTAAAGCATATCAACGTTTTTCTACCGGCACTTATATGATTTGGTACCCAGTAGTAGATAGAGAGCGCATTAATAATATGGAACAAGGGTTAATAGATTCCGGCATGCGAAACATTCAATTGTTTGAACTAGGCACTGAAGAAGATACTGATGTGCATGGCATGACGGCATCTGGCATGATAGTCATTAATCCGCCTTGGAAGTTAAAACACACTATGGATGAAGTGTTACCAGAGTTAATGAGTTTATTGAGTAAACCAAGTGGTTTTTATCGTAGCGAACAGCTCGTTGATGAGTAGGTTTTTATCACTTTAGCTTATAAAAAGCGCTGTATTTACAGCGCTTTTTTTGTCTTATTTTTTAACGAATTTGGTTAAAATAACAATACGCTGGCCGTCAACACGGCCTTCAATATGCTCAGGGTTACTTGTCAAACCAATGTTACGTACAGCGGTTCCACGTTTAGCGGTAAGGCTGCTACCTTTAACATCTAAATCTTTAATAAGTGTCACAGTATCACCCGCTTGAAGTACCACACCATTGCTATCAACATGTTTAACATCGTCATCTTCTGCAAGTGCTTTTTTAGCCCAAGTAAGCGTGTCTTCTTCAAGGTAAATCATGTCTAGTGCGTCTTGCGCCCAGCCATTGTCTGGTGCTAAGCGCGAAAGCATTCTATAAGCGACAACTTGTACTGCTGGCGTTTGGCTCCACATACTGTCGTTTAAGCAATGCCAATGTGTTGGTGTTAATTCGCTATTGCTTTCGATTTGATCTTTACATGTTTGGCATGTGTAAATGCATTTATCTGAGTGGGTGTCTGTTACAGGAGGGACTTCGTAAACAGCTAGATGATCAGTTGCTGCACACAATTCACATTGGCTATTACTGCGTTCAATTAAGGCTTTTTCAATACTCATGGAGGCTCTTTTTCAGTGAGTTAACATTTTTATTTATTATACCCCAGCAGAGTCGCTTTGTGTTATATACCCCTTCATTTTGTATGGTTATAGTGTGCAACAAGCGAATTTTTAATATAGGTCTGCGTAATTATACCAATTTTATTAAAAACATGATCATTCTAGCGTATTAAATAACTCACTAACTACGTTAAAAATTATGATACATAGAACAACTATGTATCATAATTTTAGCCTTGTTATTGCGCTATTTTCTTATCGCCATAATAGATCACTAATTTAATGCAATTGGTATTAAGTAAAACCTCTTAATTGAGAAATTGTCACAGGGATTAAGATATTTTTACTATACTTTTAATATGTCATCTGTATTAAAGTGACTATATTGAGTGTTATTTGCAAATATGAACTTACAGGCTAAACCTATTGAAAGTGTCTAATACACCTAATTCAACTCCTTCTATAACGCAATATGTTGCTAGGCAGCCCATATTTAATATTGAAAAAGAACTATTTGCATATGAGCTGCTATATAGAAACTCGCCAAATAACGCTTTTCCAGTAGGTACAAGTGATCAGCACGCCACCAGTCGTTTATTTTTTAATACACTTATGTTGGTGGGGCCTGAGAAACTTACCGCCAATCAACTGGCGTTTATAAACTTATCTACGGATGCATTGCTTGATGATTTTCCAAAATTATTAAATCCAGAAACCACCGTTATTGAAATAGTCGAACGTGCAGTAAATATTGCGGCGGTTGCTAATCGTGTGCGTGCACTTAAAAAGGACGGATATATTTTTGCGCTCGATGATTATGATGGTGATGCTAAGTGGGAGCCACTATTAGCGCTTGTTAGTTATATTAAAATAGAAGCAGATGAACCCATTATAAAAACGACTATATGGGTCAAAAAGCTTAAACGTAATTATCCACACTGTAAGATTATTGTTGAACGTATAGAAACGCACCAGCAATTTTTATTATTAAAAGCGGCTGGATGCGATTATTTTCAAGGGTTCTTTTTTTCTCAACCTGAGATGATTTCCTATAGTGGTGTCGATCCATCTAAAGCAAGTGTATTTGACTTATTGAAATCGGTTTCAAAAGCGTCTTTGTGCTTTGAAGAAATACACCAACGTGTGGCTAAAGATATAGGGATCACCACGCGCATATTAAAGTTGGCCAATGCACGTTCAGGTAATGCTAGTTTGGTCATTACTTCTATCTCACAAGCTGTAGTTTACTTAGGCGAAGATGTTATTCGTCAATTCGTTCGAGTGTTGGCTTTGAGTGATTTGGGTATTGATAAACCGACTGAATTAACTAAATTTGCACTTGTACGAGCAAGGCTTATGGAGCTAATTTTAAGTGAAAGTGATAAAGATCTAGCTGAAAAAGCTTACTTGGTAGGCTTGTTTTCGATGCTTGATGCTATTTTGGATATAGAGCTAAAGGTAATAGTGGAAGAGTTTACACTCGATGAAAGCATTAGTGCTGCGCTATTAGTAGGTGCAGGCGCTTTGGGTGATTGTTTACTGCTGGTTAAAGCGATAGAAGGACAAGATTGGTCATTGGTTGATTCAACACTTCAACAGATCAATTCACAACTTTCGATTGAGGAACTTTATAATTTTATTTTAGAGTCGATGCTTTATAGTGACGATGTGATAGAGGTTATGGTTGATTAAGTATGCGTAATTGGTTGTCTGTTTTAAGTATTATAATTGCGATAGGTTTATTGTTGCCAGGAATTACAAAGCCGGTATTAACAATAGAAGGTAGTATAGATAAATCAAAGCTAGCGCAAGCGGGTATTGAAATGCTGGCTGAAGAGGGGGATGACCGTACTCGTAGTATGCTAATGATGTTTTCGAACATGTTAGGGCTTGATAAGTTAGAAGGCGAGATTAGCGCCTATAACAAAACACAAAGTATTTTAGGCACAGTTAAAGAGCTTGCTAATAACAATAATCTATTTGTAGCCGCTTTAGTGGGGTTGTTTTCTATTGTTATTCCAAGTTTGAAGCTATTATTACAATTGCTCTATTGTTGCCTGCCTTTGAATGGATTTAAGCAAAAGCTCGGTCTGGTTATTTGTGCATTGAGTAAGTGGAGCATGGTTGATGTATTTGTTATTGCATTAATAGTGACTTACTTAGCAGGTAACGCTCATGGTAAAAGTGGTGAGCTACTTGTTATGAATGCACAATTTGGTGAAGGGTTTTGGTATTTTAGCGCATATTGTATATTTGCAATTATCGCCAGTAACTTAATTAAAACACCGGATAAACCGCAATCTACATAATTAAAGTGTTTGTGGTTGCCGTTTGGTTACCTTACAATCATTTTGAAATTTATTAAAGGGCATAATGTTGCAACGTTTTTACTCTAGTTTACTCATGATAACTTTGCTACTCACTTTTGTGGGTCAGGCAGTTGCGTCTGTAGCTATGGTATGCGAAATGCCACATATGCCAACTAAAACAGCAATGCATGCCCAAATGCCAATGACACAAAGTAGTGATGCAACAGCTGTCGCTAGCATGTCTGAAAATATGATGCAGATGGATTGTTGCGACGACGAAAGTACGCCAAAAAATGATTGTAAATGCCCTATGAGTGGCTGCGCTGCTAATTCAATGCTTAATGTTGATACTTTATTTAGCGTTACTTTACTTGAATCTGAAAAAGTAAATGTACGTGTATTTACTACACAAATTAATATACCTCGTTCACTCTATCGCCCTCCTATGTCTGCTTAATAGCAGGATAGGTGTAATATCAATTTTATTGAAAACATGCTCATTCTAGCGAGTTAAATAACTCTCTAACTGCGTTAAAAATTACTTATATAAAGCAACTATACTGCGTAATTTTTTCCTTGTTATAGAGATATTTCCCTACCGCAATAATAGATCATTAATTCAATGCAATTGATATAGAAGGTTTTTGTAAAACTCCTAAACACCTTTTTTGCTTCCTAATTTAAGATTTTCTTTTATTTTTAGATGGAGCAGGTGATGAACCACGCTGTAAGTATTAAAGTCGTATTATGTAGTGTTATGTTATTTAGCACCGCCGTTAATGCGCAAAACAATTCAAATAACCTAAATACAGATACGCTAAAGCAAGTCAGTAATGAGCAAACGCTTAGCTTAACGCAAGCGCTTAATTATGCGCTAACGCATGAGCCATGGCTAAAAGCGAATAGCTACCAAGAAGATGCAGCAATAGCGCAAAGCATTGCCGCAGGCACCTTACCCGATCCTGTTTTAACGGTTGGCTTACTTAACTTACCTACTAACGGTTATGCGTTTGATCAAGAAGGGATGACGCAGTTTAAAGTTGATTTGAGCCAAAAGTTTAGTCGAGGGAATAGTTTAGCGCTTAAACAAAAAGCATTAGCACAGTCTGCGCAGCAGTACCCTTGGCAGCGCGCCGATCGCTTAGCACAAGTAAAAGCAATTGTGATTGAGTCGTGGTTAAACGCGTATCGTGCTCAGCGTAGTATTGCTTTAATTGAGCAAGATAAAGGGCTATTTACTCAACTTATTGACATTACCGAAGCAAGCTACGCAAGTACCTTAGGTAAAACACGTCAGCAAGATATTATTCGTGCGCAATTAGAGCTCACCCGTCTTGAAGATAAACTGGTTATGCTTGAGCAGCAATTTGAAAGTGCTAAAAACCGTTTAGCACAGTGGTTACCTATTAATATGCTTATGCAGCCTTTAAATGCCGAGTTTACTAAAACCACAGGGCTGGTTGATTTTTCGAGCCTTGAATTTGATGAACTAATACAGTTACTCATGGCGCATCCCGCAATTATTGCGCTAGAGAAAACGGTCACAGCAAAGCAAACCGAAGTTGCGCTCGCTAAGCAAAGCTACAAACCTCAAATGGGCGTTAATGTGGGTTATGGTTATCGAGATGATACCCCGATGGGGGAGTCGCGAGCTGATTTACTCTCGGTAGGGTTTAATGTTGATTTGCCATTGTTTACTGATAACAGACAAGATCAACAGGTTAAATCGGCTATTGCTAGTGCAGAAGCTACTAAAACACAAAAGCTGGTGGCGCTTCAAAAACTCAAAGGCATGTACTTTAAGGCGTTTAGCCAACTCGCTCGTTTGCAAAAACGCGATGCGCTTTATCAAAATACGTTATTACCGCAAATGTCAGAGCAATCTCAAGCAACACTAAATGCTTATACACGCGACGACGGGGATTTTTCTGACGTAATGCGTGCACGTATTAGTGAACTTAACGCCAAAATTGACGCACTTAATATTCAAGTAGATCAACATATTATTACCGCCCGCCTTAATTATTATGCAAGTAGCTTAGACACCCAAGTAATGGCAGAACAAACTGGAGAATTACACAATGAATACTAATTTAAAGTTACTTGTTGTCGCCTTAGTTGGCGCCTGCGCCTTTGGGTTAATAGGCGGCTTGGTAATGCAATTTTTACCTAGCAACTCGGCAATGAATGAACAGCAAAATGCTAACAAACAACCCTTATATTGGGTAGCCCCTATGGATAGTAATTACAGGCGTGACACGCCAGGGCTGTCGCCAATGGGAATGGATTTAGTCCCTGTGTATGAAAACGATAGCAACGCTCAGGATGGACCTGGTGCTGTAACTATTTCGCCTGCAGTCATTAATAACTTGGGTGTAAGAACCGCCAAAGTAGAGCTTAAAACACTTCACAGCGATATAAATACAGTGGGTTACGTGCAATATAACCAAGATCAACTTATTCATATTCATCCGCGCGTAGAAGGCTGGATTGAAAGCTTATACGTTAAAGCGCAAGGTGCACAAGTTAAAGCCGGTGAGCCTTTATATACTTTGTACTCACCACAGTTAGTGAACGCACAGGAAGAGTTTTTACTGGCGGTTAATCGTAATAATAGCGTGTTAATTCGCGCTGCAAAGGCGCGTTTAGAGTCGTTAAACGTGTCTGCTGGATTTATTGGGCGTTTGCATAAAAATAAAAAGATAATGCAAAATATTACTTTTTACGCAAAGCAAAGTGGTGTGGTAGATGAGCTAAATGTGCGAGAAGGATTTTACGTAAAACCCGGCACATCAATGATGAGCATTGCTCAGCTTGATGAAATCTGGGTAGAGGCACAAGTGTTCGAGCGCCAATCAGATCTGGTTAGCGTGGGCTTACCTGTAACGATGACGCTTGATTACTTAAAAGGTCAAAAGTGGCTGGGTAAGGTTGATTACATTTACCCCGCGCTTGATGCTAAAAATCGGACGCTGCGTGTCAGGCTTAGATTTAATAATGTAGATCATCGGTTAAAGCCAAACATGTTCGCGCAAGTGAGCATTCACGCTAAAGCGAGTAAGGCGCAATTTACAGTCCCTAAAGAAGCGGTAATTCGCACGCAGCATCAAAACCGTGTGGTTATTGCATTAGGCGAGGGTCGTTTTAAATCGGTAGAAGTCGAAGTTGGGCAAATTAATAGTAGTGAAGCAGTCATTTTGTCTGGTGTAACGACAGGTGACACGGTAGTGACATCAGCACAATTTTTAATAGACTCTGAATCGAGTAAAAGCTCTGACTTTAAAAAAATGGAAATGCCTAGTTCTGGTATCAACTCAGGTATGAGTTCAGGCCCGAATACGGATATGCAGCCACAAAGCGCCACGGTTAACGGCACTATTAACGCCATAGATACACAAAACCGCATTATTAATATTAGCCGAGAAGCCATTAAAAAATGGAATCGAGAACCCGCCACAATGGACTTTGTATTAGCGCCTGATATTGACATTACCCAGTTTGAAAATGCCCAGTATATTAATTTTACTTTTAGCATTATTAATAATGAATTTGTAATTACTAAAGCGCAAAATGCAGAGCCGATTGATCATTCTACTATGCAACCTATGCAGCACAGTTCTCACTAGGAGCCATTATGATAACTGCTATTATTCGCTGGTCTGTTGGCAATCGCTTTTTTGTGTTGTTGCTTACATTAATTTTAATGAGTGGAGGATTGTTTGCACTAAAAAATACGCCCGTGGATGCCTTGCCTGACTTATCTGATGTTCAGGTCATTATAAAAACCACTTACCCGGGGCAAGCGCCGCAAGTAGTGCAAGACCAAGTCACATTTCCGCTCACCACCGCAATGCTTTCTGTGCCGGGTGCGCAAACCGTAAGGGGTTTTTCGTTTTTTGGTGACTCGTACGTTTACGTTATTTTTGACGAAAAAACTGATTTGTATTGGGCGCGTAGCCGAGTACAAGAATACCTAAGCCAAGTAGCAAGTAGATTACCCGATAGCGCTACGCCAGAGCTTGGCCCTGATGCAACAGGCGTAGGTTGGATTTACTTATACGCACTCGTTGATAAAACAAATAAACACGATATTAGTCAGCTACGAAGTTTACAAGATTGGTTTTTAAAGTTTGAGCTACAAACTGTGCCCGGAGTCTCTGAAGTGGCTGCAGTTGGTGGCATGGTTAAGCAATACCAAGTCAATGTAGAGCCTGATAAATTACGTGCATATGGTATCCCGCTTAGCCTTATTCAAACGGCTATTCAACAAGGCAACCAAGAGATGGGCGCCTCGGTAGTTGAAATGGCTGAAGCTGAATACATGGTAACAAGCACCGGCTACATTAAGAGTGTTGCCGACTTGGAAGCTATTCCGCTTGGTGTAAACGCTAATGGTACTGCGCTGCAATTGCGTGATGTAGCTGATATTAGAGTCGGACCGCAAATGCGCCGTGGTATTGCAGAGCTAAATGGCGAAGGCGAAGTAACCGGCGGCATTGTTATTATGCGCTATGGCGAAAATGCACAAAAAACCATTGAGCTCGTAAAAGCAAAATTAGAATCGCTTAAAAAGGGATTACCAGAGGGCGTTGAAATAGTCCCAGTGTACGATCGTTCCAACTTAATAAATAACGCGGTAGATAATTTAACAAGTAAGCTAATTGAAGAGCTTATTGTAGTTGCCTTAGTGTGTGTGGTGTTTTTGTTTCATGTACGCTCATCGCTGGTGGCGATTATTACGTTACCGCTTGGGATTTTAACGGCATTTATAATTATGTATTGGCAGGGGATTAACGCCAATATTATGTCTTTAGGAGGAATTGCAATAGCGATAGGCGCAATGACTGACGGTGCTATCGTCATGATTGAAAATATGCATAAACATATGGAAAAAACGCCCCTTACCAACGAAAATCGCTGGGAAGTTGTGGCTAAATCGGCGAGTGAAGTGGGCCCTGCATTATTTTTTAGTTTATTAATTATTACTGTCAGCTTTATGCCGGTATTTATTTTAGAAGCGCAAGAAGGGCGTATGTTTGCGCCACTCGCTTACACTAAAACCTATGCGATGGCGGCTTCTGCTGGGCTTGCGATTACCTTGGTGCCGGTATTAATGGGTTACTTTATTAGAGGTAAAGTCATTTCGGAGCAAAAAAATCCAGTTAACCGATTACTTGTTGCAGGGTATCGTCCACTCCTTAACTGGGTGCTTAAATTTCCAAAAATGACATTGGTACTCGCGGTGGTTGTTTCTGCTATTGGCTTTTACCCGGTAAATAAAATAGGCAGTGAATTTATTCCGCCACTCGATGAGGGCGATTTAATGTATATGCCCACAACGTATCCTGGTTTATCGGTAGGTAAAGCACGCGAAATACTACAGCAAACCGACAAGTTAATAGCCACAGTACCCGAGGTTAAAACGGTATTTGGTAAAGTTGGGCGAGCAGAAACCGCAACAGATCCTGCGCCGCTTACAATGATAGAAACGTTTATTCAGCTAAAGCCAAAAGATGAGTGGCGCGAGGGTATGACGCTTGAAAAACTTAAAAAAGAACTCGACGGTTTGGTTAAGTTTCCGGGGCTAACGAATGCGTGGGTAATGCCAATTAAAACACGTATTGATATGCTTGCAACGGGTATTAAAACCCCAGTGGGCATTAAAGTTGCGGGACCAAAGTTGAGTGAAATTCAAAAAATTGGTCAACAAATAGAAGTGCTTTTAAAAGATGTGCAAGGCACCGCATCGGTTTACTCAGAGCGAGTAGCCGGTGGACGTTACATAAAAGTAGATATAAATCGTGAAAAAGCCGCGCGTTATAGCTTAAACATTAGCGACGTACAGCAAGTTATATCGACTGCAATAGGTGGTACAAACGTGACACAAACGGTAGAGGGGCAAGAACGCTACCCTGTTAATTTACGATACCCGCAAGCATACAGAGACTCGCCAGAAGAGCTAATGTTGTTATCTATTGTAACGCCTACAGGGCAGCGTATAGCACTTGCTGATGTAGCCGATGTGTTTATTGAAGATGGGCCGCCTGGTATAAAAAGCGAAAATGCACGGTTAAACGGTTGGAGTTTTATTGATATAGGTGGCGTTGATATTGATACTTACGTTGAACACGCTCAGCAAGTGCTCGATAAAGACCTAATACTACCTGCTGGCTACTCAATTACGTGGGCTGGGCAGTATGAATACATGCAGCGTGCTAAAGACAAACTGACTTATGTATTACCACTTACATTAGCGATTATTATTGTATTGCTTTACCTTAATTTTAGAAGCTTTGCTGAGGTCACTATTATTATGGCTACGTTGCCACTGGCAATGATTGGTGGCGTATGGCTCATGTATTTAGAGGGCTTTAACTTTTCAGTTGCTGTAGGAGTGGGTTTTATTGCCCTAGCCGGTGTTGCGGTAGAAATAGGGGTCATAATGTTGGTGTATTTAAACCAAGCCTATCAAGAAAAGTGCCTCGAAGCAGAGCGCGCAGGCAAACCGCTTAGTTTAGTGCAATTACAGCAAGCCATTATTGAAGGCGCTGGACTTCGAGTTCGCCCTGTAATGATGACAGTTGCGACAATTATTATTGGCTTGCTGCCTGTGCTTTATGGCACGGGCACCGGAAGCGAAGTAATGAGCCGAATAGCAGCGCCTATGGTTGGCGGTATGGGCAGTGCAATTGTACTCACCTTACTTGTTATTCCTGCGGTGTATTTTTTATGGCGTAAAAAAGGTCTTCAATAAATTAAATATATAGAGCAATACACTTACATATTGCTCTATAAAAGTTACTTATAATTTGTAAGTTGTTCTATAAAATAGTTATATATTACCATCTTGAAATTCAAGTGATTGTTTTATAGGTCTTTTTAGTTGGCACGTTATACGCAGAGTATTACTTATACAGTCAACAAGTAAGGAATGCACATGCAAGTTAAAACAATTAAAGAGGTATACGATTGGACCGTTTTGTTTCATACACAAATGGCGGCAAATTTTCATAGTGTCAAAGGTATACTCGATGAACATAACGCGATGCTGGTGGACTATTACTTAAATTACGAAAAAAAACTAGCTGAAGATTTAGTCGGGTTTAAGGCGATAACCGAAATAAATACGCTCGATACTTATAGTTACGAATACTTTGCTAAAAACCCTGAATTAATTACATTTCAAGATATTAGTAAAGATCAGCAATTTGATGAAAAAGTTATTCAAGGCTACTTAGCACAACAGCATCAAAAAGTGATTGAGTTGTACGAATACTTACTTGAACGCGCTAAAACAGATAACGGCCAAGAAAAACTCCAGCAAATATTAGAGCTTGAGAAGCAAGGCATAAAGCAAATGATGCAAAGCACTAATCGTCATATGGACATGTAATGCCAATTTTATTAAAAAAATGAGCATTCAAGCGTATTAAATAACTCACTAACTACGTTAAAAATTATTTATAGTCGACTGCATGGATGCAGAGCAATGCAGGGAGCAATTGCCGAGAACAACTACATACCATAATTTTAGCCTTGTTATTGAGCTATTTTCTTATCGCTATAATAGCTTACAAATTTAATGCAATTGTATAAATTATGTAACTATGAACACTTTGTGTGATGCAAGGGTTTAGCTTTTTATTGATTCTAAATTTGGGTCTAAAAGTTGTTTTTTATTAGCAAGGGAATGCTGCTTTCCAACAAAAAAATTTAATCCATGTTTGTCTAATAGTGCTCTGAAATTCAGTATGGACGGACCTTTAGCAATTACTTTCATTTTTTTTAGTTGAGTAATTGCTAGTACTCCTTGAAGTTGGAAATCGTAACTTTGTTGTTGTAATACGCGCTTACTAAACGTTGAGCTTAGTAATAGATAATCAAAGTTAACGTCAGTCAATAAATTAAGCTCACACCTATCTTTGGCAAAGTTATTCAGCCCAATTGAGTAACCAAGTAGCGAAAGCTTCTTAAGGTTTTCGAGCTGTATTGCACATGCTTGGCGAATTTCTTGTTCATCAAATAGTAAGCAGAGTTGGCTTTGACCTTGTTGCTTACTAAGCACTTCGGTAAATAAAGTAAATTCGTGTAATCCTAGCAATAGACATGAGCACGGTACCAATGCCATTTTTATATTCGCATTTACAGCTTTAGTGAAGGCGCGTTGTAGTAGCTGCAACTCCACTTGTACGTGCTGCTCTTGATCGACTGCAAACTTTTTTAAAATATCAAAACTAGTAAAACCAAGTATTGGGTGCTCCCCAAATGCTTCAAATAATGATTCTGATTGATGCTGTTCATTTAAAGTAATTATTTCAGAGCTTCTAAAGCTCATAGGTAATGCGTCAAGATGATGAAGAGTTTGCTGTTCTTGCTCTGGCACAGACTGGGTTAATAAAGGATGGAATAACTCGTATCGGTTTTTCCCAGAATTTTTGGCGTAGTACATAGCAGCATCAGCATCACGGATAATTTCGTCGGTATGTTTATAATCGAGTCTCGAGTAAGTTATACCAATACTCGCACCACTTTTTAAAGAGGTGTCTTTTAAGCTAAATGGCATTTTCATTAAATCGATAATACGATTAGCAACATCTTCTGCCTGCTGTGGCTCGGTTAGATGGGTTAGCAAAATAACAAACTCATCTCCACCTAAGCGCGCTAATAAATCGTGATCACGTATACATTGCGAAAATAACTCACCAACATTTATTAAAAATTGATCACCTGCTTGATGTCCTAGCTGGTCGTTTATATCTTTAAATTTATCTAAATCAATAAACAACACGGCAAAATGGTGTTCAGGGAAACGTTGATAGTGCTGTAATGTTTTTTCGAGTTGAGTTAAAAACAAGCTGCGATTAGGTAGACTGGTAAGCGAGTCATGATGCGCATCATGATAAAGTTGTTGCTCTATTTTCTTTCGCTCATCTATTTGCATTTGTAAGTGTAAGTTTGTTTGGCGTAACTCCTTGGTTTTTTCGTTTACTCTAGACTCTAATTCATGGTAGCTTTTCTTAAGAGCTTGATTAGCGAGCTTTGTTTGCAATACCGCTGCAATTTGGTGAGAGACAAAGGTTATTAGTTCACAATCATCTTGGCTAAAAATATGTTTGTTATTGTAAGCCTGACAAACAATGAGGCCAATTACACCTTGTGATGTTTTAAGTGGAGATCCTAACCAACTGGTGGCTTTTTGTTCTTTTTGTACCGACTGGCTACGTTGTACCGTACCACTTTCTAATAACTCTTTAGCTCGACAAGGGTGTATAAGTTGAGTTTCTTCAGTACTAATTACCAGTTCGCTGTAACCTTTCGAAAAGCGTCTTGGTAATGTGTTTTCTTTAAATTCATCGACACAGTAGGGAAAGTTTATCCAACCGGATTCTTTATCATAAAGCGCAATATATAAATTTTCAGCGTAGGTAATTGTTTTTATTATTTCGTGTATTTTGAAGTAAGCATCATTAATATTTTTAGCTTGAGTCGCCAGTTCTGATATCTTAAATAAAATTTGCTGGCGTTGCAGGGCATGTTTACGTTGCTCAATTTCAATGTTGAGCGCGTCGTTACTATGCGTTAGTGCACGAGTTCTTATTTTAACTTCAGACTCAAGAAGCTCACGTTTTTTTACACGCTCTATAGCCGTAGCTAAATAAAGCGACATAACCTCAAGTAGCTGTATTTGTTGTGAACTATATGTTTGCTGCGTATCGTAGCTTTGCGCTGCTAACACACCAATAATATTTCTTTCTTGGTAAACAGGTACTCCTACCCAATGTTCTGCAGGCGTTCCCATTGCTTTAAATAGACCTTGATCCGCTGCCTCTTGCATTTGCTGTTTGGTAAAGTGAGTTGTTTTACCTTGCTTAAATACGTATCCAGTTACCCCTTTATCAAAACAATTAGGTTGATTAAGGGCAACGGCAATTGCGTCTTTTTCATCTGAAAAATAAGAAAGCTCTAACGATTGGCTGTGTTGATCTAACAACACGACATAAAAACTTTTACTGGGAACGTACTTTTGCAAAATATCGTGAATGGCGGGGTAGAGTAAGGTTAGCTCGGCAACAGTGCTTGCTTGCTCTGATAATTGGATAAGAGCATTTTGTAAATGATGCGATTGCTTGTATTTTTCTAATAGCGTTTTAAGACGTTTATTTTGATACGCTAATTTACAATGCGCTGAGCGTTTATCTTCCAATGATGTAACCGGCTATTTTTATTGTATAGTTATTAGCCTTATACTTTCATTTTTAGCGTTCACCGTCAAGTTGATATTATCGTAAAGTAGTCGCTAAAAGTGCTAAATTAGGCATTAAAAAAGGCTTACCTGTCGGTAAACCTTTTTATTTTAAAAACATTTTGTTTATTTAGATGACATAAAATCGATAGCTGCGCTAATTTCATCATCAGAACAATCCATACATGTACCTTTAGGAGGCATTGCGTTGAATCCGTTAAGTGCATGATCGAGTAAAATATCTTTACCTTTGGCTATACGTGGAGCCCAATCGTCAGCTGATTTTGGTGCACCTAATGCGCCTGTGCCATGACATGCAAAGCAAGAGCTTTGGTATACTTGTTCGCCAGAACGGGGGCCAGTAGGTACGGCAGCTGCAGCGGCTTTATCACCTTCAAGATATACAGCACCAATTGGCGCGAGACGTTTTTTAATTGCATCTTCAGTCATAGAGTTATCATATGGCTGTGCGTATGCGGTGGTTGCTAGCAATAATAATGCTGCAGCTGTTAATTTTTTCATTTTGCTTTGCCCACTTCGATTTGAACGTGATCAATCACGATATAGATGACGGAAATTGAACCGATTATAACTCTCTGGCGCAATTTATAAAATGCTAAGAGACGTTTTTATTAATAAAACTGAATACTTTTTGCGTTAACGCAATAAATTTAATAATTTTTGCTTTTTGTTTAGCAATAAAATAAACGTAGTTAATTATAAACAAGTAAACGATCTTAAGATCAAAGTTAGTTTATAGCCAATACGCTACTAACAAGCTTTTCGATCCCAGCATCTGCGTCAAGAATAGTTTGAGCCAACATATAAGCAGGTGTAGTCACTAGTTTGTTCGATTGATCAATAACGACATTATTAATCTCGCAGTTAATATGTGTTGCGCCCAATAAGCTAAGTGCTTGTGCAGTATCAGGATCGTTGCCAATAGTAAGTTGAGCATTGTTGTAAATAAAAGGGATTAAAGCCGGTGCAATACACATATAACCGGCAGGTTTTTTTGCTTGAGCAAATGCTTTACAAGCATTAAGTACGTCATTATTAATAGAGGCTTGAATGCCTTTAACGGCAAAGTCGCATAAGTTTTTCGCAGCGCCAAAACCACCAGGAACAATTAGCGCATCAAACTGAGTAATATCGAGCTCAATCAGTGATTTGACTTCACCTCGCGCAATGCGAGCTGCTTCTGTTAATACATTTCGTTTATCAGTCATTACTTCGCCGGTTAAATGATTAACTGTGTGAAGTTGTTCGATATCCGGTGCAAAACATTGATAAGTGGCACCATTTTTAGCTATGTGTAACAAAGTTAAAATTGCTTCATTAATTTCACTACCATCGTATACGCCACACCCTGCTAATATTACAGCTACATTTTTCATGCTTTTGTGCTCCTTAATTGAATTTTCTAGGTGTATAGTTTGAAGTTTAACATGGACGAAATTTTTCGTTTAAATAAAATTTAGTATAAAAAACGTTCGCTAAGTAAGTTGTTGCGCGGTATATGCCATTCGCTAGTTATACTCTATGAAAAAAAGTATAAAGGATCGCTATGATCTTTGATCCATTATGCTAGAATACTCCTCCGGTTATTCAAATGGATAGGAATAATCAAAGTGAGTAACAACATAAACGGTTATTAAAAAACCTTTTTCCACATTGGTTTAAAATAATAAAAAAAGAACCTCGTATTATCTTTTTTAAACAAAAACAAGTAGTTAAAGTATTTTCTAGGCATTTTAAAATGCTTTGGGAGAATAGCTTGTGGCTGTTATCTACACACTTATCCACAGCTTGCTCTAGTTTTAATAACACGATAAGCAGTAATTCTCTGTCGTTTTATTTACTACCTTATGGCATGCTTATAATTACCTTAATTTTTTGCATTTAGGATCCAAATTCACCATGGCTCAGATCCCCGAAAACCCACTTATTTTAGTTGATGGCTCGTCATATTTATTTCGTGCTTATCATTCTCCGCCGCATTTAACTAATTCTAAAGGTGAGGCTACGGGCGCTATTTATGGCGTGATCAATATGCTTAAAAGTTTGATCAGGCAATATGATCCCTCACATATGGTGGTTATATTTGACGCTAAAGGCAAAACGTTTCGTAATGATATGTACAGCGAATATAAAGCAAATCGTCCGCCAATGCCGGATGACTTACGCACTCAAATAGCACCGATACACAGTATTATTAAAGCGATGGGCTTTCCGCTAATTAGTATTGAAGGCGTTGAAGCTGATGATGTTATTGGTACATTTGCACGTATAGCATCAGAGCAAAAGCGCCATGTACTCGTCTCTACTGGCGATAAAGATATGGCGCAGCTTGTTAATGAACACGTTACGCTAATAAACACGATGACCGACAGTATTTCAGATCCCGTCACCGTGGTTGAAAAGTTTGGTGTAGGCCCCGAACTTATTATTGATTACTTAGCATTAATGGGCGACAAGGTTGATAACATTCCGGGCGTTGAAGGTTGTGGCCCTAAAACTGCGGTTAAATGGTTAGAAAAATATGGCTCTCTTCAAGGTGTAATGGATAACGCCAGTGAGATTAAAGGTAAAATAGGTGAAAAGTTAGCAATTGCGCTTGATCATCTGCCTTTAAGCTACGAACTTGCAACTATTAAGTGCGATGTTGAAGTGGAATCTGATCTTGATACATTCAAACTTCAAGAGCCTAACAAAGACGAATTAATTGCATTATATGGTGAGTGCGAATTCCGTCGTTGGTTAGCTGAGTTACTTGATAACCCTAAAGATGCTGAAGGTCACTTAGCAGTACCTACCGAAGCCAATGAATTACCAAAAGTAGAAGATGCTCATTACGAAACGATTTTGACGCAAGCGCAGTTTGATACATTAATAGATCAATTAAATAGTGCTGAGTTATTTGCGTTTGATACTGAAACAACAAGCCTCGATTACATGAAAGCGCAATTGGTGGGCATGAGCTTTGCCGTAAAAGCGGGTGAAGCTGCTTATTTGCCGGTAGCGCATGACTACCCGGGTGCACCAGAACAATTAAGCCTTGAATTTGTAATGCAAAAATTGGGTCCAATTTTGGCAGATGCAAACAAAGCTAAAGTAGGGCAAAACCTTAAATACGATAAAAGCGTATTAGCTAATGCAGGTTTTGCGCTAAATGGCATTAAGTTTGACACTATGCTTGAGTCGTACGTATTCAATAGTGTGGGCACGCGCCACGATATGGACTCGTTAGCTCTTAAATACCTCGGCCATAAAAATATTAGCTTTGAAGATATTGCTGGTAAAGGTAAAAAGCAGCTTACCTTTAATCAAATTGAACTTGAAAAAGCAGCGCCATATGCTGCAGAAGATGCCGATATTACTTTGCGCCTACATGAGGTGCTTTGGCCAAAAATAGCGGCAGATGAAAAGCTAAAATCTGTATTCGAAGATATAGAAATACCACTTGTTAGCGTGATTTCTGATATTGAATGCACCGGTGTTGCAATCGATAGCAACATGCTTGCAGCGCATAGCCAGCGCTTAGGTGAGCGTTTAATTGAGCTTGAAAAAGAAGCGTTTGAAATAGCAGGCGAACCATTTAACTTAAGTTCTCCAAAGCAACTACAAGTATTGTTGTTTGAAAAACTTGAGCTGCCGATTATCAAAAAAACGCCTAAAGGTGCACCTTCTACCGCAGAAGAAGTATTGCAAGAGCTTGCTCATGATTATCCGTTACCTAAAGTAATTATAGAGCACCGTGGTTTATCAAAGCTTAAATCAACGTACACCGATAAATTACCATTAATGGTGAATGAGAAAACCCAGCGTGTGCATACCTCTTATCATCAGGCCGTAACAGCCACGGGGCGTTTAAGCTCAACGGATCCTAATTTACAAAATATTCCAATTCGCTCAGAAGAAGGACGCCGTATTCGTGAAGCGTTTATAGCCGCAGATGGTTACAAAATTGTCGCTGCGGATTACAGTCAAATTGAGCTGCGTATTATGGCGCATCTTTCACAAGACAAAGGTCTATTAAGTGCATTTGCTAACGGCTTAGATGTACATAGTGCAACTGCCGCTGAAGTATTTGGTGTTGAGCTTGATGATGTAACTACCGATATGCGCCGTAAGGCTAAAGCAGTAAACTTTGGCTTAATTTATGGTATGTCTGCATTTGGTTTAGCACGTCAACTAGATGTGCCACGCCACGAAGCGCAGCATTACATAGATAAATACTTTGAGCGTTTTCCAGGTGTATTAGAGTACATGGAAACAACACGCGAGAAAGCGGCTGAAAATGGCTACGTTGAAACTATATTTGGTCGTCGCTTACATTTACCAGAAATAAACGCACGTAATGGCGCGCGCAGAAAAGGAGCCGAACGTGCTGCTATAAACGCACCAATGCAAGGCACTGCCGCTGATATTATTAAAAAGGCAATGCTGAGTGTTAACCGCTGGGTACATGAACAAGCGCCAAATACGATTAAGCTACTAATGCAGGTACACGATGAATTGGTATTTGAAATCAAAACAGAGTGCGCGGCACAATACACAAAACATATTTGTGAACTTATGTCACAAGCAGCTGCACTTGATGTGCCGCTCATAGTTGAAGCTGATGAAGGTGATAACTGGGAGCAGGCTCATTAATTGATTTTAAGCTATAAATAACGCGGCTAATTGCCGCGTTATTTTTTATGGGTTAATTGCCAAAAATCGTCGTTTTTGGTTTGTTGTCAAATGCTCATCAAGTAAAGCTGTGATCATGTGTTGAGCTTGTTGCCCAGTGTATTGCTTATTTAATTGATCAATTTGAGTTACTAATTGTAAGTTTAGGCTCTGCCATTGCAGGCGTTGTTGTTGCAAGTTAATTAAGCGTGTTGCGGCAGCATCACCAAACTCTCCTGCGAGCTGGTTATAATCCTGACTAATAAGTGCTTGTTCAAGTTCATTATTTAATGCGTTTAACTGCTTGCTTGGTTTTAGCGCTTGAGTAAGGTGTTCAGGTAATGCTCCCTCAAGGTTTGCTAATAATTGTTGCTTTAACTCATCATTAATATGGCGATCTTGATTGATCTCGAGTTTAGCAATGGTATAGCGTTGCCACTGATTATCATCATCAAATAGTAGCGCAATCTCATCGTCGTTAAAGTATTGGCTTTGAACCGCAAGCATCTCTTTTAATTGTTCCGATAGCGATAAACCGTTTAGCGAATTTTGTAGTTCAGCAATGGCTTCTTTAAAGCTTAAATAACGGGCAAATAAAGCCGCGTGTTTTTTACATTGTTGTATTTGCGTGCAGGCTTGCTGTGTTTGCGTAATGCTAAAATTATCGTGTTCTTGCTCAGCTAGAATAATGTGGTCAAACATATCATCAACAGCCGTTGGAATGTTCACATCTGGCGGAAGAGTCTGCTTGTTAGGCTGAAAGATAAAATAACTAATAACAAGGGCCGTGATAATAAACACAAGCCCTACAAAGTATGAACGAAACATTATTTACAAACCCATGTTTTTTAGACGGTTTGCGTGCTGGCGATAAACGCTAAGTGGATCGGTTTCAAAAATATGATGAAAGCCAATCATCTGATTTACTTCATCAAGGTGATTCATTTTGTAGTTGTCTTTTAAAACATAGCCAAGGTGGCTACTACAACGTGAGACTAATCCATCATCATCCCCAGGAATGAGTAATGACGTAATCGCTAATGGAGCATCTGAGGGATCAAAAACATTAGTGAGTGTGCGAGTGCCGCTCCATGAAAAGTAATAAACGCCATTACTTGCTTGCATTGTGCCTTGGTCGCACTGAGATGCGGGTAAACCTTCAGGATATTTCTGATTAAACGCAAGTGCACCTTTCGTGGTTAAGCTCTCAAGTGCTCCAACAGCATTTTGTGGTAATCCATTATTACCTGATAGTAGTCCGATTAATCCACCAAAGGCATTAAATGCAGCTTTTGCAACGCCTTCAAGTTTTGAACCAGGAATTAGGCCTTGACGAACAACATCAGCAACAGGGCTTCCAAAATTTACGCCACCGACACTGGTTGCCGAAGCAATAATATCAGGACGAACAGAAGCGACATAACGAATACTTTGCGCGCCTTGGCTATGACCAATTAGATTAACTTTAGACGCGCCCGTTAATGCCATTATTTGTTCGACTTGTTGCAGTAATTGCTCACCTCGCTGCTCTGAGCTATTTACAGATGAAACTGAAGTGACATAAACGCGAGCGCCATCTTTACTTAGATTTGTTGGAATACGATAGAAGTAATCAATACCTAAGATGTCGTCAAACCCCATTATTCCGTGAGTCAAAACGATTGGATATTTAGTTTGCGTATAGCCTGCATTTGCTGCAAAGCTTAAAATAAACAGTAAGCTACAAATAGATAGAACAAATATTTTTTTCATAAATGGTACTCTTTTGTGTATGTTTTATAACGTCATTAAACTGCTATTAGCAATTTCATTTGTGTGTTTTTTATTCAGCGCGTTACTAATAAAACAAATAATTAACATTTTAGCAATGTTAATTTTAAGTTAAATTAAAATGAAATTTGTAGGATTAGTTATATGTTTATCAATTCTTTCAATTCATCCCTTTATTTAGTTTATTTCTCAAGCCTAGTTTGTTAAAGTGCCGCCCGTCCTATCCTGTAGGACATCCTGTTGATGATGCATCTGAAAAGGTGCAACAAATTGATAGCTTCTCCCCAGTTTGCTATATCGGCCTACCAACGTGTTTGTTGGGCCGTTTTTTGTTTTATCCCCCCTTACATTAATCTACTTATTACTCATCCAAAACTCAGCTTGTATACCAATTTAAATCGATCATAGCTGCACCTTAAAGCCGTCTTTTTAAATAAAGTCGTAATGAAAAATCGAATCCGACATTTTAGTATGGTTTGGGGGAACATCGGGTGATACCATCAAACAAGGGTCTATTTAACCTAAACTCCAGTTAAGAGGTAACACATTGGACCATAATGATATTTAAATTTATTTTTCTCTAGCCAGAGGTGTTCAGTAAATTCAACGCAGTTAGCGCTGAAAATAGCGGTTTGAGATTAATTTATTATCCAGAGTTCAGGTTATTCATATTTATTTAAGGAGTGCATTATGTTTAAAGCGTTAGCTATTGCAGGTTTATCGTTATCAAGTTTGGTTATTTCTAATGCCGCTCAAGCTAACTGGCAATTAGTAAATGATAAAAGTCAGTTGAGTTTTGTTTCGATTAAAAAAGATACCGTGGCTGAATCACACCATTTTACTAACCTCGAAGGTATGCTTTCAGATAAAGGTGAGTTTAGCGTTAGTATTGATTTAACATCAGCTGAAACCTTAATCCCCATTCGTAATGAACGTTTAACAACGTTATTATTTGAAGCGGCTAAATTTCCAAATGCCGTTTTAACGGCAAATTTAACTAAAGAGCTGAGTAATATTAAAAAGCCCGGTCAATATGTATTGAAGGGTATTAAAGCTGAGCTTGATTTTCATGGTAATAAAAAGCCATTAGTAATTGATGTACTGGTTAATAGTACGCAAAATGGAGATTTAACGGTGTCATCATTTACACCTATTATTATTAATAGCGATGATTTTGGTATAACGGAAGGTGTTAAACAGCTGCAGAAATTAGCGGGCTTACCTTCAATAGCAACAGCTGTGCCTGTTACGTTTGCAATTACACTTAAAAAGCAGTGATTTCTTTAAGTGAGCTTAGCAAGCAATTAAGCGAGCCAAGTAAACCTTTTGATAGTTGGCAGCCTACTTATTGTGGTGAGTTGCCAATTGTCATTAATCATGAAGGTAAATGGTTTTACGAAGGCAGCGAAATAACACGCCTCGCCATGGTAAAGCTATTTGCTTCTGTATTATGTAAAGAAGAAGAGCTGTTTTATTTAAAAACACCCGTCGAAAAAATAACAATAACGGTTGATGATGCACCGTTTATTATTGTTGATTGGCGTTTTGAAAATACAGCACAAGGGCAGGTTTTGTGTTGCATCGATAATGTGGATAGGCTGTGGTTGGTGGGCGCTCAGCAGCCTTTGTATGTGAAAGATTATAAAGGCTCAAAAGTGCCTTATTTAAAGCTACCTAATGGGTGTAGTGCGCGTGTTGCGCGAAGCGTATTTTATCAGTGGGCTGAAAAAGCCGAGACTGATAAGCTCGGCTACTTTATTAAATCTGCTGGTAAACAGTTTTATTTATCGTAATTCAGACGTATTAAGCGTCTGGATTAGTTTCCTCAGTCGCTTTATCTGCAGGTGGCACTGCTATGATAGGGCCCAAAAACCATTCATCTAGCTTTTTAGCAACTTCTGGTAAGCCCGTGCCTTTTAGTGATGAAAATGCATGGACTGTTATATCCCCATCAAGCGTACTTAATTCACGGCGAACTTGCAGTACTTGCGCTTTACGTGCGCCTTGCTTAAGTTTGTCAGCTTTAGTCAATAGCGCCAATACTGGAATTTCACTACCAATTGCCCAGTTAATTAAATCGCGGTCTAGATCTTTTAAAGGATGACGAATATCCATTAAAATAACGATACCTTTTAAGCTTTGGCGCTTTTGCAGATATTCACCTAACGACTTTTGCCATTTCTTTTTCATTTCGATTGGCACTTTAGCAAAACCATAACCTGGCAAATCGATAAGGCGCATATCGTCAACATCAGCTAAATCGAATGTGTTGATCAGTTGAGTACGGCCAGGCGTTTTACTGGTACGTGCTAGTTTTTGATCTGTTAATGCATTTAATGCACTTGACTTACCTGCATTGGAGCGACCGGCAAACGCAACTTCAATTCCCGTATCAGCAGGTAATTTAGTAATGTCTGGAGCGCTTGTTACGAAAGACGCAGTATTATATTTGATACGAGATTTGAGCACAGGCTCTCCTAAAACTTAAAAAAATAACATTGAGTAAACCAAATTTACTCAGGGCGCGTATTTTATACTATAAAGGATGTATTAAAAAGCGTATTTAACCACCTAAAAGCAACGCCTGTGGTACATTTAAAACATGTTAAAGCTTAATCTAAGTCAAAACCCTGTAAATTATAAGCTTAATATGTGTAGAAAACGTGCCAGAGAATTTATTATCGTGTAGAATATGTTTATTACAGCATCACGATTGTAGATGATACAGGGTCGGAAACAGAGAATTCACCATGAAAAAAATAGCACTATCTTTAACAATATTGCTTGGTGCGTTGTCAGCAAGCAACGCAACAGCATTTGATGGCGATGTAAACGCAGGTAAAGAAAAATCAGTAACGTGTGCGGCTTGTCACGGCCCAGACGGTAATGCACCGATTAACATTTACCCTAAAATTGCAGGTCAACACCCAGATTACATCCTTAAACAACTTAAGGATTTAAAATTAGGTATGACGTCAGGCGGCAAAGAAGGGCGTATGGATCCAGTAATGAGCGCAATGGCTATGCCACTTAGCGAGCAAGACATGAAAGATCTATCTGCTTATTTTTCTTCAATGAACATGTCTGAAGGTGTTACACCTAAAGATGTTGTTGAAGTTGGCGAAATGTTATTTAAAGCAGGCGATGCCGAACGAGGAATTCCTTCGTGTGCTGCATGTCATGGTCCACGTGGCAATGGCTCATCACTGGCTAAATTTCCAAAAATTTCTTTTCAGCATCCAGGATACATCAAAGCTCAGCTTGAAAAATTCCGTGATGGTACACGTCATAATGACCTAAATGGTATGATGGGCGATATAGCGAAGAAATTAACAGATAAAGACATTGAAGTGCTTTCTCAGTACTTAGGCGGTTTACACTAAAGTCGTATTTATTTAATTTTAATTAATAAATACACTACAATGTTTACAAAAAGCAGCTCAAGCTGCTTTTTTTGTGCCTGAAACTAGCGATATTGCCGTTGTTATTTGTAAGACATTGGCCATACGGTAGTGTAAGAAAAGTCTTATTTTAAAAGTTTTATTTTTATTAAGTTATTGTAATTTAAATGAAGTTGAATTTGTTAACGTAGATGCTGCAAGAAAAAACATATAAATTAGTTGTAACAAAGTTATTAACGAGTAGATTAACCACTGTCGCAAAACAACAATAATAAAACGGAAATTACTATCAAGGAAAGTAGCGCGGCATGACTACATAGCACAAGATTAGTGCTACTAAAGGAAATAATAAAAAAGTGTCAGGATGGCCGATAATAATAAAAAACTCATGGAAGTTTAATAATAAAAACAAAATGGAATGTAACAAGGAACGTAAAAATAATAACAATACGGACTGATAATAATAAAAATAATAAAGACTAAAAAAAGTCGAAGGGAGAAGTGTCCAGATAATGGCGCTCAGATTAGCAGGCGGTAGAGATGTTTTCTCTACCGCCTTTTTATTTGTCCTGTTACAATACCCACCGTTTAAAATTAGCGATTAATTAGCTAAGGCGCTTTTAAATGGGAAACCCAACCTCTATAGCGCAAACTGAATTCTTCTGGCTAGGCCAGCACTGCGATGCCCATTAATTTGCGCTTCGCTCAAAACCTCTTAAGTGAGACGATCAAGATATGAGTAGAACTAAAAAGTCACGCAAAAGCCCAGCAAACGGACCTGTTCGTTTAAGCCAAGATAAGCTTAAAGAAATGCGCGCATTAAAAGAGCAGCGAGTTAAAAAAACCAAAGGTGCTAAGCCTGGTTCGCGTAATGCACCTGATGCATTAAATGGCGATAGCCAAAATTCACAGTCAGGCTCTAGAGATAAGCGCATTGGTAGTAAAAAACCAGTGCCACTAGTTGCAACGACTGTTGAACCAAAAGTAGAAATGAAACGTAACTTAAAGCCAACAATTGAGCTTAAAAAAGTTGTGCAACCTGAGTTTACACCAGAGCAAGAGCTTGAAGTGCTTGAAAACGATGTGCGTTTACTTAAATTAGTAGAGCGTCACGAAGGCGGTGAGCTATTAACGGGTAAAGATGCCAAGTACTTTAATAGCCGCATTGCTCGTCATCAGGTTTTATGCGAATTGTTAGGGCTTGAAGACGACGATGAGCCAGAGCTTGAAGATGACTTTATTGACGAAGATAATTCAAACTCAGACTTTGATCAGTATCTATCAAATGATTTAGCAAATGAATGGCTAGATGATGAAGAAGATAAGTAATTAAGGGTAATTAATGAGTACTGCGATAATTTTGGCCTTGTTTTCAGGCGCGGCTATAATAGCTGGTTTAGCATTCTATGCCGGTCAGTTGCTGTATAAGTTAAATGCGCAAAAAAAGTTAATTGCTAAAACGCAGGCTGAACAAAAGCAAAAGCTTGAAAAGTCGCGTTTAAAGCGAAACGCAAAACTAGCCGATAGTATTCATTTAATTGCACGTGCAATGAATGAAGAGCAGTGTGAGTTTTCTGAAGGCTGTTTACGCATTTGGGTACTTATGTCTCAATATAGCTTTGAGAACGAGCAAGATTTGACTGTTAAATATCCTGGTATTTATAAAATGTATCAGGTAGTTAAAGAAATGCCGACGCACGATGCACGTAAAAAATACGCTAAAAAAGAGATTTTTAAGCTAGATAAAGCTCGCTGGCAAGCTGAAGAAACACTTAAAGATGAAGTTAAAGCCGATTGCGCTAAAATTATCATCGAGTTTAAAGCCGCTCCAGGCAGCGATAAAGTGGTTTTTAATTAAAGCTACAACTCAAATACAAAAAGCAGACCTAGGTCTGCTTTTTTTTGTGCCGATGTATTTATTATCCAGAGTTCAGGCTAAATCACTCTTGAAAAGCGCGTTGCGTTAATTTGTTTTTGTAAATGAGCGTCAAAGCACATGCAAATAATACGAATAAATAAGTTACCGCGTGGTGTCACGCTAATTTTATGCTCAGTTATCGTTAGCAACTCATCTTTAATGAGCGGTGCAAGCGCAATTAACGCATCTTTAAAGTAGTCATTAAATACAAGCGTATGTTTTTCGCTAAACGCTTGTATATCTAATTCAAACTGGCAAATTAGCTGCTTAATTGCATCAGCACGAATTACATCGTCATGTGTTAAGTGCATACCTTTATTAAGAGCACAGCCGTTTTGTATTTCTACGCTGTGGTAATAATGCTTTAATTCTTTTTGATTTTGTAAAATGGCAGTGCCAATTTGTGAAATTGATGACACACCTAAGCCTAATAAATCACAATTTCCATGTGTTGTGTAACCTTGAAAATTACGGTGTAATTTACCTTTATTTTGTGCAACAGCTAGTTCGTTATCAATTTTTGCAAAGTGGTCCATACCAATAAACTGATACCCTGCTTGCGTCATTTGTTCTAGCGTATTTTTAAACATGGTGAGTTTATTATGTGCACTGGGTAAATCTACCTCTTTAATTTTTCGCTGTGCGGCAAAGCGCTCTGGTAAGTGCGCATAGTTAAACACCGATACTCGGTCAGGGCTTAACTCAATAAGTTGCTTTATAGTTTGTTTAAAGCTCTGTGGTGTTTGTAGTGGTAGCCCATAAATCATATCTGCATTAATAGATTGAAACCCCAGTTCGCGAGCTTGTGTAATTAATTGCTTAACGGTATCTGCATTTTGCGGGCGATTAACAGCAAGCTGTACGTCATCGTTAAAGTCTTGAATCCCAAACGAGACACGATTAAAGCCAAGCATTCTTAAATCAACAAGCATATTATCGGCAAGTGAGCGTGGGTCTATTTCAATGCCGCGTTCAGTAGTTCGCGTAAAATTAAAGTGCTGCTCTAAAAGCTTTATTAAACGGGTCATTTGTTTTGCGGTTAAAAAAGTGGGTGTACCGCCACCTAAATGTAATTGCTCAACCGTGTAGTTTTTAAATAAATGAGCCTGAGCAATAATTTCTTTTGCTAAAAAATCGAGATAAATATCTGCTTTAGATTGGTGGCGTGTGATTATTTTATTGCAGCCACAGTAGTAGCAAAGCTGGCTACAAAACGGAATATGAATATACAAAGAGAGTGAGCGACTATTTGATGATTCTATCGCGCTTAGTAAGTCCTGCTGCTGATACTCATCACTCAGCGATAAAGCGGTGGGATACGAGGTGTAACGGGGGCCAGACACATTATATTTGTTTATTAGGGTTTCATCCCACTGTGGAAGTTTAATCATCACGCGCACCTAAGTATTTATTTAGGGGGAGATTATAAAAAAGTACACAGGGAGGCAGTTTGATCTATAACAAAAAAGGTGCCAAAGCACCTTTTTAATAAAATATAAGTTAATACGACATAAACTAATACGTAACGGTATGTGCATCTTTGAGATATTGGAATAACTCTTTATAACCTTTACCTGGCTTTTCAGCTTTCGCTTCTTTTGCCGCATTACGAACTAATTGGCGCATTTGTTGACGATCAAGAGACGGAAACTGTTCAATCGTCTCATTAATAAGGTCATCGCCTTGTTCAATTAAATCTGAACGTAGTTGCTCAATTTTTTTGACCAATACTTCAGCTTGGTTATTTTTATTAAGCATTACATCGATAATCGCTCTAATAGCGTCAATGTTTTCTACAGTACGCAACGTTTTAGCAATGTAATTTAAGTGACGGCGGTACGCGTCGCTTTTATTGCTAATTTTATCAGCGACTACCATGGCCGCTTTTAAATCATCATTTAATGGTAGGCGTTCGCGCTGTTTTTTACCCATTTTGGCAATTTCAGTACCTAACTGATGAAACTCTTGCGCTTCACGCTTAAGCTCCGTTCTTGATACATATTCAATTTCTTCTTCAATTTCAGCAGGCTTGCCTTTTTTCTTTGCCATGGGGTGCTCTTAAATAAAAATAACTTTTGCCATTATACATGAATATGATACTTAGGAATATTAGCTGATGTGATGCATTGAGTGTGTTAGCATTTAAATATAAGAAATGCGTGCATTATGCCCCTAAGGCTCAGGACTTAATTTATGAAAAGCCAACAAAACGATCCAATTTATTCGCAAATATCGCAAGTTAAAGATGCGGTAGCAGAAGTACTCGAACATGCTAAAAAATTAGGCGCGACAGCTGCAGAAGCGGCCATGTCTAGTACGTCTGGTTTATCGGTTAGTACACGAATGGGTGAAGTAGAAACCATTGAGTTTAACCAAGATGGCGGCTTAGGCATTAGCGTATATGTTGGTAATAATAAAGGCTCGGCGTCAACCGCTGATTTAAATCCAAAAACATTACGCACGGTAGTCGAAAAAGCGATTGATATAGCCAAATTTACATCGGATGACCCATTCAATGGCGTTGCTGATAAAGAGTTACTTGAATTTAATCCTAAAGATTTAGATTTATACCATCCTTGGGATGTAAGCCCAGAGGAAGGTATTGAGCTTTGTCATGCAGCTGAGCAGGCTGCATTAAATGCAGATGAGCGTATTGTTAATTCAGATGGCGCGAGTTTTTCATCGCACCAAGGGTTACGTGTGTACGGTAATAGCCATGGTTTGATAACGGGTTTTCCACGTACTCGTCATAGCATTAGCACTATGGTAATAGGTCAAGATGGCGAACACATGCAACGGGACTCTGCTTACACAGTGGCGCGCGATCAAGCGGGTTTAAATGATGCAGCAGCAGTGGGTCTTGAAGCCGCTGCTGAAACATTAGCCAAATTAAACAGCCAAAAGTTAGGCACAATGAAAGTTCCGGTTGTTTTTAGAGCAGACATTGCAAACTCATTGTTTGGTCACTTAGTGTCGGCCATTGGTGGTGGCGCGCTTTATCGTAAATCAAGTTTTTTACTTGATAGTTTGGGCACACAAGTATTTAGTAATTGCGTAAACATTGCAGAGCGTCCGCATATTTTGAAAGGCTTGGCATCGTCACCGTTTGATAGCGAAGGCGTTAAAACATTCGACAGAGAAATTATTCAAGGCGGCGAGTTACAAACTTATTTATTAGCAAGCTATGCCGCGCGTAAAATGAATATGAAGCCAACAGGCCACGCTGGCGGTATACATAACTGGCTTGTTGAGCAAACTCATAACGATTTAGCTGCACTATTAAAAACCATGGGCACAGGCTTATTAGTAACCGAGCTAATGGGGCAGGGCGTAAATACAGTAACGGGTGATTACTCACGTGGTGCTGCTGGCTTTTGGATTGAAAATGGTGAAATTCAATATCCGGTAAGCGAAATTACCATTGCCGGTAATTTAAAAGACATGTTTAAAGGTATTTCTGCTATTGGTGGTGATATAGAACGTCGTGGTGGTATTCAAACTGGTTCAGTATTAATAGAGCAAATGCAAATAGCCGGCGCGTAGTATTAATACGCAGTGTATACTTAGACCGAGAGTATTATCTCTGGGTCTAAGTGAGTTTTTACGAGGTGTAAAATGGCTAAAGATAGATATGCACCAAAACCGCTAACCGATATTATGGCGGGGTTAAATAATCGTTTATCGGCTTATGCGGGCAAAAGCCAAACACTTGATACACAGCAAACCTTATTAAAAGATTTTTTAGGACCTAAATTGGGTGATAAATGCCGAGTTAGTAATTACCGAGACGGCACGCTAATGATAGAGGCGGTGTCGGCACCTATTGCGCTTAGACTTAATTACTTAAAAATGGATATGCTTTCGCATTTTAGAGCCGCTGGAATGGCAGAGCTCGGACAAATAAAAATCACTGCAAATCCTCAAGCGACTCAGCGATTAAGTACCGCGAACAAGTCGGGTAGTCCTACAGTTACCAATTCACGAAAAATGAGTGAACAAACAGCGGATTACTTAAATGCAATAGCAGCTTCTGCACCTCCTTCTTTAAAAGAAAAGCTAGAACGTTTAGCGCTTCATGGAAAAAATAAAAGTTAGCCTTAACTACCCACCATCTTGTTATTGGTGGGGCTAATTTGGCAGCTCACCGTATTCAAAATACTTTGTTACATATTCTATTTTATTGTTGGCTTAATGAGGTTTATGATACTTCATGGTGCTTTTTATTATTTAAAGCCCCTTGATACCCATTCCATTAAGTAAAAGCGTATAGGCAGTGCTATTTTTACTCCTGCTATATTCAAGAATTTAATGGAGTTGGTATGTGATACCAACCCGCATAAATCTTTGATCAACTTAACGAATTAAATTGCACTATAACGTCGTTAAAATTTTTTATTTAGAACAACTAGATACAAAAAATTTTGCCTAGTTCTAGCGTAATTTTCTTAACGTTAAATAGACCCCATATATAAGCAGGTTGATATTAAATTCTAACTAACAAACGGAATCATTATGAATAAAGTAACAATGGCCGCTGCGAGCATCGCGCTTGCACTTGGTTTAGTAGGTTGTGGTGAAAAACAACAAGAAGCTAAAGTAACCGACACTCCAGTAGTAACAGCGCCTGCTGAAAAACCACTAGAGCTTGGTATTGAACTCGCTAATATGGATAGTTCAGTTCGTGCACAAGACGATTTTTACTACCATGTAAATGGCCAGTGGTTAGCTAAAACTGAAATACCAGGTGATAAATCTAACTACGGTTCTTTTTCGCAGTTATATGATGAGTCGCAAAAAGCGATGAAAATAGCCCTTGAAAGTGCAGCCGCTAACAAAGCCGCTGAAAAAGGCAGCGATGAATATAAAATTGGTGCATTTTACAAAAGTTACATGAATCAAGCTTCTCGTAATGAGCTAGGTATTACGCCATTACAACCATCAATAGACACGATTGATAGCGTTAAATCTAAAGCAGATTTAATGGGCTTAATGGCTAAAGTTCAAAAACAAGGTGGTAGTTTACCGTTTGGTTGGTTTGTAAATAACGATGCTAAAAACTCAAGCGAGTATGCATTGTACTTATCTCAGTCGGGTCTTGGTTTACCAGATCGTGACTATTACTTAAAAGATGACGAAAAATTCACTAAAATTCGTGCATCTTATGAGCAATACATCACCGATATTTTAGCTAAGTCAGGCGTTAAGAATGCAGCAGAAGCAGCTGAGAGCGTGCTTGCATTTGAAAAAACATTAGCTGATGCTCAGTGGAGCCGTGTGCAAAGTCGTGATGCAACTAAATCTTATAACAAGATGACAGTAGCAGATGCTAGTAAACTGATGGGCGACCTTGATTTAGCCGAATTTTTTAAAGATGCAGGCGTAAGTGCAAATGACATTATTGTACGTCAACCAAGCTACTTAGAAGCACTTGCTACTATTTATAAAGACACTGGTTTAGCAACGTGGAAAAACTACTTAAAATTTCATTTTGTAAGTGGTTATGCAGAACTACTTAGTGAAGATCTAGTTAACCTTAATTTCGACTTTTACAGTACAACACTGCGCGGTGTAGAAGAGCAAGCACCACTTTGGAAGCAAGCAGTTGATGCATCTAACAGTGTACTTGGTGAAATTTTAGGTAAAGTATACGTTAAAGATAACTTCCCACCAGAAGCGAAAGCGCGCATGGAAGAGTTAGTTGATAACGTAATTAAAGGTTACGGTGTTGCTA
The DNA here is from genome assembly GCF_045064135.1 of Pseudoalteromonas sp. Ld19. Lineage (NCBI taxonomy): Bacteria > Pseudomonadati > Pseudomonadota > Gammaproteobacteria > Alteromonadales > Pseudoalteromonadaceae > Pseudoalteromonas > Pseudoalteromonas sp. Ld19. Next base: position 310,882 of record NZ_JBISHA010000022.1, on the reverse strand, counting down.
TCGAGAACCTTGAGTGGATGAGCCCTGAAACTAAAATTGCAGCGAAAGAAAAGTTAGACAAATTTACGCCTAAAATTGGTTATCCAGATACGTGGAAAGATTACTCTGAGCTAAAAATTAACTCAGATGAGCTAGTTGGTAACTACATTCGTTATAGCGAATGGGCATACGCAGACATGATTGCAAAATTGGGTAAACCAGTTGATCGTTCTGAGTGGCACATGACACCGCAAACAGTAAATGCTTACTACAACCCAGTAAACAACGAAATTGTATTTCCAGCCGCTATTTTACAACCGCCATTCTTTAACTTAGAAGCAGATGATGCAGTAAACTACGGCGCAATTGGCGCAGTAATAGGGCATGAACTTGGGCATGGTTTTGACGACCAAGGCGCTAAATATGACGGTGACGGTAACTTACGTAATTGGTGGAGCGAGTCAGATCTTAAGCAATTTGAAGAGCGAAGCGCTGCTTTAGTTGCACAGTATAACGAGTACAAACCATTTGAAGATGCAAGTGTTAATGGCGAGCTAACGCTTGGCGAAAACATTGGTGACTTAGGTGGCTTAACCGTTGCGCACAAAGCATATATGCTATCTTTAGGTGATAAAAAAGCCCCAGTGATTGATGGTTACACAGGCGAACAACGCTTCTTTATGGGGTGGTCACAAATTTGGCGTCGTAAATATCGTGATGAAGCATTACGTAATCGCTTAATGACAGACTCGCATTCACCAAGTCATTACCGTGTAATCGGAATCTTGTCGAATATGCCTGAATTTTACAAAGCGTTTGACGTAAAAGAAGGCGACAAAATGTATATCAAACCAGAAGATCGCGTAAAAATTTGGTAATTAACTAATTACCCCGATTTAAGGTTAATTAAAAGCCAGTAAGTATTTAGCTTACTGGCTTTTTTATACGCCATAATCATTTTATTCTTTCAGCCTTACTATAAACGCTATAAACGCGGTAATTAACTGCAATTTAATGCGATACCGACTTTTTTGAGATAGTACTGTTCTTGCTCTAAATCTGCTTGTAGTAGAGTATATTCTTGTAAGTAGCCATCGCAAAATTTTATAAATAACCCTGTGCTGCTTGCGCTAATTTCCATGCTTGGCTTTTGACTCGCTTGCCGTTTTTGATTAAATAAAATAGCTAAACGCAAAATAGTAATAAGCTTAAGCACTCGCTGCTGCGAGATGGTTATAAAGTCGGAGAGTTCATTAAGCTTGATTTTCTTACGATAAAAGCGAATAAGCGAACTTAGTATTAATTGCTCCTGTTGCGTAAAACCAGGTAATTGGCTATTGGCAACAATATAGGCACTGTGTTTATTTATGCCTGATGAGTTTATAGATAAACCAATTTCATGCAGTTTTGCTGCCCACATCAGTAGTGCAATATCGTCTTGATTATTAAGTTGCCATGGGCCTTTTAAGCGTTCGTAGAGCCAACTAACCGTGTCAGAAACACGGATTGCATGGGTCTTATCTACGGTGTATCTGTCGCTTATATTATTAATGGTATTACTGCGAATGTCGTTATCAACCAGTTTTTGCTGCATTTCATGGAGTAACCCTTCACGCAGCGAAAAGTCGCTGTAGGTAAGCTGGGTTATTGCAAACTCTCTAAAAATAGCGATTAGGATGGCAAGGCCACCACAAATACTAAGCTGGCGTTCAGGCGTTAAACCTTCAATTAGCAGGTTATCTATTCGTTGAGCGCTGATAAATTGTTGTTTAAGGTTAATTAAATCGTCGTAAGTTATACAAGATTGATGTGGCTTTTTCGCACTTATCATCGCGAGTATTGCCTTAATTGTACCCGATGTACCAATAACATTTTTCCAGCCTTCGTTTATGTAACTAGCAAAAATAACTTCTATTTCTTGCCCCGCTTTTATTTCAGCTTTATTGAAGTGCTTAGGGCTAATTATACCATCAATAAAAAATTGATTTGTGTAACTAACACAACCCATATTACGGCTAGTAAGTAGTTTGTGTTGAAAGTGCTGGCCGATTATTAATTCTGTACTTCCACCGCCAATATCAATTACAAGACGGTTATCTTCATTATGTAGGTAGTGGGCAACACCTTGATAAATAAGACGAGCTTCTTCTTGTCCTGCAATAACGTTAATATGAAATGGAAATACCTCATTTGCGTGTGCTAAAAAGGCATGGATATTTTTAGCGCGTCTAAAGGTATGGGTTGCCGCTACTTTTACATTACAGGCAGGGAAATCTTGCAGAGTTTTAGCAAACTGTTTTAGCACGACTAAAGCGCGATCAATAGCATACTGGCTTAGTTTTGACTTATCATCGAAGCTATCAGCTAAATACACACGCTGCTTTTCTTTATGTAAAATTTGCAGTGTGCCATCAACTTCACGAGCAACGACTAAGTGAAAGCTATTCGAGCCTAAATCGACAGCGGCTATAGATGGGCGATTACTCATTGTTATAATTACTTTCCCATTTTTTTAGATGATCATAAGTCGCTATTTGTGAACGAATTTTTTTACGATTCCCACGTCGCACATAAGTGTTTTTTTGTTCTTTGTCGATTAAGCGTGCTTTTGTGCGGTCTTTAAATTGTAGCTCTAAAATATCAATAATGAGCAGCTTTAATTTAGCGTCTAAAATTGGCACGCCCACTTCAACACGATGGTCAAGATTACGGGTCATCCAATCAGCAGACGAAATATACACTTTGTCCTCGCCGTTATTACCAAACACCATTACGCGAGGATGCTCTAAAAAACGATCAACAATACTAATCACTCTTATGTTATCGCTAAACTTGGCTACCCCAGGTATTAATGAGCACATACCGCGCACAATAATGCGAATTTTGACGCCACAACGACCAGCATGATAAAGCTTATCAACAAGCTGCTTGTCGACCAAATTATTTACTTTAACGGTAATTTTACCGGCAAAACCATTTTCGACGTGTTGAATTTCTTTATCGATTAAATCGAGTAAAGTGTCACGAGCATTGATAGGTGATAGCATTAAGTATTCAAAACTAAAAGGCTTATAGCTGCTTTCTATAAATCTAAATACGCTGTCGCATTCTTCACAGATCCCGACATGTTTCGTGAATAAACTAAAGTCGGTATATATTTTGGCGGTTTTTTCATGAAAATTACCGGTTCCAATATGCGCATACTTTACTATTTGGCCTTTTTCTTTACGTTGAATAATACACAACTTGCTGTGCACTTTTAACGCGGGTATACCAAAAATTACTTTAATGCCTGCGCTGCTTAATATTTTTGCCCATTCAATATTATTTTGTTCATCAAAACGGGCCTTTAGCTCAACCATTACGGTAACTTGTTTGCCATTTTTAGCGGCATTAATCAATGATGAAATAAGCCGCGATTTACTTGCAACACGATAAATATTAACTTTAATTTGTGTCACTTTAGGATCAAAGGCTGCTTGGCGCACATATTCCAGTAAATGATTAAATGTGTGGTATGGGTAGTAAAGTAAAATATCTCGCTCGGTAATAGCGTCAAATACGCTGGTGTGTTTGTTAAACGCGGTGCTTTGTAATGCAGGTAATGGTTTATTTTCAAGATACTGCCGGCCTACATTAGGGAAGGCAATAAAATCTCTAAAATTACGGTAGCGTCCAGCTGGGATCAGCGCATCATGATGGGTTACATTTAGCCGTTTTTTCATTACTTTAAGCATGCTTTCGGGCATCGTTTCGTCATAGACTAAGCGTACAGGTTCTGCATAAATACGTTGTTTTAATCCTTTGGACATCTTATCCAGCAGACCCTCTTCTAATTCATCATCAAGATTATATTCGGCATCACGGGTAAGCTTAATTGAGTGACCTTGGATAGTTTGAAAACTAAAAAAGCTGCTGAATACGTCATTTAAAAAATATAAAATAACATCATCAAGCATCACAATAGTTTTATGGCGGCGGGTTTTCTCGCTTGGTAAATTTATAAATCTTGGTACACGATCGGTTGGCACTTCGAGCATTGCGTAATGATTTTTCTCGTCACTCATTTCTACAAATAAGTAAGTCATGGTGTCATTTACGTAATCTGAGTAATCTCTATTTTCATCAAGTAAGATTGGGGATATATGTTGTAGAACATTGTCAGTAAAGTAATTTTTTAACCAATTTAAATGAAATTCACTTAGCTTCTCAGGTCTATTTACGTGAATATTATGTGTGGTTAAATCATTTAAGATTTGTTGGTGAATTTGATTGAATTTTTTACCAAGCAGTAATACTTTCTTTTGTATCTGACTTAGTAGTACTTCGTCTTCTTCAAAATTAGCATTGGGAAGTTTGCTTAATAAAATGCGGCGTTTAACGTCGGCTACACGGACTCTGAAAAACTCATCAAGGTTATTAGAAAAAATACCTAAAAAACGTATGCGCTCAATTATAGGGTTACTTTTGTCTTTAGCTTCTTGCAGCACACGTTCGTTGAACGACAGCCAGCTTAACTCCTTTGAAAAATACTCAATAACGTGGGTGTGTTCTATGTGGGCATTCATACTTCATTCCGCTATTTAATGCTGAATAAAATATAATGTAACTTAATGACATTAAAATGACATGCGTGCCAGCGATGTGGCACGCATAAGGGAGTATTATACTTCTTCGGTGTCTACGATTAGATCACTTGTTATTGACTCGAGCGCATCAATAACTTCTTCTTTATTCATTCCATTTGGCAAAGTGACTGTCGCCACAGCGCTAAAAATAGGTACTCCCCAATTAGGTGCGCTTTGTTGTCTTGAATTTAAGTGAGTAATATTAGCCCCTTTATGGCGTATCACACTTGCTAGTTCTTGAACAATACCAGGGCGATCGTTACCTGTAATAACTAGATTAATTTGCTCAAGTGATGATTGTTCAATTTCAGTGTTACCCGCTTCAATGCGTACATCGAGCTTGGGAAGTGCATTGAGTGCGCTTTGTAAGGATTGAAAATGCTCCTCTGCTACTTCAAGTTGAATAATACCTGCAAAGTGACCTAGTAGATGGCTCAAGTTACTACTAAGCCAGTTTCCGTGATTCTCCAATACGACCGAGGAAATATTCTCGACTAATCCAGGGCGGTCTTTCCCTAAAATAGTAATAACCAGTTGCTTCATAAATAATTCTCTTTTTAAGGCCAAAGAAAGTAAATGCGTAGGCACTAAGTGTTTAATTTATCGGTTGTTAAAGTGTAGCTATAAAGTCCTAATTTTAAATTGATAAAAGCGGGATTTAATATACATGCTATGCATTTTCTAAAGCTACGATTGCCTATTTGATACTTTGTGAGTATTGACCTCGATAAATGCTTTGTCCAATTATTTTACAATTTAGTTCACTTATAAGTCACCCATTTAAAGTTTTATTAAGCTAATTGTTTAACTGCTTTATTTATAGTTGCTATTAAGAGCTTATTATTACTGCTGTAACATTACTGTCATCTTGATGAAATATAATTTATGCAACGTTAAGATTTAAGGGTGTTTTGATGACTTCCAATCCGAATAAACCGACTTTTAATACGGATCGAAGCCGTCTATTTAAAGATCGGTTTGCCCAATTTGGCATAACCGCAGGCGGGGTAATGGTATTAGTGGCACTGCTATTAATATTCTTTTATCTTCTTTATGTAGTACAACCAATTTTTGAATCAGCTAAAGTTGAAAAGCGTAACAGCTTAAACATTGCTAATGCAGATCAGATTGTCGGTTTAGGCGTTGAAGAGCAAACTGAGGTGGCTTATTTATTAGGTCAACAAGGGCAAGTTGATTTTTATAATATTGAAAAATCAAATTTCGGTAAAAAACTCAAAACCCTCGATGTCATATTGCCAAGCGAAGCAAGTAGTTTTGCAACAAGCGCACCGTTTCAGGGGCAATATGCTTATGGCTTGAAAAACGGCACCGTGGTGGTGGTTGTACCTAAGTTTTTAGTTACCTTTCCAAACAACAAGCGAAAATTAACCCCACGTGTTGATTATCCACTTGGTAAAATGGCATTAGCAGTAGATGAGCAAGGAGCGGCAATTAAGCGCTTTGCGTTTAGTCATTACGAGGATAAAACGGCTGTGGTTGCGTTAACTGCAGATAAACGTGTTTTATTCAGCAGCTTTGTGGCTGAAGAAAATATGTTTACCGGAGATGTTGAATGGGTTGTGCAGCGCACTGAACTTGATATCGAAGGCCGTGTAGATGAGCTTCTAATATCACCAGATACAACGCGTACATTTATCCGTTCGGCTAATCAAATTTATGTATATGATACACGCGACCCAAGCGATGTTGAGCAAATACAATTGCTTTCAGCCAACGAAGAACGCGCAAATATAGTGTCTGCTCAATTATTAGCGGGTGCAAATTCGTTAATGCTTGCTAATGATAATGGTGAAGTTTCACAGTGGTTTGAAGTGAATACTGATACTGGCCGAGAGTATCAAAAAATTCGTTCATTCGAGACGAGTAAACAAAGTAAACTCAATATATTCACAGAATTTTACCGACGTACATTTTTCACTACCAGCAGTAATGGTGAGTTGGGTGTTTACTACACAACAAGTGAAGCTAAATTATGGCAGGGTAAAGTAAGTGAAGGTGAAATTAAAAACTTTGCAATTGCACCACGCTCTAATGCCGCATTAATTTTAGCGGATGACAAATTAACGGTACTAGAAATACACAATGAACATCCAGAAGTAACGTGGTCAGCACTTTGGCAAGAAGTATGGTATGAAGGTTACCCAGAGCCTGCTTATATTTGGCAATCAACCTCAGCCAGTGATGACTTTGAATCTAAGTTTTCATTAGTGCCAATTTCGTTTGGTACAATTAAGGCCGCATTCTACGCCATGTTATTTGCAGTACCAATTGCATTGTCATCGGCTATTTACACTGCTTACTTTATGTCGAGCGGATTACGTAAAGTTGTTAAACCAACAGTAGAAATAATGGAAGCACTGCCGACTGTTATTTTGGGCTTTTTAGCGGGCCTTTGGTTAGCACCACTGATTGAAGAGCATCTACCCGCAATTGTTGGATTGCTCATCTTATTACCGCTAGGTATTTTAGGTGCTGCATTTGGGTGGACTAAATTGCCAGCTGGTATTCGTCATAAAATTCCTGAAGGCTCTCATTCAATAATCCTTATACCCGTTGTGTTATTTATTGGCTGGTTTTCATTTGCGATGAGCGAAACGATTGAGCTTTGGATGTTTGACGGCAACGTACGTCAATATTTAACAAATGAACTTGGTATGACGTTCGATCAACGTAACTCACTAGTTGTTGGTATTGCGATGGGCTTTGCGGTTATTCCTACTATTTTCTCAATAGCAGAAGATGCTGTGTTTAGTGTACCTAAGCATTTATCAAACGGTTCATTAGCGTTGGGTGCAACTCAGTGGCAAACACTTGTACGTGTTGTATTGCTAACTGCCAGCCCTGGTATTTTTTCCGCCGTAATGATGGGGTTGGGCCGTGCTGTTGGTGAAACAATGATTGTACTGATGGCCACCGGTAATACACCAATAATGGATTGGAGTATTTTTCAAGGAATGCGGACGCTTGCAGCAAATATTGCAGTTGAAATGCCAGAATCAGAAGTAGGCAGTTCACACTATAGAATATTATTTTTAGCGGCTTTTGTACTATTCATATTCACCTTTATTTTCAACACAATCGCTGAGTTTGTTCGCCAGCAATTGCGTGAAAAATACAGCTCAATGTAAGTGGAGAGACACGACATGGTAAAGCAGTGGTTTAGGTCTGGTTCTCCTTGGATTTGGATGACCGGTGGTGCAGTGAGCATCAGTTTGATTTCAGTGTTAGGTTTATTAGCAATGATAGCCTGGAAGGGATTAAGTTTTTTTTGGCCTTCTGAAGTGATGCAGTATGAGCTTGAAGGCTCTATTGCAAAGCAAACCGTTATTGGTGAAGTTTACGACCGAGAAATGGTACCCAAAGAGCGTTTATCTGCAACAGGTGTTGATGTATCAGCATTTGATAAAGAAGAGTTTGAGCGTTTACTTATCAAAACAGGTAACCGTGAATACGTCGATTTAGATTTTCGTTGGATACTTGAAACCGATATAAAAGAAAAATCGGCACCAGCGACACTTGCGGTATTTGAGCGTAGTAAAAACGGTAATTTTTATGGTTACCTAGAGAACGTTATTAAAGATGGCAAGCCAGTTGCTGGTGATACCGTTGAGGCTTTACACGAACTTGTTGATCGCGCAGTTGATTTAAATGATGAAGCGCTTGATTTACAAAACGGCGATATTGGCCACATTAACTATGAACTTGAACGCTTACGGTTAAAAGAGAAAGGTTATTTACTTGATAATGAGTTAACCGATGAGCGTGTTGCTGAACTTGCTCAAGCGCGTGCTAATTTACGTGCAGAGTATGGCGTACTTGAAAAAGAGTTATTCGCACTGCGTAAACTTGCAAAACGTGACTATGTTACTGTAAAAGATATGCGCGGTGAAATTGTGACTATCCCTATGTATCAGGTACTTGATGTTTGGTTTCCAAATGACATGGGCTTTTTTGCAAAACTAGGTCATTACTTTGTACAGCTAGGCAAGTTTGTATCTGATGATCCGCGTGAAGCAAATACCGAAGGTGGCGTGTTTCCTGCCATATTTGGTACTGTTTTTATGGTTATGCTAATGGCGGTAATAGTAACGCCGTTTGGTGTTGTCGCTGCAATTTACTTACATGAATATGCAGCGAAAAACGCAGTGACGAAAATGATTCGTATTGCAGTCATTAACTTAGCCGGTGTGCCTTCAATTGTATACGGTGTATTTGGCTTAGGCTTTTTTGTTTATATGTTAGGTGGTAGTTTAGACCAATTGTTTTACCCTGAAGCATCGCCAACCCCTGTATTTGGTACGCCGGGTGTAATGTGGTCAGCATTGACATTGGCTATATTAACGCTCCCTGTTGTAATTGTATCGACCGAAGAAGGGTTATCTCGAATTCCAAGCACGGTACGTGATGGTTCATTAGCGCTGGGCGCAACAAAAGTTGAAACGTTATGGCGTATTGTAATTCCAATGGCAAGCCCTGCAATTATGACCGGTTTAATACTCGCTGTTGCGCGCGCCGCAGGTGAAGTTGCACCATTAATGCTGGTGGGTGTGGTAAAAATGGCACCTACATTGCCACTTGATGGTAACTTTCCATATTTTCACTTAGATAGAAAGTTCATGCATTTAGGGTTTCATATTTACGATGTTGGCTTTCAAAGTCCAAATGTTGAAGCAGCGCGACCACTGGTATATGCAACTGCATTTTTATTGGTGTCGGTAATTATAACGCTCAACATAACGGCCATTGGTATACGTAACCATTTACGTGAAAAATTCAGATCGCTTGAACACTAATTAGTAAAGATTTTATAGGTAATAAACATGATTACAGTCGCTACACAAGTAAACCAAGCAAATTTGGGCATGAAGTTAGATTTAGATAATTTAACCGATGAGCAAAAAGCGCTAGAAATTAAAGACCTTGATCTTTACTACGGTGATAAACAAGCGCTTAGTAAAGTGAACATGAGCATCCCAAAAGGCCAAGTAACGGCGTTCATTGGTCCATCGGGTTGTGGTAAATCAACGTTACTGCGTTGTATCAACCGTATGAATGACCTTGTTGATATTTGTCGCATTGAGGGTGAAATATTACTGCATGGACAAAATATTTACGATAAAAGCGTTGATGTTGCTGCGCTTCGCCGTAATGTGGGCATGGTGTTTCAACGCCCTAATCCGTTTCCTAAATCAATTTATGAGAATGTGGTTTATGGTCTACGCTTACAAGGTATTAAAGAAAAGCGCAAACTAGATGAAGTGGTAGAGCAATCACTTCGTGGCGCAGCCCTGTGGGATGAAGTAAAAGATAGATTACACGATAGTGCATTTGGTTTATCGGGTGGTCAGCAACAGCGTTTAGTTATTGCTCGCTCAATTGCGATTGAGCCAGAAGTCCTTTTATTGGATGAGCCGACATCGGCACTCGATCCAATTTCTACTTTGGTAATCGAAGAGCTAATAAACGATTTAAAGAATAAATTTACCGTTGTTATTGTTACACATAACATGCAACAAGCAGCGCGAGTATCTGATCAAACCGCCTTTATGTACATGGGTGAATTAATTGAATACTCAGATACAAATACCTTATTCACAACACCAACGAAGAAAAAGACCGAAGATTATATTACCGGTCGTTACGGTTAATTAGCCTATTACAGCGTGTTGTATAAGATCAAAAGAGAAGGTAATTATGGAACATAACATTAATAAACACATTTCTGGGCGCTTTAACCAAGAACTAGAAAATGTGCGTAATCACGTATTAAGCATGGGTGGCTTGGTTGAGCAACAACTAAGCAGTGCACTTGATGCCGTTAGTCGAAACGATGCAGAGCTTGCGCAAAAAGTCCGTGAAAATGACTATAAAGTAAATGCTATGGAAGTGAACATTGATGAAGAATGTACACGAATTATCGCTCGTCGCCAGCCTGCGGCTAGCGACTTACGTTTAGTAATCGCCATAGCGAAAACAATTGCTGATTTAGAGCGCATTGGTGATGAAGCAAAGCGAATCGCAAAAGTTGCTCTTGATTCATTTACCAAAGATCAACAAGATCTACTCGTAAATATTGAAAACATGGGCCGCCAAGTTTTAAAAATGTTGCATGATGTACTTGATGCATTTGCCCGTATGGATGTGCAACGAGCATTTCAGGTTCACAAGGAAGATGCCAAGGTAGATCGAGAGTATGAAGCCATTACACGTCAAATTATGACTTATATGATGGAAGACCCTCGTTCAATCCCAAAAATTATGGACTTAGTTTGGTCTGTTCGTTCGTTAGAGCGTATTGGCGACCGTTGTCAAAATATTGCTGAATACATTATTTATTTTGTAAACGGTAAAGATATTCGTCATACATCTCAAGAAGATATAGAAAAATCATTATAAATTTAACTATTTCATTCTTTTGTATTAAAGCGACCTTGTGTCGCTTTGTGCGTTGCAAGAGCAAGTGAAGCAATAAAAAGCGTTCACAATCGTTGTTAATGCTGTAAAATTCATGCTGCAAAGCATATCAATTTGATTAAAGGGTCAGTTATGCCTACAAACGCGTTTTTAGGAGTATTTGCAAAATCTCCTATCAAGCCAATGGAAGAACACATAAAGAAAGTTCATCAAGCAAGTAAAGCTTTGATACCTTTCTTTAATCACGTATTTAAAGAAGAGTGGGTACAAGCTGAAGAGCTTCGCATCACGATTCGTAATTTAGAGCGTGAAGCCGATGATATGAAAAGAGATATACGTTTACAGTTACCGCGCGGTTTATTCATGCCGGTAGAGCGTACAGATCTGCTCGAATTAGTAACCCAACAAGATAAAATTGCAAATAAAGCAAAAGACATTGCTGGACGTGTGATTGGTCGTGAAATGACCATTCCAAAAGTTATGCAAGTTGATTTCTTGGCTTATTTAACTCGTTGTGTTGATGCGACAAAACAAGCATCTAAAGCAATTAACGAATTAGAAGAGCTGCTAGAAACAGGCTTTAAAGGTCGTGAAGTGACCTTAGTAGAAAAAATGCTAGTTGAATTGGATGCAATAGAACAAGACACGGACGACATGCAAATAAAAGTACGCCGCCAACTACGAGATGTAGAAGGTGAGTTAAATCCAATTGATGTGATGTTTTTATACAAAATCATTGAATGGGTTGGCGAGCTTGCAGATATTGCAGAGCGCGTAGGATCACGTCTTGAGCTGATGTTAGCTCGTTAATTTAAAATCAGTTCAAACACGAAAGATTAAGGTTTTACAATGGATATCATTGCATCTTACGGCACGGTATTAATTTTAATTGCCGCAGCAGTCGGCTTTTTTATGGCTTATGGTATTGGCGCGAATGACGTAGCTAACGCCATGGGTACTTCTGTAGGTTCAAAAGCATTAACAATCAAACAGGCTATTTTTATAGCAATGATTTTTGAATTTGCAGGTGCTTATTTAGCTGGTGGTGAGGTTACATCAACAATTCGTAAAGGAATTATTGATGCGGCACCATTTGCAGATATTCCAGAACTTATGGTTCTGGGTATGATTGCTTCTTTATTTGCAGCCGGAACATGGCTATTAATGGCTTCGTTTCTAGGTTGGCCAGTATCAACGACTCACTCAATCATTGGTGCAATCATTGGTTTTGCATTAGTTGCAGTAGGCACTGAGGCAATTCAATGGGATAAAGTAGGTGGTATTGTAGGTAGTTGGATTATAACGCCTGCTATATCTGGTTTTATTGCATACTTAATATTTATGAGTGCGCAAAAGCTTATTTTTGATACAGACGCTCCACTTAAAAATGCAAAGCGTTATGTACCGCTTTATATGGGCCTAGCAGGCTTTATTATGGCCTTAGTTACAATTAAAAAAGGCTTAAAACATGTTGGTGTTAATCTAGGTTCTGTTGAGGGTTATGCACTTTCAATCGCTGTTGCAGTGGTTGTAGCAATTATTGGTAAAATTGCTATTTCTCGCTTAAACATTGATCCTAAAGCCGATAAGCAAATGCAGTTCAACAATGTTGAAAAAGTATTTGCAGTATTAATGGTACTAACAGCCTGTTGTATGGCGTTTGCTCATGGCTCTAATGACGTTGCTAATGCTATTGGTCCACTAGCTGCTGTTGTAAACATTGTTGAAAACAATGGTGAAATTGCTAAGAAAGCCGCTATTGCTTGGTGGATTCTACCGCTTGGTGGTTTTGGTATTGTGGCAGGTCTTGCTATTTTAGGTAAAAAAGTAATTAAAACGATTGGTGAAGGCATTACACATTTAACACCTAGCCGTGGTTTTGCTGCTGAATTAGCTGCCGCTTCAACGGTTGTTATTGCATCAGGCACAGGTATGCCAATCTCTACTACACAAACCTTAGTGGGTGCGGTATTAGGTGTAGGTATGGCGCGTGGTATTGGTGCTCTTAATATGAGTGTTATCAGAAACATTGTAGTTTCTTGGGTAATTACGTTGCCAGTTGGTGCTGCCCTTGCTATTGTTATTTTCTACGTACTAAGAACCGCATTTGGGGTTTAACAAAAAAGTACTCAAAGACTTTTAGCTTGAAAAGATCTCAATGCCCTAGGTGTTGGGGTCTTTTTATTTGTGGAAAGAAAAATGACGAATCTCCCAAGTATTAAACAGTTACAGTATTTGTTGGCTGTTCACCAGTATCAGCATTTTGGCCGTGCAGCGAATGCGTGCTTTATAGGGCAATCAACTTTAAGCAGTGCGATTCAAAACCTTGAGGAAACACTTGGTTGTCAGCTCATTGAGCGAGAAAATCGTAGCCTTATGTTTACCAGCATTGGTGAGGAAGTAGTAGAACGTGCACGTAGGATTATTAACGACACAATTAGTTTAAAAGAGCTTACTAAAAGCTTTTTAACACCACTGCATGGTAAATTAACCGTTGGTGTAATACCGACTATCGCCAGCTTTATTGCGGCTCGGCTCTATCACTTTTGTAAAGAAACTTTTGGTGATTTAGAACTGGTGTTAATAGAGGATACGAGTGATAAGTTACTCGATAAGCTCGAGCATGGACATATTGATTTAGCGTTACTGGCTTTGCCATATGAAACCGACAAGTTTCACACTCAAGTGCTTGCTAAAGATCATTTTAGTTTGGTGCATCATAAAGATTACACACCAGCAAAGGGCGTGGAGGATTTTAATTTACTGCCGGATGCAAGTGTATTTTTACTCGAACGAGAGCACTGTATGACAGGGCATGCGCTCAGTGCGTGTCATTTAAATCGTGCTAGCTGTATTAACCCCTTTGAAGCGGCGAGTTTGCATACATTGCTTAGTATGGTTGAGCATCAGCTTGGTGTGACTTTTTTACCGCAAATGGCGATTAATGCCGGTATTTTGGATAATAAAAACATGATTGCGACCCCTTCGCAAAATGATGCATATAGGGATGTGGGTATATTGTGGCGTAAGACAACTGGGCGTATTCGTGATTTTAAATTGTTTAGCCAGCAACTTGAATCATTCTTAAAGTATCAATGCAGCTTAGATTTTATTAAAAAATAAAGCAGCTACAAAGGCTGCTTTTGATCATGTTTATGACCTTCGAAAGGTTCTAGTTCAGGTAAAAATAATAGGTAAATCCATACGACTAGGTTAAAGTAGGGCACACATCCTAAGATAGTAAATACCTTAACAGGATAGCCTTTAATCGTTGCATATCGATAACATTGATATGCAATAACAAAGTGTATAGCTAGTAACAAAGTAACTAATTGCATCATACCTTTCTCCTTAAGATCCTAAGTAGTATCAAACTTAACTACAAAAGCCAGTTATGTACCATTAAGTGGTAATGTCATGTTTTTCAAGTGTAATCCGTTAAACAGCATGACATTCGCTGTGTTGTGAGTAGAGTATAGGCAATAAAGACAATAATGACAGCAATAAAATGCTTAAAATTGTTTAATTTTACGGATTATTAGCTAGGTGATTGTTGATAAAAAACTTTATTATTTAAAATATTTTCAAGCTCAGCTTTAACTTTTTCGATGGGCATTGGGCGAGCTATAAAGTAGCCTTGACCATAATCTACGCCAATCTCTTTTAGTGCATAAAAGATCTCTTTATTTTCAACATATTCAGCTACAGAGAGTTTGTCGAGAGAGCTACTTATGTCATTGATTGCTTTTACTAGGGCTAAATCAATAGGATCATTTAGCATATCACGTACAAAGGAGCCATCAATTTTAACATGCTGCGCGGGAAGTTGTTTTAGATAGTTAAACGTACTAAAGCCAGTACCAAAATCATCTATTGAAAAGTGGCAGCCTAGGTTATTCAGCTTTTCGATCATTTTACGCGTTGCTTTTAAATTATTTATACTTGCTGACTCAGTAATCTCAAAAATAATACGGGTAGGAGATACTTGGTACTTTTCTAAATTTGATTCAATAAGCGGTAATAATCGTTCATCTAAAAAAGACTGAGCAGATAAGTTAATAGCAACTTGCTTTAATTCTGGATGTTTCGCAACGCAAGAAACGGTGTTACGTATAACGCATTGATCCATCAAAAAAGTATCGTTTAGCATTTCAAGAGAAGGAATAAATTGGTCAGGATATACGAGTTTATTATTGAGTTTTAAGCGCAGTAGAACTTCAAAATAGGCTACTTTATTCTCTTTAAAGTCCCATATAGGCTGATAGTGAAGCTCTATATTATTTTGCTGTAATGCTTGGCGTATTTCATGGCCCCACTCTAAACCTGTTTGTAATGTATTGTTTTGCTTATCTTCTTTTGAATAGCAGTGAACTAAGTTACGACCTAAGTTTTTAGCAATATATAAAGCAATGTCGGCTTGTTTTAAACACTCATTAGGGTCACAATTTTTGGATGTTATTTGGGCTAAACCAATAGAGCAACTTATAGTATAAACTTGGTCGCCAGACATAAATGCATGTTTTTCTATTGCACTGCACACTCCCTCTGCTACTAAGTGAGCCTCAAGCAAGTTCATATTTGTTAGTATTACGGCAAATTCATCGCCACCAATACGACAAACTAGATGATCACCACCAATATTATCTTTAAAAAGCTCAGCGACTTCTTTTAAAACAACATCGCCTTGATGATGCCCTTTGCTGTCGTTTATTATTTTGAAATGGTCAAGATCAATATAGATCAATGCGTGTTCAATATTGGTATGTGTTTGATCAGGCATGCAAATTTGGTTAAGTTGTTGATCAAAATAATAGCGGTTGTGCAGTCCCGTTAATGTGTCGTGTAATGCTAAATGACGCAGCTGTAATTCTGCTTGTTTTCGTTCATGGATATTATCGATTGTTGCAGTAATTGTCGCATTATTACGACTATTTTTAATCAGCTGAAGCCTGCATTCAACCCAAATTTCATTCCCATTTTTATGATTTATTTTTATTTCAATTTGTTGTTGCTGATCACCGCCATGGAGAATATTGCTTACTGTATTTTGTAGTTTTTGCTGGCATTCACTTGTACAAAAATCAGTGAGTGGGCGTTGCAGTGAATACTTCACGCCAAAGCCACTGAGTGTCTCCCATGCTGGGTTAATGAAGCGAATAAGGCCTTGTTGATCTAGTTCAAGGACAACCGTATTTAAGTGCAATAAAATACGTTGATGAGCTGAAAATAACTCTTTGTATTTTACTTCACTCAAACTTAATTGCTCAACTTTGTTGGCAAACTCAGCGTAACTCACCATAAAATCTTCTCGGCGTGCTGCGTGATCACATACTTTGTTCAAAAATGAAGGGTCGTAGGGGGCGCGGATAAAATCGGTAACGCCTGACAGCAAAAGCTGTTCGGCATAGTCTGCATCTGCGTTATCTATAATCGTTACAATCGCTTGCTTAGGGTTATGCTGTAAAATATCTTCTACTAATATGCTTGATATTTCAGCCCTATTTGCTGTTGCATCGAGTAACACAATTGAAAACTGCTGCTGATAATAAGCACTAAGCGCCTCTTTACTTGTGGTTACATGAGTAATTGCAAAGTTTAGTTTGAGTTGTTCGCTAATATCATTGGCTTTACTTTGCTGAGGTTCTAATAGTAATAGATTTAAGCGACTGCTTTTTTCTAAGTGTGTTGACAGCACATTAGCCAAAACTTGTGGCAACATATCTTGATGCTCAAAAGGCAGTACCGCATCAATACCATAGCTACGGGCGGTCGTTTCGGCTATTCGCTCACAGTAGATAGGGGGAGTTAGTAATATAGGTGTGTTTTTTGTGGTTTTTAATAAACCAGAACGGATCATTCGAGAAAAACGCCAGCCATCAATCTTACCTACATTCAGCCCTGTAATAATAATATCTACAGGTTGTTGCTTTAAGATTTTTAAGGCTTCCTGACTGTCTTGGACTTCAATAAAAGTAAACACATTTAAGCTATCTAAAGTGGCACGAATAGTGCGGCGCTCAGCACTACTTGCATTTAATATTAGCAACTTAAGCCGTTTTGCCACGTATTATTACCCCTACAAAAACTTATAATTATTTAACCGAGTTAGAGTAATGACATTTCTTTACAAGAACAAGAAGATTTGACTCTAAGTATAGACACTATTGGATTTTTGAGGTTGAAATTACACATTTCCCTTGTTTTTATACACAATAGAATATTGTTTAATTTATATAAGTAACCGAACTTAAGACATAGATTACTCGGTTTTTATTTATTGCCACAAAATAGTAGCCGCAGCTATTGCCAAATACCTTTAAATCCACCGAAATTAGGCTGATTTCTTGAGCTTAATACACGATAGATATACACTTGGCGCGATTTTAAATGATGTGGATAACCAATTATGCGCGTGGCTGACTTTAGCTTTGACTTACCTGATGAATTAATTGCTCGCTTTCCTAAAACGGATCGAACGAGTAGCCGCTTACTCAAGCTTGATGGCCCAAGTGGCGAGATTGAGCACAAAGTTTTTAGTGACATACTTGAATTAGTTCATGAAAATGACTTATTAGTTTTTAATAACACCAGAGTGATCCCTGCGCGTATGTTTGGCCAAAAAGCATCGGGTGGTAAAGTTGAGGTTTTAGTTGAGCGCGTACTGGATGAGCATCGCGTGTTGGCGCATGTTCGAGCAAGTAAGTCATTAAAGCCTGGTAACGAAGTGATCCTCGAAGGTAAAGCTAAAGCAATAATGGTGGCGCGTCACGACACCTTATTCGAACTTGAATTTGATCATAGCCAAAATGTGCTCGATATATTAAATGACATTGGGCATATGCCATTACCACCTTATATTGATCGCCCTGATAATGAAGCCGACCGCGAGCGCTATCAAACGGTTTACGGTGAAAAACCAGGTGCTGTTGCAGCGCCCACAGCAGGCTTACATTTTGATAAACAACTAATGGCTGCGTTAAAAGAAAAAGGCGTACAAATGGCATTTGTTACCTTGCATGTTGGCGCAGGGACATTTCAGCCAGTGCGTGTAGAGACGATTGACGAACATGTAATGCACTCTGAATACATTGAAGTACCACAAGATGTTGTAGACGCCGTTGCACAAACTAAAGCAAACGGCGGGCGAGTGATCGCTGTTGGTACAACGTCAATGCGTTCACTCGAATCTGCTGCAAAAATACATGGTGGCAAGCTCGATACTTACTTTGGTGATACCGATATATTTATTTATCCGGGTTATCAGTTTAACGTAGTGGATGCAATGGTTACTAATTTCCACCTACCAGAATCAACGCTTATTATGTTAGTGAGTGCCTTTAGCGGCCAAGAGAACATAATGGGGGCTTATAACACCGCAATTGAACAACAATATCGCTTTTTTAGTTACGGTGATGCGATGTTTTTAACACGTAAATATTAAATTTTTAGTAAAAATAACTACAAACCCCAACACATTTTTGAGGTTTGTATTTACGATAGTAAATCAGCATCGAATTTACCGTAGCTAATAGTATTAACTTAGCAAAAAGGGTAGAATCAAGCGGTTAAATTATAGCTTGTTGGACTGTTTTTCTGACATTGAGGATGATATGAAATTTGAATTAGACCGTACAGACGGAAAAGCGCGCCGTGGCCGCTTGATTTTTGACCGTGGTGTAATAGAAACACCCGCGTTTATGCCTGTAGGTACCTACGGTACTGTTAAAGGTATGACGCCGGATGAAGTAAAAGCAACGGGTGCACAAATTTGCTTAGGGAATACTTTTCACCTAATGCTTCGCCCAGGTACTGAAATCATCAAACAACACGGTGATTTACATGACTTTATGAATTGGGACTTTCCAATTCTAACTGACTCGGGCGGTTTCCAAGTATTCAGCCTTGGTGCTATGCGTAAAATTACCGAAGAAGGGGTGTTGTTTAGTTCACCTGTTAACGGTGAAAAAATTATGATGTCGCCAGAAAAATCAATGGAAGTACAGCGTGATTTAGGATCTGATATTGTTATGATATTTGACGAATGTACGCCGTATCCTGCGACTGAAAAAGAAGCTAAAGACTCTATGGAGTTATCGCTTCGTTGGGCTAAGCGTTCAAAAGAAGGGCATGGCGACAATCCATCTGCGTTATTTGGTATTATTCAAGGTGGTATGTACCCACAATTACGTGCACAATCACAAGCTGGTCTTGAAGAAATTGGTTTTGATGGTTATGCATTAGGTGGCCTATCTGTAGGTGAACCTAAAAACGAAATGATGAATATTCTTGATCATTGTGCGTTTAAAATGCCAGAAGACAAACCTCGTTATTTAATGGGGGTTGGTAAACCTGAAGATTTAGTTGAGTCAGTGCGTCGTGGTATTGATATGTTTGATTGTGTTATGCCAACGCGTAATGCGCGTAACGGTCATTTATTTATTACCACGGGCGTTGTTAAAATTCGTAACGCTGTGCATAAAACAGACACAGGACCATTAGATCCAGAGTGTGATTGCCATACCTGTGGAAACTATTCGCGTGCCTACTTACATCACCTTGATAAGTGTAATGAAATTTTAGGTGCTCGACTAAATACAATTCATAACTTACGTTACTATCAACGTGTTATGGAAGGTTTACGTAACGCGATCAGCGAAGGTAAATTAGAAGAATTTGTACAAGATTTTTATGCTCGCCGAGGCCAAGAAGTGCCAGAGTTGGCTGATATAAAAAATTAAACTTTAAAATTATAGAGGAAGTATCATGAGTTTATTTATTTCAAATGCACAAGCAAGTACTGGCGCAGCAGCTGCCGGCGGTGGAACTATGCAAATGCTAATTATGTTAGCTATTTTTGGTTTAGTTTTTTACTTTTTGATTTATCGTCCACAAGCGAACCGTGTTAAAGAGCACAAAAGCTTGATGAATGCGATGGCAAAAGGTGACGAAGTGCTAACCCAAGGTGGCTTAGTCGGTAAAATCGTTAAGATTTCTGAAGATAAAGATTTCATCGTTATCTCTTTAAATGAACAAGCAGAAGTAACAGTACAAAAATCGTCTGTATCTGCAGTATTGCCAAAAGGCACAATGAAGTCACTATAAAAATAATAAGGACGACCCCGTGTTAAACAAGTTTCCAGTTTGGAAGTATTTACTTGTTTTAGCTGTGGTAGCCATTGGCCTTTTATATGCCTCTCCAAACTTGTATGGTCGCGATCCGGCTATACAAGTTTCAGGTGCTAAAGGCGCTGATGTCGATCTCAGTGTTGTAGACAAAGTAAACGCAATCTTAAAAAAACATAATGTAACCGCTAAATCGACAATACTTGAAGATGGACAAATTTTAGTTCGTTTAAAAAATGTTGAAGAACAGCTAAAAGCGCAAGATTTACTGCGTGACTCGCTAAGTGATGATTATATTTCTGCTATTAATATGGCACCAGCTCAACCGGCTTGGTTAAAAGCGGTGGGTGGTAACCCAATGAAGCTAGGTCTTGATTTAAGTGGTGGTGTACATTTCACCATGGAAATCGATATGGCGACAGCGGTTGATAACCAACTTGAGCAAATGGAACAAGATTTTCGTAGTGATCTGCGCGAAGAAAAATTACGCTACCGCAGTGTTCGCCGTGTAGCTGGCTCAGAGCGTATGCGTGTAGAAATGCGTACCGAGGCCGATAAAGACGCGGCAGAAAACTTCCTGGAGACTCGCTACCCACTAAACGTTTATATTGATGATAGCAGCAACGATAACGCATTTTTTGCGACAATGAGTGAGCAAAAACTCAAAGAAATTCGTGATTACGCTATTAAGCAAAATGAAACGATTATTCGTAACCGTATCAACCAAATTGGTGTTGCAGAGCCAAACGTACAGCGCCAAGGTGCTGAGCGTATCATTGTTCAACTGCCAGGTATTCAAGATACAGCCCGCGCTAAAGAAATTTTAGGTGCTACGGCAACGCTCGAATTTCGTGAAGTAGACGAAAACGCAGATGTTAGCGCGGCTGCTCAAGGCCGTATTCCGCCAGGTACTGAAATGATCATGAGTCGTGACGGTTACCCTGTTGTACTTAAAAAACGCATTATCCTAGAAGGCAGCCACATTACTGGTGCGCAATCTGGCGCAGATGAATATCAACGTCCACAAGTAAGCATTTCGCTAGATAGCAAAGGTGGGGCAAAAATGAATGCCTTTACCAAACGCGCTATTGGTAAGCGTATGGCGACGGTATTTATTGAATATAAACCATCGGGTAAAAAAGATGCAGACGGTAAAGCACTTCCACCTATTAAGGTAGAAGAAGTAATAAACGTAGCAACAATTCAAGCTCGTCTTGATCGCTCGTTCCGTATTACGGGTATTGATAACCCTGCTGAAGCGCATAACTTGAGTTTACTACTTCGTGCTGGTGCGCTTGTAGCGCCAATTCAAATTGTTGAAGAACGCACGGTAGGACCAAGCTTAGGCCAAGAAAACATTGAAGCAGGTATGACTGCGGTTGCACTTGGTTTTGCGTTTGTACTGGTGTTTATGCTTGTGTACTACAAAGGCTTTGGTATGGTGGCAAACCTTGCACTTGCGGCTAACTTAGTACTGATTGTAGGTGTTATGTCGTTAATTCCAGGTGCTACGCTTACTTTGCCAGGTATTGCCGGTATTGTACTAACAGTTGGTATGGCTGTTGATGCTAACGTGCTTATTTTTGAACGCATTCGTGAAGAGCTGGCCGATGGCCGCAGTCCTCAACAAGCGATTCATTTTGGCTACGATAGTGCATTTAGTACTATTTTTGATGCCAACATCACCACCTTAATCGCTGCCATTATATTGTTCGCAGTAGGCACCGGCCCAATAGCAGGCTTTGCGGTTACGCTTGCGATTGGTATTTTAACTTCAATGTTTACAGCTATTGTTGGCACCCGTGCGGTAATCAACTTGTTTGTTGGCGGTAAACGCATTGAAAAACTTTCTATTTAAGGAGCAGACATGCAAATTTTAAGTTTGGGTACTCGAACCCTTCGTTTCATGTCTCTTCGAAAAGTGGCTATGGGCTTTTCGACGTTATTAATTTTAGCGTCGTTTGCATCAATTTTTGTTAAAGGCTTAAACTTTGGTTTAGATTTTACCGGCGGTACTGCGGTAGAAGTTGGTTTTTCACAGCCAGCTGATCTTAAAAAAGTACGTGATGCGCTAGCTGATAACGGTTTTGCTGATGCATCGGTACAACTGTTTGGTTCAAGCCAAGAGATTTTGGTTCGATTAGCACCACGCGGCAGTGATGTAAAAGCGGAAGTAATTGGTAACCAAGTAATCGACGCACTTAAAAAAGCAGACGACAGCGTAGTAATGCGCCGTATTGAGTTTGTTGGCCCAAGTGTAGGTGAAGACTTAAAAGAGCAGGGTGGCTTGGCCATGTTAACTGCGCTTATTTGTATCTTGATCTATGTTGCATTTCGCTTTGAATGGCGCTTTGCTGTGGGTGCGGTAGGTGCACTATTACATGATGTTATTATTACTGTAGGTTTGTTTTCTGTATTAGGTTTAGAGTTTGATTTAACTATATTAGCGGCAATCCTTGCGGTAATTGGTTATTCACTTAACGATACTATTGTTGTATCGGACCGTATTCGTGAAAACTTCCGTAAAGTACGCATCGACGATACCGTTGAAATTATTGATATTTCACTTACGCAAACACTTAACCGTACACTTGTAACATCAATCACCACTATTTTAGTATTGATTGCCTTGTTTGCATGGGGCGGACAAACTATCCACGGTTTTGCAACTGCATTGCTGTTTGGTGTGTTTATTGGTACTTATTCTTCAATTTATGTAGCCAGCTCGGTTGCTCTTGCAATGGGCGTAAGCAAAGAAGATTTAATACCAGAAGTAATTGAAAAAGAAGGCGCAGACCAAGACGCTATGCCGTAATGGATTTGTAACTGCTTTATAAAAAAAACCGCTCCTTGAGCGGTTTTTTATTGTCTGTTGTTTGGCTATCTGCCATATAACGGTCATACAGGGTTGTTACTTTGTCGCTCTTATCATAATTATAATTGGGCCTAGCAGTGACTGTGCAACGTAAAGTTTTAGAATATATTTTAGATAACGGTGAAATAACCACATTATTCCAACCTATTTTTGATATATCTAATCACACTATTTTAGGCTACGAAGCCCTTAGTCGAGGGCCTAAAAATAGCCCTTTAGAGATGCCAAATAAGCTCTTTGCAGTTGCTCATGAACATGGACTGATTTCTGAACTTGAATTGTTATGCCGCTCCAAAGCAATCGAAAATTTTGTAAAGTTGGCCTTGCAAGGAAAACTGTTTTTGAACGTAAGCCCTAAGATTTTACTCGATCCGTGCCACCCCAAAGGAGAAACCCTACACTTAATTGAGCAATTTGGTTTGGCGGCCAATCGCGTAGTGATAGAGGTGACGGAGCAAGAAAAAGTAGACGACGGTTTCTTGTTGTTAAAAACTATCGCGCATTATAGAGAGCTGGGTTTTACCATAGCAATAGACGATCTGGGAGCTGGCTATTCAGGGCTAAAGCAGTGGTCAGAGCTACAGCCCAACTATGTAAAAATAGATCGTTACTTTATAGATTACTGCGATCAAAGTGAGGTTAAAAAAGAGTTTTTAAAATCAATTACCGTGCTGGCTAGAGCAACTAACACCTCTGTGATTGCTGAGGGGATTGAGCGTCCTGAAGAGTTGGCATTAGTCGAGGGTTTAGGTATTAAAAATGTACAAGGTTTTTTACTCGAAAAGCCAAGTCAGCAACCAAGTTACGATTTTAGATCAGAGCAAATACAAGCCCTTACGCTAAAGGAAAAAGATCAATTTGATCAATCTATGGCAATAGGGTTGCTAAACCTCACACAAGCTCAAATTGGCAGTGAAACACGCTGTAAAGATGCTCATAAGCTATTTGAACAGGATAAGTCGATTATTAGTATCGCGGTATTAAACCAGCAAAGTCAGCCTGTGGGGCTACTACACAAGGATCAACTAACCGAAGTGTTTGCGGCACCTTATGGCCATGCGCTTTACGATAAGCGCCCAGTGACAGCATTAATGGATAAGCATCCATTGGTTGTCGACGAAAATCAAAAACTAGATACGGTGAGCCAGCAAATAACGGAGCAAGATTTTGATATTCGTCGTCATATTGTGATTACACGCAATAATAAGTATTTGGGATTAGCGCCACTTAGAGATATTTTAAAACATATAACAGAAGAAAAAATTCGTCACGCCCAGCATGCAAACCCGTTAACGATGTTACCTGGCAATGTGGCAATAAATGAAACAATCGAGCAGAGATTGCGAAACAGAGATAAGTTTTCTCTAGCTTACATTGACTTAAACCATTTTAAGCAATTTAATGATTTATATGGCTATGCCAGTGGCGACAGTGTGATCAAGCTGTTAGCGGATGTAACCGTGCAAGCTTGCGCAAACAGTGCTAACTTTGTAGGACATATTGGCGGCGACGACTTTATGGTTGTGTTTGATCAAACCGACGCGGTCGCTATTTGTAATACTATTATTGAACAATTTGAACTGCAGTCGAGAGTGTTCTTTACACCAGAGCATATAAACAATAAAGGGTACTGGGCAACAAATCGCGAAGGCGAAAAGCAATTTGTACCTTTACTTACTTTATCGATAGGCTTAGTGGAACCTGATTTACAGCAGTGTAAAAATAGTCATCAAGTCGCTGCATTAGCAACGGATGCTAAAAAAGAAGCCAAACGATATCGCCATAGCTATCTTTTTATATGTAAACGCAGAAGGCCAGCCCCCGCAGTAGTGCGCTTAACAACTAATAAAAGGGCGATTTAAAACCATAGGTGATAACTAAAATGATAACTATGTTGCCATTGAAGTATTTAATTAGTGCGATAAGTTTATTTGCGTGTAGCGCGATAGCAAACGAGGTTAATATCGTACATATTGCACAAGAGCAGCGCGTACAATATGCCCGTGATGACTACCTCAATGAACTACTTGCAAAAGCGCTTATTAGCGCACAATATCCTGCTGACATTCGCGCTGTACTCATTCACCCACACCAGCAACGGACTTTAATTGCGCTTGATACAAAAAGCCTGGATTTATATTGGAGTATGAGTAGTCCTGAGCGAGAATCATTAGCCATAGCGATTAAAATACCCTTATTTAAAGGCTACATAGGCAAAAGAGCATTATTGACCAGTAAAGATAGCTTAACTAGGTTTAAAGGTATTAATACCATAGAGCAGCTTAGTAAGCTTTCTGCTGTGCAAGGGCATGATTGGCCTGATACCAAAATAATGGCTTTTAATGGCCTGCATGTAAGGCCACTTGCAAATTATCAAGCGATGTTTACATTAACCAGCAGAGGGCGTATCGATTATTTTCCGCGTTCATTTATAGAAGTTAATTCAGAGTTAGAGGCAAATAAGCAAAGCAACTTGATGATAGTACCTAATTTATATATTAGTTATCCAACGGGGTTTTATTACTTTGTGTCAAAGCGTAAACCAAAGCTTGCAGAGGCAATTGAAAAAGGATTAAAAATAATGCAAGAAAATGGAGAGTTTGATGCGTTGTTTAATGAGTACTTTGCCAAAGAGATAAATAACTTGCCTTACAGTAAAGCTGATACTGTTGAAATTAAACTCGACAACCCTTATTTTTAGGCACAAAAAAAGGAGCCCAAGCTCCTTTTTAGCATGCTATTAAACGCATTAAATTAGCGAAGTAACGACTCAGTTAATACTGGACGAATTTCACGAATAATTGCTTGAGTCAGTTTTGGTGAACCACAAATGATATTGCCACTGTGGTTATAGTTATTGCCACCAGCGAAATCTACAACCATACCGCCCGCCTCTTTAACCATTAGTTCGCCCGCAGCAGAGTTCCACGGTTTTAAACCAATTTCAAAAAATCCATCAACACGACCCGCTGCAACATATGCCATATCTAAAGCAGAACAACCCGCACGACGAATGTCTGCAGTGTGCACAAATAATGCTTTAAACGCTTCGGTGTATGCATCCATGTGGTTTTTGTTTTTGAAAGGGAAACCAGTCGCGAGTACAGTGCCCGCAAGAACCGTTGTTTTGCTAACACGTAAGCGTTTGCTATTAAGTTGAGTACCTTGGCCGCGAGATGCAGTGAAAAGTTCACCACGAATTGGATCATAAATAACAGCTTGGTCCAAACGACCTTTAACTTTAAGTGCGATAGAAACCGCATAATGAGGGATGCCTTTGATGAAATTAGTTGTTCCATCGATAGGATCTACAATCCATTGGTAATCATCATCCTTGCCTTTATGCTCACCTAATTCTTCACCAACAATAGAGTGAGTAGGGTAAGACTGTAAAATAGTGTCACGAATTACGGCTTCGGCTTCTTTATCAATGTTAGTTACTAAGTCGTTAGCGCCTTTTTGTTGCACTTCAACTTTTGATAAATCTTCACTTGCGCGAAGTAAAATTTTGCCTGCGTTGCGCGCAGCGCGAACCGCAATGTTTAACATTGGATGCATGGAGTTACCTTTGGGTTGTAAAAGAACGTTTATATATTTCAGCCGGCGTATTTTAGCGACTTTTGACATAAAGTAAACAATAAACCCCAAATACTTATGTTTGTTTTTTATACAACATTGAAAGTTTAGCGTATTTATTAAAATATTTAGAGGGGATGCTGCTTTTAAAATAAAAAACTAAAAATAACACTTTACCTAAAGTTAGCTTGAGGTTTTATCGTGTGCCTAAATTAATAAACAGGAACACATTATGTATTTAGAGCACGTTAATTTAGTCGCTAATAATATTGAGAGCATGCTTAAATTTTATCAAGCCGTCTTTCCGAATTGGTCAATTAGAAGTGAAGGCGAGGGTACTTGGTATGGAAAGCCCAGACGCTGGGTACACTTTGGCGATGACACCCATTACATAGCAATAAGCGATCATGGTGAAGGTGAAAACAGAAACCTATCGGGTCATCAGGTGGGTTTTGCGCACTTTGCTTATGTAACTAATAACCTAGATGAGGTAATAATACGTTTAAATAAAGCAGGCTTTGTAATAAGTAAGGATGGCAGTGACAACCCATTTAGAAAAAACGTCTACTTTGTTGATCCGGCGGGTTTTGAAGTAGAGTTTGTCGAGTATTTAAGTGATATCCCCAGTGAAAGAAATAATGATTTGTAGCTTTATACTAAGCACCGTAAATTACGGTGCTTAAACATACTCAATATTATTGACGATTATTACCAGCTCCCAGCTGGGTTTTTAGCTCATTAGCAAAACTTATAAATTTTTCTTTTATGGTGCGTTTAATTTTTACTTCAACAGAGCCTAACACTGCTCTTCCTTCAATATGAATAGTGGGTCCTTGGCGCTTATTGAGCGATACCGATTTATTTTCAAGGCTACTTAAAATACAAAACATTTTAGACACTACGTTTACATGCTCCGGTACGTAAATTTCATCGCTGCCAAAAATACAATTAACGTGAATAGTCACATTTTGATGAGCAAAAATAGCGTCAGTAAAATCAAGTACCACCGAACCCATAAAATTGCTTAGATAAATATTTTTTGGCACAACCCATTGGCCACTTCGCTCGTTAGAGCCCAAGATGCTGCGTAGCGTAAAGTCATCATCACTGTTTTGCTGTGCACTGTAGTGTGGTGTGAACTGCGATTGTTTTTCGGCTTTGTATTGCTGATCGGTATTAAGTGTTAAATCTTCTACTAAGGCGAGTAGGGCTTCGTTATTAGATGCATCCATCGCTTTATCTAAGCGCCTTTCAAATGCATCAACAGAAATAATTCCATGACTGTAATTATAAATTAATTGATCAATGACTTGTTCGCGCACTTGCTCTATTGGACGGTCTTCAACTTTTACAGACATGGGCATTCCTTATTATATTCGCTATTAATATTGCTCTTGTTAGTTTGATTGCAAATCATATACCACTTATAAGTACTTTAATTATCAATGGGTTAATTTTTAACTCGTTTTTTATTTCGTTATATTAGCGATAGATTAACCAAAACAGCAATTATCTAGCTAATTTTACTATTTGAGAAAGTTTTACCGATAAGTCTGTAAATACTGGCATAGCCATAATCAAATTATTATCAGCATTAAGCTTAACTCATTGATT
Organism: Pseudoalteromonas sp. Ld19; assembly: GCF_045064135.1. NCBI lineage: Bacteria > Pseudomonadati > Pseudomonadota > Gammaproteobacteria > Alteromonadales > Pseudoalteromonadaceae > Pseudoalteromonas > Pseudoalteromonas sp. Ld19. Next base: position 282,652 of record NZ_JBISHA010000022.1, on the reverse strand, counting down.
TTTAATATTAAATAAAGTTGGCCTAAAGTTCGCATTAATAAAAGTGTCTTTAATCAAAAGGAGAAAGATTATGAAAACATTTAACAAATCTATTATCGCGGCTTTAGTTCTTGGTTCTACGGCTATGAGTGCCCAAGCAAACAGCTGGGAAAACGAAAGTAAAGATGCTTGGATTGATGGTAAGGCAGAAACAGTTCTTCTTATGAACACTAATCTAAACAACTTTGACATTAATACAGATGTAAAAAATGGCAAGGTAGTACTTACAGGTAAAGTTGATAGCGAAGTAGAAAAAGAGCTAGCAGAAGAACTTGTATTTAGCCTAGACGGCGTATCTGGTGTTGACAACAGCCTTACAGTTGTTAAAAATATGGATACTAAACACACAGACAAAAACATGATGAACGATGATGATAACGACTTAACTGACGCTAAAATCACCACAGTAATCACAACGCGCTTCCTGTTTGACTCAGAAGTGGGCGGAACAGATATTGACGTTGATACCGACAACGGTATAGTAACCCTTAATGGTTCTGTAGAATCTGAAGCTGAAAAACAGCTAGCAGTTAAAATCGCTAAAAATGCTGAAGATGTTCGTGACGTAGTTGATGAGTTAACTATCGTTGCTGAATAACACAGTGTAGCTAAAACCCAGCATTGCTGGGTTTTACGTTTTTTATACCAATAACATTAAATCAGTGAGCTATTTAATGCTATAGAAAGGTCATATTTTTAATGAAATTGGTATTAATACTTAATTTAAATGGAGTTTTATCGTGGATATCATTCGTATAATATTATCTGTTTTATTGCCGCCGCTGGGTGTGTTTTTACAGGTAGGCTTAGGTTTACATTTTTGGTTAAATATTTTACTAACCTTGTTAGGCTATTTCCCAGGACTGATACATGCAATTTATATTATTGCTAAAAAGTAATACTGTTCAACCCGCTGCATAAGTCGCTGTGACTTGAAAATGACGATTTTTAAGTTTAGAGGTAAATTGAATTTATCAGCGGGTCGTAATTTTAATCAGTCCACACCTTCACCGTTCGCTCTAATTTTTGTAAATTTAATATTTACACCCACCGAAAGTTTACTATTTAAGCAGTTAGCTTACTGATTGTTAAAATAAATGTTTTTGGTAGTGACAAGCCCCTAAAAAGTTTTTATACTGCAGTCCACTTTAGTCACTCAGGTGATTAAACGTTTCAAAATTAACTGTTTCAGTTATATAAAGTTGGCCCCTTAGCTCAGTTGGTTAGAGCACACGACTCATAATCGTTAGGTCCCCAGTTCGAGTCTGGGAGGGGCCACCACTTTTACAAGCTTTCCAAGTAAATACCTACTAACCAAAATTACCTTGTGCTACCTCTGTGCTACTTTTTACTATAAATCAATTATTAAAAATAGTCCTATCATATTAATTGATATTGCAATTAATATCTTTAAAGTAAGCATTTGGTCTCTTTTTAATAGAGCTAACTAAAAAGGATTCATTGCAGTCATTATTTTATTGGCTGTTAAAGCATATGAGGCAATATATGGATAATGGCTATACCCTACTGATTTCTATACTAAGTGGTTTATTTGGAGCCCTAATATCAGCTTTCTTGAGTTTTAAAGTTAGAGTTATAGCCCAAAATAAAATAAAAAAGGACTTAGAACATCGTATTGCTTATGTCTATGTATCTCAGTTAAGTTTTTTGGTTGCTGCAAATGCATGGTTACAATCTTTTTTTGAGAAAATAGAAGCTCAAGTAGACACTCCGATCCCTGAAAATGAGTTTACTTTTTCACACGCGATATCAATTATTTTTGAAGATATGATTAGAGAAAACAATAGTCATTCATACGAAAATATAGTTGGTTTTGAGGGATTAGTAGAGCTTCATATTGACAGCCTAACAAAGACTTATCTGACATTTGAACAACAAGCTGAACTCCCGAAAGATGCTCTTATCTTTTACCAACGTTATGAGAAGAAGCTAAAAAATGTTGTTGTAATTATTAAGCAATTTAGCTCGTACCTTTCAGATAAAGAGCAGTTCTTAAAGCTTGATGCCATTCAAATTTATCAAGCAATCGAAAATATTAAACTATTTCTTGATTCAGCAGGGTTGCTGCGTACAGCAATGATTAAGTTCGGGAAAATAAATCAAGCTGAAGCTAACTCAATGCTTGAGCAACAATTACAAACTATTGAAAAAGATATTTTAGTAGCAGGTAAAAATAAGGTGCAACTATCAAAAGCAAGAGAATTTTTAATTAGAGAAGGGGCAATTAAAAAGTGAAAGATATCAAGCCCAAGTTAATGTTACCTTGAAATCAATGTTTTATGTTGTCCATAAAAACTCTATTGATTATAAAGAGCGGCTGGTAAGTAGCGACTGAATATGCACACGATTGAACTTTTACAGTATTTTTGGAGATAACATGACATTGTTTTGGGCTGCTATTAGTGCGGTTTTAGTTTTTTATTTTAGGGAGTCAATAAAAGTTGCACATCAACAGCGAAATATAACATCAAAACTTGATGCTTATTTGGTTCACTGGTCTTTGAAAATAATAGAGGGTGATGACACTGTCTTTAAGTTATCTAGTGTAGGTTTAAGCTGGGCTGAAAAGCATCAGAATTGTAATAGCATTAAAGAAGTATTAAAAATAAATGAAGAGTTCAAAGTAAAACTTCAGGAAATGAAAAGTGAGTTATTTTTAGAAGGTGTATTTGAAGAAGTGATCTCGAGTGCTAATCAGAAAGTGAAAAGCAGTGGGCTTAGCTTAGATCAAATCTCGAAAATGCTAACAGAGTATCGTCGTGATTTTATAGACGGAAAGTTGTACCCAAGCGATAATGACTTATCGGTACTCACTCCATCAACGGCTAGGTTAGCTATATCCTTAAAGCTTAATATAATATCTATACTTGAGGGGTTGGTGATATTATTGGTTAAGATTGAAAAAGCTCCAAATCAAATGGAATCAAAAGATGAATTATTTGATTTATATATTTGCTGGCTTAAAGTTGTTCGAGATAAGCACTTATTGATCAAGTCAAATCGAGAGCTACTGTCTGAAGGGGTATTTAGGATTGCCTGTAGTAACTTCATTTCTGGTTTATGAAGCTGGGCTCAAAAAACTGATCAATTAAGTGTTATTACGTATTACCTTAAATAAACCTCAGTAATTTCAGCTCTGAAGTGGCCTAGCTCTTGCGACACAGTTTCAAGAGCAATAGCTCTCGCTAACCCCAAGCTTTTTAGTTCTGCCATTCTCTCTTGTGCATAGCTGTGTCTAAGACCATGACCGCCATTAGAAAAAAAGAGTGTGCGACTAGATGCTTTAGAGAATGAGCACGACCATTTATGGCCACCGCCAAGATCGTAGCGTTGCAAATAGTTAATTTCCCTGTCACGAACGGTTATAGGCTGTGCTAAGCGCCTTTGTTCTAGCTGTGTAGCTAATGCGTTAGGTATTAATACATCACGGATTAGGCCGCCTTTGCCTTTCACTGTATAAATACAACCTTCTCGACCAAGCCATTTGCTGTCTAACGTTGGGCGGCTATCTGCTTTACGCTCTGATACTCTGGCTATTGTTAAAAGTTCATGGGCTCTTAATCCTGCTGCGTAGGCTATTTGTGTAGATAAATTATATTTTCTAGTTTGATGTTCACTGATTGCATGAGCTTGGACTGGAGTGTAGGCGCGAGACTTTTCGATTATCTCTTTTTCGGATTTTATGACAGTCAGCGTTTCTTTAGGGCCAAGTTTACTATTGAGTTTAAACATAGCTTGAATTGCTTGCCGTTCCATATCCAGCGTTTTTTGGCCTGCAAACTCACTGCGGTAATCAAGATATTTATAAGCATCTTGAATACTCATGCCTTGCACACCATTAATGCCAATATCCTTTGACCACCGAGCTATTTTTATCAGCGCAGTTTTATAGCTTCGAGCAGTTCCTAGAGATTTAATAATTTTGTGCTTATATAAGTTTTTAACCAGCTTCTCCGCTTGCGTTTCTGGTTTTGCGAACTTAGCCATTCTTTTGTACCCACCGTTTTACAGTTGTCCAATGTACTCTCACTCCTTTACGCAAGAGCCATCTTTGAAGATTGGCTATACATGTATCTTCCTCGTAAAGAGCTAGAAGTCGCTGTTTATCTAGCTTGGATGGCTTAAATCGTTTTTTACTGATCAATTTTTTCTCGTTTTTTAGGCGCAGTGCTTCTGCTTTAGCATTAAAGGTCATAGTTATTCTCCGGTGTGGTTGTAAGAAAAACTGGCTGATTAAGCTCAGCGGCTAACGCCTATTCGCCCCTGTTTTACGCATGCGTAAGGCTCGGACTGATCGCGCCTAAAAATCAAAAGACTTGGTTTTATAATGAAGCTGAAAGCTTCTGAAGTGGGGGTTACAGAGAATGTAACAACGTGTTGAAGGCAGCAGGAAAGCGCCTGTTTTTTTCTTGCCCGTAGGGCTTGATTAACATTTAGATTAGCAGCTTTAATTAATATTTCAATCTGCAAATAAAAATCTGCGTGTAAGATGCTCAAGAGCCCATACCCCGCTATGTTCAAGCCTATTTTAGGCTTCTACATAGCGGGGTATGGGCGAAGCCCAGGAAAGAGAAGGCAATTGCTCATGATGCCTCAGTTTGAAATGGTTTAATTAATTAACTTAAAAGTGATTTATTACTTCATTCACACTTTTAAGCATGATAATTATTAGTTTCAATTACAAGGAATATTGAATGACTGAAGAGACTAAAAGAAAAAGCGAAACAATAGAGAGAATTGCGACCAAACTGTCAATCTTAGCTATTTTAGGCGGTGCAATTGCTGCTATTAATCATTATGCAGGTTATAGCTTTTTGAAGGGAGTTATAGAGGTTATAGGATTAGGCAATTCCAATGTTGAATTAAGTAATCAAGAAACTACACATATGACTATGTTTGCTATCCGTACTATGCACGAGAACTGGATGGACGAGGTAGCGAAGTTTTTCAAAATGGGTTGGGAAAGTATTTCTGTACTTTGTCTTATTGTTGCTCTCTATTGGTATTTATTTTTTGAGCACAAACTATCAAAAAAGAATAAAAATAAGCCAAGTAGGGTGTTCAATTGGCTTAAAAAAATTCCTGGTGGCTTAAAAAAATTGTTCGCATATCCTTTTTTCGCATTTATAGGGTTGATCATTTATATGATATCTATATCCACCTTGCTGTGGGTTGTTTGGGGTATTTTATCAATATTCTTTTCGGCTGGTCAGTCTTATGGCGCTAAGTTAATAGGGGATGGTGTTTGTGGGTCTTTTAAAGAAGTAAAAAAAGAAGAATATAGTAAGGTCTCGGGGTGTACAGTTTATATTGATGCTTATGGTAATTACTTACAAGGTAGAATCGTTTACACGGGTAAGAAAGAGTTTATTTTTGTCACTAATACAGAAAGTGTTATTTTTGATGAAAAGGGGAAACATTTGGCTTGTTCACCAAGATATGATTTAGATAAGGGTGCTGATAAGCAACTTAAGCATCATTGTAGTGCGCCATTAGCTATCCTAACCAAGTCTGATAAATAATTATATTTCAATTATTAGAGTCGGCTGCCTTAAGAGCTAGACTCTAAAATAACCAATGCTAATTTATCTTCGATACAATATAGATACGCAGTAGGCACCTCTAAAATATCAGCAAGTGCTTTTACTGTTTTAAAGTCTGGGGCATGTACTCCTTTTTCGTATTGGTTCATTCTTGCTGATGCAGAAAACTCATCCATTCCAGCTAAAATTCCTAACTGTTTTTGCGATAGCCCTTTGGCTTTTCTTGCCTCTTTTAAGCGTTTTGGAAATGGTGATTCGTCATTAGTTTTCATTATTTATTGTTCTTAGCTTGAAAACTAAGAGTTTCTTAGCTTTAATTGAATCTAGATACTAAGGAGTCCTTAGCTTTTGCTTTTGTAACGAATTTAGTTTGGAGGAATGAATATGCTTGAAACGTTTGTGTGTGTATTGGTCGGGGCTATCTACTTGTTGGTAAGTATCTTTACAAGCGATGAGCAGTCGTCGAACGAAAACGAGCAACTAGATCAATTGAATGATGGCATGGGCAATATTATCGCTGATGGTGAATTTATGTCACGTCAAGAAGCTGAGGATGCACAATCACGTGGTGAACTTTACGATACCTATTACTAATCACTTAAAAAATAGGGCAGTGTTCAAAATTAGGCATGCCTAATTTTAAGGAGTAATTTAATACTACTTTTAGGCTTACTCAAAAAGTTGAGGTGAGGCCATTCATTCCTTTAGAAGCATTTATCTTTTATATAATTAGTTAATTAAGGGTAGTAGGTTTCGCCCTTAAGCTACCCAAAGCTTCCAAATTAACCTACACAAATCCCGTATTGAGGTAAAATATCATCGATAATTGTTAATTTATGCTTTTTTGCTGCATCATGAAAATACTTCCAGTTTGATGTCATAAAATCGGCAGTAAATTCATATCTGTCTTCATCACCATTAGCCAAAGTGGTCCCTAGAGCTTGATGTTTCCATGAACCCTCTCCTTTAGCTATATAATCAAGGGTATATGCACCTAAGTTGAATCTATCGTTTTCAATTGCTTCTAGCCAAAGCTTGTGGCGAGTTTCGCCTTCGTTCATATCAAACTCTATAAAACACTTAGATATCTCAAGTTTTAACTCCTCAGGTAGTCCATTTTCTTCAATATCTAAGTATCTTTGATAGGCTTTACATAACTCATTTGCAGCTATTAAGAAGTCTACAGTATTATTTCTCACTACCTCTTCCCCTAACCCATTGGTATAGCTCCACTCTTGATGGGGAAGATCTGGATTGGAAAGTGCTTGGCCATGGCCTAGGCTAGGTATGTCATCCTGAAAAATGTTAGAAAAGAAACCTGAAACTCGTTCCGTAAGCTCAAGCTCTGGGTGTCCATTCCGATCTAAAATATTTTCAACTTTATTAACATCATGATTGACTCCTGCAAAGCCTTGATGCCCCCAAGTATCAATAAAAACATGAGAGGTAATTCCTAATCGATGTAAACCATAAGGTCTATTTTTTTCTGCAATACATTCATCAATCATATCTTTAGCAATATAAGAACCAGGTTTACACACCAGCTTTTTAATGAATGTTCCAGATGGATTTTGACCAGCAGGTAGGCCACCGTTGCCAGGAAGAAAATGGAATGGTACCCAGACTTTCATATTCTTCAAGCTGTCTAGGTTTTTATAATCCAACATTTTATGAGCTGTAGCTATACGTTCATACGCAGCGCCGTTACTGAACTCTATATGACCATAGTTTGTTGCATCATCCACATATTGAGATGCGTGAGCAATAATAGTAGCTTCTTCTACCGAAAATCCAGCAGCTCTTGCTATAACCCATGTCATACCGTGGTGTAAATCAATTTGCATTTTACAATCCTTATTTGTTGTTTTTTTATCCACCTTTCCAGTAAAACACAAATTATCTCAAAGGTTAATTAAGAACTGCCATAGCAGATATGCTGTTTTGCTTTTACTTTCTCTTTTTTGGTTATGTTAAATGCTTTGATGTTTTTTTTGTACCTATAAAAAACCCATAAAAAGTCAGGGGGGTTTTTCTGAGAATAAAAAAGATTTATGTGAATAATAGTAAGCACTCAAACTAAATGGTAATTAATCGGAGTGCTTTATGCCGAAAATCAAACCTCAATTTTATACAGCAGATGAAGTTGCAGAAGCTTTATGCTGCTCTAAGCAAACCTTATACAATAAGCTAAGTGAGAACAGGCAAGCAAAAGCGCGTCACTCACTGCCTCCTTATATCAAGCAAGGTGGTAAAACACTCTTTCCTATATCAGAGTTCCACCACTGGATTGAAACGCAGCCTTTAATTCGTTGTGGGGAGGTATATTACTAATGGCCTTCACACTAAACAGCAAAGAAATAATCACCAACTGTCCTATCGAAGAGCGAACTTTTGGTTCATACCCAGCCTTTTTGATTGATCCATGTATTTTGCCCCTTAAAAAGCTTGAGCAATCCACTATTAAAGGCTTTGGCAAATACAAAACTGTAATGTTGAGCAGTCCTCAAATTTTGCCTCATGGTCACTATGCAAGGTTGATCATTGCTCACCTAACAACACAAGTCAGTAGAAGGCCAGAGCTTCCCTCATACGTCATAGCCAAATCTGTAAGTGAGCTATTTCAGCAAATAACAGGACAAGACAGCATATCAGGTGGCACATACGCTAATTTTTTACTCTCTCTCGAAAGAGTATTTGATACGACATTTACAGTTGTCCCGACTAATAAATCAAAAGATAAAATGCGAAGAAGGGGATTTTTCGCTGAGGCGGATAATTTGATTAACCATGAGTATGGTATTGGCTATTTCAATGCTAAATATAAACAGGTTCTCTATACCCCCTCGAACAGCTTTAAGGCGCTGATAGCTGATGATAAAAGCATTATTCCCATTGATTTAAGGTTCCTTCAACTTGCTCGAGCTAAAGACATAGTCCTCGCCCATGATCTTTACTTGTATCTCATACGACGAGGTTATGGACGTGAAAAAATTGTTTTTGTCCCTTGGGGAACCCTCCACAAAGATGTTTTTCCCTACCTAGACAGGCTTGCTCTGAGTAGGTTCAAGCGGCGATTTTTGTGCGCTTTAGACTTCATTCTTGAATGCCATCCTCACTCTGGCATCCGTTTAGATAAAAAGGATAAAGGTATCGTCATTCCGCCTAACAACTATCTACTTCGTGGCAGAGGAGGCTAGTTGTTTAGTTGCTTACAAATTATGTATAAGTAGTTGCTAGTAATGTCACTGGCGGGCAAAAGTTTGTCACTGGCGAACAGTTTTATGTCACTGAGAACCAAATGTTTGTCACTGAAGGACAGTACCACCAATGTAGCCCTTTATTATCAAGGCCTCTAGCTCCCTACTTAATACCTTAAATTCTCAATATCCAAAAATCTTATTATTAAGGACACTTAACTGTGAATAACAAAACTTATAAGTACGAAAAGTACATGAAGAACCTGCCTTACATCAAAGACCTTCAGTTATACAAGGCTGTGGGGATGACTCTTTATCTTGTCATTGATAAAAATAGAACTTTAAAATTTGCACTCTCTTCTGCAAGCACAAAGCATAATTTTAAGCCAAAGAAGCGAATTGAAGACCTTGCCCGAATCGCTCTCCTTGATGACTTCTTCGACAAAAGGCAAAGAGCTAATGCATCAATAGAAAAACGAGAAGAGGCTGCCCAAATTCATAGGGTATATTCAGAATTTGAATCACTTGCTAATAGGCACTTAAGTGACATAATGAATAGAGAATCATAAGGCTTCATATGACACCAGAAGAATTAGAGCGACAGGCAATTGCCTATGCTAAAAATAATAGGACTCGTATAGCTCGCGAGTTAACAGATAAAGATCGGTTTCCTCCCGATAACAGGCCGGTTTCTGTTTTTATGGCAGGTTCGCCTGGCGCAGGAAAAACTGAAGCTTCAAAAGCTTTTTTAGAAGAAATTGGTGCTGATAATGTACTCAGGCTTGATCCAGATGAGTTAAGAGAACTAATACCTGGTTATACAGGTGATAACTCTTATTTATTTCATCGTGCTGTATCTTTTATTGTTGAGAGAACACTTGATCATGCTTTTAAAAACAAGCAGTCATTTTTGTTAGATGGTACTTTGGCAAGTTATGATGTTGCAGAAAAAAATATTGAGCGTTCTATTCGTAAAGGTCGAAAAGTGCTTATTTTGTTTGTGTACCAAAAGCCAGAGTATGCATGGGAATTTGTTGAAGCCAGAGAGAAGTTAGAAGGGCGTAGAATTTTACCAAATACTTTTATAGATCAATTTTTTGCATCACAAAATGTTATCAAGGAACTTAAATTAAAATTTGGAAGTCAAATTAAAGTAGATTTATTGGTTAAGAATAATAAGGGCCGAACACGTTTTTATCATGATAACGTTCAGGCAATTGAGCATCATTTAGATGAAAAATTCACTAGAGAAGATCTACAGAGCCTGATAGAATCACCATCCAGCTCAAAAAACGAGCTTTAGGAGTACCTATGTTTTCAAATTTATTAAAGCCAAAGCAAGCTCAAAATTCTAAGCTTTCAGACTTTGTACTTGACTCAAGTTCAAGTGAGAAAAAGCGAGTTTATAATCAAGTTATTGAGCGAGCAATTTCCTCTCAAGTACAGGTAGTAAACAAAGCACCTGTAGGTCAACGATAATTAATAAAAAGTCCCGTATAGGGACTTTTTTGATTTAGAAGAAATTTATAAATATCAACTTAACAAAGTGCTCATCAGCTCAACTTTTTGTTCCTTAGTTAAGTTGGCCAACAGACTTTTCATTTCACTCATTTGATCGTTAGGCTTTTGTTCAATCAAACCTGCATATTTGGCTATTGTTTCTGTTACTTTTTCTGCGGGCTCTTTAAGCTCCTCAGCGGTTAAAATTAAATAGCCAGCAGTTACATCACTTTTATCTGTAATATGGTTTAGAAGGCGTTTAAGGAGGTATCCTGACACTCCGCTACTCTCTGCCATTGATGTAAATGTGCGGCGCAAATCATGCGAAGTGATTTTTACTCCTGCAATTTGGCATACATGTTTTAACGTTTTCTTAGGATCAGTTAGGTAGCCTTTTTTACTATTTGTACCAAATACATAGTCAGATACCTTATAATCTTTTCGTCGATTAAATATCTCAGCTAATCGATCTGTAATAGGGAACTCGACATCTAAGCCATTTTTTGTATCTTCTAAAATAAATATCCTATCTTCAAGGTGTACTTGTGACCAAGGAAGTTGCAGTAACTCTGATCTTCTTAGGCCTGAAAAGGTTAAAAACTCCAGGTAATCACAAAAACCAACGCGAGTATTTTGACGATATTTAGCTGCTTCATTTCTAACTTCATATAATGCATCTACAAAAGGTTTTAGTTGTGAACGACGCAGCCGTGTTGTTTTACGCTTTACATTATTCCAGCTTCGTTTTTCAGAAAGTGCATCTACAGGGTTTTCTGGAAATAATGAGCGACCTTCAGAAGATTTGTATTCAGCTTTAGCAAAGTTAAATAAAGCACGCATTAGGCGCATGGTATAATTTGCCTGAGCAGGACTTCTTGAGGTTATTTCTCGTTGGCGCTTTAAAATCATTGTTTGATTAATATCGGCTAGACGTTTGTTATGCCAATCAGATAGGTAGCAATCTATTTTTTGTTGATACCCTCTTTCAGTTATAGGCTTAAGATCTCTAGATTCGATGTATGAATCAAAGGCTTCTTTCAAGGTAATTGAAGCTGCTCTAAATTGGCGCTTAAGGTCGTTCGGGTTTATACCCTCAGCAATATCTGCCATTACTTTACGAGCCATTCGCCTTGCATCATCAAGTGTAATTGATGGAAAGTACCCAAGGGTGACATTAATAGGAGTATCTCTCCCTGGTATCTTTTTATAAACTCTAAATGATTTTCTACCAGCTACGCCTACATCTAAAATGAGTCCTGACAATAGATTGTCATAATAGCGAGTGCGTTTACCGTTTGATTCTATCTTTTCAAGCGACAATTCTGTGAAGCGAAATTTTGTGTCTGACATATGGTGCTACCTCTGTGCTACTTTGAACGTAAAATTTAACGTTCTGAAATACATAATGATTTATGCATCAGAGGTAGGGTTTATTCAATAACCCCATGATATAACTATAAAAATTAGTAAATAGCTATATCAAAAAGTAACTCGTAGTAAGTCCTTGTTTTGCAACTCATAATCGTTAGGTCCCCAGTTCGAGTCTGGGAGGGGCCACCATTTTTACAAGCTTTCCAAGTAAATACCTACTAACAGAAATTACCCTGTGCTACCTTTCACTATAGCAGATACATTAAAGCTTACTATTTTGAATACGAGACAGACGGTGATCCCCCTAGAAATAATAGATTTGGAACTGATTTATCAAGTGAATCAAAGGTTACAAGCTGACTTTAAAAGTAATACGCTGAGTGGCATTACAGCCACAAACCAGAAATTTAATCTCTGCACGAAGGTAGGAAAGTAAAACCTAACTCCACATCAGTTGCTTTTCTTAGTCTGAAGGGGAAAAAGGAGCTTCTTGATAGTAATGAGAAAAGGAAATAGACTTAAAATTTGCAAGACTTAACGAAACAAAAGTGCTTTTTAACGGGCTGAGTTTGTATCTAAGTAATTTCAGATTTAAAGTGACCTAGGTCTTGAGACGCAGTTTCAAGAGCTATTTGCCTAATTATCCCTAACTTTTGCAGCTCAGTCTGTACCACTTCGGTCTAAGCCCATGACCGCCATTAGAAAAAATAGTGCGCTATTAGTCGTTCTTTAAAATGAGCATGACCATTTACTTCAAATTGCTCAAATACTTACGCTGTTGGTATTATGTATCACTCTTCTTTACTAGCTTATCTAAATCACCAATTAATGAGACTAGCTTGTTGTAAGAGTGATGATTTGTTTGTAATCTTCAAATTTGCCTTCATTTTTCACTCTCTCAGTTTTATTTGTCTCACTGCTATTTTCTAGTGTTTTAAGTAATACATTATCAATAATGCGAATATTACTTTCGCTGGTTGTTTTTTCGGCGAGTTTTGTTTTCAGTTCATATTGAGATAGGAGCGGATTTTTTTGATAGGTTTTTTTATCAATATCTACTTTATTACTTTGTCCTACTTCAACTAATTCACCATTTTGGGCGGCGGCATTGATTTCATACTCTTCTTTTTTATTGTAGTGATCTGGCCGATCAAGTTGATAATCAAGGTGAGTATTTGCAGTCTTGCTTTGATTAACTTCATTTGAGTTGCCAGATTTATTCAGCTCGGTGCTTTGCTTTAATTCAACAGCACTCGTAGAAGACGTTTTGTTAGCTTTAGAAAATTCAAATTTAGCATCAAAATCGGCTAATTTAGAAATACCAGTGCCTAAGGCGTTGGTTTGTTCTTGGTTAATATCTTTATTACGAGGATCCTTTATAATTATTTTATCGACTAAGTCTGCGACTATGTCTTGTCCATTAGTAAATTGTTCCTTGGCAATTGACTCTATACTGCTATATTGCTCTGCTGCTGTAGACATGCTACTAAAAGCGTCTTTAAATAAAGCAAAGCCTTTGCGCATGTTCATGTCACTTTGGCGACCAAATATTGATTCATTATCGTTACTATTGCCTTTACTATTTTGGCGATTATCTTCCAAATTTTTATCTAAAGTACTAAGGTATTGCTGCATTTGTTGGTCATCTTTGTTGCCAAAAATAGACATGTCTAACGCGAAGTTTATTTTTTCAGCCCCATTTGATGATTCAAATACAAGCCCTTGTTGCTCTTTACTAATGTTATAACTAAGAGAAAGAGCATCATTTTCATACTTAGTGTTTTTATTATCGTCTTTATTATCATGTGTTTTTGAAAACGATACATCAAAGCCTGATAGCTGCTGACTATTAAAATCGGCTAAAAAAGTCATGTCAATCTTATCTAAAGAGTCATCGCCGTATTTTGATGTTTTTGTAAGGCTAAAGTAATCATCGGCCATTTTACCGACTCCAGAAAGCACTTCGGTGAGTGCCTTATGCTCAGCTTCGGATAAATCGCCTTCAACTTCATAGTTAAGAATCGTTTCACTTTTTTCTATAGAATCATTCTTTGAGTAATCAATAGAGATGCGAACAATGTCACCTTCTTGTGTTTTTACTGATAATTCAAATCCAGACGTTACATCATCCTTATAGGCCTGGACTGTTTCTTCGATGCTTTTTTTACTTTTGGCTAGAAAGGATTTTTGCTCATGACCTAATTGCCCAAGCCCAAGTAAAATATCACTTGTATTGGTATAGGCTGTATTTACATCTCGTACTGATTTATCTAGATAAGCGAGTAGATCATCACTGTTTTTATTTTGCGTTAAGCCTTCTTGGTAATTGGTGAATATTGTTTTGGTGGTAAGTTCTTCATTAGACAGTTTATACGTGGAAGACGCTTGTTGAGTCGATTGAGGTATTAATTTAGAAAGCTCTTGATGCAGTAGCTGCTCAACTTTTTCTTGGCTGAATTTGCTAAGGAGTTCTTCTGTTATTTCTGGTGCAATACTTTGCAATTCATCCGTGAGTGCGTACTCTGAATTACTGTTTGCTTGCGTCATTTTTGCAATTGAACTCGGCATTCCATTAAATATATTAATCATAATCATTCCTTAACTCTGAATTTATATTAGCCTATGTATCGGTCAGTAAATTTAAAACTTTAACCTAGAGCGTATTAATCCTTGGTGGTTGAATTTGCAGCAGTGTGTTTGGTGTTTAAGTAAGACAGAGCCTATGATGTGTGGTTGCTCACCATAAATAGGCGATAACGCAGGAGCAGTTACCGAGCCCACTAGGTTACAAACCTCACGGCGCGATTAAATCGCCCCTAGATTGAATGAATTTTAATCCACAAAGGCCAACACGCCCTAACAAGATATAAACTTTACAGCTAAGACGTATTGATGTTGATGATTAAATTTGACACAAATTTTGAGGTGAAAGTTAATCTTAAATAATTAACCTGAGATCTGGTTAAGAGATTTACTAACGCATTGAATTATAGTGATATTTAAATTTATTTTCTCTAGCCAGATATTTTCAGTGAAAACAAGGCGAATTTACACGTCAATAGCGGGCCTATTGCAGTAAATTCAACGCAGTTAGCGCTGAGAATAGCTGCTCGGGATAGATTTATTATCCAGAGTTGAGGTTAATTAACAAAACTATTTTTTTCAGTCCTAAATCTGTCTTAGTTTTATAATAAACAGATTGTTATGTAATAATTTTTTGAATCACTTTTACTGTTAATTATTTCTTAAATTCTCAAAGATGATATCCTGTTTGAGTCACACTTAAATACATAGAGCATACTCGATACAATAATGATTAATAACCAATTCTATATAGCAGGGAACCTGTGAAAATACCAAAACGCCTACAACCTCTCGTTGATGATGGTTTAATTGATGAGGTTATCAGCCGATTAATGAGCGGCAAAGAAGCCGATGTTTTTGTTGTTCGCTGTGGCGAGCATATTCGTTGCGCCAAAGTTTATAAAGATGCTGTTAAACGTAGTTTTAAAAAAGCAGCCCAGTACCAAGAAGGGCGAAAAGTTCGTGGTGGTCGCCAAGCCCGTGCTATGGGGAAGCGTTCAAGCTATGGTCGACAGTTAGAGGAAGAGATTTGGCAAAATGCTGAAATTGATGCCTTATCACGTTTAGCTAATGCGGGTGTACGAGTTCCAGAAACATATTGTTGTATGGATGGCGTGCTAATTATGGAGTTGGTTTCTGATGATGCTGGCGATGTTGCACCTCAACTTGGCCATGTAACGTTGACGCAAGAAGAAGCGATTGCACAACATAAGTTAATGATGCACTACATTATGTTGATGTTGTGTGCGGGCATTATACATGGTGATTTATCTGAATTTAATGTTTTAGTTGATGATAAAGGGCCCGTTATTATAGATTTACCGCAAGCGGTTAATGCCTCTGCAAACAATAGTGCTGAGGCTATGTTTGCCAGAGATGTAAATAATATGCGCCGTTATTACGGTGAATTTGCACCGGCTTTGTTACATACACAATACGCTAAAGAAATGTGGGCGTTATTTGAAGAAGCTAATTTAACACCTAATTCTATACTTACTGGCGAGTTTGAAGACGATAGTGAAAATGCTGACGTTGATTCTGTTTTAGAAGAAATTCAAGCGGCCAGAGAAGAAGAAATAGAACGATTGGAGCGTATTAACGGCTCCGATGATGATGAATAAACTAGGTTTTTTGATGCTTTAGGATTAATTTTTTAAATTTGCTCTACTTTTTTTGGATCACAGCGTTTAGCTAAACGCTGTGATCCAAAGAGTGCTTTGTACAGTGCCAATCCGCAATAATACTTAATCATTTTGAGGTGCCAAATTTGGCGCTAACTGCGTTAAAATTTCCTCATTTAGAACAACTAAATAACAAAGTTTTTGCCTTGCCATCGACACGTCTTACTGCCTAAAAAATAGAACACTTAATTAAGTGAATGAGTATAACAAACTAATTTTTACGATATATCTCATGCTCAATATCATAAATAATTACGCTTAAGCTGTCTGATTCTCTGCAATAGGTTTTTAAGCACGAAAGTAAGCGCTCGCTTAACATTTGTTTTTGTTCTATGGAACGTCCAGCCATTATATGCGCTGCAATATGAATAAACCCTTCTTTACCTGCACCTAGTTGATATTGCTGATAAGCAATGGCACGTGTTTTTATGGTTTCTAAATCAAACAAACCACTTTCGAAAGTGGTGCTATGGATTTTTTCTACCAGAACTTGTGGCAAAACAGGGAGGTCTTCTGAGTGTTCAATAATAATGTGCGGCATTTAGACGTTTCCTATTGTGTATTACAGCATGGGCATGGGTTAATTGTATCAATACAACAGGGCTCACTAAACCCTGAATTATTTAAAACCTTTGCTTTAAACTAATTTAGTCGTATTAATTTTTGATGTTAGTATAAAAGCCAATAAGTGAACCCTTGCTTATTTAGGTTGGCACTCAATTGTCGATATATTGATTAAGGATATGTATGAAACTACTACAAAAAATTAAACATTTGACTGTACTTGTGGGGGCTGTTGTTGCCTTAAGTGCTTGCTCTGATGATGTCGCATCGGTAAGTCTAGGGTTATTTACGACTAAAGATGTTGTAGTCAACTCTCAGCAAGATCCAATCATTAAAGGGGTTACGTGCCATATTAGCCATATAGAAGCTGATTTGGATTTTTCTGATCCGTCAGATATGTCTATTGCGTGTCGTCAAACCGGACCGATTACCGCAGATCAACTTCAAGCAATTGATCGTAGTAAATCGGGCGAGGTTGTATTTAAATCATCTAAAAGTATTCTATTTAAATCGTTAAAAGTACGTCGTATTTACGATGCTAAAAATCGTACTTTATTGTATTTATCGTATTCAACTAAAGAATCAAGTGGTAGTCATCACCATGCGCTATCGACAGTACCGCTTTATAACACCAAAGCGTGGGACTGGGCACTTGAACAAGAATAATTATACCAATTGCATCAAATGAGTGATCTATTATAGCGCGAAGAAAATAACACAATAACAAGGCGGAAATTGTGACATATAGTTGTTCTATATGAATAATTTTCAACGCAGTTAGTGAGTTATTTAATGCGATAGAATGATCATGTTTTTAATAAAATTGGTATTAAACTAAAATTAAAAGAGCACATTATGTTAGCTTTATTTAAATCAGCACCATTATTAGAAGCGCAAGAGCAGCAATGGCTTATTGATACGTTTATTTGGGCTGTCGAAAATTTTGATGTTGAGTTTTTTACTAAACAAACCCAAATTGTATTGCCAACAGCTGCGTTTTTTCCAGATTCGGTATCAAGTATTGAAGAAATGGCGACGAATGTTTTTACTCGCGTTACTAATTACGCGGGTATGAGCGCATGGCCGATTCAGCTTGTTGCGCCGCAGCAATTACAACCACAGGTTTTTCCACATTTTGAATTTAGCGATAAAATACGTGGCGAAGGCAGCCATTTAATTGTGCCACCGAGCCATATGGTGAGCGTTTCTTTTAATCCAAATCAGATTAACCAGCCGCAGGATTTAGTGGCAAGTTATGCAGGTACATTGGCCACTATACTTATTCATCATGTTGGCGTGTTACCGCCAGGCGGTAAAGAATACTTACCACAAGCGGCTGATGCACTTGCTTGTTTTTTAGGGTTTGGCGTGATGATGAGCAACACTGTGTATCAGTTTAAAGGCGGTTGCGGCTCGTGCTATAACCCATACGCTAATCGTGAAGCTAAATTAAGTGAAACTCATACTGTGTTTATGCATGCACTTGTTAGTTACTTTAAAAAAGATAAAAATTCTAAAAAACATTTAAAGCCACATCTGCGCAGTCAATTTAAAAAAGCTCAAAAAGAAATTAAAGAATTAGTACATAACTCGGCTAATCCGCTGCTATTAGCATATTCGCCAAACTAGTAAGGGTGCTTGTGGATTACTTAGATGAGTTTTTACTGATTGTTATTGCCCATTTTTTTGCTGTAGCAAGCCCTGGTCCCGACTTTGCTGTAGTACTTAAGCAAAGTGTTCAACAAGGTCGGCGTAACGCATTGTGGACAAGCGCAGGTGTTGGCGCTGCTATTTTACTGCACATTGCATATTGTGTTTTAGGTGTTGCGCTTATTTTAACGCAATCACCTAGTTTGTTTATGGCGTTGAAATATGTAGCGGGTGCCTATTTAGCTTACTTGGGCGTACAAGCGCTTAAAGCGGCAAAACCGCCTGCAAGCGCTGAAGATGAGGTTGAAAACAAAATAGTTCAAGAAGAACCAGTGTGGCTTGCCTTCAGACGCGGATTTTTAACAAATGCGTTAAACCCAAAAGCAACGCTGTTTTTTATGTCGTTATTTACGCTAGTGATTAGCCCAACCACACCGACTAGCGTGCAGGTAGGTTACGGTGTGTACATGGCGCTGGCTACATGGGCGTGGTTTTCAATGCTTTCAATGGTGCTTTCTAAGGCGAGTGTAAGAGAGTTTTTCCAACAGCGTGGCTACTGGTTTGACCGTGGAATTGGCGTTATTTTAATTGCTCTGGCGATACGTGTTGTTATTTAACCTGAACTCTGGTTAAGATATTTACTAATGTATTGAATCATAATGATATTTAAATTTATTTTTCTCTAGCCAGAGATTTTCAGTGAAAACAAGGCGAATTTACGCATCAATAGCGGGCCTATTGTAAGTAAATTCAACATAGTTAGCGCTGAAAATAGCTGCTTGAGATAGATTTATTATCCAGAGTTCAGGTTATTTAACTTATTTAAAAAGCGCAGGAGATAACATGCCGCTCTATAATTTTTCGTTTGGCTCTAATATGTCATCTAATCGTTTATTAGCGCGTTTACCTAATGCTAAACGAGTTGGAACAGCGGTTCTTAAAGGATATGAACTTACGTTTGACATGTTATTTAAAGATGGCTCAGGTAAGTGCAGTATTTGCCCAAGCGCTAAAAAAGATGAACTAGTTTATGGTGTTATTTATGAGATTAGTGATGCCGAAAAAATCATTTTAGATGGCATTGAAGGCGCCGGCTACGACTGCGTAGATATAACCCCAACGCTATTAACAGGTGAAACAATAAACGCACATTGTTATATAGCAAATACGCACGACAGCGATGTGCTCCCATATGACTGGTACATAAAGCATGTTCATCGCGGAGCACTTGAAGCCGGCGTACCAAAAGCATACAGTGATGCTATATTAAATCGTCCACAAAAAAGCGATACCAATCAAGCACGCGCAGCCCTTGAGTTTGCCGTACATCAACAATAATAAATAGGATTGATATGAAATTAACCCAACTAGCCACAATTGCTTTATTAGTAGGCACTGCCTTTAATAGCTCGGCACAAGTAGACACCGACAAAATTGATAACGTGATCAAGGCGTCAATGGCACGTTTTGACGTGCCTGGAATGGCGGTGGCTATCGTTGAAAACGATAAAGTGATATTTGCTAAAGGCTTTGGTGTCGTTAATCTTGAGACCAATAAAAAAGTAAATAAAGATACCTTATTTGGTATTGCTTCAAACACGAAAGCGTTTACTTCCGCTGCACTGGCTAAGCTGGTTGATGAAGGTAAATTAAGTTGGGACGACCGCGTTATTGACCGCTTACCAGAATTTAGGTTGTACGACTCATATGTAACACGCGAAATGCGTATTCGTGATTTATTAAGCCATCGCAGTGGGCTCGGGCTTGGGCAAGGCGATTTAATGATTTGGCCAAGCACGGATAAGCCCGTTGATGAAATTTTAGCTGGATTAAAATATTTAAAACCTGCGAGCAGCTTTCGTAGTAAATATGCTTATAACAATTTGATGTTTGTTACCGCAGGCGAAGTGGTTGCACGTGTATCGGGTATGAGCTGGAACGATTACATCGAAAAAAACATTTTACAGCCACTGCATATGGATAATTCACGCGCCGGCTTTTCACGTATTCCAAAAAGTAACACTAACTGGGCAACAGGCCATATTCCTATGGATGGCATGCTTCATCCATTTTTTGTGAACTACCTTGAGGACTTTAGAGGCGCAGGCGCAATTGCATCAAGCGTAAGCGACATGAGCCAATGGCTTCGTACGCAATTAGCAGGCGGTAAAATGCCAAATGGCGAGCAGCTCTTTAGTGAGCAACAGCAAACGCAAATGTGGCATCCACATATTACGTCTATTGCATCTAAAAGTGCGTTTGAATCATATCATCAGCAATTTAGAGGCTATGGGTTAGGTTGGAGTATTGAAGACTACCATGGCTTTAAAAAGTTAGGTCACGGTGGTGGTATTTTAGGAATGGTATCGCAAGTAACTCTGCTACCAGAGAAAAAACTCGGTATTGTTATTTTATCTAACCAACAAGCTTTTAGCGCGCTTTCGGCGGTTACACACGAAGTGCTAGAAGACGCACTTAACCTTGAAGATAAAGATTGGGTTGAAGACTTAGCTAAAAAACACTTTGAAGGAAAACAAAAAGCGTACGCTAATGCATCCCCAGAAGCGCCCGCTGATTATCAGCCACAATTACCAAATATTAATTACACGGGAACATTACATGATGATTGGTATGGCGACGTCATTGTTGAGCAGTTAGATGGCAAATTACGGATTGATTTTACACACACTAAACGCTTAAAAGGCACGCTTGAGCATTACACGGGCAATACATTCATTGTTAAATGGGACGAAAAATTGCTAGAAGCTGATGCGTTCATAACTTTTGATATGGACACAAAAAATAGAGTTAACGGCGCTAAAATGCGCGCAGTATCAACAGCGGTTACTGATTTTAGCTTTGACTTTAGAAACCTACAGCTAAAAGCAAAATAGTAATTTAATCTCGCTATACACCAAAGTCGCAAAGCCACTCGTCGGTGGCTTTGCTATATTAAGTTTTTACACCTTGTAAGGGACTTTTTATGCGTACCGCTGTTATTTCTCATCCTCATTGCCGTAAGCATAAAATGATAGACGACCACCCCGAGTGCCCTGAGCGTCTAGATGCTATAACCGACCGATTACTTGCCAGTGGTGTAGATGTCGGCTTAACGCATTTGCAAGCTCCTAAAGCAGCGCGAGAGCATTATTTACTTGCCCATGACGAAGCACTTGTTAAACACGTAGAAACCACACTCCCAATCGAGGGGCTCGCTAATTTAGATGGTGATACTTGGTTATGCCCTGATTCGTTTAAAGCAATTGAGCGTGCAGTAGGTGCAGGGGTGTTTGCGGTTGATGAAATACTTGCGGATAAGCTAGATGCCGCTTTTTGTTCGGTGCGCCCACCAGGTCATCATGCTAATAGAGAGTCATCCTCAGGATTTTGTGTGTTTAATAACTTAGCTATTGCCGTTAAGTATGCACAAAGCAAAGGAGTTAAGCGCATTGCGATTGCTGACTTTGATGTACACCACGGTAATGGCACACAAGATATTTTTATCGATGATGAAAATGTGTTGCTTTGTTCGTTATTTCAGCATCCTTTTTACCCTAATACGGCAGTAAAAAATAATAATCACATAGTTAATTCACCGCTGCCAATAGCCAGTAATGGCGACGATTTAAAAGACGTGTTTACTCAACAATGGCTGCCAAAATTAAAGGCGTTTAAACCCGAATTACTTTTTATCAGCGCAGGGTTTGATGCTCACTTAGAAGATGATATGGCAAGCCTAAAGTTTGTTGAAGATGACTACATTTGGCTTACCGAGCAATTATGTGAAGTAACAAAAGAAAGTGGCTGTAAAGGGGTTATATCGTATCTTGAAGGTGGCTATGCGCTATCAGCGTTGGGTAGAAGTGCTGTAGCGCATATAAAAGTGCTTACTGAGATTTAATTGTGCTGCGTTTTATAGCTCAAGTAAGTTAAATGCCTGCTCAACGGTCAGGGTCGTTATTTTACTTAAACAACAATGCCCTTCATTTAATAAGTAACTTGTTGTGATTACAGCAAGTTGCTCTGCGCTTAACGGCTCTCGCGGTGTATTGTCTAAAGTGCAGTACTCACCACATTTATTAAGTATAACCACATCAGCTAAATCGTTTGTTGTAACGCTGTGCAAGTGCTCTTCACGCTCTTTTTGTGTGTGCGCTATTTCAAGCTCATTATAAACAATAAGCAACTGTGGAAATTGATTAAGCATTTAGCCTACCGTTACTTCGTAAGACGTAAATTTACGAATGTTAATAACGCCTTTTTCGAAAATTAAGTACTGGCCTTTAATACCCTGTAATACACCACTTACAACGGGGTCTTTATCAAAGTTAAATGAGCTGATTTTTGTTGGGTATTCGGTGACTGGAAAGCCTAAATTAACCACATCTTCATCTAATTGCTCTATTGCTGTTGCACCAAATAACTCGCTTAGTTCGTTGAGTTTTTCGCTAATTTGTGGAATTAACTCAGCCGCTGCTGCTTTTAAATCAAGTGCTTCGTTTTGGCCTTTCAACATATTGCGCCAATTGGTTTTATCAGCAATAAATTCAGCCAGTGCCACTTCAACTAAACCTGATTGCAGGCGAGTTTGTACTTTGAAAATAGGCAATGCTTGAGTTGCACCTTGATCAACCCAGCGGGTAGGTATTTGTGTATGACGAGTAATACCGACTTTGAGTCCTGAGGTATTGGCAAGATATACATAGTGCGGGATCATGCAGTTTTCTTCGCCCCACTGTGGCTCTCGGCACGTACCTTGATCGTAATGACAGGTTTCTGGTTTCATAATGCACATATCGCAGCTAGCGAGCTTGCGCATACAGACAAAACAGTGACCTTGAGAATAGCTTTTTTTAGTTTTTTTACCGCAGCTAGAACACAAAATAGTGCCGCTAAAGGTAAGTGTAAGCTCTTTGCCTATTAGTGCGTTTAAGTCTACTAAGTGCTCACCTACGGGTAAGTGGTACTGTACTGGTTCGGTTAAGCTCGATTTTAATTTACGCAGTGTGCCTTGCATCTTTACTTGGCCCCTAAAGATGTTAAAAAGAGGAGTCTAACATTTTTAAGCTATATTGGCTTTTTAAGAAATGTAAATAATCGGTGTAAGGCAGCGCTTTGGCATATAAATAACCTTGAGCGTAGTTAGCGTTCATGTCTTTAAGTAGATGATGAATTTCTTGGGTTTCAACGCCTTCTATAGTGATTGATAAGCCCAAGTTGTGCGCCATATCAATGGCAGTTTGTACAATAACCTGATGAGTTGGGTTGTTAGGTAGGTCAAAAACAAATGATTTATCTATTTTTAGTTCACTAAAGTGATAATTAATTAAATAACTCAATGACGCGTAACCCGTACCAAAGTCATCTAAAACCACTTTAATACCCAATGCGCCTAGGTCATCAACCAATTTAATGAGGGCATCTTGACTATCTACAAAAGCTGATTCGGTCAGCTCAAATTTAAGTAAACGTGCAGGTATTTGATATTTAATTAAAATGTTTTCTACTTTTTCAGCTAAATTATTGATAGCTAAATTTTTAGCGCTTAGGTTTACGCTTATGGTGTGTTCAGGGTAGCCATTTTTTGTAAGCTCAACAATATCTTTACAGGCCTGCTCGATAACCCATAGAGTTAACTCGTTAATAATCCCAGTGTGTTCGGCAAGAGTAATTAGCTCTTCTATAGATAAACTGCTAAATGCAGGATCGGGCCAGCGTAATAAAGCTTCAGCCCCACTTACTTGGTTATCAAATAAGTTAACTTGTGGCTGATAGTACAGTGCGAGTTGATTATTATTTATTGCTTGTTGCAATTTGGCCGCTAAAGATACATCCATCATGAGGTTATTGCTGCTTGAGGATGAACCTATTTGGTTTGGGCTGTTTTTGGCGTTTTTAAGTGCCAAATAACCACGCTTTAACCAATATTCAAAATCGTTATTTTGAGCAGCAGAGCTAATGCCTATACTGTAATTAAGTTGCAGGTTAAGCCCTTTAATTTCATATTGCTTAGGCAGATTATTAATTATCTTTATCAGTAGCGCTTCTAAGGTTTCTTGATTTTGTGTTTTAGTTGAAATACAGGCAAATACACCGCTATTCAGATCAGCCAATCGAGGGCTTGTATTTAAATTTGTTTCAAGGATTACAAATTGACGTTCGTGGCTTAATTCGAGTTCAAGCTGTTTCGCTATATGTTTTGCCAGTGCATAACCTTGAGAAGGGGTAATAATGGTATTGAGCGAATTGAAGTGACGTATTTTTATTAAACACAAAGTGGTAGAGCGTTCTTGGCCTTGTAATGCCATAAATGCGTGTTTTAGCTTTGAGCTATTAAGTAGCTTAGTTTGTTGAGTGTGTGTGGCGTGGTAGAGTGCTCGTTCACGTTGATAACGCACTCGATCGGCTAATGCCATTGCCATCAATATCACTTCACATAGTATGGCGACTAAAAAAGCATGGCGTGTAGTAAAGCTATAAGATAAAAGTCCAGTGAGCTCCATTGGCTGTATTGCAGCACCAAATATTAAAGGTATCCACGAAAGCACGTAAAACTTAGCCCATCTAAATCCAGTACGTAGTTTTTTATAAATTAAAATAACACAGACAAGATAAAGCACGCCCATCACGCAAAAGAAGATGGGTGCTGATATGTTCTCAGGAATGAATAAGCTACTTATTGCTAATATAAACATAGCGTAAAGTAACGATATGCCCATCTTATAACGCCAGCACTTATCTTTGTGGTAGCGTAAAAACATAATGCAAAAAGACAGTGTAAAAAAAGAGATCGCGTAGTTAGTAAATATAACTTTTTCGTGAATAAATAATTGCCACTCTAAAGGCCATAAGTAGAAACCAAAGCCCAGTACTGCTCCCATCATGGTTATTGCACTAATAATATAACCAATATAAATGAGGTAAACACGGTCTTTTATGCCAAAATAAAGAACCAAGTTATAAAGCGCTGCCATCAGCAAAACGCCCACAAAAATCCCCCAAATACCCGTTTGCGAACGCACTAAATCGATAAATTCTTTGTCACGATATAAGTTAACAGGCGTTTTACTTATACCGATAGTGTCTATTTTTAGAACCAATCGTTGTGATGTTCTACTATCTAACGAAAAACGAATATGCGGTACGCTGTATTGAAATAATGAAAGTAACTCTTCCTTATCGCCGAGCCTGAAAGTATTAATAATTTCATTGTTTTTTGTTAGGTGATATATAGTGAGGTGATCGACCATAGGATTGTCAAAATGAGCAACTATATTTTCTTTTTTTAAGCTCTTATTTTCTAAGTCAAGAAATAGCCAATAATTTTGCTGTGCAAAGCTCCAAGGTATTTCAGAGAATGAATCATGAATAAGAAGATTTGGTTGGCTCACTATATCGTTAAGTGTAAGTGTTTTTTTCTCATCAATGTAATACGCATAATCGAGGTACACCGGTGCCGTTTTATCAATTGTATATCGAGTAGGCATTACAAGGTTTGATGTCAATGTACTGATAATAAAAAATATAAATATCAGAATGGCAACAGCAATTGCATTGTAGCGTAAAGTTCTTAGTTCCAATATTTGCGCACTTTTAAAGACCTTTTAAATAGTGTAGCACTAAAAAAGCGCAGGTAAGCTGCGCTTTTTTAGTTTAATTAACTCATTACACCAATAAGTTTTACTCGTGGGAAGCCTATTGCTCGCGGGCAATGGCACGATAAGCAATATCTGTACGATATTCCATACCATCCCAGCTAATTTGTTTAACAAGCTCATAGGCGCGTTGCTGCGCTTCTGTAACTGTATTACCGAGTGCTGTTGCGCATAATACGCGACCGCCTGCGGTTACAACGTCACTGCCATTTTGCTTAGTACCGGCATGAAATACTTTTTCGCCTGCGGGGTAATCAACTTGCAGCCCCGAAATAACATCACCTTTTGGATAATCACTAGGATAACCTTTAGCGGCAAGTACGACGCCAACGGCTGCGCGTGAGTCAAACTCAATCGTTGTTTTATCAAGTTCTACACGGTTAGCTGCTTCAATCAATTCAACAAGATCTGACTGCAAACGTAGCATCATTGGTTGAGTTTCAGGATCGCCAAAGCGACAATTGTACTCAATTACTTTAGGAGTGCCTGTTTCGTCAATCATCAAACCTGCGTATAAAAAACCTGTGTACGGATGGCCTTCGCTTGCCATGCCTTCTACTGTAGGGGTGATCACTTCGTTCATAATACGCTGGTGGATTTCATCAGTAACAACAGGCGCAGGTGAGTATGCACCCATGCCACCCGTATTAGGACCCGCATCGCCATTGTAAGCGCGTTTATGGTCCTGACTGGTAGCAAAGGGTAATACGTTTTTGCCATCAACCATAACTATGAAAGAGGCTTCTTCACCGTCTAAAAATTCTTCAATAACAACACGGCTTCCCGCATCACCAAACGCATTACCCGCAAGCATATCGCGAATAGCATCTTCAGCTTCACGCTCGTCCATGGCTACAATTACGCCTTTACCCGCAGCCAAACCATCTGCTTTTACAACTATTGGCGCGCCTTTTTCTTTTAAATAAGCAAGAGCAGGGTCAATTTGTTCAAACGTTTGATAGTCGCCTGTCGGGATTTTATGACGTGCTAAAAAGTCTTTAGTAAACGATTTAGAGCCTTCGAGCTGAGCTGCGCCCGCAGTAGGGCCAAAAATAGCCATGTTATGTTCACGAAACTTATCAACAACACCCAGTACTAACGGTATTTCTGGACCTACAATTGTAAGCTCTACTTTATTTTGCTGTGCAAAACTAAGTAAACCCTCTAAGTCGTCAACGTTGATTGCTACGTTTTCAAGTTTAGGTTCAAGTGCAGTGCCTGCATTACCAGGTGCTACAAATACAGTGTTTACTTTGATGTTTTGAGCGGCTTTGAACGCAAGCGCGTGTTCGCGGCCGCCGCTGCCAATGACTAAAACATTCATGGCGAAAATTCCTATTTAAAGCGGTTTCTTAAATTTCAGCGTCATGCGGTCGCTTTCACCAATGGCTTTATATTTATCAGCATCTTGTTCGCCGAGTCTTAAGCTTGGTGGTAGCGTCCATACCCCTTTAGGGTGATCGGCTGTATCTTTTGGATTTGCATTTATTTCACTGCTTGCTACTAATTCAAACCCTGCTTGTTTTGCAAGCTCTACTACGTAGCTCTGCTTCATATAACCTGACGTTTTTTGATCTTCGTCAGCGCGCTCTTCAGCTAAACGGTGCTCAACTAAACCTAATGTGCCACCTGGTTTAAGGGCTTTATAAAAAGCTTGGAATGCACTTAATGCTCCGCTTTTATCTTTGCCCATGTACCAGTTATGTACATTACGAAATGTTAAAACCATATCGGCACTGCCAGCTGGCGCAATATCTAAATGTGTTACAGGCGCAAACTCAGTAATTTTAACGCTATTAAAACGCTCATCGTCAGCTACTTTTTGCTT
The DNA here is from genome assembly GCF_045064135.1 of Pseudoalteromonas sp. Ld19. NCBI lineage: Bacteria > Pseudomonadati > Pseudomonadota > Gammaproteobacteria > Alteromonadales > Pseudoalteromonadaceae > Pseudoalteromonas > Pseudoalteromonas sp. Ld19. The sequence continues at coordinate 255,019 of NZ_JBISHA010000022.1, read as the reverse complement.
AAAGCCCGCAAGAGAGCGTTGGTAGTAGCCAACTGATGAATCAGCAGGAAAATGCGCAGCATAATAAGTGCCTTGCTCTTTTAGTGCTGGCGCTAAAATTTCACTATACCAACCACCGCCAGGTGCAATTTCAACAACGGTCATTGTTGGTTTAAAGCCAAAAAATGCCAGTGTTTGAGCTGGATGGCGATATTCGTCACGAGCACTGTTTTTAGTACTGCGCTCACTTGATTTTAGTGAGTGCTCAAGGCTCGATTCGTGGTTATGGCTAAGTGCCATAGTCGAAGTCATAGTTAGTGTGGCTACAAGTAGCGATTTTAGCGCAAATTTCATCATCTGTTCCTTCACATTATAATTTTAAATAGGTTATTGAATAGTCAGAATACGTGAATTTATAGCAAACAAAAAGGGCTAAACCAACGTTTAACCCTTTGTGTGATTAGTGGCGGAAATGGCGCATACCAGTAAGTACCATTGCCATACCAGCTTCATCTGCGGCAGCAATTACTTCTTCATCGCGCATTGAGCCACCAGGCTGAATTACCGCAGTAATACCAGCGGCTGCTGCTGCGTCAATTCCATCACGGAATGGGAAGAACGCGTCAGACGCCATAACTGAACCTTTAACTTCAAGGTTTTCATCAGCGGCTTTAATGCCTGCAATTTTAGCTGAGTATACGCGACTCATTTGGCCTGCACCTACACCAATAGTCATGCCGTCACGGGCATAAACAATCGCGTTTGATTTAACAAACTTAGCGACTTTCCAGCAAAACAGTAAATCTTTAAGTTCTTGCTCTGTAGGCTGGCGCTTAGAAACAACTTTTAAGTCGCCTTGCGTTACCATGCCTAAATCGCGATCTTGAACTAAAATGCCGCCGTTAACACGTTTAATATCTTGGCCAGCGGCTTTACCTGTCCACTGTCCACATTCTAATAAGCGAACGTTCTTTTTAGCTTCAACAATTTTTGCAGCGTCGCTCGAAATACTAGGTGCGATAATTACTTCAACAAATTGACGGTCAACAATTGCTTGTGCAGTTGCAGCATCTAGCTCTCGGTTAAAGGCAATAATGCCACCAAACGCAGATGTAGGGTCTGTTTTAAAAGCGCGCTCGTATGCTTGTAGAATATTGCTCCCAATTGAAACACCACACGGGTTAGCATGTTTTACAATTACGCACGCTGGTACATCAAATTCTTTAACACATTCAAGTGCAGCATCGGTATCTGCAATATTGTTAAACGAAAGGGCTTTACCTTGCAATTGAGTGGCTGTTGCAACTGATGCTTCAGCAATGTCATTTTCAACATAAAAAGCAGCATCTTGATGTGAGTTTTCACCGTAACGCATATCTTGCTTTTTAGTGAACTGCATATTGATAGTACGTGGGAATTTAGTCTCTACAGCAGCTTCCTCGGTGTAATCAGGAACCATTTTACCAAAGTAGTTAGCAATCATGCCATCGTATTGAGCTGTGTGCTCGTATGCGGCAATCGCTAAATCAAAACGGGTCTTATACGTAGTAGAACCATTGTTGTTTTGCATTTCACTAATAAGACGGTCGTAGTCGCTCGCGTTTACCACAATTGTTACATCTTTGTGGTTTTTAGCGGCTGCACGAACCATTGTAGGGCCGCCAATATCAATATTTTCAATGGCATCTTCAAGGCTGCAGTTTTCTTGAGCGACAGTATTCGCAAAGGGGTATAAGTTAACTACAACTATGTCGATAGCAGAAATGTCGTTCTCTGCCATTACGCTTTCATCTTGTCCGCGACGGGCTAATATGCCGCCGTGAATTTTAGGGTGAAGAGTTTTTACGCGACCATCCATGATTTCAGGGTGGCCTGTGTGATCTGACACTTCAGTCACTTTTATGTCGTTATCAGCAAGTAGTTTGCATGTGCCGCCAGTTGACAATATATCAACGCCTTGCGCTTCTAGTGCGCGGGCAAATTCAACAATACCGGTTTTATCAGACACACTTAATAGTGCGCGACGAATGGGACGATGAATATCCATTGTAGTTTGATTTCCTCAGTTAATGAGCTAGCTTAGAAGCGGGCATTTTAACTGATTACTACTCAAAAAACGACTTATAAAGGCTTAATAAGCGTGAGCATTTTGCAATTTGGTTAATAAGTTGTAGGCATAAAAAAAGCACCCTAAGGTGCTTTTTTAATAATTAGCTGTGGTAAATCACAGCCAGCATATTAGTTCATGCCGTATTTTTTTAGCTTTTTACGTAAAGTACCACGGTTGATACCTAGTAAAATTGCTGCACGTGTTTGATTACCACGTGTGTATGTCATTACTTCTTCAAGTAATGGCGCTTCTAGCTCTGAAAGAACAAGGTCGTAAACGTCTTGCACATCTTGACCGTTAAGCTGTTTTAAATAGTGGTGAACAGCTTTTTTTACTGCATCACGCAATGGCTGCGGTTTCTCGTGTGACTGAACATGAGGGTTAGTGATAAATGGAGAAGTCACGTTTTGTTCGAACATTATTAAGTCTCTTTCTTTCTTAGTTAGCTGCTAGTGTTTTAAAGTATTGCTCTAATGCGACGACCTGTGCCTGTGGGTTGTCGAGCGCATTAAATACTCGCCTAAACTGACCATCACTGTCATGGGTTTGCAAATACCAAGATACATGTTTGCGAGCAATTCGTGCGCCCATTGGTTCACCGTAAAACATATGGAGGTTTGTTAAATGCTCCATTAAAATGCTGCGTACCTCTGCAATAGCAGGTGGCTGCATATGTTCACCAGTTCGCAAATAGTGGTCTATCTCCCTAAATATCCAAGGGCGACCTTGGGCGGCTCGACCAATCATAATGGCATCTGCACCCGTATAGTCTAAAACCTGTTTTGCTTTTTCAGGTGATGTAATATCACCATTGGCAACAACAGGGATCGACACTGAACGTTTTATATCCCTAATCGTGGCGTACTCAGCATCACCTTTATACATACATGCGCGCGTACGCCCATGTACAGCAAGTGATGCAATGCCATAACGTTCAGCTATTCTCGCAATCTCTACACCATTACGGTTATCCGGATCCCATCCTGTACGGATTTTAAGTGTCACAGGTATATCAACAGCATTAACAACTGCGTCAATAATCTCTTCCACAAGTTCAGGAAACTGTAATAAAGCAGAGCCTGCGAGTTTCTTGTTCACTTTTTTTGCTGGGCACCCCATATTGATATCTATGATCTGTGCACCGTTAGCAACATTGAATTGTGCGGCCTGCGCCATAAGCTCAGGATCTGCTCCTGCAATTTGCACAGCACGTATACCCGATTCACCGCTGTGATCCATACGGTTCATCGACTTTTCTGTTTTCCAAACCCTAGGATTAGACGATAACATTTCAGACACAGCAAGCCCAGCGCCTAAGCGACGACAAAGTTGTCTAAATGGTCTGTCTGTAATGCCCGCCATTGGCGCAACAATTACATTATTCTCAAGTTGGTATTTACCGATACGCACTATATTCAATAGGCCTCTTTTCAAGGGGCGCTAAGTTTACGGTTTTTTTAGCAAAAATCAAAGGCTATAAATTGAACAAAAGTGACTTTTTTTTGCACTTTTCGTATTGACATTTGATAACCGTATGACGAAGCGGTTTATTTGTGTGAAATTTAAGCTGATTTTGTTTTTACTATAAAATAGGTTTATTTTTTATTATGTAAAAAAATAGTAAAGCCTGTTAAATACAGGCTTTACATGAGCGTTTTGAGTTAATACTCTAAATTCATGTTTTAAGTGAATTACACTTTTTTGGTACCACTGACGCGTGTCCAGTCACCTTCAACAGCAATATTATCAAGTTCAATAAAAGGCGCGTAAATATCAGCAACTGATTGTGCTTGCTCTTCTAAAATGCCTGACATGGCAATTTTTCCGCCTGGCTTTAATAAGCCTAAAATGACACTGTGTAATTCTCGTAGCGGCTGCGCTAATATATTTGCCACAACAATGTCGGCGCTAAATTCCGGCTGGTTTTCAGGCAGGTATACTTCAAGTTTGTCAGCCACCCCATTACGGTTAGCATTATCTAGGCTTGCTTCGAGTGCTTGTGGGTCAATATCAATCCCAATCATGCGCTCTGCGCCTAGTTTTATAGCAGCTATGCCTAAAATGCCTGAGCCACAGCCAAAATCTACCACTGTTTTACCTGTTAGATCTTGGCTTTCTAACCATTTGAGGCACAGCGCTGTTGTTGCATGTGTACCCGTGCCAAAAGCAAGGCCCGGATCAAGTAGTACATTTACTGCATCAGGATCTGGAATGTCGCGCCAGCTTGGACAAATCCACAGTTTTTCACCAAATTGAATTGGGTGGAAGTTATCCATCCATTCACGTTCCCAGTCTTTATCCTCAAGCTGCTCAATTTTATAAACTAAATTGTCTTTCAGCTCCTCATGACGTTTTAATAATGCAACGACTGCGTTCATATCGTGATTAGCTTCGAACAAGCCAATAACTGTGGTATCAGCCCAAAATACAACAGTGCCAATTTTTGGTTCGTAAATAGGGGTGTCTTTTGCGTCAATAAAGGTTACTGAAGCGCTACCCGCTTCCATTAATAGGTCGCTTACGGCATCAGCTGTTGCAGCATTGGCATTAATTCGAATTTGGATCCAAGCCATGGTTATTTCCTTCAAATAGAAAAAAGGCCGCTATAGCGGCCTTTTTAGTTTATATAGTAGCGCTAAATTATTTAGCGTCTAAAAAGCTTTTCAGTAAATCTGAGCGAGAAGGGTGGCGTAATTTACGCAGCGCTTTCGCTTCTATTTGACGAATACGTTCACGTGTTACGTCAAACTGTTTACCTACTTCTTCTAAGGTGTGGTCGGTATTCATATCAATACCAAAACGCATACGCAGTACTTTCGCTTCACGAGCTGTTAGGCCTGCAAGTACATCGTTAGTTGCGCCACGAAGCGACTCCATTGTTGCCGAATCGATTGGCGAATCAATAGTTGTATCTTCGATAAAATCACCTAAGTGAGAATCTTCATCATCACCGATTGGTGTTTCCATTGAAATTGGCTCTTTAGCAATCTTAAGTACCTTACGGATTTTATCCTCAGGCATCATCATGCGTTCTGCTAATTCTTCTGGATTTGGCTCACGACCCATTTCTTGTAACATTTGACGAGAGATACGGTTAAGTTTATTAATCGTTTCAATCATATGTACTGGAATACGGATTGTTCTTGCTTGGTCAGCAATAGAACGAGTAATTGCTTGACGTATCCACCACGTAGCATAAGTAGAGAACTTATAACCACGGCGATATTCAAACTTATCAACCGCTTTCATCAGACCAATGTTACCTTCTTGAATTAAATCCAAGAATTGTAAGCCACGGTTTGTGTATTTTTTAGCAATTGAGATTACAAGACGTAAGTTAGCTTCAACCATTTCTTTTTTCGCACGGCGGGCTTTCGCTTCACCAATGCTCATTCGACGGTTAATGTCTTTAATACGCTCAATGCTTAAACCTGTTGTTTGTTCAATAACAGATAATTTATTAATGCTACGAATGATTTCTGGCTTAACTTCTTCAAGTTTAGCTGAATACTTTTCGTTACCTGAAATTTCTAAATCAACCCAAGAAGCGTCTGTTTCGTTGTTAGCAAAATGCTTAACGAATGTTTTCTTTGGTAATTTAGCAATTTGAACAGCTTGCTTCATGATAAGACGTTCTTGAACGCGAACTCTGTCCATCATTTCACGCATGTTATTTACCATGCGATCAAACTGTTTAGGTATTAATTTAAAGGTCCTGAAAAGCTCACCGATTTCAAATATGGCAGCTTGTGATTCAGGATGCGAACGACCTTTAGCTTCAAATGTATCACGTGCTTTATTGTATAGATCACGTAAGTTTTCAAAATGAATGCGCGCTTCTTCAGGATCTGGCCCTGTGTCTACTTCTTCTTCATCTTCATCGTCGCCATCAATATCGTCTTTATCATCTTTATCATCATCAAGCTGTTTAGCGCTTAATTCTGAACCAATGTTAGTTGCCGAAATTGGCGCTTCATCTTCATTAGGATCAATGAAGCCGACGATAATATCGCTTAAACGCATTTCTTCGGCTTCAAACTTATCCCACTGTTCAAGTAGGTAAGTTATCGCTTCAGGATATTCAGCAACAGAAATTTGTACTTGATTGATACCTTCTTCAATACGTTTAGCGATAACAATCTCGCCCTCACGTGTCAGAAGTTCAACAGTACCCATTTCACGCATATACATGCGCACAGGGTCTGTAGTACGGCCGATTTCTTTTTCTACAGTCGCAAGGGCTGCAGCGGCAGCTTCAGCTGCGTCTTCGTCTGTCGTTGTTTCTTGCATCATTAATTCATCAGCATCAGGCGCGTTTTCGCTAACCTTGATACCCATGTCATTAATCATGCTTATGATATCTTCTACTTGATCTGAGTCTATAATGTCTTGTGGAAGGTGATCATTTACTTCTGCAAAAGTTAAGTAGCCTTGCTCTTTACCCTTTTGAATCAGAAGTTTTAATTGTGACTGAGGAGTTGGATCCATAGAGATTGTTTCTTCCACTCTGATAAGTTGATACAACAGGCGCCATCATGTAGTTTGCATTAAGCTAACTAGAATAATGTGACGCAGTGAATAGCACAGTATAACAGCCTAAATCAAATCTGACTAGGGTCTGTTGGTCTTTCAGGATTAAAGTTTATTCAATCCAAGGGTGGTTTAATCGCGGCGCGAGGTTTGTAACCTAGTGGGCTAAGTAAAAACCGAGCAACAAAGAGTAAACCTCCCTTGGGTCGAACCCAAAGGGCAGCGCGTGTTTGGCATTTATGCTGCGTTATCGCCTATTTATGTGAAATAACCACACTACATAGGCTCTGCCTTGTCTAAATATCAAACACACTGCTGTAAACTTAACCTCGAAAGATAAACAGACCCTAACTGTTAGTAGCTTTTAACGCTGTCATTAACAAATGACATTCAAGTCTTTCGTCGCTATTGAGACCTTGTGTCTTGTCCTTTATTAATAAGGTCTCTAGTCGATAATTTAAACACTGATCTTCAATAAATTTAAAAGTATTTTTAAAAACAGTCTCTAAACGCTCTTCATTTATCTCATGTTGCCACATTGTGAGCTTAATTAGTGGCTCATAGTCTTCAGTTCCTCTGAAAAATTCAAGCAGCTGTGCGGTGGTAATGTTTTCTTTTTCTAATGCTTGTTCTTGTAAGCGCAACAGTAGGCCGATACCAGCGATATTCATTTGCGCTAAGTCGGGCAAATAAGGAATACTTTTAGCTAGTTGTGGGTGTTGAATTAAAATTCCAATGGCTTGGCGCATCGGTGTTATTTTAAATTTTCGCTCAATAGAATGCTGCTGCTTAGGTGTTTTTAAGCGATTATTAAGCTGCTCGCGTGTTCGACCAATTAAACGACCGAGTTGTTCAAGAATATTTTCTTGGTAAAACTCACTGGGTATTTTTTCGATGAGTGGCAGTGCAGCGCTCAGTAGTTTTGCTTTACCTGAATCAAGCGTTAAATCTATTTCTTGGCTTAATTTATTAAACAATACTTTAGTGAAGTCATCAGCTTCACTTAAGCGTTGTTCAAACAGTTCTTTACCTTCCTTTTGCACTAAGGAATCAGGGTCTTCACCATCGGGTAAAAAAGCAAAGTTTAAGGCTTTTCCATCATTCAAATAAGGGAGTGCATTTTCAAGTGCTCGCCAAGCAGCATCACGGCCTGCACGGTCGCCATCGTAACAACAAATAACTTTATCCGTTGTTCTAAAAAGGGTGTGCATGTGCTCGCTTGTTGTTGCAGTACCAAGTGCGGCTACAGCGTATTCTATCCCTTGCTCAGCAAGCGCCACCACATCCATATAGCCTTCAACAATAAGCACATGGTCTAACTTTTTATGGGCTTGTTTTGCCTCGTATAAACCATATAACTCAAAACCTTTATGAAAAATTCGGGTTTCGGGCGAGTTTAGATATTTAGGGCCTTGGTCTGCTTGCATTACACGACCACCAAACGCAACCACACGTCCGCGTTTATCGCGGATTGGGAACATTAAACGATCGCGAAAAAAATCAAACTGTCTGCCTGGTGTTTTTTCTGAAGCGAGCTTTAGCTCAACCAATTGTTCTTTTTGATCTTTATTGCGACCAAGTTGAAGGCATAAACCATCCCATTCACTCGGGGCGTAACCAATCATAAATTTCTTAACTATTGCACCGCTTAAACCACGGCCTTTAACATAGTCAATGACTGCCGCCGAATTGCTGTGGTGTTTTAATTGATGCTGATAAAAGCGCGCTGTATGGAGCATTAAATCGTAGTCAGAGCGTTTTTGCGCTGCGGTACGTTCTGGCGCTGAATTTGTGCCTTGTTCTCGAGGTACTTCTAAATTAAGCATGCTGGCTATTTCTTCAATAGCATCAACAAATTCAAGTTTTTCATATTCCATCACAAACGAAATAGCGTTCCCGTTAGCACCACAGCCAAAGCAATGATAAAACTGTTTATCTTGCGATACAGTGAACGATGGGGATTTTTCGTTATGAAATGGGCAACAAGCTTGATAATCCTTACCTGCTTTTTTTAGACCTACTTTTGAGTCTATCAGGTCGACAATATCGGTTCTGGCAAGTAAATCATCTATAAAGTTACGTGGGATCTTTCCAGCCATTAGTAAAATACAGTCCTGAAATAATAAGAAGAATAACGAATATGAAATTTACTTTTTTATACTTGCTTGATGCAAGATATAACATGCTTTAACTTACCAAAATGATAGCTAAATAAATAGGGAAGCTATCAATAATTTCATTTTAAAGTGGTAAAATTGATGCATTTTTATCAAAGCTAAAAACAAAGAAACCGAGCACAAGGCTCGGTTTACTTCAATCATACTATAATGTATGTGGGCGTATTAGGCAGTTAATCGTTGCTTAATTAAACCAGAGATTTTGCCCATATCGGCGCGACCTTCAGCTTTGCTTTTGATTATACCCATTACTTTACCCATGTCTTGCATACCTGCTGCGTTAGTATCAGCAATAGCCGTGTCAATGAGAGCAATTATTTCTTCTTCACTCAATTGTTGAGGTAAAAAAGTTTCAAGCGCTACTATTTCATTGGCTTCAATATCAGCTAAATCATCACGCCCAGCATCTTTGTACTGAGTGTAAGAGTCACGACGTTGTTTAACAAGCTTCACTATAACGGAGGTAATGTCTGCGTCGTCTAGTGTTATTTGCTCGTCAATTTCACGTTGCTTGATTGCAGCAAGTACCATGCGAATAGGGTTAAGACGTTGTTTGTCTTTAGCTCTCATCGCATCTTTTTGCGCATCTTTTAGCGTTATTAAAAGGCTCATTTATACAAGACCTAATATATTAGTATAATTTAACGCGGCGAGCGTTATCACGAGAAAGTTTTTTCATGTGACGCTTAACAGCAGCAGCTTTTTTACGCTTACGCTCAGCTGTTGGTTTTTCATAGTGCTCGCGACGACGAACTTCTGAAAGGATTCCTGCTTTTTCACATGAACGCTTGAAGCGACGAAGTGCTACGTCAAACGGTTCGTTCTCTCTTACTTTAATTACTGGCATTAAAAATTCACCTACCTAAATTATGAGCGTTGCTCAAGTTGATCAAACATTGATCAAGTGGTTCAAAAATGGTGCGGTATTGTAATCCGAAGCAACACCACATGTAAAGGACAATATTAACAGAAACGCATCATGTAAAATAGTTTTAATTTGCTTGGCGCTGATACAACCTACAGAATACTTGTCCAGCTTTCTTTTCTTTAAGTAACAACCAGTTACTGGGCGCTTCAAATGACTTTAAGTCACTTTCTACTTCAACATAAATTAAAGATTTTGAGTTGAGCCATTGATTTTTTTCTAAAAAAGCACAGCTAGTTTGGGCTAAGTTTTTATGAAAAGGGGGATCAACGAAGACAAGATCAAAAGGGGCATTTAGATTTTTTTGTTCCAAAAACGATAATGTGTTTGTGTTTTTTACGTGCGCATTTTGCAATTTCAACGTCGTTATATTCTGCTCAAGCTGTTTTGCGGCTGATGAATCAAGCTCAATAAGAGTAGCACTCTTAGCAAAGCGAGATAATGCTTCAAAGCCTAAACCGCCGGAGCCGGCAAAGCAATCGAGCACGTTTGTATCTCGTGTATCTTGCATTAACCAATTAAAGACTGTTTCTTTTATGCGGTCTGTGGTCGGGCGAAGACCTTGTACGTCTTTTACTGGAAGCTTTCGACCTCGAAATTGACCACTTATAACTCTAATAAAGCCATCACTCGATGTGTTGGTGTCTTTATTTTTCGCTGTTTTATTTCTCATTTAGCTCACTAAAAAATGGTATCTGGGATCTAGCTCAGATAATATTACAGTAGATTACGTATAGCTTCATTTTTCAACCGCATTAAAAGTGTTACTATTTAACACTTATGTTTTGAACGGTTGTTTGGCTGGCAAATATTGCTGAGCATTTCCAAGCTATTTTCAAATTTTAGTTTATCAGATTTTTATAAGTGGTTATTAGCAAGTATGGCAAAAAAAAGTAAATTCCTGTCTTGGTTAGGTTTTGGTAAGTCAGATGAAAAACAAACAAAAGAAACTAATAACCAACAAACGTTGGCCGAACAACAAGAAACTGAGCGTTTAGAGCAAGCACGTGTTGAAGCTGAAAAAGCAGAGGTTGAGCGTTTAGAACAAGCACGTGTTGAAGCTGAAAAAGCAGAGGCTGAGCGTATAGAACAAGCACGTGTTGAGGCTGAAAAAGCAGAGGTTGAGCGTTTAGATCAAGCACGTGTTGAAGCTGAAAAGCACGCTATTGAACAAGCACATGCAGAGTTATTGGCAAAAGAGCAAGCTGATGCCCAAGCACAACAATTAGAGCAACAACATCGTTTAGCTGAACAAGAAACGCAAATGCGCCTTGAGCGAGAGCGTATTGCAGCCGAACAAGCAGAGAATGCGCGTTTAGAGCAAGCACGTGTTGAAGCTGAACAAGCAGAGAACGATCGTTTAGAGCAAGCACGTGTTGCAGCTGAAAAAGCAGAGAACGATCGTTTAGAGCAAGCACGTGTTGCAGCTGAACAAGCAGAGAACGATCGTTTAGAGCAAGCACGTTTTGCAGCCGAAAAAGCAGAGAACGATCGTTTAGAGCAAGCACGTATTGCCGCTGAACAAGCAGAGAACGATCGTTTAGAGCAAGCACCTATTACCGCTGAACAAGCAGAGAACGAGCGTTTAGAGCAAGCACATATTGCAGCTGAACAAGCAGAGAACGCTCGTTTAGAGCAAGCACGTATTGCAGCCGAACAAGCAGAGAACGATCGTTTAGAGCAAGCACGTATTGCCGCTGAACAAGCAGAGAACGCTCGTTTAGAGCAAGCACGTGTTGAGGCTGAAAAAGCAGAGAACGCTCGTTTAGAGCAAGTACGTATTGCTGCAGAAATAGCAGAGAACGCTCGTTTAGAGCAAGCGCGTGTTGCAGCTGAACAAGCAGAGAACGAGCGTTTAGAGCAAGCGCGTATTGAGGCCGAAAAAGCAGAAAGCGATCGTTTAGAGCAAGCACGTATTACGGCTGAACAAGCAGATAAACCTAAAAAAGAAGGGTTTTTCTCTCGTCTTAAAAAAGGTCTGTTAAAAACTCGTCTCAATATTGGTTCTGGGTTTGCATCAATATTCAGCGGCAAAAAAATAGACGATGATTTATTTGAAGAACTTGAAACCCAACTATTAACTGCCGATTTAGGTGTTGACACTACCATGAAGTTAATCGATCGATTAACTGATGGCGCAAATCGTAAGCAGCTAAAAGATGGTGATGCGCTTTATGAACTGATGAAGCAAGAAATGGCAACCATGCTCAAAACTGCAGAGCAGCCTTTAGTTATACCTGTTGATAAAAAGCCGTTTGTTATATTAATGGTGGGCGTAAATGGTGTAGGTAAAACAACCACTATAGGTAAACTAGCTAAGCAATTTCAAAGTGAAGGCAAGTCAGTTATGTTGGCTGCCGGTGATACATTTAGAGCCGCAGCCGTTGAACAATTACAGGTATGGGGAGAGCGCAATAGTATTCCTGTTATTGCACAGCACACAGGTGCTGATAGCGCGTCTGTTGTTTTTGATGCATTCCAAGCAGCCAAAGCTCGTAAGATTGATGTGTTAATCGCCGATACAGCGGGTCGCTTGCAAAATAAAGATAATTTAATGCAAGAGCTTGAAAAAATAGCACGTGTAATGAAAAAAATAGACCCAGATGCGCCGCATGAAGTGATGTTAACAATAGATGCTGGAACAGGTCAAAATGCTATCAACCAAGTGAATTTGTTTAATCAATGTGTTGGTTTAACGGGCATTACTCTTTCAAAACTTGATGGGACGGCAAAGGGCGGTGTTATTTTTGCTGTGGCTGATAAATTTAATATCCCAATTCGTTATATTGGTGTTGGCGAAAGCATTGATGATTTACGCACTTTTAAGAGTGACGACTTTATTGATGCGCTATTTAGCCAAGATGAGGACGACGTTTAATTTACCAAAAGGGAGCTTGCTCCCTTTTTAATTGCGAGGAATACCAATTGCATTTGTGTTTTTGATGAAGTTGGCATAATAAAAAATGATACATTTTCAGCAAGTAAGTAAAACATATCCAGGAGGGCATCGCGCTCTCGAAAAAGTTAATTTTCATATCAAACAAGGTGAACTGGCGTTTTTAACCGGCCACAGTGGGGCGGGTAAAAGTACGTTATTAAAGTTGATTAGTTTAATGGAGCGCCCATCAGCGGGTAATGTATTTATTAACGGTGTTGATTTAAATAAGGTTAACTCACGCCAAGTTCCTTATGTTCGTCGTGATATTGGCATTATTTTTCAAAATCATCGTTTATTAGAGCGCTATAGCGTATTTGATAACGTAGCATTACCATTAATCATTGAAGGTACTCACCATAACCAAATTTCAAAGCGTGTTCATGCTGCTCTCGATAAGGTGGGTTTAATTGATAAAATAAAATGTCACCCGTCTATGCTTTCAGGAGGCGAGCAGCAACGTGTTGGTATTGCTCGTGCTATTGTAAACTCTCCGCCAATTTTATTAGCCGACGAGCCGACTGGTAATTTGGATCCTGAGCTTTCAATGGAAATTTTGCGATTATTTGAAGACTTTAATAAACACGGTACAACGGTGCTTATTGCTACACACGATTTAGGTTTGGTTGCGCGCATGAAATACAGAAGTTTAACCTTAAAAGAGGGGCGAATGCTTCAAGACCCCTTAGCTGAGGGGGCATTATGAGCTTACTGTTTAAAGGTCGCCATAATAAAAACGAAAAGCAAAAAAAATCTATCTTGGCTGGCGGTTACTTTTTTATTATTAATATTTTTCGCCAAGGCGTGCATAGTCTCGGTGAAATGTGGCGAACCCCTTTGGCATCTTTGATGACAATTGCCGTGCTTGGGTTGAGCTTAACACTACCCGCCACACTTTATTTAGTGGTTAAAAATGTTCAACAAGTCAGTAGTGGGTTTGAAGAAGCGAGCGAAATATCATTGTTTGTAAAAGAAACAATGAACGAGCAACAAACACAAACCTTAGTTAAACGACTGGCACTTTACCCAGAAATTGAAAGTGTGACGTTTATTTCAAAGCAGCAAGCGCTGACAGAATTTAAAGATGTGTCAGGGTTTGGGCAAGCGTTAGAGTACTTAGATAGTAATCCACTTCCTGATGTTGTGCTTATAACGCCAACTAAGCGCCATAGTCAACCTAACGCAGCTAAAGCGCTTTTAACCAAGCTTGAAAATGAGCGTGAGGTTGATTTTGGTAAGCTAGATATAGCTTGGTTAGAGCGTTTAAATGCACTCCTTAGCTTACTAAAAGAAAGTGTAATAACAATCACGCTACTATTATTGACTTCGGTTACGCTTATTATTGGTAATACTATTCGTTTATCTATTATGGATAAAAAAGAAGAAATACAAGTAATGAAACTGGTAGGGGCTACCAATACATTTATTCATGCGCCATTTTTATGGACTGGTATTTGGTATGGCGTTATTGGCGGGTTATTCGCTTTTGTATCGGTGGCTTTGATGATGTGGTGGCTATCTTCTGCCGTAAGTACTGTTGCAGGGGTTTATCAAACTAGTTTTTCGTTGATTGGCTTGTCATTAAAAGAATTTGGATTTTTGGTTTTACTTGCAACAAGCTTAGGCTTTATTGGCTCATACCTTTCTGTAAATCGTTATATTAAAGAAATAGAACCTGACAAAGTATAAGTGAACCAACCCAGCTCGATATGCGTATGTTGTTGAGCTGGGTTATACCTCCCATTATTAAAACTGTCATAATTTTGTACTATTCTCCATTTTAAGTAATGAGTTGTAAACGATGTGCTGCGCTAAGGTTAAGCCCTTACAGTGCCTTAATTCATCACTTATTCAGTCGCTTATAGTAGACTTAGACAACGCTAAAAACCTCTTGATTTATGATTCTAAAAAAGTTTTAAATTGGGGTTAGCACTCTTAGGTAAAGAGTGCTAAGATGGTTTCAAATGTTTATCACCGAGGTGAAAAATGAGTAAAGATTTATACGCAATGGCACTTACAGTCGGACAACAAAGCGCAAGCATGGACGGTTACCTTCAAGCGGTAAGCACTATCCCTATGCTTAAAGTTGAAGAAGAGCAAGAGCTTGCCAAGAGGCTTCAGGAAGAAGGCGATCTTAGTGCTGCAAAGCAACTCATTATGTCGCATTTACGTTTTGTAGCGCATATTGCTAAAAGCTACTCGGGTTATGGTTTGCCACAAGCAGACTTAATTCAAGAGGGCAACATTGGCCTGATGAAAGCGGTAAAGCGTTTCGACCCTACCGTAGGTGTTCGTCTAGTATCGTTTGCAGTGCATTGGATTAAAGCAGAAATTCATGAGTTCGTGCTTAAAAATTGGCGTATTGTTAAAGTTGCAACGACTAAAGCACAACGTAAATTATTTTTTAATCTGCGCAAAAACAAAAAACGTTTAGGTTGGTTTAACCAAGCTGAAGTGAGCACTGTGGCAAGCGAGTTAGGTGTAAGTGAAAAAGAAGTTCGTGAAATGGAATCGCGTATGAGCGGCCAAGACATGGGCTTTGACTTAACTGGTGATGATGACGATAACGCACCAACAAGTACTTATTCACCTGTACAATACTTGACCGACGGCGCAGCTGATTTAGCTGATGATGTTGAACAACAACAGTGGAAAGAACAGGCGCATACGCGTTTATTTAGCGCCCTTAAAACACTCGATGAACGCTCGCAAGACATTGTTAGTGCACGTTGGTTGTCTGACGACAAGGCAACTCTTCAAGAGCTTGCACAAAAGTACAGCGTATCTGCTGAGCGTGTTCGTCAGCTTGAAAAAACAGCGATGAAAAAGCTACAAAGCGCTATGAGCTAATAGTGATTTGAGCAACAAATTTTAAAAGCCCTGCATGAAAATGCGGGGCTTTTTTGTTTTTGTATAGGTTGCTTTGAGGCAGTAAAGTCAGTTGAAATAAGCTGAGCAGGTGCGCATAAACTATAGCGACCCGCTAATTTTTTCGATTTTTAAATGTGCTATTACATAGGAGGGTTTCACAATGTCATCAGTGCCTACAAATAAAGATGAATTGTATCAAGCGATAAAACTAAACTCTGAAAAAATACTTGAAGATTACTTATCAATTCCAAAAGAGTATGCACATAAAAATGGTATCGAGGGTAATGTTAAAGGAGCGATAATTAATGTTGCAGATACACTCGCTTACCTTATTGGTTGGGGCCAGCTAGTGTTAAAGTGGCACCAATTAAAGTCAGAAGGTTCTGATGTTGATTTTCCAGAGACTGGGTATAAATGGAATGAGTTAGGTCAATTGGCTCAATGCTTTCAATCACAGTTTAAAAGCTGGTCATATAGTCATTTGATTTTAGAGTTTAAAGTGACAATAGCTAAAATATTATCGCTTATAGAGTCCTTAGATAATCATAGTCTTTATGACACTGCTTGGTATGAAAAATATACGCTAGGTAAAATGATCCAGCTAAATACATCTTCACCCATGAAAAACATGCGCATAAAAGTGAGGCGGTTTAAGAAAATCAATCAAATATAGCAGTAGATCGTATGATATTTAAAATTTAAATATTCAGTACCTTTTAAGTGTTATTTTTTTATTTTCACTTATTGCTTGCTACATTATTTCACTCAACTTTACCTAGGGCGTGTTGACCTTTGTGGATTGAAATTTGTTCAATCTGGGGCGATTTAATCGCGGCGCGAGGTTTGGCATTTATGCTGCGTTATCGCCTATTTATGGGGAGTAACCACACGACATAGGCTCTGCCTTGCCTAAAACCAAACAGCCTGCTGCAAAATCAATCACGAAAGGTCAACGAGTCCTAGCACTTATTCTTTTGCCCTCGGCCTGTGCGAGTTGAATATATTTATGTTCGACCAGCTGTGAAACTGGCACAAGTTCGAAACCTTGCTCTGATAGTTGTGGCAATACTTTGCGTAAAAAGGCAATTGTTTCTGGGTAGGGGTGAGCAATTGCAATAGCAAAATTATGCTTAGTGGCTTGCTGTTTTAACTCATCAAACCTCAGTTGTAATTGTTCTGCAGTGGTTATGTTGTCTAAGAATACTTGGCGGCTAATATTGGCTACACCTAAAAAGTTAGCGGCATTTTGAGCTTGGCTTAAATCAGTAGTGCGACTATCTAAAAAATATAAATGACGTTTTTTGAGAACCTCCATAGTCCACTTCATGGCTTGGCTTTGTTGCGTAAGTGCTGAGCCCATATGATTATTAACCCCCTTAACTTGTGGCAAGCTCGCTAAAGCTGTGCCTAGCGTTTGCTGAAGCTGCTCTTTAGTCATATTTAGTGTAAGTGCGCCTGGGCCTAGCTCTTTATCATTTAGCGCCTGCATAGGGACGTGAAGTAATAACTCTTTATTTGATTGGCTAGCAAGCGTTGCAAAAATTTGTGAATAAGGTGTGTGAGGTAAAATTGAATATGACAATTGCCCAGGCAGAGTTAAAAATTCCAAGTCCCGTTGGTGATAGCCTATATCGTCAATCACTATTGCTATTTGTTTAGCCTTTACATCTATTGATGCAAAGTAAAATATCAACAAAAATGATGTTATTATTTTTATATTTATAGTTTTCACTTTATAATTTTTATTATCTTTAGGCTCAGTAAGTCGCTCTAAATAAAACGATATTATTGCATGCTGAGTAATTGTTTTGCTTTAACTAATTGCAAATCAGCTAGATTACTTACAGGTAATTGCTGAGTGCTTTTAGTTTGTTCGTTTTTTATTATAACGGCTTTATTGTTTTGTGAAAGGTTTGTTTGATTAATCGCCACATCGGGTGTTATTCCTACGCCATCAATTGATTTTCCTGACGGTGTAAAGTACTTCGCGGTGGTAAGTTTTAAGGCTGTATCTCCATTACCGAGGGGAATGAGTGATTGTACAGAGCCTTTACCAAAAGATTGATTTCCTACAACGGTTGCACGATTATTATCTTTTAAAGCCGCCGCTAAAATTTCAGCCGCTGAAGCTGAATTTTCATTTATCAGCACTACAATGGGGGCGCCTTTTAATACATCACCTCGTTTAGCGTAAAAAGTTTTATTTGCATCAAAAAAGCGACCTTTAGTTGTAACAATAGTGCCGCTTTGTAGAAACATATCAGATACGGCAATCGCACTTTGCAGTGTACCGCCGGGGTTATCTCGCAAATCAATAACAAGCCCCTTAAGTGAGTCATCATAATAGTTTTGCATTGCTGTAATTTGCAAAGCAACTTCTTGCAGTGTGTTATTAGAAAAAGTGTGAATGGCTAAATAACCAGTGCCAGAATCTAAGACTTTGCTTGTAGCACTTTTTAAATTTATTAGTGTTCGAGCAACGTTAAAAGATATATAAGCTTTACTTGTTTGGCGTTGTACGGTTAAGTTTATATCACTAAAGTTGCTATTTCTTATTCGTGTGGCGACTTCGTCAAGTGTCAAATTTTCAACGATTTCGTTATTAACACTTATGATAATATCGCTGGCTAAAATACCGGCTTTTTTGGCGGGAGAGTTACTTACGACGTCTACGATGGTTATTTTGTCTTTAATACTTTTAACTTCAATTCCAAGACCCGTATAGTGGCCATTAGTGTTGTTAAATAGAGCGGTGAGTTCATGCTCGTCTAGGTATTTGGAGTAAGGATCGAGTTTTGAGTACAAGCGTTCAAATTGCTGAGTGCTGTATTCTATGTGTTGGCTGTTTTGTAAGGCCAAATCGTCAACGTAATAGGTGTGTATATTAAATAAAATCTCATCTATTTGTTGGCTTTTTAATTCTTTTACTGAGCTAGCTAGAGCCTGGCTAAATGAAAAAATAAAACTAAATAAAAGCAGACTCATTATCAAGCCTGCATACATTGTTTTTGAATGGTTTGTAGTGGCGGTTTTATTTATCATCAGCTGCTCCAGAGCGGCGCAGCGGTTTATTCAATTAAATGCGTCTGCACCATTTTACAGGATTTACTGCGCGTCCTTTGTGGCGTATTTCAAAGTATAGACCAGAATTTGCTTGTCCGCCGCTTTGACCAACTAAGGCTAACGTTTCGCCTTCACGCACCATATCGCCAACATCTTTGAGAAGCGTTTGTGCGTGTCCATATAAGCTCATAAAGCCTTCGCCATGATCTACAACAATCACCCAGCCATAGCCTTTCAACCAATCAGCAAAGACCACTTGACCATTATGCACGCTGTTAACATTAGCGCCTTCTACAGCCCCAATCAGCACTCCCTTCCAATCAATGCCGCCATGCTTTCGTTGACCAAATGTGTGCTGCAACTTACCTTTGCTTGGCCAATCTAGTTTTCCTTTGCTTTTATTAAGGCCGAGCAATTCAATTTTTTGTGTTTTTTCTTTTTCGAGTTCTTCGATAGTCGAGATTAAGGTTTGCTGGTTTTCTTTTAAATAGTTAATCGAATCTTTGGTACCGCTAAGTTGTGCTTTGAGGTTGTTAAAATTCGCTTTTCGATCACTTTGGGCTGCAATTAATGCGGTTTGACGTCGTTTTTGTTCGTCATGTAGCTCAATTAGTTGTTGCTCTGTTTTTGCAAGTTCAATTTGATTCTGGGCAATTTGCTGCTGCAGTACTTTTAGCTCTTCAATTTGCTTTATTCGGGCTTTATTTAGATAGTTATAATAACTAAGTGTACGCTCAAACTTAGCTGTGTCTTCTTGATTTAGCATCATTTTAGAGTAGTCATCGCCACCAGCCATGTAGGCACTTTTTAATTGTGCGGCTAAAATACGTTGAAACTGGGCATGCTTTTCATCGAGCTGCTGTGCTTTTTGTTGCTGCTGCTTTTGTTGCTGTTGGGCTTTTTTAACTGCTTGTTCTGCCATATTCAGTGCTTTAGCATTTTTAGCGATATCTAGTTCGTGGCTTTTGAGACTTGTTTGTAATTTAGCAATTTTTTTACGTTGCTCATTGTATTCGGCTTGGCTTTGGTTAAGAGCCTGTTGGACTTCTGATAAGTCCTTTTTAGTACGGTCTTCATTAGCGACAGCAGGAGCTGTCGCCAATGAAGCAAGTATTAAAGTGTATTGAATTAATAGATTAATGCGTCTATTCATGTGTTATTTCAGTGTCATGATAGGTGTGCCAGTCATTTCACTTGGCTGCTTCATACCCATTAAGTGCAGCATTGTGGGCGCTACATCGCTCAATGCCTTATCTGCTGATGGGGTTGCATCACGACCTACATAAATAAATGGTACAGGTTCGCTAGTATGTGCTGTATGCGCTTGTCCCGTTTTAAGGTTAGCCATTTGCTCGGCATTACCGTGATCAGCTGTTATTAATGCTTCGCCACCAAACTCTTCAAGTGCACTGATAACACGGCCAATGCAAATGTCTACTGCTTCGCAGGCTTTAACGGCAGCTTCAAATACACCAGAGTGACCAACCATATCGCCGTTAGGGTAGTTACAAATAATAGCGTCGTATTTACCACTTTTAATTGCTTCAACGAGTTTATCGGTTAACATTTCTGAGTTCATTTCAGGTTGTAGATCGTATGTTGCTACTTGCGGCGAAGGGATAAGCTCGCGTGTTTCGCCTTCAAATTCGTTTTCGCGGCCACCACTAAAGAAAAATGTTACATGGGCATATTTTTCGGTTTCAGAAATACGCAGCTGTGTTTTGCCATTTTTTTCAAACCATTCGCCTAAAACATTAACTAAAGGCGTAGGGCCAAACGCAACGGGTGCATTAATATCAGCAGCGTATTCGGTCATCATTACAAAAGCACTAAGTTTAGGTGTTTTTGTTTTAGTGAAGCCATCAAAGCTAGGTTCAACAAAAGCGCGCGTAATTTCGCGAGCTCTGTCGGCTCTAAAGTTTGCAAAAATGACAGTGTCGCCATCGTTTATTGTTACTGGGGTTGCGCCTTCTGGGGAGATGGTTGTAGCGGCGACAAATTCATCGTTTTCATCGCGTTCGTAAGCTGCTGCAAGAGCAGCAACGCCGTTGTCATAACTATAGTCACCCTCACCTAGGGTCATTACGTTATACGCTTTTTCTACGCGGTTCCAACGGTTGTCTCTGTCCATTGCATAATAACGGCCAATTAGCGAGGCTAAGCGGCCGCATTTAAGCTCACTAAATAATGCTTCGATTCGTTCGATAGAGGTTTTGGCACTGCGCGGCGGTGTGTCGCGGCCATCTAAAAATGCGTGAAAATATACGTTTTTTGCACCGCGCTTTGCTGCAAGTTCAATACTTGCGACTATATGATCTTCGTGGCTATGTACGCCGCCAGGGCTTAATAACCCCATAATATGAACTGCTTTGCCTGCCTTTACAGCCTTATCTATATTTTCAACAAGTGCAGGCGTTGAATCAAATTCACCATCGTTAATTGCTTTAGTAATACGAGTGAAATCTTGATAAACGACACGTCCAGCGCCTAAATTTACATGGCCAACTTCTGAATTTCCCATTTGTCCATCAGGAAGACCAACATCAAAACCCGAAGCTGAAATTAATGTGTGTGGGCGTGTAGCCCATAAATTGTCTAATACCGGCGTGTTTGCTGCTAAAATAGCGTTACTTTGCTCATCTTCGCGATATCCCCAACCATCTAAAATCATTAATACCAGTGGTTTTTTATGTTCTGTCATAATAGTTCCTGAATAATTAACACCTGTCTGGCTTTAGCATACCGTGTTTTGTAGCTAGAATCAGCAATCAAAACAGCATATTAAAAATTTTCATAATACGGTATAAAGTAAAGTTGTTAATGTGTGCTTGGTGAGTAGCATGCAGGGGGATTTATGTGCTTTTAAACCGCCGTAAACTCGCATTTTAAGTTGGTTTGGGTATACTTGCGTGGCTAAAGTCTAAAATATCTAAAACATAGCGTTTTAGGATGTAATTTATAGTGGAAGTCGAATGGATCAATATATTGAATTTATCACCAATCACCCCATTTTAAGCCTTGCTTGGGTTGGTATTGTATTTCTTATTGTTAGTGGCTGGATAAAAAGTAAGTTTTCAGCTGTACGTCAAATAAATCCTCAGCAACTTACGTTACTTATTAACCGTGAAGATGGTCAAGTAATCGATATGCGTGCGCAAAAAGAGTTTAATAATGGGCGTATTTCTGGTGCTGAACACTTAAGCCCAGAGAATGCGAAGAAATCTGACTTTTCAAGCCTTGAAAAGTACAAGACTAAACCCATTATAGTGGTATGTACTACAGGTATGACTGCCCAAGGTACTGCAACCGCTATGAGCAAAGCAGGTTTTGAACGTGTCTATGTATTAGCTGGGGGCATGGGGGCGTGGCAATCTGCGAGCCTACCAACCACAACAGGTCGCTAATCATTTTAGCTAGACCGATAGAGGATTTATTATGAGTAATGTTGTTTTATATACTAAGGCGTATTGTCCATTTTGCCAGCGCGCTCTTTCGCTACTAAATAGCAAAGGTGTTGAGTACACTAATATTGATATTGGTGTTCAGCCTGAGTTACGCGATGAAATGATTGCAAAAGCGGGTGGGGCAAGCACAGTACCGCAAATTTTTATTAATGATGAACATATCGGTGGCTGCGACGACATGATGGCTATTGAAGCGCAAGGTAAACTTGACGCTAAGCTAAGCGCTTAATTTAATTATAATAACGAACAAGTTAGGAATAACAATGAACGAAGAAACTCAAGATGTAGCAGCTCAAGAAAGTGGCGCACAATTTACAATTCAACGTATTTACACTAAAGATGTATCTTTTGAAACACCAAATTCACCAGCTATTTTTCAAAAAGAATGGACGCCAGAAGTTAAGCTAGACTTAGATACTCGTTCTAATAAATTAGACGAAGGTGTATTTGAAGTTGTTTTAGCGCTAACTGTAACCGCTTCACTTGGCGAAGAAACTGCGTTTTTATGTGAAATTCAACAAGCAGGTATTTTTACTATTGCTGACGTTGAAGAGGTGCAACTTGCACACATGCTAGGTGCATTTTGTCCTAACGTGTTATTCCCATATGCGCGTGAAGCAGTATCAAACCTTGTTAACCGTGGTACTTTTCCACAGCTTAACCTTGCGCCAGTTAATTTTGACGCATTGTTTGCACAGTACATGCAACAACGTACTGCGCCAGCTGACCAGGTTACAGCAGACGCATAATTTATGAGTACAGCAACGACAGCTGTTACTGTATTAGGGGCGGGGTCTTATGGCACCGCCCTTGCTATTTGTTTAGCCCGAAATGGTCACAATGTGACGCTTTGGGGGCGCAATAGCGACGACGTTGCCACGCTTGCAGCTGAGCGGAAAAATCAACGTTACTTACCCGATGCTCCTTTCCCTGATACTCTTTTTCTTGAAGCCGATTTACAGCGTGCCGTTGCTAGTAGCGCTATTGTGCTTGTTGTTGTGCCAAGCCATGCATTTGGCGATACACTTGCGCAGATAAAGCCTGCATTGCAAGAAGGTGTAAAAGTTGCTTGGGCGACCAAAGGGCTTGAGCCAAACACGGGGCGCTTATTACAGGAAGTTGCTTTACAAGAGTTAGGTGATGGTATTCCATTAGCGGTACTTTCGGGTCCTACATTTGCAAAAGAGATGGCGATGGGATCACCGACTGCTATTTCTGTATCTTCCACGTCTCCTGAATTTGCTCAGCAGTTAGCTGATTTACTTCATTGTGGCCGCTCATTCCGTGTGTATAACAATGATGATTTTATTGGTATACAGCTAGGCGGTGCGGTTAAAAATGTTATTGCAATTGGTGCTGGTATCTCAGACGGGGTAGGTTTTGGCGCTAATGCACGAACTGCACTCATTACACGTGGTCTTGCAGAGTTATCGCGTTTAGGCTGCGCTCTTGGCGCAAAACCAGAAACCTTTATGGGAATGGCAGGTCTTGGTGATTTAATTTTAACCTGTACTGATAATCAATCACGTAATCGTCGATTTGGTTTAGCACTAGGTAAAGGCGAAAGTGTCGATGCTGCTATTGAGTCAATTGGTCAAGTAGTTGAAGGCTTTAGAAATACCAAGGAAGTGTATTTGCTTGCACAGCGTACTGGTGTCGAAATGCCAATTACTGAGCAAATCTATAAAGTTCTTTATGAAAATAAAGATATGAAAGAAGCTGCAATGGCGTTATTAGGCCGAGAGCAACGTTCAGAATAAAAATAAGCCTTCCAGTTCAATTATGTACTGTAAGGCTTATTATTTCAGGTTTTAAAAATACTTACCGACTTTTTCAGTTGCAGGGCCAGTGTTTTCATATCTTCTGAGTATGTTTGAACTTGTTCAATTTTCCCCATACTGTTTTGACCCGCAGAGACGACCTCATTAATATTTTTACTCAAGTCCTCAGCAACCGCGCTTTGTTCGGATACAGCACTAGAAATATGACTCGACATATGTGTAATTGATTCTATCACTTCAGATATATTTGAAATCAATTCGCTGGCTGTACTTGCCGCACTCATGCTTTCTTGGCTCATATTTTTACTTAAACTCATAACATTTACAGCTGATTGTGATCCCTGTTGTAGTTTATTTATTGTTTCATGGATCTCAGCCGTGCTTGTCTGTGTTCTGCTCGCTAAAGATCTTACTTCATCAGCTACTACAGCAAATCCACGGCCTTGTTCACCGGCTCTGGCAGCTTCAATCGCGGCATTTAATGCAAGTAAGTTCGTTTGCTCTGCTATTGCCTGAATAACATCTAGCATAGATACAATGCCCTGCACGCTATCTTCAAGGCTACCTATAACCGTTGATGCTTCATCGAGTTGAGCAGCTAATCTCTCTATTGAGTTAATTGAGCTTAAAAAGGCATCATGCACCTTTTTAGCATCTACATTTGCTGTTTCAGCAGAGCTTAGCGTCAACTTAGCATTACTTTCAATTTCTACTGCCGATGACGCCATTTGTGTAATTGCAGTGGCAATTTGATCTGTTTCCGACTGCTGCTCTGTCAAATAGCGAAAACCTTCACTGCTAACATCAGAGATGCTACCAGCAACGTTAAACGAATCCTCAACGGAAAGCTTAACATCGTTAATCAGCTCGGCTATTTTATGTTCAAACTGATTAAATGAAGCCGCAAGTTTTCCTATTTCGTCATTACGGCGAACAATTATTTGTTGAGTTAAATCACCATCTCCATTGGCAATAGTTGCCATTTTTTCAGCAACTTCAGATAAAGGTTGAGCAACTAATTTTTTAAAAATATAAACTAAAACGGCGCCTAAAATAGTCACTAGGAGTAAAACTTTAATGATTGAAAATATAGCCAACTCAAGCAGTGCCGCTTCAATGTGACTAAATTCGACATAAAGGTTAATTTTGCCAACTTTATTTTGCGTTCCGGCATCATCATAAAACAATTCATTTTGTACCATTGACGGTGTTTCAGCCCCGTCGGTTTCAACAAAAAGTTGTCCGTTAGTATCATATATAGTGATTTTTGATATATTTTGAGATGCAACTTCCGCATTGATTAACTTTTTAGCTAGTTCATCTTGAAAATTCCACATCGCATTGGGCAGTGATAGCCCAATGCGTTCTTTTGTCAGATTAATCTCATTATCAAGCTTTAGTTTTAATTGGCTACTTTGTGCAGTGTAATCATAAACACCAAAGCAAAGTAAAACAAAAACCATTGCGCTTAATGTAGTAATAACCAGTCTAAATAAAATTGAACGAGTCAAAATAGCCCCTTACTTAAGGTAGTTTGCCATAATGGTATTAACATCGATTTTTGCTAGTCCTTGATTATAAATTGTTTGCCATTTTTGTCCTTCTGCATCATTTCTAAAGGCAATGTATAGCTTTTTATCTTCTAATAACGTTGTATTCATGGCTACTTTACTTTTTATTCCTGCTAAAGACTTATCTGTAGCTAGTAAATACTTAAGCACATTGGCATCAATCACCGCAGCATCAATTCGTCCAGCAGCTACTTTTTTAATGTTTAGGACATCAGAAGGTGCTGCGTCGCCTTTAATTGTGCCAGAAGCTATCATGTCATCAAGCTCCTTAGTGTTGACATAATCTTGTACAACACCAATACGTTTACCTGAAAGGTCATTCACCGATGAAAAGGTTATTGGCTTAGCGCTATTTTGCACAAGGCCGAGCGGACCAGTGCCAGTTGCATCAGAAAAAATAAAATCACTGGTTTCGTGCATATATTCTGGAAAGTATCCAACATATTTTGAATTTGCTTGTAAGGCCGAATTTACTGCACGAGACCAAGGATAGAAGTCAACAATAAGCTCATGCCCTTCAGCCTTAAATGCAGCTTTTGCAACGGCTACAGATGCGCCTTGTTGTTCTAATGATTTATCAGAATAAGGTGGCCAAGCCAGTGATGTTAAATGCACTGTTTCAGCAGCGACGAAATTAGAAAAAGTAATAAAAATAAATAGTAATGTAATTTTCATGTATAAACCCTTAGAAATTAAATGTTCTTGAAACGGTTATTAGTAAAGTTGTATCGCCGTATGTTTCTAAATTTGTACCTTCATAGCCTGCAGCCAAATTCAAATCACTCCATGTATAATTTGCGGTTATACCCAATGCATCTAGTTATCGTCGAAGCTTAAAGAATCAGCACTTAAGCTAATTGAGAATACATTATTAATTGGAATATTGTGCGTCCAGCCTCTGTAGTAAAATCATCCCATGCGTACCAAAATTAAGGTTAGTAGTGCAAAAATTGAATTTAGCATAAGTTTTGATGTAATCATAATGGGAACTGAATTTATCACCCGAGTATGTCTATTGTGCAATATCAATACCTAGATTAATTAAACCGGTTAAGCTTGTGTAATAGCCAATATAAGCATCTGCTTCTATATCTGTACATTCTTGAGTTTGACTAACGCCATTAAATAAGTAATCAGACGCAAACGGAGTGGGCTAAAAGTAACGAATAATAAAAAAGTTTTCCCATAGAGTTTTAACTATAAGTAAATAACTGTATGAGAATGAGCTTAGTTCAATAATTATATTTATGAGAAACGTACAAGAAAAAAATTAGCGAATATTAGGCGTGTTGAGCTTTCTTGACTTTGCAGCTGTATGTTTGGTTTTTAGGTAATGCAGAGCCTATGTGGTGTGGTTATTCCCCATAAATAGGCGATAACGGAGCATAAATGCCAAACATGTGCTGCCCTTTGGGTTTTTATAGGGACGATTAAATGTTAATTGCTTCAGTTCGTAGGACGAATTGTTCTACTAATATTCATTAAAAATAGTATTGAACAACTCTTTATTGTTGGCCCAGCTTTGGGCTTAGGAAATAATAGATTGATGATTTAGCCAAGGGCTTTAATTTTTACTTATGATATGCCTTGGCTTAAATGTAATAAAGGATCTAAAGCACTATTGTGCGTTAGGAAAGCCTAATTGACGCCACGATTCATAAACAAATACAGCGACTGCATTTGATAGGTTCATGCTGCGGCTATTGGCTTGCATAGGAATGCGTACACGTTGCTCATTTGGCAGTGCTTGGATCATATCATCTGGAAGACCACGAGTTTCAGGGCCAAATACAAGGCAATCACCCGCTTCGTAACTTGCTTGATGATGAAATTGGCTACCTTTGGTGGTGCATGCATATACTTTTTTAGGTTTACATTTTTCAAGGTAATCTTCAAATGAGGCATGACGCTGAACATGGCTAAACTCGTGATAATCAAGGCCAGCACGTTTTACACGTTTATCGTCCCACTCAAAGCCCAGCGGTTCAATTAAGTGCAGCGAATAACCTGTATTTGCGCACAAGCGAATAATATTACCCGTATTAGGCGGTATTTCAGGTTGGTATAAAACGATATCCAGCATAGTGAGCCTTTTCAATAATCTAAAGTTTAACGATGTGCAGTATACACGAAACCCTCAAAAAAAATGATATACTCAAATTATTGAATACATCTATTTAGCGGATAAAAACGTGCATAACCGTAGTTACGAATTTTGGGTTAAAACTTCCAGTATTGTTACCATGGTCATGGTTAGTTTGATGATTGCTGCAAAAACGTGGGCATGGCTAGCATCGGGGTCTGCGTCAATGCTTGGCTCGTTAACCGACTCACTAATGGATATTACGGCCACGGCGATGAGCTTTTTGGTTTTAGGCTACGCGCTGCGCCCAGCTGATGACGACCATCGATTTGGTCATGGCAAAGCCGAAGCCATAGCGGGGCTTGGGCAAGCTGCATTTATTGCTGGCTCCGCTTGTTTACTTGCATTTCATGGTGTTGAGCGCTTGTTTAATCCCGTTGTTCTTAGCCATTCTCTTCTCGGTGTTTGGGTAAGTATTTTTGCCATTGCGTGTACTTTAGTTATCGTATTTGTACAAAATAAAGTGATTAAATATACAGACTCAATCGCAATTAAGGCCGATTCTGTGCATTACAAAGGCGATTTGATTTTAAATGCTGCTGTGTTACTCGCTATTTTATTAGCTTATTACGGGGTGATGTATGCCGATCCACTCTTTGCAATTGGTGTAGCCGGCTACTTAATTTATAACAGTTGGGATATTGCTCGTGATAGTGCCGACCACTTAATGGATAAAGAGCTGCCAGATGATGAAAAACAAAGCATATTTGACATAGCCAAGGCGCATACTGATGTGCATGGTGTACATGGTATTCGTACTCGCCAAGGCGGCAAAATTAAGTTTATTCAAATGCATTTAGAGCTTGATGATAACTTAAGTTTAATTCGCGCACATAATGTAGCTGATGAAGTTGAAGCATTGATAACCAAAGAGTTTGAGTCACAGGTCGATATTTTAATCCACCTCGATCCATTGTCGGTAATTGTTAAGCCGTCACCGACTCACAAAACTGATACAAGCTTGTAAGCAGAGGTTTGCGTATTTCATCACGTTCAAAGAACAGTTCGTGCTTCGCGCCAGTAAAGCTTTCTAATACCGCGTTGTCGTGCCGGTTTGCCAATTTATAGTGTGCATTGTTGTCGACTATCTCGTCGTTTTGCGCGCTGGCAATATACAGCGGAATGGATACGTTTAATGTATCCATCGACGATATAAATGCAAACGTAGCATTTAACCAGCCATAAGTAACACCACCAAGCTGTAGTAACGGCTCTTCATGATAGGTTTTTCTAAATAACTCGTAACGTTCAAGGCTACTGGTTAGTGTATTTAACGCAAATTCATCGGCAGTGTAATCGGTTTGTCCTAGCGCATAAGTGTTTTTAAAGCCAAGTTGTGTTGCTGTACTTGCAACGAATTTAGCTAAAGGTTTTGGTATGCCTTTAGTGTAAATGTCGAGCATAGGGGCTGAGAAAAATGCGCCACTAAAATTGTGTTTAAAATGTGCAAGATACTCAAACGCGACGGCTCCACCCATAGAATGGCTCACCAACACCTTACTCCCTTGCCAATGAGCATCTACAACCCGCTTATTAAATAAATTTAGATCAGCACTGTAATCTTTAAATTGGTTAACATGGCCTTTATGTTTATTTTTTAGCTGTCGGTAAGAGCGACCTTGCCCTTGATGATCGGCGATAAACACCGCAAAATTATTGTTATAAAGCTCCCACAACAATTCTTTATATTTATCTAATCCTTCAAGACGTCCTGCGCTGATAACAATTGCAGTGTGTGCATTATTAGGCAAAGCATAGGCATAAAATAGTTGCCCGCTAGGAGTCTCTAAATAAGCTTTAATGAGTGTTTTGGTATAAAAGTTATTAATCGTTAATTGATTACTTTGCAGGTCGTGCTCACTACTATAAAACATGGTTTACTCTTTAATTATCGGCAGGGTGATATTAGCACACAAGCCGCCTTGATCTTTATTCGATAATACTAAACTACCGCCGTGTGCGGTAATCGCATTTTTTGCAATTGCTAAGCCTAAACCAGTACCACCACTTACACGATCCCTGGCATCTGATTGCCTAAAAAACGGCTCACAAAGTTTATTAAGTTGCTCATCTGGTACACCAGAGCCATCGTCACATATTTCTATATAAATTGCATCACAGTGCTTTAGTGTAACGCTAATGGTGCTATTTGCGTATTTAATGGCGTTACGCAGCAAATTTTCAAGAGCGCTGGCAATAAGGGCTTCATCGCAGTCAATGCTCACTTGTGCATCACCACTTACTTGTAATTTTTTACTATTTTGTTTGGCCTCAAATTGTGCATCATTTAGCACATGGTCAACAATAATTTGTAGTGACTGGGTTTGTAATGAAAGCGCTTGGCTTTTTGCTTCTAAGCGAGAGACTTGCAGCACATCAGCAATCATTTTATCTAACTGATTAGCTTCTTTTTCTATACGTAATAAATACGACTGACTAGCTTCGTTTGCTTGCATTTGAGCAAGGCCCGTTGCCATTTTTAAACGCGTTAATGGCGAGCGCAACTCATGGGATATATCGGCAAGTAAGCGTTTTTGAGAGCTAATAAGTAGCTCCAATTGATTTGCCATGCTGTTGAAGTCACGACCAAGTATGCCAAGTTCGTCTTTTCTGTTTATTGAAATAGCAGCTCGCGCACTTAAATCGCCATTGGAGAGTTTAATCGCGGCTTTCTTTAAGCTGTTAATTGGCGCAATTAAATTGCGACTAAATAAAAAGCTTAAAATCAGAGAAGCAAAAATAGCAATAAACACTTTCATCCAAATAGGCATTAATTTTAAACGAATAAAAAACGGCTGTTGCTGATTAATATCTATTTCGTATAAATAAAAGTCACCTTCAGGCAGGGTTATTTTTATAGGTCCAAAAGCTTGGTATTTTTCGGTAAAAATAACTTGTGGAGCCATATTTTTAGTGAAATTAAGTAAGCTTAAATCTACATCACTCGGCACTTGTTTGCTCGTCAATGAATCCTCAAGTTGATCTGAGTTTAAATATAATAATTTGCGTTTGGATAGGCGAGGATGAGAGAGCGTTTCACTAAGCGAACGCCTGTGTTTAATAACCGAGCGCTCGAGGTTTTTGGCTGTGTAAAGCAGGTTTTTCTTCATAGGCCCGTGCAAAGGCTCATTACTTACCGCATTGATTGCAGTAATGTTACTTAAAAAAATGAGTGCAGTAACCGTGCCTATTATTGTTAACCAAAACCATATAAATATTTTAAAAAATAAATAATGTCTAGGGTTTTTAACATAAGTAAACAAAGCAGACTTACTCGCCTTGAATGAATACATAGCCTGTGCCTCGCATTGTTTTAATTCGCTCTGTAGGGATGTACTCAGCTATTTTTTTACGTATATTACTAACGTGCATGTCTATAGAGCGATCGAATGACGCCAAGCGGCGACCCAACACCTCTTCGCTAATCAGCTCTTTACTCACCACGTCACCAGCATTTTTGCAGAGCAACGCTAATATTTCATATTCGGTGCCTGTAAGGCACAACACATGCTCGTTTATAGAGGCTTCTCTGGCAGCATAATTAACGATTACACCATTGATTAGTACTTTGTTACTGGCCGTCATATTTAAACTATTTATATGCTCAATACGGCGCGTAATTGCTTTAACACGGGCGAGTAATTCACGGTGGTTGAAAGGTTTTGGAATATAATCATCGGCGCCTAGCTCTAAGCCAAAAATGCGATCGAAGTCTTCGCCTTTTGCAGTGAGCATAATCACCGGTGTCAATTTGGTTTGTCTTAACTGTTTAAGTACTTCAAAGCCATCGAGAGTCGGTAGCATTACATCAAGCAATATGAGTGCGTAGTCGTTCGCCTGAGCTAGCTTTAAGCCTTGCTCGCCATCGTGTACGCTTTGTATTTCAAAGCCCTGCGCCTTTAAATACTCGCTTAACAGCTCACAAAGGCCCGTATCGTCATCAATCATTAATAGTTTCATTTGCAAACCCTTAGAGTTACTTATGGCGTAATTTTACGCGCAAAATTATCTGAAAGTGAATCTTTACACAACCTTTACACTGCTTTGCGTTACTTTGCATTGCAAGATGTATAGTTAACTCAGCTGATTAAGCAGTGACAACTAACCGAACTAAACCATAAGTTAAACCCATCGTTAAGGTATGATTATGACTAAATTAAATACACTTTCTAAATTAGTACTTGTTTGTGGTCTTGCAACTGCCACTCTAGGTGCAGGTAGCGTAATCGCTAAAAGTGACGGACACAAGCAAGGCCATTCTCAAGCGCATTTTTTACTTTCTGAACGTGGTGCTAATAAGCTTGATTTAACCGATGAACAACAAACCCAATTAAAAGCAATTTTTGAAGCTCAAAAAGCCCAAATGCAAACGCTAAGAGGCACTGATAAAGAAGCCCGAAAAGCGCAGCATGAGGCTAACAGAGCAAAAAAAGAAGCATTACTTGCTTCTGTTAGCTTTGACGAAAATGCAGCAAAAGAATTATTAGCGCAACGCCATCAAAAAGGCGAAGAGGTTGGACTCATTAAATTAAAAACTCAGCATCAGGTATGGCAAGTTTTAAATGCAGAGCAACGCGAGAAATTTGAAAAAATGCAAAAGCGTATGAGTAAAAAGCACCGTAAACAAAAAAGTTAATTTTACTTTTTTGTAAATACAGGGCTAAGTAAAAACCGAGCAACAAAGAGTTGATCGTCCCTAGATCGAGCTCAAAGGGTAGCGCATGTTTGGCATTTACACTACGTTATCGCCTATTTATGGGGAATAACCACACTACATAGGCTCTGTCTTGCCTAAATACCAAACAGTCTGCTGTAAAATCAATCACGAAGGGTCAGCACGCCCCAAAAAACCAGCGTAATGCTGGTTTTTGTTTTTAGGGCATTATGGAGATAAATTATTTAAAAAAATCATCTTCATTTTTAGCCATCATGGCTTCAATATCTTCAATCATGTCTTGGCTAAATTCATCTGCGGAGGTGATTGGCGCAGAAATTTTATTATTTTCAAACGACCACTCACCGAGATCAATAAGCTGGCAGCGCTTTGAGCAAAACGGGCGAAATGGACTTTGCTCTGACCATTCAACTTTAGTTTTACAGGTTGGGCAGTTTACAACAGTAGGCATAAATTACTCTCTACAAATTTTTGGTGCATATTACATTACTTAACCTGAACTCTGGATAATAAATCTATCTCAAGCAGCTATTTTCAGCGCTAACTACGTTGAATTTACTTACAATAGGCCCGCTATTGATGCGTAAATTTGCCTTGTTTTCACTGAAAATCTCTGGCTAGAGAATAATAAATTTAAATATCACCATGATTCAATACGTTCGTAAATCTCTTAACCTGAGTTCAGGTTACTTAGATGTGAGTCTCTAAGTATTCTAAATTATATCTTCAGAGCTTTATAATTATTACGGTGAGTCTTTAAAAATTAGTCACACGGTTAATTTCAGCAAGTGAGGTCATACCATCAGCGGCTTTACGAATACCAGATATACGCAAATTATTAAACCCAGCTTTAAGAGAGACATCTGCTATTTCTAATGAGTTGCCGCCGCGCATAATAATTTGGGCAATTTCAGGAGTGATTTGCATAACTTCGTAAATACCCACACGACCTTTATAGCCATCAGTGCAGCTATCACACCCTTTGGGTGCATAAAGTGTCATTTCACTTATTTGTTGTGCGCTAAAGCCTTGGCGAGTGAGTTCTTCGCTTGGTAGTATTTCAGGCGTTTTACACTTAGGGCATAAACGACGTGCTAGGCGTTGGGCTATAATTAAGCTGATCGAGCTTGCTACGTTATAAGCTGGCACACCCATATTTAATAAACGGGTGATTGTTTCCGGTGCAGAATTAGTATGTAGGGTTGATAATACTAAGTGGCCGGTTTGTGCCGCTTTAATAGATATTTCGGCGGTTTCTAAATCACGTATTTCACCCACCATTACCACGTCTGGATCTTGACGTAAAAAGGCGCGTAATGCATTGGCAAAGGTCATATCCGCTTTAATATTAATTTGTACTTGGTTAATACCTTCAAGGTTAATTTCAACCGGATCTTCTGCGGTGCTAATGTTGCGCTCTGGTTTATTTAGTATGTTTAAACCAGTGTAAAGTGATACTGTTTTACCAGAACCGGTTGGCCCTGTTACTAAAATCATACCTTGAGGTTGAGCAAGTGCATCCATATATAATTTTTTTTGTTCTGGTTCGTAACCTAATACATCAATGCCTAGCATAGCGCTTGAAGAATCAAGGATACGCATTACTATTTTTTCGCCCCACAGCGTTGGCATCGAACTGACACGAAAGTCGATACTTTTTCGTTCAGTTATTTTTAGTTTTATACGGCCATCTTGTGGTTTACGTTTTTCAGCAATATCGAGGCGTGCCATTACTTTTATACGCGCAGAAAGTTTAGTTGCAAGAGTGTTGGGCGGACTTGCTACTTCGTGCAAAATGCCATCAATACGAAAACGGATGCGGTATTTGTGTTCATAGGGTTCAAAGTGTAGATCAGACGCGCCTTTTTTAATTGCATCCATCAAAATTTTATTGATGTAAACAATGATCGGCGCATCTTCTTTTTCATCATCTTTTGGTGCGGAGTCTTTTACACCTTCGGTGTCTAAGTCTGCAAATTCTTTAAATTCATCATCACTTAAATTTAAACTTCCCGCTGCATCGAGTAATTGCTCAATTTTATTATTAAGCTGAATATAATCAACAACAACAATCTCACACGACAAACCAGTGCTAAATTCAAAATTTTCAAATGCGCCATAGTCGGTTGGATCAGAGGCTGCGATGTAAACTTTTCTATCTTTTTTTACCAGCGGTAAAATATGATGCTTGCGAATAAGTTTTTCTTTTACCAGCTCTGCAGGAATTTTAGCAGGATCAAAATCTTTTAGATCGAAGTAGGGTACGCGAAATAAATCGATGCATTGTGCAGCTAAATCTTTACTGTCGATTTTACCACATTTAGAAATAAGCTCAGCTGTTGAGGTAAATTCTTGTTGTTTTTCTTTGACCATATCTGCATCGATACGACCAAGGGTAATAAACTTTCTCAATAACGGTGAGTTAATATTCATTGCGCACCTGTTTAAATCTTTCAATGTTAACAATTTATCAGAAAAAAGAAGGGGATTACATCACTCTTCACAATCTAGGCTAATTTTATAAGCTGAAACCGTAATATATGACCGTTTAAGTTGTGTTTTTTGACACTAATTTTAAGTAATGATCATGAAGTAACAAAAGATCTAACTTTACGAGTGCTAAATCGCGGTCGTTATTTAAAATGTCGTCCGCTTTTTGCTGTTTATTTTCACGAGACATTTGCGTGGCAATAATACTATTTACTTGATCAAGACTCACGCCGTCGCGTTTAACGGTTCGCTCTACTTGTATGTTTTTAGGTACGTCTATGAGGAGAGTACGATTGCACTGTTTATCAAGGCCATTTTCAAATAACAATGGTGCAACTAAAACGACATAAGCACTACTGGCCGCATTTAAATCGGCGAGTATTTTATTACGGATCAGAGGGTGAAGTAAGTTATTTAGCCACTCTTTATCTGTATGGTTAGTAAAAATACGGGTGCGCAAGGCACTTCTGTTTAACGTACCATCGCTTAGTAATATCTCTTCACCAAAGTGAGCAATTATTGCATTTAAACCTGTGCTGTTGGGCTCTACCACTTGGCGAGCGACTATATCGGCATCAATAATTGTTATCCCAAGCTCCTCAAACATATTACTGATAGCTGTTTTACCGCAGCCAATACCACCTGTTAAACCTAATACCCAATTTGGGCTTTTGGTATTTTTTTCACCTGTTTGCTTATTCATTTTAGTAACCAACTAAATTTAAATACATAGTTTGCAGTTGGTTGCCCCAAAGCATAGTGATCCAACCTGCGATTGCCAAGTAAGGGCCAAAAGGAATGGGGGTGGCTTTGTCTTTTCCTTGAATACTTAATAATGTAATACCAATAATGGCACCGACTACGCTTGAGAGTAATATAATCGTGAGCAGTGATTGCCAACCAAGTAGGGCACCAAACACGGCAAGTAATTTAAAATCGCCGTAGCCCATACCTTCCTTACCGGTAAGTAACTTAAATAACCAAAATACACTCCATAAGCTTAAATAACCGCAGGCCGCACCAATAATGGCATCGCTGGGTGATATGGTATAGCCCATTACAGATGCTATTAAGGCAAGCCACACAAGCGGTAATGTAAGCTGGTCGGGTAAGAGCATGTGATCAATATCAATGAATGTTAATGCAACTAATGCCCACGTAATTAAAATGTAGAGTAATGCTTGTTCATTAGCACCCACAGTATATGCAACAGCTAAGCTCAATAGCGCGGTAATGGCTTCAACAAGTGGGTAGCGTGCGGCTATCGTATTTTGACAACTTGCGCATTTTCCTTTTAATGCGAGCCAACTAATAATTGGGATGTTTTGCCAAGGTTTAATGGCGGTTTTACAGTGCGGGCAGGTTGAGTTGGGTTTTACTAAATTAAATGGCGTGGTATTTAAAGGTGCGCTATTTTTAAGGTCATCCTCTAATAAAATACGGCATTCACTTTGCCATTCTTTTTGCATCATTAAGGGCAGCCGATAAATGACCACATTTAAAAAGCTACCTACACATAAACTAACTAAACCAATGGTGGTTAAGTAAAACCACAATTGGCTTTGCATTACTTCTATAATACTTTGCATATAAAAAACCAAATAATTAAATAACAGAACCAAGTTGGAAAATAGGAAGGTACATAGCAACAATTAAACCACCGACCAGCACACCGAGTACAGCCATAATTAATGGTTCTAATAAGCTAGATAAGCCATCAACTGCATCATCTACTTCTTGCTCATAAATAGTGGCTACTTTGGCCAGCATATCATCAAGTGCGCCAGACTCTTCACCAATAGCAACCATTTGGATTACCATATCGGGGAATATTTTTGAATTGCGCATAGCCCAGTTCATCTGGTTACCAGAGGCAACCTCTGCTTTTATATCTAAAATAGCATAGCGATATACCGCATTACCTGAAGCACCCGCCGCAGAATCAAGAGCCTCAATTAACGGTACACCAGCTGCAAACGTGGTAGAAAGTGTGCGCGCGTAACGCGCAACGGCCGCTTTATTTAAAATCATGCCTATTACAGGTAGCTTTAATATAATCCTATCGTTGGCATCACGCAGTTTTAGGCTTTTAAGTTTGGCTTCTTTAAAAATCCACCCAGCGGCTACTATTATTACTAATGCCATCCACCAATATTCTTGCATAAATTCAGAGATAGCAATCACAAATAAAGTAAATGCAGGCAGCTCAGCACCAAAACCAGCAAAAATATCCTGAAATTGCGGGACTACAAATATGAGCAAAATAGAAGTAACAATAAGTGCCACCACTAATACCGCGATAGGATAAAACATGGCTTTTTTAATTTTGGATTTAAGCGCTTCAGATTTTTCTTTATAAATAGCAACGCGATCAAATATTTTATCAAGTGCGCCCGATTGCTCGCCCGACTCTACTAAATCGCAATATAAATCATCAAAATAACGTGGGTATTTTCTAAGTGCAGTAGACAGAGGTTGGCCGGCTTTTACGTCACCCGCAATCGCTTCCATTAGCTTACTTACACTCTTATTAGTTGCGCCAGAGGCTATCATTTCTATCGATTGTATAAGGGGGACGCCTGCCATAAGCATGGTGGCAATTTGCCGAGTTACTAATGCTATATCTTTTGGGGTTATTTTTTGAGTACGTATACCAAATAAAGGTTTTGGTTTGCGTTTAACTTTTGAGGGGGTAATCCCTTGCTTGCGCAGCTGTGCTTTAACCAAAGCAATGCTATTCCCAGTAAGCTCTCCTTCAAGACGTTTTCCTCGGGCGCTAACACCGATCCATTGGAAAGTATCGAGTCCTTTGCTTTCTTTTTTTTTTGCCATGCTGTTATCCTGCTGCTGCACCATATAGGTATAAGCTTTGTAATGTATAATAGCCATAAATTTGAACTTAAACAATTGATGCTATTACTTTTAGGTATTAATTCACTGGTAGGTTTTGAAAATGAACACTCAAAAATTTCGTATAAAACTAAAATGGGCTTTAATGCACTTTGTTTTAGGTGCTATTTTTCTATCAATACTTAGTTTGCATATTTTTAATAATTGGTTTTTTGCTGGACGCTACTTATTAACCGATTTGGTAGAGCTAACATTAATTATACTATCTTTGGATTTAATATTAGGGCCAATCCTTAGTTTTTGGCTGCTCTCACCGGTAAAGCTTTTTAAAGAAAATATAATAAATATATTTGTAATTTTATTGCTTCAATTGAGTTCATTAGCTTATGGCATTATTCAAGTCGATAGTCAAAGGCTTGAATACATAATAAAGTGGCAAGGTTCATATTTTGCTGTCACTAAAGGTGATTCAAGAAAAAGTAGAAAATTAGAAAATTTTTATACTTTTAAAGAACCAGCTGTTGGTAGTAAAAAAAGAATAATTTATAATGAGTTACTTAAAAAATCAGTTTCACCAGTTGAGATGTACGAGTTTTTTGAACAATCTAGTTTTGAAGCTGAATGTGAAAAAACATGCGAGATTATTACTAAAAAAGGTGTTGTGAATGTGACAAAAGAAAATAAAGAATTAGTTTTTAACAAGTCCCTTCATTAATACAGGTACTAAGAGACGATAGCTGCCATAATAGCTGATTGGAATTTACTATCGCTGTAATGATATAAGTATCCCCTGAGCTTGATATAGATGCTTCGCTAGCCGCAGTAGATTTTATTTGATAAGTGCCGGATGAGTTAGATATTTCTATGTCTGATATGTAGTTAGGTGCTATAAAGTCTGATTTTTTAGAACTTGTTTT
The DNA here is from genome assembly GCF_045064135.1 of Pseudoalteromonas sp. Ld19. Classification (NCBI taxonomy): domain Bacteria; kingdom Pseudomonadati; phylum Pseudomonadota; class Gammaproteobacteria; order Alteromonadales; family Pseudoalteromonadaceae; genus Pseudoalteromonas; species Pseudoalteromonas sp. Ld19. The sequence goes on along the minus strand of NZ_JBISHA010000022.1, from coordinate 216,538 downwards.
TTCAAATGAATCACATTCACTAAGGGAGTGTTTGATATAAAAGCAAATTTCTACTTGGCGTTGAAGTGCGTTAGAAGCAAGAACAACCTCGGTAAATTTAGAGCGTTTAAAGTGATTGTTATAGGTAGGGAGAGCTAATGATAATAATACCCCTATAATAGTGATAACTATCATTAGCTCTACTAGAGAAAAGCCTCTGGCTATTCTCATTAGCTAGCTATTAACAAATGCCGTTAGATATACATGAGCCTGTTTGGACCCAAGTCAATGTTCCTAGCGGTGCTGCAGCTGTTCCTGCAGGCGATGGTGTTAGTATGTATGTAGAGTCATCAACCGTACTCTCGCCGGTTGCGGTAACAGCAGCTGTCTTTATTGTTATAGCAACTGATTTCACTTGTGTACCAGCTGCAGCCCCATCTGCATCTAAACCAATTTTAGCCGCTGTATCACAGTTCTCTAAATCACCTTCCCCGCGAGTTTGGTAACAAACATCAATTAAACCCTTAGCTGATGATGCAGCAAGTACAACCTCAGAGAAGCGTGCTTTTTTAGTGTAAGTTTGATATTGCGGTAAAGCGATAGCAGCAAGAATACCGATGATTGCGATAACAATCATTAATTCTATTAGGGTGAAACCCTGTTGTTTTTGAGTCATTGTTTTCATGTTTCCTCTCCTAAAGGATAGATTTTTGTATGTTCAATCATGTAAGTGGCAAGCCGCTTAACTTAATTGATTTATTTACCGTTTTATTTAAAGTAAATTTTACTGCATTTTTAGCTTAGGTTTAAACACAAAAGCTAAATACGAATTCATTATATACAAGCTATTAAACGATTAACTAAACACTCACTCCTTTATATGCTAGGAATACCAAACTGCATAAATCTTTGATCAATTTAACGAATTAAATTGCACTATAACGTCGTTAAAAATTTTTTATTTAGAACAACTAGATACAAAATTTTTGCCTAGTTCTAGCGTAATTTTCTTAACGTTAAATAGACCCCATATATAAGCGGATTGGTATAACAACTAACAGCTCAGAGTATAGACATAAAATAAACAGTTTAGTGACTTTCGTTTTTACAACGTTAATAACAAGCTGCTTTTTACTTGGTGCACCTCTGTTACTTAGTATTGCTTTTAAAGTGTAAGTAATACACCGGTGTAATTCTATCACTGTTTTTTACTATTTAGCATCGTTGTAAAGCTAAAAAAGGATACTTTATTTAACAAATTGTTACAAAGTAATCCTTTTGGGTTATTAAATGCTTTTTTTCATATTCTGTCAATGAATTAGCGAGGTTTAAGTTTTATTTTTGTATTATTTTCAGTCGAAACGCATAGATAAATCGATTGATTGTAAATTTTTTGTTAGTGCTCCGCTTGATATAAAATCAACACCCGCTTGTGAGTAGGTTTTAAGCGTTTGTAGAGTCATATTGCCTGAAACTTCAAGCTTTGCGCGTTTATTAGTTAAAACAACGGCTTGCTTAATTTGTTCAACACTAAAGTTATCCAGCATTATAATATCAGCGCCAGCATTAATGGCTTGATCTAGCTCATTAAGTGATTCAACTTCTACTTCAATTGGTTTATTTGGGTGATTTAATTTTGCTTGAGTAACGGCTTTGTCAATTGTGCCACAGGCTGCGATGTGGTTTTCTTTAATTAAGAATGCATCAAATAAGCCAATGCGATGATTTGCTCCGCCGCCACATTTTACTGCGTATTTTTGTAATGCGCGCAGGCCCGGTATGGTTTTACGGGTATCGAGTAATTGTGTTGTGGTGCCACTTAACTCTTTTACGTAATGGGCCGTTGTTGTGGCTGTGCCAGATAATGTTTGTACAAAGTTAAGCGCGGTACGCTCAGCCGTTAATATTGAGCGGGCTGAACCGGAGGCCGTAAATAAAGTGCTATTAGCTTTCACGGTATCACCATCATTTATAAGCACAGTTACGTTAACTGTTGGATCTACTTGTTTAAATACTTCAAGGATAATGTCTTTACCGCAAAATATGCAGTCTTCACGTGTTATTACTTTAGCGCTTGCTTGCTCGTTTTGTGGGATCAGTTGCGCGGTAATATCACCCTCTTGCGCAGTTTGATAATTTAAATCTTCGTCGAGAGCCAAAGTGACTAGTTGAGTGATGAGAGTGTGCGAAATAGACATAGTAAAGCTCATAAGCGTTAATAAATTAAGCAAATTTTACTATGTTTGTCGATGAAAGAGAAGCGCTTAGCTTTTAATGCTCGACTACAAACAAGATCAGTTTAGAGATGGTTTTTCCTTATTTAACCTGAATTCTGGTTAAGAGATTTACTAACGTAGTTAACGCTGAGAATAGCAGTTTGAGATAGATTTATTAGTTAGAGTTCAGGTTATTGAGCATTGATACCAAAAAACTTAGCATTGGACGTTACTCGCTATCATTTTTTTTATAAATCCTTTAGCATCAGTGCTATATATTTTTGGTATTAATACAATAAACGTGTCATGAAAATAGATTTAAATGGTGTGATGAGTAACACGCTCCAGCGTAGTTGTACGCATTTTGATGAGCGTCCAGATAATACCGATATTTCATTGTTGGTTATCCATAATATATCGCTACCCGCAGGGCAGTTTGGTACGCCTTTTGTGGATGATTTATTTATGGGATCACTTAACTGTAATGCTCATAACAGCTTTGCTGATTTAGAGGGAGTTAGGGTATCAGCACATTGTTTTATTAAGCGTACTGGCGAAATTTTACAATATGTACCTTTTTCTAAGCGAGCGTGGCATGCTGGTTTATCTGAATTTGCAGGGCAAACAGCGTGTAATAATTTTAGTATTGGCATTGAGCTAGAAGGCACGGATACCACTGCTTATACTTTAGCGCAGTACAAAGTGTTAACGAGTGTGGTGCAATCTATAATGCAACGTTATCCTAAAATAACACCTTCACGTATTGTGGGGCACTGCGATATAGCACCGGGCCGCAAAACCGACCCTGGCGATAGCTTTGATTGGCGATTGTTTTTTAATATGCTTGAGCAATCAAGCTAAGAGAGTAACTACAATGATTTTGGTTTCTATAATAATAGCATTAATACTTGAGCGTTTAGGGGCTCGCTCAAGTTATTGGCAAATAAGTTATTACGCGAATGGTTATTTAAAACGCTCGACTAAATTACTCGCAGCGAAAGGTTTATTTGCCTCAGGTATTGGATTTTTAATTTGGCTTGGGCTTCCTGTTATTGCGATGGCGTTTATTTATTGCTTATCTGACTTTGTGTTGTGGCACTTGGGTATTAATGTTGCCGTGCTTTTAGTGTGTTTTGGTTGTGCAAAACAACGTGCGTTATATAAATCATACTTAAATGCTTTAACGCGAGATGATGGTACAGCAGCATCGTTATATGCGTTGCAAATTGGGCAAAAGCGTACTGAGGATCAAGATAACGGCGAAACCTTTGGGCAAACATTAGCGTGGGTTAATTTTAGATTTTACTGCGCGGTTATTTTTTGGTTTGTTATTTTAGGTGCGCCAGGCGCTGTTTTGTATGCGTTAGTACGTACTTTTGCAGATCTTGTCAGAGAAGATCATAAGGTGATTTTTGCCAAACACTTTAAGTTAGTACATAAATTGTTATTTTGGCTTGATTGGTTACCAGCGCGTATAACGAGTTTTGGTTATTTAGTGATAGGAAACTTTAATAAGGGTACAAGTTGTTGGCTGCGTTATGCGCTTGATTTTTCCAGCCCTAATCGCAAGGTCGTCACTTGCACAGCATTAGCCGCTGAACAAGTAGAAAAACGCTATTACGGCTGTACCTACGAAGCCACTTGTATGATTAAGCTTGTTAAGCGCAATGTATTATTTTATTTAGTCCTTATAGCGTTGCTTACATTATTTGGTGGGCTGTCTTAAGTTAATACCTTCTTAATAAAGCACCTTATGCAATGTGAGGTGCTTTATCTTTTTATAATTTTCAAACACAATAAAATAGAGTGAAAACTCTAAACTCATCTGGTCAGACCAATTGCTTTTCATCTTGTTAACGTTCTCTTTTTGTATCAAATTGTGTATTGTTTGACCTTCGTTCAAAATGCGTTACGCTACTGCTATTACTCAAATGTTGTGTAAATTGACAGCTATTAGGCTTTTTGATACCTTATTGTCAAATTTTGGTATGACCAATTTACCTTCTGGGTAAGTCATACCTCTTAAAGCCTTATTTTATGGGCTCTTGGTATTAATACAACGCGGACGTTGATTCATGTCTTTAAAGATTAAAGCAGCAAAATTATCTGATGTTATTTTACAGCAACTAGAGAACATGATTCTTGAAGGCTCATTAGCACCAGGTGAAAAGTTGCCACCAGAGCGTGAACTAGCAAAGCAGTTTGAAGTGTCTCGCCCATCGCTGCGTGAGGCGATTCAAAAATTAGAAGCAAAAGGTTTAGTGACGCGTCGCCAAGGTGGTGGCACGTTTGTAAAAAATCAGCTAGAAGAAGGCCTTACTGATCCATTGTTTGATTTGATTAGTAAGCATCCTGAATCGCAGTTTGATTTACTTGAATTTCGTCATGCATTAGAAGGGATTGCAGCTTATTACGCAGCACTGCGCGGGACCAGCACCGATTTTAGCAAAGTAAAACAAAGCTTTGATGAAATTGCCCTAGTTAATGATGATTTACAGCAAAAAGCAAAAGCGATTAATGAATTTCACTTTAGCGTGGCAGAAGCTTCGCATAACGTGGTGTTATTGCATTTAGTTAGAGGTATGAAAGCGCTGCTTGAGCAAAACGTATTGCAAAATTTAACTGTTTTATTGAAAAAGTCAGATATTAGCAGTCAGTTAGCCCAGCACAGGCGTTTATTAATGGATGCCGTTATTGACGGTAATCCAGAACAAGCCCGTTTAGCAAGTAATGCGCACTTAGCATTTATTGAAGAAGCATTGCTTGAAGCAGGCAAAGAACATTCGCGAATTGAACGTAGTTTAAGACGCACCAAACAAAATTAAGTTAATACGCGACTACTTTGAACACACTAAATCAAGTAGTAGTGAGATTAAATTAACAATATTCGTATTTTACACATAAGGAAACCTCCATATGTCTGAAGTCAATAAAATTGACGTAGACGCGCTAGAAACACAAGAGTGGTTACAAGCTCTTGAATCAGTTGTGCGCGAAGAAGGTGTTGAACGAGCTCAGTTTTTACTTGAGCAAGTATTAGAGCAAGCCCGTTTAGACGGCGTTGATATGCCAACGGGTATTACCACGAACTACGTTAATACTATTCCTGTAGATCAAGAGCCTGCTTACCCAGGTGATGTAAATCTTGAACGTCGTATTCGTTCAATTATACGTTGGAACGCGATTATGATCGTTCTACGTGCATCTAAAAAAGATCTCGACTTAGGCGGCCATATGGCGTCTTACCAATCATCTGCTGCATTTTATGAAGTGTGTTTTAACCACTTCTTTAAAGCACCAAATGACGTAGACGGTGGTGACTTAGTTTATTATCAAGGTCACATTTCTCCAGGTATTTATGCGCGTGCATTTGTTGAAGGGCGTTTATCAGCTGCACAGCTTGATAACTTCCGTCAAGAAGTTGATGGTGAAGGCATACCGTCTTACCCACACCCTAAATTAATGCCTGAATTTTGGCAATTCCCTACAGTATCAATGGGCCTAGGTCCAATCGCGTCTATTTATCAAGCGCGATTCTTAAAGTACTTAGATGGCCGCGGCTTGAAAGACACTAAAAATCAACGTGTATATGCGTTTTTAGGTGATGGCGAAATGGACGAGCCAGAATCACGTGGTGCTATTTCTTTCGCTGCGCGTGAAAAGCTAGATAATCTGTGTTACCTAATTAACTGTAATTTACAGCGTTTAGATGGCCCAGTAATGGGTAACGGTAAAATCATCCAAGAGCTTGAAGGCTTATTTAAAGGCGCTGGCTGGAACGTCATTAAAGTAGTATGGGGCAGCGGTTGGGATATCTTACTTGCTAAAGATACTACCGGTAAGTTACTACAATTGATGAACGAAACCATCGATGGTGATTATCAAACATACAAAGCTAAAAATGGCGCGTACGTACGTGAACATTTCTTTGGTCGTTATCCTGAAACAGCGGCACTTGTTGCTGACATGACAGACGACGAGATTTTTGCTCTTAAGCGTGGTGGTCATGAACCATCAAAATTATACGCTGCATTTAAAAAAGCTGAGCAAACAAATGATCGTCCAACGGTTATCCTTGCTAAAACTGTAAAAGGTTACGGCATGGGTGAAGCGGCTGAAGGTAAGAATATTGCGCACCAAGTGAAAAAAATGGACATGTCACATGTGGCACATTTACGTTCACGCTTAGGTTTAGATGATTTAGTGTCTGAAGAGCAACTTGCAGAGCTACCTTATTTAGAACTTGAAGAAGGTTCGCCAGAGTACAAATACCTACATGCTCGCCGTGATGCATTGAAAGGTTACACGCCAAAACGTATTCCTAACTTTACTGAAAAGTTACAGCTACCAGAAGTAGAAGCATTTAAGCCATTACTTGATGAGCAAAAACGTGATATTTCTACCACGATGGGCTTTGTGCGTGCACTTAATATCTTATTAAAAGATAAAGGCATTGGTAAAAATATCGTACCAATTATTGCTGACGAAGCGCGTACGTTTGGTATGGAAGGTTTATTCCGTCAAATCGGTATTTATAACCCGCATGGCCAAAACTATACACCACAAGATCGTGATATCGTTTCTTACTATAAAGAAGCTACATCAGGTCAAGTACTGCAAGAAGGTATCAATGAGTTAGGTGCAATGTCGTCATGGGTTGCTGCTGCAACATCATACAGCACTAACGATTTACCAATGATCCCATTCTACATCTACTATTCAATGTTTGGTTTCCAACGTGTTGGCGACATGGCATGGATGGCAGGTGACCAACAAGCACGTGGTTTCTTATTAGGTGCTACAGCCGGTCGAACAACGCTAAATGGCGAAGGTTTACAGCACGAAGATGGTCACAGCCATATTCTTGCTAACACTGTGCCTAACTGTATCTCTTACGATCCAACCTATGCGTATGAAGTTGCGGTTATCATCCAAGATGGTATTCGTCGTATGTACGGTGAAGATCAAGAAAATATTTACTACTACTTAACGCTAATGAACGAAAACTATGCACAACCTGCTATGCCAGAAGGTGCTGAAGAAGGTATTCGTAAAGGTATTTACAAGCTTGAAAGCTACGCGGGTAAAAAAGCCAATGTACAGTTATTAAGCTCAGGTACTATTATGACTGAAGTACGTAAAGCCGCTACGATTCTAAGCGAAGAGTATGGCATTGCGTCTGACGTGTTCTCTGTAACGTCGTTCAACGAGTTAACACGTGATGGGCAAGATGTTGAACGTTTCAACATGCTTAATCCTGAAAGTGAGCAAAAAACAGCGTACATCACAAGCGTATTAAACGACTCTGTGACTGTTGCAGCAACGGATTATATGAAAAACTACGCAGAGCAAGCGCGTTCATTTATTCCAAGCAGCAACTACAAAGTGTTGGGTACTGATGGTTACGGCCGCTCTGATAGCCGTGAAAACCTACGTCGTCACTTTGAAGTTAACGCAAGCTACGTTGTTGTTGCTACGTTATCTGAACTTGCTAAACGCGGTGAAGTTGAGAAGTCAGTAGTTGTTGATGCGCTTAAAAAGTTCAACATCGACACTAACAAACTTAACCCACTGTACGCATAAGAGGTTTGCAATGAGTATTGAAATTAAAGTACCAGATATCGGTGGCGATGAAGTTGAAGTAACCGAAATTCTAGTAAGTATTGGCGATAAAGTAGATGTTGACCAATCATTACTAACGGTTGAAGGCGATAAAGCCTCAATGGAAGTGCCTGCTGCGCAAGCGGGGACTGTGAAAGAGATTAAAGTAAACGTTGGTGATACAGTAACAACTGGCTCTTTAGTCTTTTTGTTTGAAGGCGAGAGTGAAAGCACTGGCTCGACTAAAGCATCAGCCGCTGCTCCAGCTAAATCTGAAGAGGCAGCACCTGCTGCTTCTACAGGTTCTTCAACTAAAGAAGTAACAGTACCAGATATTGGCGATGACGAAGTTGAAGTAACTGAAATCATGGTTGCTGTTGGCGACACCGTTTCAGAAGAGCAATCTATCTTAAACGTTGAAGGCGACAAAGCCGCAATGGAAGTGCCAGCGCCGTTTGCTGGAACAGTTAAAGAAATTAAAGTGGCCGCTGGCGACAAAGTAAAAACAGGCTCACTTGTGTTTGTTTTTGAAGTAGCAGGAAGTGAACCTGCGGCACCAGCTAAAGAGTCGGCTCCTGTAGAAGCGCCAGCAGCTAACTCAACAGAAAACGCAGCACCAAGTACTAAAGAAGTGAATGTACCTGATATTGGTGGCGATGAAGTTGAAGTAACTGAAATTATGGTTGCAGTTGGTGATACGGTTGAAGAAGATCAATCAATCTTGAATGTTGAAGGCGACAAAGCGGCAATGGAAGTACCAGCTCCATTTGCAGGTACAGTTAAAGAAATTAAAGTAGCCGCAGGCGATAAAGTATCGACTGGTTCATTGATTTTTGTATTTGAAGTTGCAGGCAGTGCGCCAGCAGCATCTGCACCCGCTGAAAAATCAGCACCTGCAGCAGCGGCTAAAACTGAGTCGGCACCGGCTCAAGCAGCACCTGCAAAAGCAGGTAATGAAAGCTTCACAGAAAACAGCGCGTATGCTCATGCATCGCCAGTTGTTCGCCGTTTAGCGCGTGAGTTTGGTATTAACCTAGCTAACGTTAAAGGCACTGGTCGTAAAAATCGAGTGGTTAAAGAAGACGTGCAAAACTATGTTAAAACATTAGTTAAGCAAGTTGAATCTGGTCAACTATCAGCAGGTAGTAATGCTGGTGGTAGTGAGCTTGGTTTAATTCCATGGCCTAAAGTCGATTTTGCTAAGTTTGGTGAAATTGAAGAGAAAAAACTATCTCGCATTCAAAAGCTATCAGGCAAAAACTTACACCGTAACTGGGTACAAATCCCACACGTTACACAGTTTGACGAAGCTGACATCACAAGTCTTGAAGTATTCCGCAAAGAGCAAAATGCACTTAGCGAGAAGAAAAAGCTGGGCGTTAAAATCACACCACTTGTGTTTGTGATGAAAGCAGCGGCTAAAGCACTTGCAGATTTCCCAACGTTTAACTCTTCACTGTCTAACGACGGCGAAAGCTTAATCCTTAAAAAGTACATTAACATTGGTGTTGCAGTTGATACGCCAAATGGTTTAGTTGTACCAGTGTTTAAAGATGTTGATAAAAAAGGCATTATTGAGCTATCGCGTGAATTAATGGAAGTATCTGTTAAAGCACGTGACGGTAAGCTTACATCGTCTGATATGCAAGGTGGCTGTTTTACTATTTCTAGCCTAGGCGGTATTGGCGGAACGGCATTTACGCCGATTGTTAATGCACCAGAAGTGGCTATTTTAGGTGTATCTAAATCTGAGATGAAACCTAAATGGAATGGTAAAGAGTTTGAACCTAAGCTAATGGTTCCGCTGTCTATGTCATACGATCATAGGGTTATTGACGGCGCATTAGCAGCACGCTTTACTGTAACGCTTGCAAGCTACATGAGTGATATTCGTCAGTTAGTGATGTAACCAATTTAATAAAATTGGTGTACGCAATTAAATAAAATCAAATCCCAGCCAGTTGTTTTTAGCTGGGATTTTTACTATATGCAATGATACAATCTTTGCACTATTTGTGAATTGCTCTGATTTTCTGCCTTGCAGAAACATGGCAGTTAAATTTTAGGGCAATGTCCCGTTCAAACGATTAAGGTAAAAGCATGAGCAACGAATTAAAAACTCAAGTTGTTGTACTAGGCGGTGGTCCTGGTGGTTATTCTGCGGCTTTCCGTGCTGCTGACTTGGGCTTGGAAGTTACATTAGTAGAATCTCGTGAAACATTAGGCGGCGTATGTCTTAATGTTGGTTGTATTCCTTCAAAAGCACTTTTACACGTAGCTAAAGTGATTGATGATGCGGCTGAAATGTCATCTCATGGTGTTACTTTTGGCGCACCAAAAATAGATTTAGACCAAGTTCGTACTTGGAAAGATTCTGTCGTTGGCCAGTTAACTGGTGGACTAGAGGGCATGGCTAAAATGCGCAAAGTGAAAGTCGTATCTGGTTACGGCAAATTCACTGGCAGCAATACTTTAGTTGTTGAAGGCGCAGACGGCGCTACAACTATCACGTTTGATAACGCGATTATTGCGGCTGGCTCTAAACCGGTTAACTTACCTTTCATCCCACAAGATGACCGTGTAATTGATTCAACTGGTGCATTAGAACTTAAAGACGTACCAGAAAAACTACTTGTTTTAGGTGGTGGTATTATAGGTCTTGAAATGGGCACGGTTTATCGTGCACTAGGTTCTGCAATTGATGTTGTAGAATTTGCTGATCAATTAGTACCAGCGGCTGATAAAGACATTATCAAAATTTACCAAAAATACGTAAGCAAAAAATTCAACGTAATGCTTTCAACAAAAGTTGTTGGCGTTGAAGCTAAAAAAGACGGCTTATACGTAACATTTGAAGGTAAAAACGCACCAGCAGAACCGGTACGTTACGACAAAGTACTTGTTGCAGTTGGCCGTACTCCAAACGGTAACTTACTTGATGCTGAAAAAGCGGGCGTAAATGTTGATGAGCGTGGCTTTATTAATGTTGATAAGCAATTACGTACTAACGTAAGCCATATTTTTGCAATTGGTGACTTAGTTGGTCAACCTATGCTTGCGCATAAAGCGGTTCATGAAGGCCATGTTGCTGCAGAAGTTATTTCTGGTCAGAAGCATTTCTTCGACCCTAAATGTATTCCTTCAATTGCGTATACAGACCCAGAAATCGCTTGGGTAGGTGTTACTGAGAAAGAAGCAAAAGAGCAAGGCTTGAGCATTGAAACTGCGGTATTCCCATGGGCAGCTTCTGGTCGTGCTATTGCATCATCTCGTACTGAAGGTTCTACTAAACTTATTTTTGATAAAGAAAGTGGCCGTATAATCGGCGGTGCTATGATTGGTATTAACGCGGGCGAAATGCTTGGCGAAATCGGTCTAGGTATTGAAATGGGTGCAGATGGTGAAGACTTAGCGCTTACTATTCATGCTCACCCTACATTGAACGAATCAATCGGCCTTGCAGCTGAAATTTTTGAAGGTTCAATCACTGACTTACCAAACAAAAAAGCAGTTAAAAAGAAGAAGTAATTTAACTTTTTAGTATTTGCTTGAAAAACCCAACTTCGGTTGGGTTTTTTATGTCTATTTTTAACCTAGATAAATATAAGATTAAATAACAAGAAGTCGTTACAATGCGCGCTTAATTAATTGAAGGTAAATACAGTGAAAAACTCAGTTTTAGCATTACGCGCTCAACAAATAAGTGAATCCCGTCGCGAGTTTAATGCTCGAGGCGGTAAATTAGATCGCTGTGAGCAATGCTTAATAGCGAAGCACTACTGTATTTGTAAAGGTGTTGAACATGCCGATTGTGAGGCTGCTGTGTGCTTATTAATGTATCACAATGAAAGCTTTAAACCTTCAAATACAGGGCGTTTAATTGCTGAGATAGTACCAAATAACCACGCTTTTAGATGGGATAGAACAGATCCTAATCCAGCGCTTTTGGCCTTAATAAACGATCCTCAGTATCAGCCGATGGTGGTTTTTCCCGCTGAGGATGTAGAAGAAGGTAGAGCCATTACAGAGGTTAATATTGAATCAGGTAAAAAGCCGCTATTTATATTTTTAGACGGTACATGGCGTGAAGCTAAAAAAATGATTCGTAAAAGCCCGTACTTAGATAACCTACCTGTGCTTTCTGTTACTGCTGAGAAACTATCTGATTATCGTCTAAGAGTTGCGCCTCATGCGCATCAATTAGGCACTGCCGAAGTCGCTATTATGGTGCTAGCGCTTGCTGGCGAAATGGATGCATCAACAAAGTTAGAGCAGCATTTCATCAAATTTCGTGATGCGTATTTACTCGGTAAGCGTAACAAAGGCCGGCCGTTAGAAGGTTAATGTTAAACACAGCTGTAGCTTTAACCTCGAAAGATAAATAATCTGAACTCTGGATAATAAATCTATCTCAAGCAGCTATTTTCAGCGCTAACTGCGTTGAATTTATTTGCAATGGGCCCGCTATTGACGCGTAAATTCGCCTTGCTTTCACTGAAAATCTCTGGCTAGAGAAAATAAATTTAAATATCACTATAATTCAATGTGTTAGTAAATACCTTAACCAGAGTTCAGGTTAGAGAATAAATTTATTATAAGCCGCTATTTTCGGCGCTAACGGGGTTGAATTTACTAAAGTCCCATAATCAGAACTTAACATGTGTACCCCTGCATATAACTGTACTGGCAATAAAAAGCTAATTGACTGTAGATGAACAGCACTCTACTTTGCTTGAAAACTAAACATATTGCCGGAAATGTAATTTCATAGGTTAATACTAACCAGCATCAGTATTTGAATAATTCGATTTTTACATTTTGAAATAAGCTTTCCTTAATTTCTCCTTTACTTGAAATCAGTCCTTTTTCATTGTTATTTTTTGTTTTGTTAATTCTTTTTTATGCCGCTTGTCCCATTAAACTGTCCTCCTGTACCATTTTTAGATAAATCAAATTATACCCACTAGATATATGTTTATAAATCTCGTAATGTTTCCAAATGGTGAACAGCTTGTAACAAGTTGATGCATTCTCATTCGATTTCACTCTCGATTACACCCAGGTTCTATTAGCGCTTAGAGTTTAAAGGCCCTATTGCACAGATAGATTTAACTTTCCGATAAGGAGATAACTAAAGAGCTCGATTAGTGTAAAAAATGAAAAGATAACGATTAAATAATCATATAATTTAGGAAGTAGAAAATGAAATTAATGAAATTAAAAAAAACCGCAATTGCTACTGTTATATCGTTACAGCTTTTGGGTTTTGGCCAAGTTGCAATAGCCGATAGCAAGATCCCAGAAATTTCACCAATCATGTACGACACACTGGGTGGTGGCTTAGATGGTGCTCCGCTATTTATTGACGTTGGTTCGGATAGTTTTTTACTTGAGAAAGATAAGTGGCAGAGTATTCAAATATTTGCAGAGTCGGCCGTTGGCCTACCAAATAGTGAGGCTGCATTTAGAAGCGCAACTCGCTATCCTAATAGCACACCATTGAATAATCACTATATCTCTCTGATGGGAACGTTTGGGTCTATCTATTCACTAGGAGAAAGCTGGAACCGTAAAATTTATCCTGATGCGATTAATCTTGCTACAAAATTAGCAAATTATTCGGATATTCATTTGGCGTTAATTCAACCTTTTATCAATGGGTTAACTAGCTTACAGAACGCATCTCTAAGTGGAGATTTAAAAGCTGCTGAACAAAACCGTCAAACTACCATTGCATTTCTTAACACCTTTATTAATTTTGTCGATGGCAACCTTACTTCAACAGAATTGCTAGTGGACCAAATAATCGCTTTTCAGTCTGGTTTAACAACACAATCTGGTCAGCTCAATCAATCCGAGATGACTCTTGGCGATATTCTAAATAAAGAAGAGCCCGCTAATATTCGTTCCCGTATTGCTAAGTTAAAAGAAAAAATAGCAAAATTAAATGAGGATATTAGTGATAAGGAACGCGACATAGGTTTAACGGCTATTGGCGGTCCATTAGCCTTACTTATAGGCGGCAGCATTCAAGGCGCTCAGCTAGAAAGTTTGAAAGACGATGTTAAAGATATTGAATCTCAAATCGAAACTCAAAATAAAGAGCTGGCACATGCTAGCAAATTAGCAACCTCATACGAAGTCGCAAAATATCAAGTAGAAGGCATGAATACAAAAATAAAAGATGCACTTAGAAACGTACGTTCAATACAAGTGCACTGGCAAGCATTGCACAGCGATATGAGCTCACTAAGGGATGTACTTAAAGAGCTAGACGGCGAGAATGGATTGCGTAACGCCAATGTTGTGGTTGCCGGTATTGTTTCATCACCACTTGCTAGTAATGCTAGCAACTCTTGGATAAACATTTCCAATAAAGCGAAAGCGTTCTTACAAAACGCATACCTTCCAATCTCAAAACAATAAACTAACCACTATTCAAACAGTTGCACTTTTAATCAATATGAAGGAGTAATCTAGACTGGGTCTAGGTTATTTCCTTATGTTGTTATTTTTCTGCAACAGGGAGTTATTATGAAATATTCTTTACTCAGCTTATTAATAGGCTGTACTTTCGCGAGCCAAGCGGCCACATGGTCAGATTTATATCAGCTTAAATCTAGCGATAATTTGCCTGCTGTCACGATGAAAAGCCAGCAACGGGTTGATGATCAAAATTATTTGGTGTCAGCCCTTCACTTAAACCTTAATGACGTGCTAAATAACGCAAAGGATCACAGTACTATAGTGATTGCTGCCGACACGGTTGAAATTAATCGAAATATGCTATTTGATGCGCCAAACAAACGGATATTTATTGTTGCACGAAAAATCATAGGAGATGGCACTCTCAGTATTAATTTAGACACTCAAAAGGCGCAAGCATCGACGCTAGTGTTGGTAGCGGATTCTGTAGAAGCTAAAATTAATATTGTAACAGCGCATTCACCAAGTGACGGAGAGCTTGAGCGCTTTAGTGTTGAGCCAAAATCATTTGGTACACTTTACCAAGTTTTTCAAGGGAATAAGTTTACAAGACCGATTTCGTCTGATCTAATTTCTTTGATTTCAGTCCATAAAGAATACATTTTAGATGTATTTGAAAAATCTTTTGATATGGCTGTTTCTATTTATGATCAAAACCCTGCATTGAGCCTCGAAATGCTAACTTGGGCTGAGTCTATTTTAAACTCAGCGCACAGTGTCAGAGAGTCAACATCTCAGTCAAAGAACTTTTACTTGCAGCTTGCTAATTTTAAACAATTTTTATCTTACGCAACCATCAATAAAAATTATGTGCCTAGCTTATCTCTTGATTTTTACAAACTAACGCTTAAAACCTACATAGAGGCAATGGAAGCATATCAAGCCAGCTACAATAACTTTAAACAGCAAGGCCGTAGTTTAGAAAGTAAACGCCAAGATCTTACACTGATGCAGAATAATTTATCTGACGTTGCTGCCGCTGAACAGCGTATTATTTCTCGTTCTGTGGAGCAACTTAACAGCTTAGTAAAAACGCTTGGTGAGCAAAAGAATTCGTTTCAAGCGCAAGATAACAATGTATTTGATTCAGCTTTAGTTTTTGAAACGGGGATCTCGGATTACAAACAAGACAAAATAAGCGAAATAGGCCTCAAGGTTATAGGGACTGTCGTCAATGCGGGAAAAGCACTTGCTGGCGCTGCAGGCGGTGACGTTAGCGGTTTGACAGAGTTGATTGCTAGCCTTCCGGAAACTATCAAAGAAATTAATGAGTTGAAAACCAAAATCGATGATATCGCCTCGTTAATGCAGCGAGTACAAACGGTTGGTGGTCAGCTAGATTCTTTATCGAAAAAGACAGCAAATCCTTTTTCTAGTAGCGAGTTAGCCTTTGAGTTTAACCGTCTTAATGCGCTTATTCCTACAAAAGAAGAGTCTAACCGTATCTGGGATGAGTTTTTAATTACGGCAAAAGCACAGATGAAAAAGGCTATTGATGAAGATATTGATGGGTCAAGCGATTACCAAGTTGCAATTGAAAAGCTAATTAATCATGGTAAAGCAATTGTGGCTGTTGAAATAGACGTAGCGCAAGAGCAATCTCGCCAGATTGACTTGCGTATCACTGCCGATGCGAAGCTTAAGCAGATCAGCCGAATTGATGAATTTCTACAAAACAATTTAAATAGTCTAGATGAAGTACAGCAAATGGAAGAGCAGTTATTCCGCACACTAAACAATCTAAAACGACCTATTTTTGTAGCGTTGACTAACTATCAAGCCGCTTTTAATTATTGGTCGTTAGGCGAAGCTATTGTGATGCCAAGTCTTAATCAAACTTATCAGGAGTACCGCCGCGACCTTGCATTACTTCGTGAGCAAGAAGCAGCTTCATTGGAGAGGTTTAATCCACGACCACAAGACTTTATGCTCACAATTGATAACTTAAATGCGCCACAGCAGCTTGTAGATTTTGCGAAAGATGGCGAGATGAGTTTTACTTTATCATTAGATAATGCCAATTTTTCACAGTTTGATCGTGTGCGCTTAGATGAAGTAAATGTTGTAATTGAAGGTAATGAGTTAAGTGAAAATCAGCGATATGACATAGAAGTGAGATCGAGTGGTCACTACCTAGATAGATTTAAAGGGCAGCCTTACCAATTTAGTGCTGAGTCACTTTATCGCTTAGTTAGCTACGAGTTGTTAGATAGTCAATTATCCCGTATTGCGCTAATTACCAGTGGTGCAATTGCTGGTGACTACGCTATTAATTACTTTGAACCAACCCCTTTTACAACTTGGTCTATTAAGCTTAAACAACCAGAGTTATATGATTTAAGTAAAGTAGAAAATATTAAGGTGTCGTTTAAGGGAAATGCCATCCCTAAACAATAAATAGAGGGCGTATTTCTTTTTTGAGATTAAATTTGCAGTTGTGTGTTTGGTTTTTAAGTTAGGTTGAATCTCTGAGGTGTGGTTATTGCCAATAAATAGATGATGCGGGGCATAAATCCCAAACATACGCTGCTCACGGCTTTTTCTCAAGGCAGATTGCTCCTGTGTTACTTGCATGTAGATAATAGATCATAGGTAATAGATATTTAATTTTAGCCGGATACAGAATTATAATGCTCACATACGCTGCAGCTAATTAACCTGAACTCTGATTAAAATATTCACTAACGTGTTGAATCATGCTGATATTTAAATTTATTTTCTCTAGCCAGAGATTTTCAGTGAAAACAAGGCGAATTTACGTGTCAACAGCGGGCCTATTGTAAGTAAATTCAACGCAGTTAGCGCTGAAAATAGCTGCTCAAGATGGATTTATTATCCAGAATTTAGGTTAATTAGTTTGTTGAAACTTATTTGGGCTTCTAATCGGTTTGAATTTTAAGCAAAGAAAAGCGCGCTCTATCTCTAGGCGCGCTTGCGGAATCTTCTAATTTTGCATCCTGCAATTGAACTTAATCAACTCCAATTTTTACTAATCCATGTCTATTACTATATTACTTTTTAGTTCTATGTAATGTAGAACAATCCAGATCTATATCCTTTATTCCTAAACATCCTGTAGGGGTAAATACTATTACCAAATCCTCAATTGCACTTCCTAGTGCATCCATGTTTTAAGCAATCCCTTGTGTTACCTAAAAAGGCCTGTCCATTTATTCCTTTAACGTCCTGTTAAACAACTAATCTGTGTTGTTATCCTTTTCGCGTCTTCCTGACGCTGTCCATATTGCAACATTCCATTGTGATACTCGTCCTGAGCCTGTCCTAAAATCCGTATTATCCTGAGTAACCTAATCATTGGTTGGTCGAGTAAGCAATCCATTTCCATTTACTCGTAAGCATCACTGCTTGGTTGATGAGTAAATTATAGGTGAATAAGGTAGTTAAAATAGGATAAAGCGGCATCAAATTGCAGCTAGTGCAACTGTGATTTTTTATTTATTATTAAAATACAATGGGTTACTTTTTTTATGCTGCTTTTTTGTGTTATATTTTACTCATTTGCTGTCATATCCGTGAGAGATCTCCCACATGGTATTTCCATTTCAGGCGTTTCTGTCTATTTACAGCCATTTAAAGTGTGCACTTTATAGCGGTTCAAGATAGAATTATTTGATAATAGTTATTGTTTAGGTGAAATAATGAAGAAAGCACTTACTATCGTTTTGGGACTTGTTGTATCAGTACCTGCATTTGCAAATGACGTTGTTAATATTTACTCTTTTCGTCAACCGTACCTTATTCAACCCATTTTAGATGATTTTACAAAACAAACCGGTATAAAAACTAATGTTGTGTTTGCAAAAAAGGGCTTAATTGAACGCGTTAAACGAGAGGGGAAGCACAGTAAAGCCGATCTAGTTTTAACCTCTAATTTTAGTGCGCTTATTCAATTAGAAGACTTAAATTTAACGCAAAGAATAAAAAGCGACAGTGTCAATAAAAATGTGCCTGCAGCTTTTCGCGACACAGATGGTCAGTGGGTTGCATTAACAAAGCGCGTGCGAAATGTTTATTCGTCAAAAGAGCGTGTAGGCGCGTTACCAAACCTAACTTATGAAGATTTAGCAGACCCTAAATATAAAGGGCAAATTTGTACTCGTTCGGGAAAACATCCGTATAACTTAGGGCTTGTTGCATCTATGATTGCTCATCATGGTGAGGCAGAGACTAAAGTGTGGCTGGAAGGCGTTAAAAATAACCTAGCGCGTAAACCGCAAGGCAATGACCGTGCTCAAGTAAAGGCGGTTAAAGAGGGGTTGTGTAACTTAGCGTTAGGCAATAGCTACTATCTTGGTAAAATGCTACAAGATAAAGAACAAAAAGCATGGGCTGAGGCGGTGAATATTAATTTTCCGAATCAAAATAACCGTGGTTCGCACATAAATGTATCGGGTGCTGTTATTACAAAGTTCGCTAAAAACCCTGAAAATGCCTTGAAACTTATAGAGTATATGACCGACAATAAAGCACAAAACGTGTATGCCTCGCTTAATATGGAGTATCCGGTTAAGGCAGGTGTTGAATTATCAAGTTTGGTTGCGTCTTGGGGTAGCTTTAAGGAAGACAGTTTACCACTTGATGAGATCAGTAAATATCGTCCGTTAGCACTTAAGCTGATTGATGAGGTGAAGTTCGATCTTTAATGAATTATAATTTTAAGCTGTCTAAATGGCAGCTCTTTGCGTGGTCGACAGGCTTAATATTGTCGGCCCCGCTGCTCTTCCTCTTATTTGAATCCGTACAGGGCGACTCAGAGGTATTTACTCATCTCTGGAATACCGTACTTTGGGATTACATAACTAACACTGTGTTGCTGATTTTCGGCGTTTGTGTGCTCAGTTGTGTGATCGCATTGCCGCTTGGATGGCTAACTGCTTACTGTCGCTTTCCCGGTAAAAAACAGTTTGAATGGGCACTTATGCTGCCCCTTGCCATGCCTACCTATATTATTGCTTACGTATATACAGATTTATTAGATTACGCAGGCCCTGTGCAAATAACGTTGCGCAAGTGGTTTGGCTGGCAATCACCTAATGATTACTGGTTTTTTGATATACGCACATTACCAGGTGCCATAGTGATGATTGCTTTGGTTCTTTATCCGTATTTATTTTTGATTTTTAAAACAGCGCTTCGCGAGCAATCGTTTAAATTAGTCCAAGCTAGCCAGTTAATGGGACTATCTCCTTGGAAAAGTTTTTTTAAAGTAAGTTTAGTACTCTCCAGAGGTGCAATTGTTGCGGCCCTTGCGCTCATTAGTATGGAAACGATGGCTGATTTTGCAACGGTCAGTTACTTTGCTGTAAGCACCTTAACGACCGCTGTTTACGATACATGGTTTGGTTATTACTCACTGACAGCGGCTGCAAAAATATCGGGTGTTATGCTATTACTTTTATTTTTAGCATTAATGGCTGAGCGCTTTAGTCGCCGTGAACAGGCCGTGTTTGAGCGCCAGTCGAGCGTTAACAGTGAATCGCTTTATATTTTAAAGGGTAAGCCAGGGTGGTTAGCCACTGCATTTTGTAGTTTTATTTTACTGATTTCTTTTGTGATCCCCATAGCGGTACTTATTAATTATGCCGTTACTTATTTTGGTAAAGCATGGAGCAGCGAGTTTTTTAGTTACGCTTGGCAAAGTTTAAAAGTAGCAGGAGTGGTGAGTTTAGTAACCATTGCTTTGAGCATATTAGTGGTTTTTTATCAGCGCGTGGCAAAACAAACATACCCGCTTATTCCAGGACGCTTAGCAAGCACAGGCTATGCATTGCCTGGCACCGTACTTGCCATTGCGGTTTTATTACCGCTTACATTGTTAGAAAATACCATAAATACAGTACTCGAACCGTATAATTTAGACATAGGTTTGCTGCTTAGCGGCAGTGTTTTTACCATTATTATTGCTTATATTGTTAGGTTTTACGCTATTGCACACGGAGCGATAGAGTCGAGTTTTTTACGCATTAGTCCATCACTTGATATGGCAAGTCAGTCAATGGGTAAAAGCCAAGGGCAAACATTAAGGTTAATACACTTGCCTCTATTACGACGAGGTTTGCTTACTGCGGCGTTACTGGTATTTATTGAATGTATGAAGGAGCTGCCAGCGGCATTACTACTTAGACCCTTTGGTTTTGAAAGTTTGGCGACTCACGTATTTCAGTATGTAAGTGATGAGCAACTAGAGCTGGCCTCTATATCTGCTTTATTTATTGTGATTGTGGGCTTTATTCCTTTGTATTTTATTAACCGTTCTATGGAGCAACGTAGTTAAATGAGTAGTTTAATTTTACAAGGCGTAAGTTATCACTATAACGACACCCAAGTGCTTCATGATCTAGATTTAACGGTTGGTAAAGATGAAATAGTGTGTTTACTTGGGGCCAGTGGTTGTGGAAAAACAACGACACTTAAAGCTATCGCAGGATTAATTGAAACGAGCCAAGGCCGTATTTTTATAGATGGTAAATTGGTGAGTGATGAAAGCTCATTTATTTCACCAGAGCATCGTAACATTGGCATGATGTTTCAAGATTATGCGTTATTTCCACATTTAACAGTTGCTAATAATATCGCATTTGGGCTAAGTTCAATGGATAAAGCCCAGAAGCAGCAACGTGTTGATGAAATGCTTAAACTTGTGCATTTAATTGGCTGTGCCGACAGGTTCCCGCATCAGTTATCGGGTGGTCAACAGCAACGTGTTGCTATAGCTAGAGCACTAGCTTATAGGCCGAGTTTATTACTCCTTGATGAGCCTTTTTCTAATATAGATACTCAAGTACGTTTTGAGTTAATCGCTGATATCCGGCGAATTATTAAAACATCTCAAGTGTCTGCTGTATTTGTGACACATTCAAAAGAGGAGGCATTTGCCTTTTCAGATACACTTGCCATTATGCATCGCGGAAAAATTGCTCAACAAGGCTCGCCAGAGCAGCTTTTTTCAATGCCAAGTTCAAAGGAGGTTGCGCAGTTTCTGGGTCAAGGCATATACTTAAGCGCAGAAGTATTAACGGCAACTGAATACAGTACTCCGTTTGGCTTAGTTAAATCGTATATTGCGCATGAACATACTGCAAAAGCAGGGGAAATATATGTTCGTCCTCACCAAATAGAGTTAGTGAGCGACAATATACATAATGAACAAAGCGAGCGAGCAACAATATTAAGCAGTCGCTTTATTGGCTCTGCGTATGTTTATACGGTTGTTATTGCTGAACAGGAAATTGAAGTTGCTGCACAATATGGCCAGTCATTTGATAAAAATGAGCAGGTTATAATAAAAATAAAACCTCACACGGTGAATTTTTTCGAATCATAACTAATTTGTTATTCGCTGTGTTAATCCGTTTATAAGCTAAGGAATGACAATGGCGCAAGCGCAGTCGGGGATTTGTGCTGAGGCAAACTTACACGGTTTGCATTTATTTTTTAATGTGTTTGATGGCCAAGATGAGTCTCTGCGCGCAAAACTAAAGCAAGTTAGTGCAATAGAAGAAGAGTTTAGCGACCAATTTTCTGAATCAATGCTGTCATGCATGCTTGCTATCGGCGCACAGTACTGGCCGCATATCTTGCCTGAATATATCCCAAGTGAATTACAGAGTTTTCCTAATATAAATCACAGCGATCATCATATGAGCGTGCAGCCGTGTGATTTATTTGTACAAATACGCTCAGACCGAGAAGACGTTAATCATTTATTTGCACTGCAAATTTTAAAATTATTTGCCCCCGATGTTGAGCTGGTGGAGCAAATTCGTAATTTTCGGTTTTTGGATGGCCGAGATTTTAACGGCTTCATTTATGGAGGCGACACAGCCCTTGGAAGAAAGAAACGTGCTACGGCCTTGGTAAATAAACAGGGGAGCTTTGAAGATCAAGGCAGCTATATTCATGTACAGCGTTATAAGCACGATTTAACAATGTGGCAGCACTTATCATTGAGTGAGCAAGAGCAAATAATGGGGCGTACGCGTCTTGATAATACGCTTATTACACCTACTGTAGAAACCTCTCATGCTGTGCGTAGCGAGCTAAAAGACGAAAGCGGGCAACCGCTATTATTAAATCAGAGCATGCCTTACGGTGATGTTTACGAGCAAGGGATGTTATCTATTTCCTGCGCCTCGACAGGAACAGCATTTGAAAAAGTACTGAAAAGCCGTTTAGGTGAGAAAGAGTGTTATGATCAGTGGCTTGATTTCACTCAAGCCGACATGGGTTCTGCTTTTTTTGCACCCTCTATAGGATTTTTAAAGCAGCTTTAATTTTTTAGCTTGTTATACCAACCGGCATAAATATCTGAACAAGTTAACGAATTAAATCACTCTATAACGTTGTTAAAAATTTTTTATTTAGAGCAACTAGATATAAAAATCTTTGCCTAGTTATAGCGCAATTTCCTTATCGTTAAATAGACCCCATATATAAACCGGTTGGTATTAAACGTTATCGAATAATAGTCTTACGCGCTCTAGTGTGACGTCTATTTCAGATATTTTTGCAGGTGCAATGAATATTGTATCGTCGCCTGCAATGGTCCCTAGCACGCCATCTGCTTTACCTAACGAATCGAGTAAACGCGCAATAAGTTGAGCAGCCCCTGGGCTTGTGCGAATAATGATCATCATTTCGTTGTGCATAATGTCGATTACTAATTGGCGTAATGGGCTCTTTGCCGTGGGAACGCCCATTTCTGCAGGTAAACAGTAGACCATTTCTTGTTTAGCGTTACGTGTACGTACCGCACCAAACTTACTTAGCATCCGAGATACTTTGCTTTGGCTGATATTATCAAAACCTTGCTCTTTTAACGCGTCAACTATTTCGCCTTGAGAGCCAAAATTCTCTTCTTTTAAAAGTGATTTAAATGCTTTTACCAGTGCTTCTTGTTTATCTTGCGGTTGCATAGTCTTTATTCATTTTTGTTATTTATGTCGTAAATTCTACACAATAATGAATAATTATGCAGTAGTTGTTTAGTTAACTTGCCAGTTTGATGCGATAAACCAATAAAGTTTACAACTATGGTCGAAAATATACCTGAAATACACAGGATAAATTTGTTTTTAGTCGCTAATTTCATTATCTTAAGAGCCACAAATATTTCCTACCTCAAATGACGGAGAATTCCAATGAAAGTTGCTGTATTAGGTGCTGCAGGCGGTATCGGCCAAGCATTGTCTTTATTATTAAAAACAGGCTTGCCAGCTGGCTCTGAATTATCACTTTATGATGTTGCACCAGTAGTACCAGGTGTTGCGGTTGACCTTTCTCACATCCCAACAGATGTTAAAGTAGCAGGTTTTGGCGCAGATGAACTAAACAAAGCGCTTGAAGGCTCTGACATCGTTCTTATTCCAGCGGGTATGCCACGTAAACCAGGCATGGACCGTGCTGATTTATTTAATGTGAATGCTGGTATCATCAAAACGTTAGCAGAAGGCATTGTTGCTAGCTGTCCTAAAGCGTTAGTTGGTATTATTACTAACCCAGTAAACGGCACCGTTCCAATTGTTGCTGAAGTATTCAAAAAAGCGGGTACTTACGACGCTAAACGCGTATTCGGTATTACTACGCTTGACGTTATTCGTTCAGAAGCATTTGTTGCTGAGCTAAAAGGCGTAGACGTAGCAACAGTGAAAGTACCAGTAATTGGTGGTCACTCTGGCACAACTATCCTGCCTCTACTTTCTCAAGTTGAAGGTGTTTCTTTCACTGATGAAGAGGTTGCTGCACTTACTCCACGTATCCAAAATGCAGGTACTGAAGTTGTAAATGCTAAAGCAGGCGGTGGTTCAGCTACGTTATCTATGGGCGCTGCTGCTGCTCGTTTTTGTATGTCTTTAGTTAAAGGCCTACAGGGTGAGGAAGTTGTAGATTACGCGTACGTTGCTGTTGAAAATGGTGATGCAGAGTACTTTGCACACCCAGTACGTTTAGGTAAAAACGGCGTAGAAGAAATCCTTTCTTACGGCGAACTAAGCGCATTTGAAACAAAAGCAAAAAATGACATGCTTGAAACACTGAAAAAAGACATCAAAGAAGGTGTTGATTTCATGGCGTAATAGCCGGTTTGAGCAAAAAAAAGCCTGCATTTGCAGGCTTTTTTTTGCTCAGAATTAAGTTCACACTGTGTAACTAGTGGTCGCGATTAACCGCAATTCGGGCAAGGCTTATGAGAGCTTGCTTATAGTCAGACTCAGCTAAAAAGTCTAAACACGTAATGGCTTTGTCAGCTTCAAGCTCTGCTTTTTGCATTGTAAATTCTAGCGCGTTGGTTTGTTTAAGTGCAGATAAAATTTCTTCTAAATGATCCATGCCATTACTGTGTTCTATTGCATCACGAATGAGTTGTGTTTGTTGCTCATTACCGTGCTGCATAGCATAAATAAGCGGAAGCGTTGGCTTACCTTCAGCTAAATCATCGCCAATGTTTTTACCTAATTGGTCGGCATCTGCGTTGTAATCGAGTACATCATCTACTAACTGAAACGCGGTGCCTAAATGCATACCGTATAGGTTTAGTGCATCAAGCGTAGCTTGATCTTGCTCTGTAATGATCGCAGCAAGGCCGGTGGCTGCTTCAAACAACTTAGCTGTTTTAGAGTAAATAACCTGCATATAGCTAGCTTCAGTTGTATCTGGGTCATTACAGTTCATTAATTGCAGTACTTCACCCTCAGCAATTATATTGGTTGCATCGGCAAGTATTTGCATAATTTGCATTTTGCCTAGGCCAACCATTAGCTGAAATGAGCGAGTATAAATAAAATCACCTACAAGTACGCTCGCAGCATTGCCAAATTCAGCATTTGCAGTAGGCGTGCCACGACGCAAGTTTGATTCATCTACAACATCATCATGTAATAGCGTTGCTGTATGAATAAACTCAACAATTGTCGCAAGCGTTATATGATCTTTACCCTGATAACCGAGTGCTTTGGCTGCTAAAATAGCTAACATTGGACGAACACGCTTGCCGCCACTATTAACTATATACAAACCAAGCTGGTTAACTAACGCCACATCTGAACGCATTTGCGCATGTATAAGTTGATTGACGTCATTCATATCGCTTTTGATTAACGCCTGGATAGCTTGTATATCCATTGATCTCCGAGCCAATTTTTATGTGTGAACGGCGCAGATTGTACAACAAAAAATGCACTAGCTCGATATTTTGTGACGATTGATTGAAAAAACACTATTAAAGTATTGAATAGAGGCTTAATTTGGCAAAGTAACTGATTAATTGATAATCAAAATGCACTGTCAGTTAAGTTTAATTATTATACTGTAACGCTCCTAGTTAGCTGCGATAGTTTATTTTAGCTAATGGTTAAAAAGCGCTTGGCAAAAGGGCTAATTAATATAAAATGGAGGAAATAATGAATTGTCCTCAATGCAGCTACTTTTTATTCGTTTTAATTACAAAAGAGGGTTGCTAGTTTTTTCGCATTAGCGTAAACTTCGCGCCCTATCGAAGAATATTTTAGTTGCGCCGATTTGAGGGCGCACAGACGGAGTTAATTATGTACGCGGTTTTCCAAAGTGGTGGTAAACAGCATCGTGTGACTGAAGGTCAAACGATTCGTCTTGAAAAATTAGACGTTGAAACTGGTGCGGCAGTTGAATTTGATTCAGTGCTTTTAGTTGCTGATGGTGAGAAAATCGAGATCGGTGTACCGTTCGTAAACGGTGGTAAAATAACAGCTGAGGTTGTTTCACATGGTCGCGGTGAGAAGATTAAGGTTGTTAAATTTAGACGCCGTAAGCATTCTCGTAATCAAATGGGCCATCGTCAATGGTTCACTGAAGTTAAAATCACTGGCATTAGCGCTTAATTAGAGGTACTTAGAAATGGCACATAAAAAAGCAGCTGGTAGTACTCGTAACGGTCGCGATTCAGAAAGCAAACGCCTAGGTGTTAAGCGTTTTGGTGGCGAATCAGTTCTAGCGGGTAGCATCATTGTACGTCAGCGTGGAACTCGTTTTCACCCGGGCACTAACGTAGGTATCGGTAAAGACCACACTATCTTCGCAAAAGCAGATGGTAAAGTTCAATTTGAACAGAAAGGTCCTTTAAACCGTAAATACGTAACTATCGTAACTGAGTAATCAGTAAGGTAGTTAAAAAACCCCGCCTTTGCGGGGTTTTTTGTTTTCAGTTCTTTTATAATATATACCTAAGTGTTTTTTCGTTGTGTGCTCTAAAGGCTACTTCGGTATATAATAGTTAAATTAACAAGCCAATCCCTAAAGTGAGTAATCATGAAGTTTGTAGATGAAGTAGAAATTCGCGCAGAAGCTGGTGACGGTGGCAGCGGTATCGTGTCTTTCCGTCGTGAAAAATATGTTCCTGATGGTGGACCTGATGGCGGTGACGGTGGAGACGGTGGTAGTGTTTATCTACAAGCTGATGAAAACTTAAATACCCTTATCGATTATCAATTTGAGCGCTTTCACAGAGCTGAACGCGGTACAAATGGTCGTAGCCGTAATTGTACTGGCAGAAAAGCAGATGATTTGTTTGTTATGGTGCCGGTTGGTACGCGTATTATGGATGTTGAAACGCAAGAAGGGCTTGGCGATTTAACTCAACATGGTCAAAAAATTCTAGTTGCAAAAGGCGGTTTCCACGGCTTGGGGAATGCGCGTTTTAAATCAAGTACTAACCGAGCGCCTCGTCAAAAAACATTAGGTACACCAGGTGAAGTACGTAACCTGAAGCTAGAGCTACTGCTATTAGCTGATGTAGGCTTACTAGGCTTGCCAAATGCAGGTAAGTCGACATTCATACGTAGTGTATCTGCAGCTAGACCGAAAGTGGCTGACTACCCATTCACTACGCTTATACCTAACTTAGGTGTTGTACGCCCTGAGGCAAATAAATCATTCGTTATTGCCGATATACCAGGCTTAATCGAGGGGGCTTCTGATGGTGCTGGTCTAGGAATACAATTCTTAAAGCATTTAGAGCGTTGTCGTGTGCTATTACATATCATTGATCTACTGCCAGCAGATGGTTCAAACCCTATTGATAATGCTTTTGCAATAATTAATGAACTGCATCAGTACAGTCCAAAATTAGCTGAAAAGCCACGTTGGTTGGTATTCAACAAAATAGATTTGTTACCTGAGGATGAAGCAAAAGCTTTATGCGAAAAAATAGCTGAAGAGCTTGGAGAGACTGAAAATATTTATAACATTTCAGCGATTAATAAACTCAATACTCAGCCTTTAATTCACAACATCATGACGTTATTAGATAGCATGCCGAAAGAAAAGTTTGCTGAAATAAAAGATGAAGAAATAGAGTTTAAGTGGGACACTTATCATAAAAAAGCCACTAAAGGCGACGATGATGATTGGGATGACTGGAATGAAGATGATTACGACGTGGAAGTTGTCTACGAGCGTTAATTACAGTTAATTATATAAAAGGAGCAATCGCTCCTTTTTCTTTGTTTAATTATAAAGTTTTAGGTATTTAGAATGGTAATTTCAATGATTGCTGCAATGGCAAATAATCGTGTAATTGGTTTAGAGAATAAAATGCCTTGGCATTTACCCGCCGACTTACAGCACTTTAAAAGAATAACAACGGGTAAGCCGGTAATAATGGGTCGTAAGACGTTTGAGTCAATAGGGCGTCCTTTACCGGGTCGTCGTAATATTATTATCACTCGAAATAGCAAATACTGTGCGGAAGGCATTGAGATTGTTACAACACCAGAGGCTGCTTTAGATCTAGTTGGTGATGTGGAAGAAGTGATGATTATTGGTGGTGGGAATATTTACCAGCAATTTTTAGAGCATGCTGATCGCCTATATTTAACGTTTATAGATTTAGATATTAAGGGTGATACACAGTTTCCTGATTACCAAAAAGTTGCTAATTGGGAAATAAAAGAAGAAGAAAGTAAACAAGCTGATGAAAAAAACAAATCTAGTTATAAATTCGTAACTTTATACAAAATTAAATAACATTATTGCGGTATCTTTAGTTAGTTGATACAATATTGACCAATCAACATAGGAATAAAGTACCATAAAGGTGTATCATGTCTAAATTATCAAAGTTAGTTGTTATTGCTGCTGTTGCAGTTGGTTCATTTTCTTATACAGCGCCTGTAAATGCTGACGATCAATTAGCGGTATCCATTTGTGAATATATTGCTGCTGATGATAAAAATCGCCTACGTAGTAAACTTAAAAGCTCTCGTGTAAAAATTCGTAATATTTATGATGCAGTCCAATGTAATGGTAATAACTTATTACGCCATGCTGTCGCAAGCAATGCCGTTAGCACTGGTGAGTACATAGTTAAAAACCTATCGAAGAGCTCACTTGCAGATGGTGCAGACATCGCTTGGGCTGAAAGTAATGGTAACGGTGGTTCACCTCTTATTGCTGTAATTAAAGAGCGTGCAGGTCTTTAATTAAGAAAAGTAAAACTCCATATACCCTTTATTTAATGAGGTATGGTTTTATATAAAAAAGCGCTCCTTTATTTGGAGCGTTCTTGTTTTAAAATAGTATTTTTTCACCTCGCTAAAATTGCACCTGCAATGAACATAATAATCACCATCAGGCAGTTCGTAAACTTCGCTATTTTACTTGACCGTTCCCCTCGTTTTTATAACAACCACTAGTCACCTTCTGAATTTGACAAATCACATTACTTTTAATCGTCGTTGTAGCCCTTGGATATGTTGACCTTTCGTGATTGATTTTTCAGCAGTGTGTTTGGCATTTAGGCAAGGCAGAGCCTATGTGGTGTGGTTATTCCCCATAAATAGGCGATAACGTAGCATAAACACCAAACATGCGCTGCTCTTTGGGTTCTTTCTAGGGATGGTTAACTCTTTGTTACTTGGTTTCTACTTAACCTGAACTCTGGTTAAGATATTTACTAAGGCATGTTGATGACGTAAAGGGTAGGGGAGTCTATTTAAATATAGTGCTCTAAATAAAAAAGCCGTATTTAAGTTATTAAATACGGCTTTTTTATTAAGTTATAAGTTCGAATTTACACTTTGAAAGCATCTACAGATAAGCGTAATTCTTCAGCTAGTTTCGCAACTTCAGAGCTCGAAATGTTAGTTTGACTTGCACCTTCAGCTGTTTGTTCTGCAATCGCTACAATTGATTCAAGGCGCTCGCTAATTTCTTGGGCTACTTGCTGCTGCTCAAGCGCGGCAGTGGAGATTTCTTCACTGACATCGTGAGCTTGTGATACAGCAAATGTGATTGAGTCAAGAGCAGTGCTTGCAAGATCTGATTGTTCAACACACGATACGGCACGCTGCTTACCTTTGCCCATTGCCGTTACGGCCGCTTCTGCGCCAGTCTGCAGTGATTCAATCATTGATTGTATCTCTTGGGTAGATTCTTGCGTTTTACTTGCTAAAGAGCGCACCTCGTCAGCTACAACGGCAAAACCTCTGCCATACTCACCAGCACGAGCTGCTTCAATCGCAGCATTTAATGCAAGCA
This sequence comes from Pseudoalteromonas sp. Ld19, assembly GCF_045064135.1. NCBI lineage: Bacteria > Pseudomonadati > Pseudomonadota > Gammaproteobacteria > Alteromonadales > Pseudoalteromonadaceae > Pseudoalteromonas > Pseudoalteromonas sp. Ld19. The sequence goes on along the minus strand of NZ_JBISHA010000022.1, from coordinate 186,728 downwards.
AGTTAGTTTGGTCTGCAATACCACGTATTACATCTAGTATACTGCCAATTGATGCACTGTCTTGATGTAGTTTATTAATAACCTGAGAGGCGTCATCAACTTCACGAGCTAATTGCTCAATAGTTGATTTATTATTATTAGAAATACCTTTAACGCGTTCAGCTTCTTTATCGGCATTTTTAATTTCACTTAGGGCTTGCTGCGCACTATTGCTAACTGTTTGCGATGTACTACTCATTTCGGTTGTTGCAGTTGCAGCTTGCTCAACCTGAGCCTGTTGATTACGAATTGCTTGGCTTGATTCCGCTGTAATTGCAGATGTCTGCTCAGATGCAGCAGCAAGTTGAGTTGAGCGAGAAATAATACCTTTAATCAAGCTACGTAAGCTATCTATTAATGTGTTACAACTTTTCGATAGTTCGCCAAATTCATCTTTAGCACTGTCATCTAATCGCTGTGTCATGTCACCACTAGCAACAATATCTAAAATTCGATTAACCTCTGCAAGCGGTTTGGTAATTCGGCTTACGGTAATAACTGCAATAAGAATCGCAAGAATAGTCGCAATGATCATACCAACCCATGTCCATAAATTGGCAGAATCTACATCATTACGAACCCCTTCTTGAAGTTTAAATGCTTCGTCACTAGCGCGGTTAACTAATTCATCAATTTGATTTAGTGCCATTTTTGTTGCTTGTTCAGATTGCGCAAGTTCTTTTTCTGTAAGCGTAATCGCATCAATTAACCGCTTTTTATTTGCAGCCAAACTATTGCTGCCTTTTATGTTGTTTTCTAGAGTATCAACAAACCCTTTAAGGCTACCAAATAAATCACTATGGCTTTGCTCTATAGCTGGCTTGATTAAAGCGACTGTGCGTATCACTTCATCTAGATAATAAGTTTGCTCATTTTTAACAATATCGAGTGTGTTAAGTGTTTTAACAGTCAGCATATCTGTACTGTTACTTACAACTGACATAAAGTTGTTTTCTAAATTATTAGCGGCTTGAAATGCGCGAGGGTGATTTTCTTCTAATCCATCAATATCAATGATATCAAGAACCAAAGAGTTCGCGTCTTCAGCATTAAGCTCTATTTTTTCAAGCTGCGCTTTTAATGTTTTATTTAGCGCGAGTTGTTTTGCTTTGTCTGCGATTAAGTTCTCAACAGTGCCTAAAAAGCTTAAATATGTTTTTTCTACATTTTGGCTGTTTTGACTTAGTTCGGGATCTTCTTTAACAACAGCCTGTAGTTCGCTATGAAGCGTATCGAATAACTTTTTTTGTTCTAGTACACGTTTTTTTATTGGCTCCAGCTCACTTGCTGACGAGGTATAAAAGCTAGCTTGGGCAGCTTTACTCATTAAGATAAATTCGGCTTGTAGCTCAGAACTCTTGTTCAATGCAGGAAGCGATAAGAGGTTCACTTTTTGAGTAGAACGGTCAATATTGGCTATTTTTATTAGAGAGTTGCCACCAATTATTAAAAGTAAAAGTGTGATGAATATAAAACCACCCCAGATACGTTGCCTTACAGTTAGATTCATATGGATTTCCACTCAAAAGTACTTCATTTAAAACTTATCGGCATTTATGCTGATAAGTTAAGTAATTAACAACAATATATTTAATTATATTTTAACTCTTAGTCTACAAACCTAACAGATGTACAGTTTTTTTTCAGTTTATTTAGACAAAAGATGAGATTTTTCGGTAATTCTTTTTTTATTCGCGAGTTCCATTAAGGTCATGCTGTTACCCCATACACAGCCTGTATCCAAAGCATGTACGTGCTTGTAACCCGTTTCACCTTTAAGAGCAGCCCAGTGACCAAAAACAATGTCGTGTTTTGCATTGTAAATATTTGGATGACAAAACCAAGGATTTAAAGTGTTACTCTGGGTTATTGTGCCTTTTGCATTAAGTTCTAACTTATTCTCGAGTGTTAAAAAGCGCATCCGAGTGAAGTAGTTAATTATGTATCGAAACTTTTCAAATTCATCGAGAACGCTTGACCACGCTATAGGATGAGGTTGATACATCAGTTTAAAAAACATTTTAGCGTTATTTGATTGATAACAGGTCTGTGCAAATTGCGCGTGTTTTAATGCTTGCTTAACTGACCAATCAGGATTGAGTCCAGCATGGGATATAAAACTATTATGTTTTTCTAAATATAATGCAAGTGGTTGAGTTTGCAAATAACTAACATAGCGCTGTAGTTTATTGCTATCAAATATTGGAACGAGTTTATCTTTTGGGTTGGCGGGTTTATTAAGATAATGACAGGCAATCATGTGCAGATCATGATTGCCAAGAGTGATGGTTACGCTATTTTGGTGCTTATAAATATAATCTAAGCAAGCTAGGGAGTCCGGCCCTCGTGCTATTATATCGCCCACTAAATAAAGATGATCTTTACTGGGATTAAAGTCAACTCGTTGCAGTAAGGCGTTAAACTCATTAAAGCAGCCTTGTAAATCACCTATCGCATAATCAGCCATCAGATATAGCCATTACTTAATGTAAAATATTAGGGCATGCTAAACGAAACACGTTAATTGGGGCTTGGAACTCAGAACCAAATTCGTTGCGCAGAGTATAATGCCCTTGCATTGTACCTACTGGCGTATCGAGGATAGCACCGCTCGTATATTTGTAACTTTCTCCAGGCCCGATTGTGGGCATTTCACCTACAACTCCTTCGCCCTCAACTTCAATTTCTTTACCATTTGCATCTGTTATCAACCAGTATCGACTGAGTAATTTAGCACTACAAAGGCTGTGATTTCTAATTGTTACCGAATAAGCAAATACGTATTTTTCAATTTCAGGTTGTGATTGGCCTTCTACGTAAAATGTTTCTACCGATACTTTTACAGGTGATCCAATATTACTGCTTGTTGTCATAAATCCAGTTAGCTATATCAATAAATTGTTGTAAAGATAAGCGTTCAGCACGTAATGTTACATCTATTCCAATGCTGGTAAGCTCTTCAGCGGTTAGTAGGTTACCTAAACTATTTCGTAATGTTTTACGACGTTGGTTAAAGGCTTCTAGACAAACCGTATTTAAAATTTTAACGCTTTTTGCAGTGCGTTGTTCTGGTTTCTTAGGTATTAGGCGAATTACAGCCGAATCTACCTTAGGTGCAGGTTTAAAACACTCTGGTGGAACCTCTATCACTGGCATTGCGTTACAGTAATATTGAGTCATTACGCTTAGGCGACCAAACGTTTTGCTGCCAGGGCCTGCCACCATACGTTTTACTACTTCTTTTTGTAGCATAAAGTGCATGTGTTCAATATTGTCAGCAAACTCAAAAAGGTGGAACAATAATGGTGTTGAAATATTATAAGGTAAGTTACCAAACACTTTTAATTTTTTGTCATCTCTAACTAAGCTTGCAAAGTCAAACGTCATTGCATCGCCTTGGTTTACTGTTAGCTTAGGACCTAAAAAAGGGTGTTCAATTAAACGTTGCGCTAAATCTTTATCTAATTCAACAACCGTTAGGTGGCCACTTAGCTCAGCAACAGGTTCTGTAATTGCGCCAAGGCCAGGTCCAATCTCTACTAAGTTGTCTTCTGGTTTAGGATCGATAGCAGAGACTATTTTATCGATAATCATTTCGTCGAATAAAAAGTTTTGCCCAAAACGTTTACGGGCGCGGTGTCCTAAATGTACTTTATCGGTCATTGATTTGTGCTTTTTCTTGGGCGAGCTTAATTGCTTCGCGGATCGCTAATTCAAAACTGCCAACATCGGCTGTACCTGCACCGGCTAAATCTAGCGCAGTACCATGGTCAACTGAGGTGCGAATAAATGGTAAGCCGAGCGTTATATTCACCGATTTACCAAATCCTTTGTATTTTAGCACAGGTAAACCCTGATCGTGATACATAGCAAGTACTGCATCTGCTTGCGATAAATATTTATCTTGAAACAGAGTGTCGGCAGGTAAAGGGCCAATTAGATTCATTCCTTGGCTTCTCAGTATTTCGAGTGTCGGAGTAATCGTTTCTATTTCTTCACGGCCAAGGTGGCCATCCTCTCCTGCATGTGGGTTTAATCCACACACTAATATTCGAGGTTTGTCGATACCAAACTTAGTTTGTAAGTCGTGATTTAAAATCCCAGCAACTTTGATTAATCTATCTTCGGTAATCGCACGTGATACGTAAGCAAGCGGTATATGAGTTGTTACGAGTGCAACCCTAAGTCCTTCAGTTGCTAACATCATCACCACATCAGCGGTATTTGATTGCTGTGCAAAGTACTCTGTATGGCCGCTAAACGAGATGCCAGCTTTGTTAATAATGCCTTTATGCACAGGCCCAGTAACAACAGCATCGTATGTGCCATTCATATTTTTTTCACTTGCTATGCGCAAAGTATCTAATACATATTGACCATTTGCATCGTTCAGTACACCAAGCTCTACCTTAGCAGCTAAATCGACTTGATCTATGTATACACTGCCTGCTGGAGCGGGTAATGCTGGCTTATTCTCATCAAATTTAATTAAATTAATCGATAAACCAAGATGTTTTGCGCGCTCTTTGAGTAGTGAGCTATCTGCAATAACAACAAGCTGTGCATCCCACGCTTGCTGAGCAAGCGTGAGTAGCAAGTCTGGGCCGATACCAGCAGGCTCGCCTGGAGTAATAGCAATTCGTAAAGTCATATTTACTCGTCTGTAGGAAGAATGTTTACGTAAGCTTGCTCGCGCATTTCTTGCTGCCAATTAAAACTTTCTTCCTTAAATTTACGGTTAAATAGCATGCCGTGTGCGCGATTACGTTTAGCTAAGTCTGTTTTATCAGCCACACGTTTACCTAATAGCTGAACTATATGCCAACCGTATTGAGTTCTAAATGGTTCGCTAATTTCATCTTGGTTGAGTGAAAGTAGGGCATCTTTAAATGCTGGAACGTATGTTGTTGGGTCGGTCCAGTCGTATTCACCGCCTTTAAGTGCTGAACCAGGATCTTCAGAATGTTCTTTAGCTAACTCGGCAAAATCTGCAGTGCCTGCGCGCAACTCTTTGGCAAAACCAATAAGCATATTACGTGCTTTTTCTTCACTTAAAATAATTGATGGTTTAATCAGTATATGTCGAGATTTAACTTCAGTTGTTTCAACAACTTGACGTCCACGGATTTCTTGAACTTTAATAATATGAAAGCCAGCACCAGAACGAAGTGGACCAATAATAGCGCCGCTTTTTTGGCCCTTTACTGCTTCCGCAAATAATGACGGCATTTCATTGATGCCCATCCAACCAAGTTGTCCGCCTTCAAGTGCTTTTGAACCACTAGATGAAGAAATTGCAATACGTTTAAATTCTTGGCCGTCTTGCAAAAACTCAATGACTTTATCTGCACGAACCTTCGCATCAGCGATTTCATCAGCGCTTGCATTGTTAGGGATATCAATGAGGATATGACCAATATCATACTCTTCAGTATTTTGACCTTGGCTCTCCATGATTTTTAATAGATTATCAACTTCTTGCTCGCTAATGTAAATGCGACGATCTACATTTGCTCGCGTTACTTGTTGCGTCGTAATTTCTCTGCGTATTTCTTCTCGGTATGCTTGAAAGCTCTCGCCTGAGTCTTCAATAGTGCGACGTAAATCGGCAATGCTTCCGCCTTGATCTTTAGCCATGCTTGCTAATGTTTGATCAAGTTGGCTATCAGATATTTCTAGGCCCATACGATCGGCCATTTGCATCATTAGCGTTTGACTTACTAAACGCTCTATTGCTTGTACACGAAGTGTTTCGTCTTTAGGCAGTTGTTGATTTTGCTCTTTGGCTTGCTTTTTAACACGATTTATAATGGTGTCAACTTCGCTTTTTAAAATAACCCCTTCGTTTACAACGCCTACGACCTTATCAATCTCTACCGGAGCTGCTACTGCACTTTGGCAAAGGCTGACACTTAAAACTGCTGATGTTAATAATTTTTTTAAATTCATATTCTTTTTACTACTCTTGCTAATAGTACTATTGTGATACTAGTTATTAAGAAAATACGGTCTACGATAACCAAAAATACCTTGCTGTAATAATTTTTGTGCACCGTAACTGTTTTTACTACCAAGCCCTTTTAATACAAAATTCAAACGAATACTTGAATCAAAAGTTGCTTGCTCTTGTCCTATTGACTGATTCAAATCTGTTTCAATTTGACGATGGCCAGTAATTTGGAATGCCCAACAGCATGATTCATACTGCAAGCCACTCAATATTTCAACACTTCTATTATTATCGAGGTCACGATGATAGCTTGCAATAAACTTCCATTCGTCACTAATTGGAATGCTTGTAAAAACGCCTGCTTGTTCAATTGTATTTCCTGAGACATCATTTGCATAGCGATGGTTCAATTGTACTAGTTGATTATTGTCACCTTTATAATCTAAGGTCGCATTTGATTGGATCATCTGTTTACTATCGGTATCATATTGAATACCGCCAGAGAAGTACCAACGGCGATGCCAATGTAACATGGTTTGTGCCGCAAATAATGCATTGTAATTAGTACCAGAGGCTAGCCCTTGCTCTGTCGGCTTAGCTGAATCACTTAAATAAAATATTTGTCCGGCACTAAAGTTAAATACCTCTTCTTGTTTTTTATCGAACAAGCGCGTTGTTGCACCAAGAGTGAATTGATTGGCAGCAGCAATGCGGTCAACACCCGAAAAGCGAACGTCTCTAAATAAACCGTAGTAATCGTCTTGTAGTTTAGTGGTATCAAACAAGCCTATATCAGATTGATCTTTATTGGTTGTATACAAATATTGAATTTGTGGCTCTAGGGTTTGAATACCATCTTCAATAAAATAGGATGTATCACGCTCAAAATTGAGTTGAGAATATAAGCGAACTTTTGGAATTGTTCGAGATATGCTTTCGCGATATTGTGTTCCTTCTAAATCACCATGTTGCTTATAGTTTGTTTGCAATAAACTTATTTCAGACAAAAAAGACCATGCATGCTCTTTATAATCAAAGCGTGCTTTAGGCTCAATATGAACACGTGTTGCTTGATCAATAACTGCTGAGTCATTCGTAAAATGGCTTATTTCACCAGCGATACTTAAATCAAAATTATCAACGCGCCACGGTGCTGTTTGCGTAAAGTTAATTTGCGGTATTGCGGTATATGACTTTAAATGATCACCTAGTACTTCAAAGTTTTGTACTTTAATATCTGTCCGCCACGTCTCGCCGAGATGGGTTAATGAACCTGTACGATATAATTGAGTGTCAGTTTTACTGGCGTAGTTAGATTTTAGATCAGTAATATAGTTATCATCGCTCACGTTACTGATATCAACGTTGGCGCGCCAATTTTCACCTATATAGCTTCTTTGTTGCCAATGAAACATATAACGTTCACCAAGATCGGGTTCAGAGTCATCTTTGTTTAAGTACTCTATACCGACTAAGCCTTCGTGCTGCTCTGTTAAGTATCTAAACTCTGTTTGTAGTTGCAGGCCTTTGCGCGACATGTAGCGTGGCGTAATGGTGGCATCTAAATTAGGTGCAATATTCCAGTAATATGGCGTTATTGTTTCAAGTCCATATTTATCCGAACTTGAGATGTTTGGTGTAAGCAAGCCCGATTTGCGGCGCTCATCAAGCGGGAAAGTAAAATATGGCAAATACAAAACGGGTGTATCAAGAATTCGTAATATAGCGTTATGTGTTTCGCCCCAGCCTTCCTCGCGCGATAAATTAATTTCGTCCGCTTCGATTTCCCATGCAGGGGTTTCGCCAGGGCAAGCAGTAAAGCTTGCATTCATGAGCATTAAGCCAGACTCATTAATTGATAGCTTTTCAGCACCGCCTTTACCTTGTTGCTCAGTTAAGCTGTAGTCTGCACCAAGCAAACTAACTTCTGAATTATTTAGGTCAGCGTTTAAGCCCGTACTACTTATTTGGCTAATGGCATCTCGGTAAGTAATTGGGCCTGTTGCATTTAATAAACCGCGTTGCTTGTCTATCAGGGCAGTTTGTGCGGACAAACTCATCTTAACGGTGTTAATATCAACATTGCCGGTAAACTCAGCGCTTTGGGTGCCCAAGAGCTCTACATCATCAGCTTTAATGTCAACGGTACCAAGTTTGAGACCTGGAAGCGGTTGCCAAGCTCTGGTTTGCATTGAAGTGCCACAAAATTTGTGCGCAAATTCAGTTTCGGCAAGCGATGGTGCGCTAAGAACGCTTAGCATCAATATGCCCCAGGTTTTGCTCATTTATAGACCTCAATGTTTTTTATTTTATTTAGACTAGACATAATAAAGGAAAATAATGGCAAATACAGTAATTGACCTAATTAACTTAGTGAAAAGTAGATATCTTATAAAATGACACGCTTTAAAAATTTACAGCAATTTATAAACACACACTTTAATACTCAGGTAGCTACCTTAACGGCTATTACGGCCGATGCGAGTTTTAGGCGTTATTATCGTTTAAATTACGCTAATAAGCGCTTTATAGTGATGGACTCAGATCCACAAAAAGTGAATAACACTCCTTATATACTGCTCAATCCTGTATTTACTGAACACGGCTTTTTATTACCTCGTATTATAGCCAGTGATGAAACACAGGGCTTTTTTATATTGAGTGATTTAGGGTGTACACATTTGGCTGATATGCTCGACGATGTAAATAGGGTCACGTACTATCAACAGTTAATTACGTTAAGTGCGCAGTGGGCAAAAACACCGGCATCGCCATACATGCAAGCTTATAACAAAGATTTTATTACGCTTGAATTAGATATATTTAAACAATGGTTAGTTAATGATTTTATAGATCTTGAATCAACCTTAGAGTCAAATACCCAACTGCAAACAATGTGGCAAGCAAGCTGCAAGCTTTTAACTGAGGTCATGTTAGCTCAACCTACGGTAACAATGCATCGCGACTACCATAGTCGCAATATAATGAATAGCGATGGTCAATGGGCAATTATAGATTATCAAGATACAGTTCGCGGTCCGCTTTGCTATGATCTCGTATCGCTACTACGCGATTGTTACTTTAAATTACCAAAAGATGAGCTAACAACTTTACTTGAATTTGGTTACGGTGAGTTTACTCGTCAAAACTTAGTGGCTAACACTTCCTTTAATGAGTTTAAATATTGGTTTGATTTAACGGGCCTGCAACGCCATCTAAAAGCGGCAGGTATTTTTTGTCGATTATATTTACGCGATGGTAAGGCCGGCTATTTAGACAATATTTTACCTACTCTTGATTACATCATTGAGGTAGCGGCTAATTATCCCGAGCTTAAAGCGTTGAGTGATTGGACTAAAAATAGCATAGTGCCAAAAGTGATTGAAAAGTTAGCAAAGGAGCGCAAATGAAAGCGATGATTCTAGCTGCAGGGCGCGGACAACGCATGATGCCACTCACCCAAAACATGCCAAAGCCTATGCTAAAAGTGGCTGGAAAACCGCTGATTGAGCACCACATTAATAGTTTAAAAGCCGCTGGTATTAAGGGCATTGTAATAAATCTCGCGTGGCAAGGTGATAAAATTAAAGATTACTTTAAAGACGGTAGCCAATTTGGTGTAAGCATAGAGTACAGCCAAGAAATTAAGGGAGGGCTTGAAACTGCAGGTGGCATTATTCAAGCGCTACCATTACTGGGGGATTCATTTATTGTTATTAATGGCGATGTATTTACCGATTACGATGTCAGCTCGCTTGCTCAGTTGCACTTACAGCCAGGTGAGGCGCATATAGTATTAATAGAAAATCCACCACATAACCCTGAGGGAGATTTTACGTTAAGCCATTTATCGCCCGAAAGTCCAAAATATACATTCTCAGGTATTAGTCGTTACCAAGCGGACTTTTTTAAAGGTATTGAACTGGGTAGCTGTCCACTTGGGCCAATATTGCGTAAAAAATTAAGTGAACGTTTAATCTCAACCGAACTCTATATTGGTCAGTGGGATGATATAGGTACACCCGAGCGTTTAGTGGCACTTAATGAGCGCTTAGCGCTAGCCAATACATAAAATTTACTAAAAGGTAGTTATTTAGATGTGGGGAAAAATACTCGGTTTTTGTTTTGGCTTTATGTTTGGCCGATTTTTTGGAGCCATTCTTGGCCTTTACTTAGGCCATTTATTTGATAAAAGCCTAAAAAGTGACTTTGATAAAGCGGGTGGATTTTCAAGCTTATTTAAAGGTGACGATGTACACGAGCGTCAAGCGTTATTCTTTTCGAGCTGTTTTGCTGTTATGGGTCACATCGCAAAATCGAATGGCCGAATTAGTGAGGTACATATAAAAGCAGCCAATTTATTTATGGATGAAATGGGCTTGAAAGGGGAGGATCGTCGTGAGGCTCAATATGCTTTTTCATCGGGTAAAGGTGTAGATTTTTCACTCAAAGAAACCGTAAGTGATTTTAAAGAACGTTTTGCTAAACGTCATGATTTGATGCAATTGTTTTTAGAAATTCAAATTCAAATGGCCTTTTCCGATGGGGTATTAGCTGAGCAAGAAAAACAACTTCTTCATGAAGTTAGTAAGCAGCTAGGTATTTCTAAAACACATTTTGCGTTTGTACTAAAACGCTACCAAGCTGAGTTTAACTTTAGGCAGCATCAACAACGCTTCAAGCAGCAACAAAGCCAAGGGCAAAGCAGTAGCTATCGTGAAGGTTCTGGCCATCATGTACCACCAAATAATAATATGGATCGTGCACAAGCACTTGCGCTACTAGGGCTTAATGATGGTGTTACTGAACGTGAGATAAAAGTAGCGTATCGTAAGTTAATGGCGCAGCACCATCCTGATAAACTGGTATCGCAAGGATTACCAAAGCACATGATGGAGCTGGCTGTTAAAAAAAGCCAAGATATTCAGGCTGCTTACGAGTATTTAAAAAAGGCGGCGTAGAAAACCGTCAATTTCTTTAGTCAAACGTGCGTGTTGCTCTGGTTGATCGCGCAGGCCAAATAGCTGGCGTTGGCGATAATCAAATTTAGCATTACGGTTAACCCAGCGTTGGCGATTTTTAAGATTCATTAAAATTTCATTGTTGTCATCAGCGTAGTAAATATCGAGTAAGGCTGGCGTAACAAGTGATGTTGTTTGGCTTAAATCTTTATTACGCTTAGTGTTAGGTAAATAGCTGCTTAAACTAATAAATGCATTAAGTTGTGAATCTGTAAATTCAGCATAGTGTTCTAGCAACACTCCTGCACTGGTGCCTTGCGCAATAACCACTATGTTACTAGGCTCCTTCATTGCAGTTTGGTATAGCGCATTAAAACGAGCAATTAAATTTATTTTATAATTATCAATTACTTCGTTCGTTACTTTCTCTATTGCATCGACATGATGTGGCTCAGGCTGTTTTTTTATGTCAGTAGGTTTGTCTGCATTTTCGGTCGTGCCGGGTATTGAGGTGGCTGTTTCAGGTGTGATTGGAGGTGCTATCTTGCTGGCTTGCCAATCTATATCGGGTACGGTCATCGCGTAAGTTGTGTAGCCTAAGTTATTTAACTCTTTACGTAAAAAACTCATCCCCGCATTGTTAGTAGGAGCGGTTTGCCAATCAGGTATAAGTAACACAATACCTCTAAAGTCGGCGCTCATGTATTCACTGTATAAACTTAAAAATTCGTTGTCGCCTGCAAGTATTGATTTTATTTCATCATTAGGCAGTAGACGTTCAATATCGCCGTTTTCAATGCTTGATAGACTCGGTGGAGCAATGTGCTCAGCAGCAGATACTTGCATGTCTAAAAATAACGTACTGCTTAGTAATACGTTAAACAGCGTATTTTTTAAAAATGGTGCAAATACCATAATAAACCTAAATAATTAATACTAATTAGATATCGGCGCTGCACGCTAAAAGTTTAGCGTTATGATTTAATAATCACTATTAGTAAGGCTTATTAAAATTCAAGCTCGGCTTCAAATGTAAGTACTTGCTCTGTTACTGGGTGCTTTAGTTGCAGCATTTGTGCATGCAGTTGTAAGCGGGGCGCTGCGGCAAGTGCGTCTTTATGAGCATAGAGCCTATCACCTAAAATAGGGTGGCCAAGGCTTAGCATATGCACACGTAACTGATGTGAGCGCCCAGTTATTGGCGTTAGCTCTACACGGGTAGCATCTGCTTCGCGTTCAAGTATTTTAAAATGTGTAAGTGATGGCTTACCATTTTCGTGATCAACCATTTGTTTAGGGCGGTTAGGCCAATCACAAATAAGCGGCAAATCCACGGTTCCGGTATCGACCTCAAGCTGCCCAAATACACGCGCAATATAACGCTTAGCGGTTTCGCGCTCTTGAAACTGCATGCTTAAATGCCTGTGGGCTGCTTTATTCATAGCAAGGCAAAGTATGCCTGATGTTGCCATATCTAAACGGTGGACTATTTTAGCAGTTGGAAAAACACGATTAACACGGCTTATTAAGCAATCGGCGTGTTTAGGATCTTTACCCGGGACGGTTAATAACTCACTGGGTTTATTAACGATGAGCAAATCGTCGTCTTGGAAAAGTATTGTTAAATACGGGCTCATTGGGGGATTATAGTTAACTAACACAGCCTGCCTTAATGATTTTTAAGGGCGCCATTTTAGTGAATTAGTCGGGGAGATACAAGATGAGTATGGCTGGCTTAGTTTTAAAGGTTGAAGTGAAAAACCGCAGTTCTATTTATTCACCCTTCGTATTTTTAGATATAAAAAGCGCGATATAAGTATCGCGCTTTTTTAATTTACAGCCACTAGCAATCGTTTTCTAGTGGCTTACAGTAGGAGCTTTAGTGTGAAACCACGATTAGTCGAATGGCATCAAGTTGTAACTGCGTTTTTTCAATGTACGTAGTTAGGTCGTTGCGTTGCTTATCGTAAAATGTTATTTCTTCTTGGCGAATATTCGGGTTAATTTGCTTAAGGGCAACCAGTCGCTCTTGCTCTTCACTGAGTGACGTTTGCATTTTAACAAGCGACGCTGCACGAATAACTTCAAGTTTTTCTTGTGCCATATCTTTAGCGGTAGTGATCATCGGGTGGACAGCGCTTTGTAGTGCACCTGCAAGTTTACTTGCTGTTTGACGGCCAACAGCAGATAACTGCTGGTTAAAACCTTCAAAAGCCACATTCTCACCTAAGTTATTACCTGCTTTATCAAGCAATATACGAATTGGTGTAGGCGGTAAAAAGCGACCAACCTGTAATACTTTTGGTGCCATTGCTTCTGCAACAAAAATAAGCTCAACAAAAAAGGTGCCTGGTGGTAACTTTTTGTTTTTAAGCAATGCTACCGATGCGCTACCAAAGTCGTCGTCACAAATCATATCCATGGTACCTTGCACCATTGGGTGATCCCAACTAACAAAGTGCACGTCTTCTTGCGAAAGAGCCGTGTCACGATCAAAGGTAACCGTCATGCCATCGTCTTTAAGCGATGGGAATGAGGCACTTAACATGTGCTCAGTTGGCTTTAAGATAATGGTGTTTTCGCCTTTATCTTCTTGGCTTACGCCGAATGTATCAAACACGTTGATCATGTAGCTTGGTAACTCAAACTGGTTATCGAGTTTTTCAATATCAGCTACAAGCGAGTCGGCAGCACCTTGACCCGATGAATGTAGTTCGAGTAAACGATCTCGTCCGCTTTCCATTTTTTTACGCAGTACCGCATTTTGTTGTGCTACTTGCTCAAGTAATGGATCGAGTTCGTCTTCATCGCAGTTATGCGCAGAAATATATTCAAGTAAGTCATCGCGAAACTCTTTATAAAGCATTTGCCCCGTTGTTGATGTAGATTCGAATGCGTCTAGGCCTTCGTTATACCATCGTAGTAATACTTCTTGAGCGGTGTTTTCAAAATATGGCACGTGAATGTTCACATCTTGCGTTTGACCTATACGGTCTAATCGACCAATACGCTGCTCTAGTAAGTCCGGGTTTAGTGGTAAATCAAACAACACTAAGTGATGCGAGAACTGGAAATTACGACCTTCTGAGCCAATTTCTGAACACAGTAATATTTGTGCGTTGTCGTACTCATCTGCAAAAAATGCAGCAGCGCGGTCACGCTCAATAATAGACATGCCTTCGTGAAATACTGACGCTTTAATTGCTTCGCGTTCACGCAGTATTTGCTCAAGGCTGATAGCTGTTTCAGCTTTAGCACAGATAAGCAGTACTTTTTCGCGCTTAAGCGTTTTAAGGGTGTCGATTAACCAATCAACACGTGGGTCGAATAAACCCCAGCTTGCGCTTTCACCTTCAAATTCTTGAAATATTTTTTCAGGAAAAAGAGCGCGGTGTGCACTTAGTTCAGGATTTTGAATGCCGCCCATGTTACCGAGAACCGACATTGCGGTTTTATACTGCTTTGGCAATGCCATTGGGTAGGCGTGTAATTTACGACTTGGGTAGCCATCAATGCCGCTGCGACTGTTTCTAAATAATATACGACCTGTGCCGTGGCGATCGAGCAGCATGTTAAGTATTTCTTTACGTGCTGGTAAATCACCTTGCTGTGCTTTTGCAAGAATATCAGTAATATCGGTTTCTTTTAATAGCTCAATTAGCGTGGCTTTGGCTGTGTCATCTAGCCCTTGCTCTTGCAGTAATTGATTTGCAGCTTCGGCTACGTCTTTATAATTTGCTTCTTCTTCTTTAAACACGTCGTAATCGTAAAAGCGGTCTGGATCGAGTAACTGTAAACGTGCAAAGTGACTGCTGTGACCAAGTTGATCAGGTGTTGCTGTAAGTAAAATAAGGCCCGGAATATCTTGGCTAAGCTCTGCCATACGTTGGTACTCTGAGCTTGGCTTACCGTTGTTAATACTTAGGTGATGGGCTTCATCTATTACTAAAAGATCCCAATCAGCAAGCGTTGCTTGTTCAAACCAGCGTTTTTTCTTGGTTAAAAACTCAAGACTGGTAAGTACTAGTTGCTCTGTATCAAATACGTTTGGAGAGTCAGCAAATGCTTCGTCGCAGCGCTCTTCATCAAAAATAGAAAAACGTAAGTTAAAGCGGCGTAGCATTTCTACTAACCATTGGTGTTGTAGATTTTCTGGTACAACAATGAATACGCGGCTCGCACGACCACTAATAATTTGTTGATGTAAAATCATGCCCGCTTCAATTGTTTTACCAAGGCCTACTTCATCTGATAAAAGTACGCGAGGTGCAAAACGTTTACCCACTTCTTGGGCAATATAAAGCTGGTGCGGAATAAGATTAGCACGCTGACCAATTAAGCCTTTAATAGGCGATTGTTCACGTTCAAATTTATGTAACCACGTTTGGTAGCGAAGTGTATAGCGATCAAAACGATCGACTTGACCTGCAAATAAACGATCTTGTGGTTTATTAAACTTAATAAAATGATCTAAAAAGGTTTCTTTAAGCTTGGCTGTTTCGCCGTTATCAACACGTGTGCCGTGATAACACAGTAACTCGCCTTGTACTTCAATAGACTCTACTTCTAATTCCCATTCTTCAACGCTTTTGATTACATCGCCAGGATTAAACGCCACACGGGTAACAGGTGCTTCTGCACAAGAGTAAACACGGCTCTCACCACTGGCAGGAAATAATATGCTGACCTGACGGCCTTCAATGGCAACAACGGTGCCTAATCCTAAATCTGACTCTGTATCACTGATCCAACGCTGACCTAAGGAAAAATTCATGTATGTCTCGTCTATGATGAAAAAGGCGGCTATGTTACCTGTAAGCTAACACCACTGCAAGGCGCTATTTGGCTCACTTTTAATTAATTTTGTAAGTGTTAATTATTACTATTAACACAACTTGTTTATGGCTAATTTTTTTATAAATCAAAACTAATTATGGTTTGTAATAAAACGGACTTTTATGACAAATAGACTAAACTTACATTATGCCTTGGCAATTAAGTATTGCAGGTTTAAGTTTTGCCCGTTTTACTTAGTTATTTTGGTATAGCATAAAAATCATAAAACGTAAGGAAAGTGCTATGGAAAAAGCTTCGAACCTTGAAAGTAAAATGTATGTGCTAGATACCAACGTGCTACTTCACGAACCCCTCGCTTATTTGTCTTTTCAAGAACACAATGTTGTTATTCCGATGACAGTACTTGAAGAACTTGACCACATAAAAGACAGAAAACACGACGTAAGCCGTGATGCGCGCGTCGCTATTCGTGGGCTAGATGAAGTACTTAAAAATGCAACCCCTGAACAAATGTTACAAGGCGTGGCGCTGCCAGGTAATAAAAAGGCAAAAGCGAGCTCTGCGGGTACACTCATAATTGTAAACGATCATTTATTTGCCGACTCGATTTCGGGGCTGCCTGGTAACGAAAACGATCATCGGATTATTAACTGTGCGGTGTATTTACAAAAGCAACACAGTGATTCAAAAGTTATATTGGTGACAAAAGACATAAACATGCGCTTAAAAGCCAAAGGCGCAGGACTTAAATATGTTGAGGATTATCGTACCGACCAACTTATTGACGACATAAGCTTACTCACTAGTGGTTATAAAAAAATTGAAGGCGATTTTTGGGAGCATGTTGGGCAGTGCAATACAGAGCAACATGGCCGAGATACATTTCATCATGTGCCTAAAAATTTAATCCCTGATGTATTTTGTAATGAATATTTGCTTGATGGCGGAGATCACTTTGCTGCACGTGTTAAATTCTACGATGATGAGCACATTACGTTAAAAGATATTAGCGTTGAGCGTTTAATGCATCAACAAGCATGGGGGGTTAAGCCAAAAAATATTTATCAAGGTATGGCGCTTGATGCATTACTTGATACAAGTATAGAGCTTGTCATTTTAACTGGCCCAGCAGGGTGTGGTAAAACTTTGTTAGCGCTTGCCAGCGCCCTTGAAATGGTTATCGAAAAAGGTATTTACGACAAAGTAATAGTCACTCGTAATACCCCAGAGATAGCAGAATCCATCGGCTTTTTACCCGGTACGGAGGAGGAAAAAATGGCGCCATGGCTTGCAGCGATTACCGATACGCTGGAGGTATTGCACAAAGGCGACGAAAATCCGATATCGAGCCGAAACTATATTATGGAAAAGGCTAATGTGCAGTTTAAATCGGTTAACTTTATGCGTGGGCGTAGCATTCAAAATGCGGTAGTAATTTTAGATGAGAGCCAAAATTTAACGGCATCCCAGCTGAAAACGATTATTACTCGCTGCGGCGAAGGTACTAAATTAATTTGTACGGGTAACTTGGCGCAAATAGACAGTAATTATCTAACCCCGGTGACTTCGGGCTTAACGTATATAGTAGAGCGCTTCAAAAAATTTGAAGGCAGCGCAACTATAAACCTCAATGGTGTTGTACGTAGTCGATTAGCCTCATTCGCAGAAGAAAATTTATAACTTGCGCTTAACAAATTGGCTCGATAGTCTATTGATTGATTTTCGGGCCATAACGCAGGCAGTACGTTGATTTTTTTACCTCTTAAACATTATTATCGTTCTTTATTTGTTGCGCTTTTAGTCCCCCTAATCGTCGCCTTTTTACTTTGTTTGCACTTATATACTATTAAATTAGAACGTGCTGTTGAAAAGCGCGAAGCTGACTTTAGGAATGTTTCAGCGCAGGTCAATCATGATATGGAAGCTGTGAGTAACTTATTAACGGCCATGTTTACTTTGTATAAACAGCCTCCTCATCAAGAGTTTAGCCACGTGTTGCTTAAGGGTGTTAATCAACACAAAGGTTATTACTATCATCATTTTGCTGATCAAGGCTCGGAGGTTGTTGGTAAAGGAGAATTTGCGTTATCTACACGTGCTATTTCTCAGTGGCAGCAAGTTATCGCTTTGGGGCCATCGTTTAATACAACGCTTGCATTGATGCCGTCTTTATCGGCGGTTGCCTATGTTGATGATGATGGATTTGCGTATGTGGCTAGGCGTAATAAAGATCAAAGTTTATTTTTAACGGAAATATTAAACGGTAAATTTAAACCCGAATTTTCGCCAAATAAGCTCTCTTCAAGCTCTATAATTAAAGTAAATGACAAAGCGTATTTTGCAATAGGTCGACAGCGAGAGATTGACTCGCACGATTACATTATTTTAATTTATGATATACAGGCAATCTCTGCTTGGTTAAAAAAGATCTCTCCAGCGAGCAGTGGAGAGTATGTTTTTATGAACCAATCACATCAAATTATCGCCAGTTCAAAAAATGAAATAGCACAAGCAACAAGGTTAAAACCTTATTGGCCTAAGTCGGCTGAACTCCATCAAAAATCAACGGTGTTAACAAGCGATAAAAACTACTTTATGCAAGCGATGGGGAATTTACCCATCCACGCTGCGTTTTATGAATCTAAATCACAATTAGTAACCCCGATTCAATACGAAATCTTATTAGAGTTTATATTTTTGACGCTATTTTTAAGTTTGATGTTTGGCGTGTTTTTTTGGTTAAGTCAGCGTATTTTTGTAAAGCCGATGACCCGCTTAATGCATTATTTAGAGCAAAATGATGAACAGCAAAGTGAACAGCTTAATTACAAAGTACCACTGAACTGGCAACCTTGGTTTTCTAAAGTAAAGCGTGTGTTTATTAAAAATGAACAATTAGTAGAATCGTTACAAAATGCAAATAAAAAATTAGATGAACAGGTACAGCTACAATCCGAAAAATTAAAACGCAGTTACGAAGCAAAAGAGCGTCACTTAGCTTTGCTAAATACCATGCTCAATAGTGTGCCAGATCTTATTTATTTCAAAAATATCGATGGCTCCTTTTTAGGATGTAATAAAGCATTTGAAGCTTACATAGGTAAAGAGCAAACTGCGTTGGTAGGTAAGTGCATGGAAGAAATAAGTGATGATGACGAGCAAATTAGTATTCTTGAGAAGCAGGTGTTACAAAATCGCAACGATATTCAACAGCGTATAGATACAGAAGACAAATCTTATCAATTAACTATAGCTCCTTTTTATAATGAGCATCAGCAACTGTTGGGAACAATGGGAATAGGACGCGATATAACCGAGCAACAGCAAACGTTATATGCTTTAAAAGCGTCAGAATCTAAATTTAGAAGTGCAATTGAATTTGCTGCAAATAGTGTTGTATTGTTATCGCTTGAACACACTATTTTACAGGTTAATAAAGCCGCTCGAAAACTATTTTTTGAACAGCCCGTTTTAGTTGGAGAGCCACTTAAAGCGCTGTTTGATAATAACCAATGGCAAGAGATAGAGGCCACCTTGGCCCAGCTACTTGATGATAAGAAAAAAGTGTACCATTTAACATTAGCGCAAGGAAATCTCGCTAGTTGGCTACAAATGAGTGTATCGCTTGTGTGGGACGAAAAACGCGATCCATCTTATTACGTGATCCACTTACAGGATGTCAGTGCACTTACTAAAGCGAAACACGATGCGGAGCGTGCAACTCTTGCTAAAAGCCGGTTTATCGCTAATTTAAGCCATGAAATACGTACCCCTCTTAATGCAGTATTAGGTTTGCTTGATATGCTTACAGAGCAAGGGCTTACCCGAAAACAGCTAAAACAAACGGGGCAAGCTAAGCATGCTGCGCAGAGCTTATTGCTAATGCTAAACCGAATGCTTGATTTTGCTCGTGTAGAGAGTGCACAAGCTGAACTGAAATTAACGCCATTTAGCATTGTTGATCTCATTGATATTTGTGAGAGCCTAACAGCGCCTTTGTGTGAAAACAAAGATGTTGAGTTTGTGATTGATGTAGACCCTTTAATCGCCCCAGTTTTAATATGCGATAGTATTCGTTTACAACAAATACTAGGCAATCTATTAACGAATGCGGTTAAGTTTACAAAAGCAGGGTCAATCACGCTTAAAATGGATTTGCTCAAAGATGAAAGTGCTGAGCAGGCGATTTGCTTTCGAGTGATTGATACTGGAAACGGTATAGATAAAATAGATCAAAGGCGTCTATTCGATGCCTTTACTCAAGGGGACGAATCGTCGACACGAAAGCATCAAGGCGTTGGCTTGGGTTTAGCTATTGTTAAACATGCGGTTTCGTTAATGGGCGGCGATATTGCTTTAAAAAGTGATAAAGGACATGGGAGTGAATTTTACTTTAGCATTTCACTACATGTCGATACAACAACACACTACTCATTACCAAGCGATACGTTGAGTATTGTTTCAGAGCAAAGTCGGGAGTTAAATCGTGTCACGGAGGCTTTTTCACAATTAGCTCGCGTTGATTTAAATGAAGCTTTAAAGTCCCCACTAAAGCTTGCAGAGACTAAACAATTAATCATAGATGCAACTGATCTTCCTATATTACTAAAGGTAAAAGTAATAAAGGATTCGTTAACGTCAAATGCCACTTCCATTATTTTAATAAATCATCAGCAAACAATAAATTTATCGACGATTGAGTCTTTAGATATCCACTATATTAAGGCTTCAGCACTTGGCCAGCGACTGTTTAATTTAAGTGCGAATCTTGAACCGAGGTTTAAAGGTAGTGAAGTTATTTTAGATTCAGGGAAAGGTAATCAGGATATAGCAGGTCTCTTAATATTAGCAATTGACGATAATCAATTAAATTTAGACATTATCAATAGTGTACTGTGCCAAGCTGGAGCTAATGTTGTTGTTGCTTTAAGTGCCCAAGAGGGGATGGAATTATTATTAGGGTTGAGACCTGATTTAATTTTAATGGATGTCCAAATGCCACATATAGATGGCTGCCAAGCAACAATATTAATCCGCCAACAGTTTGACGCAGAACAACTCCCTATTTTTGCATTAACAGCACATTGCGAGCCGGCAGATATTGAGCGTTCCTTAGGCTGTGGTATGAACAAGCATTTAGTGAAACCTGTTGTGGCTAACGTATTAATTGAGGCAATAGCAGAGTTATCGCTCTCTAAACCTTGTTTTTTTGATAGATCATTTGCTTTAGCGCAGTTTAATTTAGATGAAACGTTACTAAATACTATGATGTATAAATTTGCTGAACTGTGTGAAACCCAGTTAGTACAAATAAAGGAGAGTACCAATGAAGTTGATTTGGTACGCTTAGTGCATAGTATCAAAGGGGTCGCAGGTAATTTAGGCTTTAAAAGACTATCGTATTGCGCGCAGCAATGTGAGAAGCGCCTTAAAACAACTAATAGCCTAGATGAATCTATCGAAATTACCATGCAAGCACTCATTATGCAGTTAAAACAGGTTATTGTTTTTATAAAAGTTTAGGGGCTCAGGATGTCAAAAAAAGCGAAAGTACTGATTGTTGATGATGATCCTATCAATCTGTTGGTACTAGAGAAAACATTGAATGCTGAGCATGACGTATTTTTAGTTGGAAGCGGTGAAAAAGCGCTGAACTTTGTAGAAACAATGCAAGTTGACTTAATTATACTTGATGTAGTGATGCCAGGGCTTAATGGTTATGAAGTGTTGGTTAAGCTAAAAGAAAACCCAATCACACACGCGATACCAGTTATTTTTATATCCGCTAATCACAGCCACGAAGATGAATCTAAAGGTTTAGAACTTGGTGCTATGGATTATATAACTAAGCCATTTAGCGCCTCTATAGTTCGCGTAAGGGTACGTAATCAGTTATTAATAAAGCAAAAAAATGACTTGCTAGAAATGCTAGTTTCAATAGATGGCTTAACAGAAATACCGAATAGACGTTATCTTGACGAAAACCTCTCCCGAGAGTGGCAAAAAAGCAAACGCAGTGGCTTACCTCTTTCCGTTATACTTATGGATATAGATCACTTTAAACGCTACAACGATTATTACGGACATCGTGCTGGTGATGATTGTTTAAAAAAAGTAGCCCACGCGTTGGTTGGTCAGTGTGAGCGAGGAAACGATTTTATTGCTCGCTATGGCGGGGAAGAATTTGCCGCTGTATTACCCGAAATAGGTAAGCTGGAGGCAGTCGCATTTGCAAGTAAATTACGAAAAGCAGTTAATAGTTTAAACATAGAGCATACAGAGTCACTCAACGCTAACCACATCACCATTAGTATTGGTATAGCAACGACTGAAAGTGGCAAAATAGGCGCAGAGCACATTCTTTTAGAAGAAGCTGACATAGGCCTGTATGCGGCAAAGGATGCTGGGCGAGATAGAATAGTCGCACGCTAAAAACTTAATATACAAAAAACGCCAATATTCATATATTGGCGTTTTTCGTATCAAACACTTTTTATTGGTTACTGCGTGATCATACCTAAAGCGGTTTCACCAATGCCCACTAACTTATCATTTTTAAATACAAGTGGCGTACATTCATCTTTCGTTGTTTTAGAATCTGAATGCTTGCTATGAGTTACATAAAAAAGTACTTGGTATACATCGTCATCTTTTTTTAATAGTTCTGTGAAATTAGGTGTTTTTAATTGCGCTAAAACAGAGTGATAACTGCTATCCATTTTTAGCTCTGATATAGCTTCACGATTATTTTTATGTTGTACTTGCCAGCTAGATGAATTCTTACCAGCCCAATGAGTCTCAGCTTCACCATCTGATACGGCAATAACACAGCCTGTTAAAAATGGAGCGATTAAAGCGGCTGCTAAAAGTGATTTTTTCATTTTTATTTACCTTAATAAGATTTTTAATTGGTTATTAGCTGTATCAAAGCAAAGAGTAGACCATATTTTTAAACTTTTATTAATCAGCTTGTTAGGTGGATTAGACTGTTTTTATTTAATAAAATATTAAATGAATTAGTAAAAACAGCCATTTTTTAGTTTATTTGATTACTACAATAAAATCATTACACCAAGCGGTTGCGTGATTCGCCTTTGGTAAATGCAGCAATATTTAAACTTACTTCATTAATTAAACGCACAATAGATTCAGTGCTTGCCCATGCTATATGTGGAGTAAGTAAAAGGTTATTACCTTTATAATTAGCAAGCGGGTTTGAAAGCTCAGCAGGTTCTTTAGTTAGTACATCAACACCGGCTCCAGCAATTAGGTTTTGCTCAAGCGCTGTAGCTAAGTTGGATTCGTTAATAATCCCACCACGCGCTGTATTAATAATTATAGCGCTTGGCTTCATCATTTTAAGCTCATTAAGTGCAATTAAATCACAAGTTTCATCTGTTAGCGGGCAGTGTACGCTGATTATATCGGCTATTTGAATGGCCTCTTCAAAAGGGGTTCGACCATCGCGACATGCAGCGCCTTTACGCTCGGCAATAATAACATTAGCACCAAATGCCTCAGCCACTTTAGCTACGCCTTGACCTAACGTACCACCGCCTATAATGGCAAATGTTTTGCCTTGTAAGTCGTTAAAGCTGTAATCGAGTATGCAAAACATGTCACTTTTTTGCCACGCGCCTTGCTGACAATCTGCCTGGTAGCGGTGTGTATTACCCAGTAAGTTAGTAATTAAAGAAAATGTATGCTGAACAACTGAAGGGGTTGAATAGCCAGCTACGTTAGTAACAGCAATACTAAACTCTTTAGCGGCCTCTAAATCAACATTATTAGTCCCTGTAGCACTCACACAAATAAGTTTTAATTTTTTTAATTGGCTAATCGTTTCCCGATTTAAAACTACTTTATTAGTGATTAATACATCAGCGTCTTGGCAATGTTCAATAACTTGCTCTGGGCTGGTAAGCTCATAAGTCGTTAATTTACCAAGTTGTTCAATACAAGTAAGAGACGTTTTAGCTAACGTTGCGTTATCAAGAATAGTAATGTTCATTATGAGCCCTAAAATAAGTGGATCTGAAAGAGTTAAAATCGTAAAAAAGAGGCTTACGATCCATCAAAAATCTAAAATATGGCTTAAGGTACTACGAAAGAAAGGCTTTGTTAATGGTATTACTACCAAATGACGAGAGAGTTTTGTAGTAGTGGTCTGCCCACTAGTAGGTTGAGAACATGGTATTTTGCTAGACTGATCAGTTTTTTTGCACTTATAAGCAAGCCTATGGTCATAGAAGGTAATGAAACTCGACTTTAACTAGATTTATTAGCGAGTTGCTAAGAATAAAAATCATTTTTTTGGTTATTTCGCATTTTAGATTGGCTGAGTTATAATCGAATATAGACATAAACGGTACGCTTTGGTGTGCTGTTTTTTAACATTATAGATGTAGTAATGAGTGAATTAGAAGATAAGTACGCTGATATAAGACCCTATAACGATGATGAAGTTACGGCTTCGCTATCGCGTTTAATCAACGATAATGCATTTATTGATGTGATTGCAAAGTACAATTTACCGCGTTTTTTATCGGCGGTGCCCTTTATTACACGCCCGTTAGTAAGAAGTCAGTTGCGCAAAAAATGGGGAAGTGTAAGCACCGTTGAGGATGTACAAAATGAAGTTGCGCAATACCTTAATAAATTAGTAAAGCGCACTACATCAAAAGTTACTTTTTCAGGGCTCGATAAATTAGATCCAAACCAAGCTTATCTATTTATTTCTAACCACCGCGATATTGTACTCGATCCTGCATTAGTGAACTGGGGATTGTTCCAGTATAAAATGAAAACAGTGCGTATTGCTATTGGCGATAATTTATTGCAAAGACCTTATATCACTGAGCTTATGCGCTTAAATAAAAGCTTTATTGTGAAACGTTCGACCAAAGCACCAAAAGAGATGTTAAGAGCGCTGACTCAGCTTTCATCCTACATTTATGATTCACTAATAAGTGGTAACTCTATCTGGATTGCACAAAAAGAAGGGCGCGCAAAAGATGGTTTTGATCAAACAGATCCAGCGCTTCTAAAAATGCTACAGCTAAATGGTAGAAAGCAAAAGAAACAATTTGGCGATTATATTAAAGAGTTAAAAATAGTGCCTGTTTCTATATCTTATCAATATGAGCCGTGCGCTATTGCTAAAGCTAAAGAGCTTTATCATAAGCAACACCACGGTGAATACACTAAATCAGCGGGTGAAGATATCGCCAGTATTGTTGAGGGGTTTAGTGCTGCAAAAGGACATGTACATTTAGCATTTGGAGAGCCGATTGAATCGCACTGTGATAGTGCTGAGGAACTTGCAAAAACGATTGATAAACAAATTGTCGATTCTTTTTACTTGCACCCAGGGAACTACATTGCTGGTGGCTGCAAAAAAGAAGTGATTAACTCACCCGATACCATTACGTTTGAACAGCGTATGGCGAGTGTACCCGATGAACTAAAGCCATTGGTATTGGCTATGTACGCCAAGCCATTTCATCGTAAAACTGAAATTAATACAAACAACTGCGAACATTAATTGGTTAGTTATTATAAAAGCAGCAACTTAATTGCTGCTTTTTTTTTGCTTAAAAAAAACGCTATACTAAAAGTCTGATTCTTTTAAGTGGTATTCACTTTATGCAACAAATTGAAATATTTGATATTCCAAGCCCTTGCAAGAGTATTTGCTTAGTGAATAATAGAGGGTATTGCAAAGGCTGTTACCGAAGTCGTGATGAGCGTTTTACTTGGAATTCCCTGACCAACAGCGAAAAGAAAAAAGTGCTCAGTTTATGCCAGCAGCGCTATAAGCGTTACTTGCAAAAACAGCAGCAAAATACAGTATTTAATAACACTACAGAGCAGCGTGGTTTCGATTTTTAAATTTTAAATTATATTTTGCCCGCAAAGCATAGACAGTCCCATTACTATTTAATTTAGTTAATGCATGTTGTAATTTTTTAACTAAATTTTTATTTTTTTTATGTAAGTAGTGATAAATTGGGTAGATCATTAGTACTTCTTTTTCGAAACAACCGGTGGGCGAAGGTATTGATTTATTATCCATGAAAAAATCAAGTAGCAAAACACCTTCTACCTTTTTTTGAGCTAGCAAGTTCAGCTGTGTATTCATATTTTTTACTTCAATAATATTCCCCACAAAGCTTGTACTTGCTAAATAACGTTTTTGTACTGGGTAGCCTGCTAAAATAGCTACGTTTTTTAGTTGCTCTAATGTATTAGGCTGGCAAGCTTTATATAATACTAAATTAAATTGCAGCAGTTCGTAGTCAACTCTAATTAAGTTATTAAAATTGTTTTCGACACTAATATCACGGCCTAACTGCCCATCAAGGACACCATTATTAGCCGCTAAGAGTGCATTTTGGCGGTTAAAGTCGATAACATGAATTTTATGGCCAATGTCGGTGTAGGCTAGCGTTAATAACTCAAGAACATAATTTGCTTGCGGAGTGCTTTCTGGGCGGTTAAAAGTGAGGTTGTATTGATGAGCAAAACATGGTGCACTGAACAATAAATAACCTAATAATAACAAGGTACTAAGGCGTTGATGCACTATCACTTCCAATTGCAGTAAAAATCAATAAAATGAGAGGCTGATAATAGCAAGTTGCTTACCTTTTGCCCAGTTTGTCTGAGCAGCATTTTTATAAAATTAATGAGGAAATACTGTGAGTTTTAATTTATGTTTGTTACCGCGTGAAGAAAAATACCAAATTCAGCTCGATTATGAAGCATCATTCTGGGCATACCAAATTAAGCGTAATAAAAAAACACGTGAACAAGTGTACAACACCATTCACAGCCGTCCGATTGCTGAACAAATGTTCTTAAAGCAGCAGTTTGAACAGTATTTGGCATTGATGCTGAGCTAGGCATGTATAGGGTTGAAGTATTAGATAGAATTAAAACGCCACTTGTTAATAAATTTTATGATCAATACAGCGTCAAAGGACGGGCTAATAAACAAGATCAGCTTTGGGTTGTTTATTATAAAGCGCAAATAGTTGCCGCATGTAGGTTGCAAAATAAGGATGACTTTTTATTTTTATCGACGGTTTTTGTAGCGCCAGAATATAGGTCCAAAGGCCTTGCAAAGTTACTTATCTCAACGCTATTGAAGCGCCAAAATAAAACTATTTATACCTTTGCTTATAAAAACTTAGCAGATTTATACCATTCTATTGGTTTTAACCAAGTGTTAACATATACTCTTGCGTTGCAAGCACTTTTTAATATTTACACACACCGCAATATCGTCGCCCTAAAGTACCCATAATAGTAAAATAACAATATGGAATAAGCATGAGCAAAGACGTCAACTGGATCATAAGTTGTTTTATCGTTTGCATAGCGATCTTAAGCTGCCAAGTAAGCGCACAAGTAAAGCGTTTATCTCCTAGTGAGGGCTTATCACAAAGCTATGTTAACACCATGCTGATTGATAACAATGGGTACTTATGGCTTTCGACCGAAGCTGGGCTTAATCGCTATGATGGTTATCAAGTACTTTCTATTAATGGTCCTAATGGTGAATTAGAGGAAGCTATTATTGATCGAATTTACCAAGATCCTGACGGTCATATTTGGATTGCATCCTTACTTGCAGGATTATTTAGATACGATCCCGCAACGGATTCATACAAGCAATTTATAACCAAACCCACCAGTGAAGAGCAAATAATTAATCAATCTGTTTTTAGTATGCTTGCCGTTGACAATAAAACGTTATGGATTGGGCGCGGTCGGGATTTTGCTAAACTTGATATTGAAAGTGGCGATATAACATCTATTTTTGAACTGCCCAGCGAATACAAAGACACCCTCATTAGAAAGTTATTTCATTACAACGGTTATATATTTATTGGCACTACTCATGGGGCTTATGTTTTTGATATTGCTAGTAAGCAAATACGGCCACTACAGCACTTAAAAGGAGAGGCTAATCATATTTATCAAAATAATGTGAAATCGTTTGCTTTAGGTGAAAATAATCAGCTGCTGGTCGGTGCGGTCAAGGGGTTATATCAGGTCGATATTAGTAATTTGTCAGGGATGTTTGAGCGCCCAGATCTAACCTTTAAAAGTAAAGTGTTGTTAGCTAATTTAAATATTTGGGAAATAGCGAATGAGCAGGGTAAGCTCGATTTAGCCACTGATAAAGGGCTATTTAAGTTTGATTTACACAGTGGCGAACTGGTTAAAAATACACGTATAACAGAGAGTAAATACACACTTGCTGATACCAGTATTATTGATATGGCAAAAGATAAATCGGGTGGAATATGGGTAGCGACCAAAACAGATGGCGCGTTTTATTTATCAAATGACAATTATCATTTTAATAATGTTGATGGTAGCTCAATTAGAGGCGATGGGTTATCGCATCATTCTGTTTGGGGAATTACAGAGTACAAAGATAAATTATGGCTTGCTACGCATAACGGTATCACAGAGGTCGATTTAAAAAATAATATTGGAAAGGCTTATCTAAAAAATTATCAAGTAGATTTATTAACTACCGAATTTACTGTTTATGAAGTTATGCCTTATAAAGATAAATTATGGCTTTATAGCAATCGTGGGCTATTTATTTTTGATCCCCTTACGCATCAAATCAGCGAACCTAAAACAAAAAATTCAGCTAATCAGCAGCAAATAACAGGTTGGGTGCATGGTGTTACTTTAATGCCAAATGGTGATTTGTATTATGTGCATTCTGATCATGGTGTATTTGTTTATAATATTGATAGTCAAATAGTGACTCGATTAGGGGGAGAAATAGCACAGTTTGAGCCCTTTTTAGTATATGGTTTTTTACCACCACTTACTAATAAGCCAGATTCACCATTGTTTTTTAATGCGGGGATTTTATATCAAATAAACCCTGATAGTTTAGCGCTTAAGGTCATTTATAAAGTGCCTAAACAGCACGAAAACATTGCTATCAGTGTGTTGTCGTATGTAATGGATAATAATAATGTTTTATGGATATCACTATCTAACTTTGGCTTAATTGGCGTCAATGCTTCTACCTATGAGCTTGTACACACAATTGACTTAGAAAAAAATAAACTAGGTACTTTGCTTTATAATATGGTACTTGATGATGAAGGGATGATTTGGATGAGTAGCCATAAAGGAATTTGGCGACTAAATCCTAAAACGCTACATTTTCAACAGTTTACTGTATCCGAAGGATTGCTCTCTGCTGAATTTAATAGCAATGCAATGGCACAGCTAAAAGATGGCCGTATTGCTTACGGTGGTTTAAAAGGTTTTACTTATTTTCACCCGATGGAGAATAAAAACCTTCGCTCACTTATCGATCATGTCAATATCACGGGTGTTGATTTAATGTCGCGAGACCTATCACTTGATTTAAAGCAGCCACTTAACGAAGTGGTTTTAAATCATGATGATATAGGGCTAGAAGTGGCATTTTCAGCCATGGCTTTTAGCAATCAAGAACGTATTATTTACGAGTATCAACTCGATAACGGACAAAAAACGTATACACGTAATAACAATCGAGTTTTGTTCCCTAAATTAAATCCCGGTAATTACCAACTAAAAGTATGGGCGAAAGATCCGCTTACTGGTGAATATACTCCCCCAGCGATTTTAAAAATAAAAGTTAAATATCCTTTATGGCGTGCTCCATATTTTGTGGTGCTATATGGCGTGCTATTTATTGCTTTTGTGGCAATGTGGGTAATGCGCCGTAATAAAATTCAGCGCATTTTATTAGCTGCTAATAAAGAGAGTAAAGAAAGTGAAGCGCGTTTAAAAATAGCGTTAGAGGGCAGTGAATCAGGTGTGTGGGATTGGAAATCAAGTAGCCCAAGTATTTATCAGCCCCGTTTACGTGACGAGTTAGGCTACGAAAGTGAAACGGTTAATCTTGATGAATATTTAACTAAAATTCATCCACAAGATAAGCAGCTATTTCGTTTAGAGTGGTTAGAGTTTTTATCTACCGAAAAGGGGTATTTTAATTGCACTTACCGTTTACGTCACGCTAAAGGTCATTGGCGCTGGTATAAGGATTTTGGAAAAGTAGTTGAGTGGGATGGAAAAACCCCTCAAAAGGTAGCGGGAACATATACAAATATGACCCGAGAAATGGTGTTCGAAGAGCATGCCTTACTCTTTACCGCTGCATTTGAACAAACTCGAGATTGGGTGTTCATACTCGACAAAAATTTAAATATTCGCGCTTCAAATAAATCATTGCAAACAGCTTTTAATTTTTCAGCCGAGTCTTTGTCTAGTCGGTCTTTAAACTTAGGGATCTCGCGTAGCGCGCTTTTTGATTATTTACGTATCGTGCAAAAGTTATTGGTAGGAGAGCATTTTTCTTGTGAGGATAGTGTAATGCTCGCTAATGGCGAGGTGCGCCATGTATTAGTAAAAATAAGCGCGGTGGCCGATAACGATCAATCTCTGAGTAGCTATGTCATTATTTTAACGGATATAAGCGCACAAAAAACAGCTGAAAATGAGCTTCACTTACTGGCCAATTATGATGTATTAACGGGCTTGCCAAATAGGGCTCTTTTTAATGACCGTGTTGAACATGCATTAGAGCAAGCAAAGCATTATCAATGCAAAGTTGCACTGTTACATATAAATATTAAACGCTTTAAATATTTTAACGATTCATTAGGGCATGAGGTTGCAGACGAGCTAATTAAAAAAGTGGCTAAGCGATTAAAACTTACTTTGCGGCCATCAGATAGTATTGCTCGCTTTGGTGGTGATGAGTTTGTAGTGCTTGTTGAAGATATTCATCAAATAGAAGAGGTTTTATTAATATGCACCAAGTTAATGGATTGTGTGAATAAAAATATTAGTATTGGCGGGCAAGTGGTAAATGTGAACTTAAGTATTGGTATCGCTATTTCGCCGGATGATGCGCAGCAAAAAAGCGCGTTACTAAAAGCTGCCAATATTGCGCTTTACCATGCTAAAGATTCACTTGAAGGAAGCTATCAATTTTATAAACAGGAAATGAATCAGCGAGTACAAAAAGCGCTTCATTTAGAATCACAATTGACTAAAGCATACCAAGAACATGAGTTTTGTAATTATTACCAGCCGATTATCAATTCTCAAAGCTATAAAACAGAAGGATTTGAGGTATTATTACGTTGGCCTGAAAATAAACTAGTACAAACTCAGGAGTTTTCTTTGGCCGCTGAGGGCATAGGCTTAATCACAAAAATAATGCTGCAAACATTGGCTCGTGCTTTGAGCGAACTAAAAGAGTGGCGTAAAATTTCACCCGACCTTTATTTGTCTATAAATCTATCTGCACTTGATTTTGAATTTGAAGAATTAGTCCCAGAGATAATAAAGGCATTAAGTACCGCTGGCGTGCCATCAAAAGCAATTGTATTTGAGATCACTGAATCAATACTAATGCGCGATTCAAAACATGCTTTACACAGTATGGAGATGCTTAAAAATTTAGGCTGTAGGTTGTACATGGATGATTTTGGTACAGGTTATGCCTCATTGACTTATTTAAAGCGCTTTCCTATTGATGTATTAAAAATAGATCGCAGCTTTGTGCAAGATATAGGTATTGATTACGGCGACGAGGCAATTATCCAATCTACATTGACATTAGCTCACAGTTTAGGAAAAGAATGTGTTGCTGAAGGTGTTGAAAGTTCGCACCAACTCGCCTTTTTAAAAGAGTTAGGCTGTAAGCATTTTCAGGGCTATTTATTCAGCCGACCGGTTCCTAGTCAAGACGTACCGTTTTTAGTGTCCCGCGATTGGGAGGATATATTTACCCAAAGTATGGGTAGTTAGGTTGTTGATTTAATAAATTAGGCTCCAGAGCGTGTTGACCTTTGTGGATTGAAATTTGTTCAATCTAGGGGCGATTTATCGCGGCGCGAGGTTTGTAACCTAGTGGGCTCGATAACTGCTCCTGCGTTACTCTAATGGCTTACATCCCTGTAAGAATAAGTAAAAATCGAGCAAAGTTTCCGCGTCCTGCTCACGCCCCTTACCTAAATCCATGTAGGTAACAAAGAGTTGGTTGTCCCTAGGAAGAACCCGAAGGGCAGCGCATGTTTGGCATTTATGCTGCGTTATCGCCTATTTATAGGGAATAACCATAAATAGGCTCTAACTTGTCTAAATACCAATCAGTCTGCTGAAAAATCAAGCACGAAAGGTCAACAGGCCCTAGGGGCGCTTTCCACAGTTGCGACAAAATAAGTGACTATTACGTTCGTTAAGTTGAGCTTTTATTGCTTTATTTGCTTCTAGTTTACTAAGCCCTAGCTTATGGCGAAGCTCTTCTAGGTGGTTACGTTGTTCGTCGTTAAGAGAGCCATCGTTGATTGTATTACCGTGGACTTGCTCATTTACAGCGTCTTCAAAAAACTGACGGCGTTTACGTAATTGCTCTGAAAAACTTGAAGCTAATAAGCCTGTAGGAATCGCTACCATCCCCATGCTGAGTAAAGTAATAACGCCACCAAATAATTTGCCAAGTGGCGTTATTGGCACTACATCGCCATAACCTACAGTAGTTAGTGTTGCCATTGCCCACCACATAGCGGCAGGAATAGATCCAAACTTATCTGGTTGCACGTCGTGCTCAATTAAATAAACACCGCAGGAAGCTAAAATGAGTACCACAGCCATAATAAAAAAGGCTGCAAAGAGAGCGCTACCTTCATTTACAAAAGCTTGCAAAAGTAGCTGCATAGCACGTGAATAGCGAGTTAGCTTAAATACCCTCAAGAGCCGAAGTACACGTAAAAAACGTAAATCGAGCGGGAACAAGAACATTAATAAACTAGGTAAAATAGCGATTAAATCTATAATAGCCAATGGAGATAAAAGGTACTTTAACCGACGCTTGGTATTAGAGCCTTCAATCGCGGCATACTTGGTTTTATCCACACAAGCCCAGAGCCTTACACAATATTCAATTGCAAAAATAGCCACTGAGATTATTTCTAACATTAAAAACGCATCGTAATACTGCTGTGCAACGCTTGCTATAGACTCAATTACAATTGCCACTACATTAATCATAATTAAACTAATGAGTGCTACATCGAGTATATGACCAGCACGTTGATAATCCCCTGTACCTTCAAATAGGCCAGCTATTCTTTGTCTTAGTGTTAGTGTTTTTTTCATTATTTAAGTTTAAGTACCATATTAATACTGCCTTCTTCAAAATCGCGGCTAATTTTAAAACCTAGCTTACGCGCAAGTTCAATCATCCCAGTGTTTTCTGACAAGGTAATACCTTCAATCGATTCTACTCCTTGGCGTTTACAATGATTAATTGCAGCTGTCATCAGTATTCGCCCAAGGCCTAACCCCTGACAGTCTGAACGTACAACAATAGCGAACTCAGCATGTAAGTTATCGGGATCCATAATAACTCTTGATACACCTAGCGTGCGTGTTTTACCTTCAAATCGTTGACACACAATAAAAGCCATCTCACGATCGTAGTCAATCTGTGTCATTTTGGCGAGTTGATCATGATTAAACTGTGGTAGTTCACCAAAAAAACGCTTGTATCGATCTTCTTTATTAAGTGATTGATCAAATGCCTGATGTGCTTGCTCATCTTCAGGTTTTATAGGTCTAAGAGTTGCCTGTGTGTTGTTTTTAAGTGTGACAACCTCAACAAGTTCAATGGGGTAGGGGCGAATAGATAAGCGCTTACGATGACTTTGAGCTTTATAGCGGTCAAGTGTCATGGTCGCATCAAGCACTAAAAATTGCCCATTACTGGCAAGTATAGGGTTAAGCTCCATTGAACTTATATCCGGCTGATCAATAACTAACTGCGAAATAAGAGTTAGTAGCGCACATAAACGGTATTTATCGACTTTTTCAGGGAGTATTCGCTCTTTTAATACGCCTTTGTCGTGCGCTGCGGCAATTAAATATTTTGCCAAGTTCATATTTAATGGAGGCAAAGCAACGGCTGCTTGCGCGTACTCAAGCCCCGTTCCTGCTTCACCTAATAAAATAACAGGGCCAAAATTGGGCTCTGTTTTAATTGCAATTCGAAGTTCATTCGCGCCGGCTCGTGGCGCCATTTTTTGTAGTGAAAACCCTTCAATAATTGCATCAGGGTAAGTGTTTTTAATACGAATAAGCATCGCAAAAGCCGTCTGCTCAACTTCGTTTGCATCGTTTAGGTTGAGCACCACGCCACCGACTTCGGATTTAGAAGCAATACTTGGGCTAATAAGCTTTAATGCTACTGGAAAACCAAGCTCTATGGCTTGTTCTTTAGCTTCTGTTGGTGTGTAAGCAACTTCAGTTTGAATACATTCAATACCATAATGACTTAAAATTTGACTCGCTTGGTGAGTAGATAAGTAACTTTGTTCATCATCTAACTGTTCATTAATTATTGCTGTTGCAGCCACTTTATTTATTTTGCCATCATCGGTGTTCGACTCAGGTGTTTGCGTTAAATGTTTTTGGTTACGGCGATAAGTGACCAAATGCATAAATGCGCCCACAGCCCCTTCAGGCGTACGATATGTAGGTATTGCATGGTTAGAACACACCTTTCTTGCAGCATAGGATGCGTCTTCGCCCATAAAGTTAGTAATAACGTAAGGACGTGCCATTTTAGGGAGTGTTTGTAAGGTTTCAACAATAATATTGGCGTAGTCTTCGCTTGGTGCTAAAGCCGAAGGGGTATGAATTATCAGTAAGTTTTTAACTTCTTTTGCATGCAGTAAAATTTCTAATGCTTGCTTATAACGAGCGGGGGCTGAATCGCCAAAAATATCGACAGGGTTTGACGTAGTATCTGATTGCGGGATCACTTTATTAAGCGCCCGCCGTGTTTCATTGCTTAGTTCGGCTAACTTTCCTGAGCTTTGAATAAGCTCATCAACAGCCATTACACCTGGTCCGCCACCATTTGTTAAAATAGTAAGTTGTTCTACTTTTAATAACTTAGGATGCATAGCTAAGGTTTGTGTTGCCGCAAATAGCTCACGCAGATCGTTTACGCGTAGCATACCAGCACGCTGAAATAACGCATCGTAAACAGCATCAGAGCTTTGTTTTCCACCGGTGTGAATTTCTGCAGCGAGCGCGCCAGCGCTTGTTTTTCCTGTTTTAATTGCAATAACGGGTTTACTAAAAGCGGCGGCTCTCGCTGCTGATATAAAGCTTCGGGTATCTTCAATATTATCTATGTAGAGTAAAATAGCGTTTGTTTTAGCATCACGTCCTAAAAAATCAAGTAGCTCACTAAAATTGATATCAAGACAGTCGCCTACGGATACAAAATATGAAAAGCCAATTTCTTTATTTTTTGCCCAATCTAAAATAGTTGAACAGACCGCTGCTGATTGCGATACAAATGCAATTTTACTTGGGTTTGCTATGGTGTGTGAAAAACTTGCATTTAAGCCAATATGGGGAATCAACAAACCTAAACAATTGGGTCCAAGTAAAGTAACGTGATGAAGTTGAGCGCATGCTTTTAGCGCACTCTTTTGTTCACCTGAGAGGCCATCGGCAATAATAATGGCACTTTTACAGCCTAACTCTGCAAGTTCCTTAATAATATTTATCAAAGTATTTTTGTTTGTACAAATAACTGCAAGATCAGGCACTTTTGGTAAGTCAGCAATCGAAGAATAAGCAAGTACCCCATGTACCGCAGTATGATTTGGAGTAACAGGCATGATAGGCCCTTTAAAACCACCTTGGAGTAAATTACGCATAACCACGAAACCTGCACGGGTAGAGATATTAGAGGCACCAATAACGGCCACGGAGCTTGGGTTAAAAAACTGACTAATTCGCTTAAGGCTCATGGTTTTTCCTTGGCAGATTAAATTTTGCGTTATTAATAATCTCAATGTACCCTGTTTATCGTGTTATTTCGAGCGCGCAATTGCTTATTATTGACGTTGATCAAGGAGGCTAATGTGAAAAAAGCATCCGGTTTTTATATTGTTATAACAGCTATTTGTTTAAGTATTGGTTTAATTCGTTTTGGCTTTATTTCAAAACCCCGCGCCACGATTTAATCGCCCCTAGATTGAACGAATTTCAATCTAAAAAATCAACACGCCCAAGGAAATAATATGTCAGAGTCTAAATATGGTCAGTTTGTTTTGGCCCCACGTTCGTATTTTTTTACCGCAATAGCGAGTGTGGTGTTTGCGTTTATAGGTTTTAGTTATAACGCATGGCGTATGGAAGTAAGTGAGGATAACAACAATACACGTATTGCGAGTTTTCAAATATTACAAGAACTAGCTGAGCTTGAACTTATAGTATTTGCAGCGCATTACGATAGTAACGAAGTTGAAGGTAGTCCAAGAAAAGGGTGGGTGAAAGTTAATCTGATTCATGACTTGAGCTATTTAGCCGTCGACAAAGTACGATTAAAAGCTCAAAAATTGCAAAAAAACTGGCAAACTAATTGGCCTAATATGGTTGAGCATGAAAGTGCTGCGCAATCTATAACACATGCTATTGATAATGTACGTATAGAAGTTGTTAGTGAGTTAAAGCGCCTTGATTAAGTGTACAACTTGGGCTGTTGAACGCTGTAAGTAAGCGGCACTTAGTAAAATAGTTGTTTCGCTTAGGTTTACTTCTTTTAATGCGTTAGCAAGCTGTTGCTTTGCATTTGGGTTTTGTTTTTGCTCTATTTCCATAAGCGCGAGTAATGCTGAAAACTCATGCTTTACTGGTGTATTTTGTTTGTGTGCGTAAGCGATATAACAAGCGACAGGGGTGAGTCCTTGTTTATTCGTCTGTGCTAGAGCTTTAAGTAAGTCGTCGTTAGATTCAAATAACATTAAAGATCGCACATAATTAAAAGGTAATTTTTTTGAATCGGCATGTTTAAATACATTATGTAGTACGTTATTCCCCTGAATGTCTTGCGCTAAAAAGCCTTTGTTTATTCTCAGTGCTGGCGTAAAAAAACTCAATGCATCAACACTTATTAATTGGTTAACAAAAGGTGCTGGCGGCATGTTGTTTGTTAAAATACGGATAGCGATATTTTGCATAAAATCATATTTTATACTCAAGCGCTGAGCACTTTCATATAAGTGATTTAGCTGCAGAGTTTGTTGAGCTGGCGTCAACTGTTTAAAGTCGTTATCGAGCTCATTTAACTGCTGCTTTGAAATGCGTGCGTTAAGTAATTGTATGCTTAAATCCATTATATTCTCCATCGCTAAGGGCTTATTTACTCTAGCTTAAACTCCTGCTATGTAAAACAAAAAGGTCGCAAATGCGACCTTTTGTATTTATAACGACGGTATTAAGCTTGTTTACTTGCTATCCATTCGTTAACAAAGTTTTCTAGTACATTTAATGGTACTGGGCCATTTTTAAGGACAACGTCGTGGAATTGACGAATATCGAACTTATCACCAAGCTGCTTTTTAGCATCTTCACGCAGTTCTAAAATCTTAAGCATGCCTACTTTATAAGCCGTTGCTTGTGAAGGCATTACAATGTGACGCTCAACCATTTTAACACCATCAGATGTAGCATTAGGTGTATTATTTACGTAGTAATCAATACCTTCTTGACGAGTCCACTTCATTGCGTGGATACCCGTATCAACTACTAAACGACAAGCACGCCATAATTCCATAGAAAGACGGCCAAAGTCTGAGTATGGGTCTGAGTACATACCCATTTCTTTTGGCACTAATTCTGAGTATAAACCCCAACCTTCAATGTAGGCTGTGTAGCCACCAAATTTACGGAACTTAGGCACGCCTTCTAACTCTTGCGAGATAGCTATTTGCATGTGATGACCCGGAATACCTTCATGGTAAGCCAATGCTTCCATTTGATAGGTTGGCATTGCTTCCATATCATAAAGGTTGGCGTAGTAAACACCTGGACGTGAACCATCTGGCGCAGGCTGTTGATAAAATGCTTTACCGGCTGCTTTTTCTCGAAACGCTTCAACAGCTTTAACTTTCAGGTCCGCTTTTGGCTTAACAATGAATAGCTCATCAAGGCGAGACTTCATTGTGTCAATAAGGCCCGTTGCTTCGTCAAGATAACGCTGCTTACCTTGTGCAGTGTTTGGGTAGTAAAATTGCTTGTCAGTTTTCATAAACTGCATAAACGCTTTTAAATCACCTTTAAAGCCTACTTTATTTTTAATTTCACGCATTTCATCATGAATACGTGTTACTTCAGATAGACCAATCGCATGAATATCTTTAGCCGTTAAATCGGTCGTTGTTGTGCGCTTAAGTGCATTGTTATAAAACGCTTCACCTTCAGGTAACTTCCATGCGCCATCACGGTCGTCAGCACGCTTTTCTAGCTGCGCTAGGTAATTAATAAGCTTAGAGTAAGACGGTTTAACTGCCGATTTTAATGCGTCTGATGCATCGTCAATTAGCGAATCTTTTTCGACTTGGCTGATTTCAAGCGCAGTTACTTTACGTTTAAAATCGGCAAGCAGGGTAGAGTCATCGCCTTTTTCAAACGGTGCGCCTTTAATGATATTTTTGCTTGAATCAATGACGTGTGGAAACACAAATTTAGGTGCAATAATATTTTTTTCTGCACGTACATCTAGATCAGTAATAAGTTGATCAATAACAGCGGTTACACCATTTAAGCGTGAAATGTAGTCTTTCGCTTCTTTTACATTACTAACTTGGTGTTGATTGATCAAAAATGCAGGGATCATCGAGTGAGTGCCAAACATTTGATTTACTGGGTAGTTATGGTTGCGCCATTTAAAGTCAGCAATAGAACTTTCAAGATCTTGTTTTTTTAAGTCGTAGCTTACCTTTGTTGCATCATCTAATAAATCACGATTGATTGCTGTTAGTGCCACTAGGTCGGCTTTTGTTTGTGCAAAATCTTTAAGCTTTCTTTCTTCGCTGCCATCATCCCATTTATCGTAATCTTGCTTAATGCCCATATAAGTTTGGTACACAGGGCTACTCATTACGTCACGGTTAAATGTGTCTTCAAAAAACGCATTTGCTTTGTCTATTTCACTTTGTTGTGATTGCACCGCTTGAGTTTGTACTATAGGAGTCGTAGTTGATTGCTGTGGTGCTTGTTGGCAACCAGCAAGAAGTGCAGTGCTTATAGCCGCTGCAATAAAAGTAAGTTTACGCATTGTCTTCCCTTTTGTTATTAGAAACCCATTATGGTGTTTTTATATTGTTTTATTTAATTACTAAATACTACACAAATAATTCTAGCAGGTCGTTTAAAAAGCGATGACCTTTTAATGTTACCTGCCAATAGCTATCTGTTTGAGTCAATAAACCTTTGTTAATAGCTTGGTTTAATGCATCTTGCTGGCTTAGCAATGGCAGTGTCGTTAATTTATTAAAATCGGTAATTGGGCAAGGTTCAACAAGGCGAAAGCGATTCATAAAAAACTCAAATGCTAAATCATCTTGCCCTACGTGCCAGCTTTTGTACATATAGGGTTTAATTAAATCCATATAGCCGCGTGGATGTTTAACTTTTTCAGTGCGCGTAATAAGCCCTGTATTTTCATCAGTAACCTTACCATGTGCGCCGCAGCCAATACCAAGATAATCGCCAAAACGCCAATAATTCAAGTTATGTTGGCATTGATAGCTAGCTTTTGCATAGCCCGATATTTCGTATTGTATGTAACCCGCTTGCGCGAGTAGCTCGACCCCTTGCTCTTGAATGTCCCACAGTGTTTCATCTTGAGGAAGGGTCGGTGGCTTTGAAGCAAACTGCGTATTGGGTTCGATAGTTAACTGATACCACGATATATGAGGAGGATCGAGCGCAATTATTTGCTTTAAATCGCTCAGTGCATCGTCAAGAGTTTGCCCCGGTAAGCCATGCATTAAATCTAAGTTAAAGCTATTTAAACCCGCTTCTTTGGCTTGCTGCGCAGCGTAGTTTGCCTCGTCGCTGCCATGAATTCGACCAAGTGCTTTTAGCTTGTCGTTTTGCATGCTTTGCACGCCAATTGAAATTCGATTAATGCCCGCTTTTACGTAATCTTTAAAGCGGCCTGTTTCTACTGTGCCAGGGTTCGCTTCAAGGGTGATTTCGCAGTGTTCTTCAAGACCAATTAAGTTATCAACTTCATTAAGTAAGCGGGTGTAAGCTGCACCTGTTAATAGGCTAGGAGTGCCGCCACCAATAAAAATACTATGAATTTTACGCCCTTGCACTAAGTGCAAATCCGCTTTTAAATCATCAATTAAATGCTGAACATACTCAGCTTCAGGTATTTCGCCTTTTTGTCCGTGGCTATTAAAATCGCAGTACGGACATTTTTGCACGCACCAAGGCACGTGCACATATAAGCTCAGAGGTGGAAGATTCACAGGCCGCCTTTTTGCTTTAGTTCTAGCAGTAATTTTTGCAATGCTTGGCCGCGATGGCTTACTGCATTTTTTTGCTCTTTTGTAAGCTCTGCACTGGTGCAATTAAGTGTAGGCACAAAAAAAACTGGATCGTAGCCAAAACCACCGTTGCCATTTTGAGTTAATGTGATCTCGCCTTCCCAGCTAGCACTGCAAACCAGTGGTGTTGGATCGCTTGCGTGGCGCATTAGTACCAGTACGCACCAAAATCGTGCGCTACGAACTGGGTTATCACCTAAATCAATCAGTAGCTTATCAATATTATCTTGATCGCTAGCTTGCGCGCCCGCAAAGCGAGCTGAATAAACACCAGGCGCACCATTTAAGCCATCAACTTCTAAACCTGAATCGTCGGCAATGGCCGGCATACCAGTAATTTTAGCAGCATGACGCGCTTTAATAATGGCATTTTCAATAAAAGTAGTGCCCGTTTCGGCCACGTCGCCGACGTTAAAATCACTTTGTGGAACCACATTAATTTCAAGTGGACGCAGCATGTTTGCTAGTTCGTTAACTTTGCCAGGGTTGCCAGTGGCGAGTACTAAAGTTTTGCTCATAATATATTTAATCTACGTAAAATTTTTGTTGAAACTGTAATTTTTGAAATTGACTACTTTGCTGAATTTCAATTTCAAATCGTAAAATTTCTTCGTTAGTGTAATCAACTTGGGCAAGGTAATAAATTGAGTTACCTTCTTTTACTTCTTTAAAAGTAAGCGTTTGTTTGTTGCCAAGTAGGTTTCTAGCTGTACCAGTAAGCTTTGCCGTTTGTGGTGTGTTGTCGGCATCATTTTTTAAAATAGAAATATTTACAATACCTTTATAACCACTACGTTCAAGGCCATATGCTTTTGCTATTTTTGGTTGAATAAACGTAGATGGGAAGGCAATGTAATGCACTTGCCATGGACCAAGTTCTTTATACTGTGCACCTTGCATTTGTTCGCTGTGCGCATTAAACGCAAGCGCTAAAAAGGCAATAAAACAAAATTTAATTAAGCGATTCATTATGTATTCCTTAAAACATATAAAAAAGAGGCCTTTGGGCCTCTTTTGTTAAAATTTATATTAGGCTAAAAAGTCCATAAGCAGCATTTGTAAAAATTGAATACCAATAATAAGCACCAAAACAGATAGGTCTAGTCCGCCCATTGACGGTAAAATTTTACGAATTGGTTTTAGCATTGGTTCAGTAAGTTGATGAAAAACAGCTTCAATAGGGTTATAGCCTTGGCTAACCCAACTTAAAATAGCGCGAATAATAAGAACCCAAAATATTAAGTTAAGGCCTTCTTTTAGCACCGTTATAAATGCTTGAATGAGTACAGGTTGTATTGCCCATGCGCCATACATAACAAGCATTAAAGTACTTATTTTGGCTATTGCGACAATAAATGCCAGCAATAGTGAGGCTAAATCAAGCCCACCAAATCCTGGGATGATTTTGCGCAGAGGCTTTACTGCAAACGAAGTGGCTTTAACCACAAACTGGCTCATTGGATTATAAAAGTCGGCTTTTGCCCACTGCAGCCAAAAGCGCAGTAATACCACCATTAAAAACAAATCAAACAGGGTACTGATTAAAAATTGCATGGCATTCATAGTGTAACCTTCAATAAAAAGTAATTTTAAAGTTCTTTTTCCATTTGCATCGCACGGGCGATACATGCATCCATTGCATCGCCAACCGTTTTCGTCAAGCCTTGCTCTTTTAAATGCTCAACCGCTGCGTGAGTAGTACCGCCCTTAGATGTTACGTTTGAGCGTAACTGCGAAATACTAATATCAGGCTGGCTAATTGCCATTTCCGCTGCACCTAATGCTGTTTGCTGGACTAAACGACGTGCGTCTTCATTATTAAATCCTAGCGCTTTGGCTTTTTCTTCTATGGCTTCCATAAACAAGAAAAAATAAGCAGGCGATGAGCCTGTAACCGCAATAATATCGTTTATTTGTGATTCGTGTTCAACCCATACAACAATGCCCGTACATTCAAACACCTGTTGTACGAACTCGTGTTCGCTTTGCGTTTCATCTGCGCCATATAAGCCAGAGACGCCACGGCCTAATAAAGACGGCGTGTTTGGCATACAGCGTATCATTTTAACGTCTTGACCTAGCATTTCGCGTAAACGTTTTACGGTTAAACCCGCAGCAACAGAAATAAATAGTTTGTTACTAAAGTCTACACCCGATTCTTGAAACGATTGACATAGATCGCCCATCATTTGTGGTTTAACAGACAAAACAATTACATCAGCATCGCGCAGGGCTTCGTTATTGTCACTGGTGGTTT
The DNA here is from genome assembly GCF_045064135.1 of Pseudoalteromonas sp. Ld19. Taxonomy (NCBI): domain Bacteria; kingdom Pseudomonadati; phylum Pseudomonadota; class Gammaproteobacteria; order Alteromonadales; family Pseudoalteromonadaceae; genus Pseudoalteromonas; species Pseudoalteromonas sp. Ld19. The sequence goes on along the minus strand of NZ_JBISHA010000022.1, from coordinate 144,260 downwards.
GCACCTTGAAGTCGGCTGCTACCTTTGCAAGCTTATCTTGGTTGCGGTTAGTCGCAATGATATTATTTGCGTTAAAACCGTTTTTCACCATGCCACCAATAATGGCGTAGCTCATATTACCCGTGCCTATAAATGCGATTTTTTTATCTGACATAAATCTGTTATCACCTTTTAAGTTCGTGTTCCAAAAATGTCTGTGCCGATCCTTACCATCGTTGAACCTGCACTTATTGCTGCTTCAACGTCGTTGCTCATACCCATCGACAAAGTATCTATATGAGGATATTGGGTCTTTAGTTTATCAAAGCAAGTTTGTAATTGCTCAAAATATTGAACTTGCACCTGCGTAACAGCTGTTTTTGCAGGAATTGCCATCAGTCCACGTAGGGTTAAATGTGTACATTGCTCTATAAATTGAGCTAATTCAGCAATTTCATCAGGGTGACATCCTGACTTTGCTTCTTCTGCACTGATATTTACTTGAATAAGTACATTAAGTGGCGGCATTACTTCAGGGCGCTGGCTGTCTAACCGCTTGGCTATTTTTAGTCGATCAACACTTTGCACCCAATCAAAATTGCTAGCCACTAAGACACTTTTATTTGATTGAATAGGGCCAATGAAATGCCAAATGATGTCGCTATATGCGTGTAGTTGAGCTATTTTATCTACAGCCTCTTGAACATATGACTCACCAAATTCGCGTTGACCGTGCTCGTAAGCGGCAATAATATCTTCGCTTGGTTTAGTTTTAGACACTGCTAGCAAAGTTATTTCGTTGTTATTTCGTTGTGTGTTTTTTGCAGCCACTGCGATTCTAGCGTAGGCGGATGTGAGTCGTTCTGCTATTGTAACCATATATTTATCAGTTAGTTGTGGAGTCATAAATGGATATTACCGAATTATTGGCGTTTAGTGTGCAACACAAAGCATCCGATTTACATTTATCATCAGGTGTTTCACCTATGATACGTGTAGATGGTGATGTGCGTCGCATTAATATACCAGCATTAGAAGAAAAAGACGTAAACAGTTTGGTCTACGATATTATGAACGATAATCAGCGTAAGGACTATGAACAAAATCTGGAAGTCGATTTTTCGTTTGAAGTGCCTAATCTTGCGCGCTTTCGTGTTAATGCATTTAATTCTAATCGCGGCCCAGCAGCCGTATTTCGTACTATTCCAAGTGACGTGCTCACACTTGATGATTTAGGTGCTCCTGATATTTTTAAAACAATTTCAGATAACCCGCGCGGACTGGTGTTGGTCACAGGTCCTACAGGATCAGGTAAATCAACAACACTTGCTGCGATGGTTGATTATATAAATCAAACAAAGCATCACCATATCCTGACAATAGAGGATCCAATCGAATTTGTTCACGATAATAAGCTAAGCTTAATTAACCAGCGTGAAGTTCATCGTGATACACATAGTTTCTCCAATGCACTTAGAAGTGCATTGCGTGAAGACCCCGATGTAATATTGGTTGGTGAGCTGCGTGATTTAGAAACTATTCGGCTTGCAATGACAGCCGCTGAAACGGGTCATCTTGTATTTGGTACACTCCACACAACATCGGCTCCAAAAACGATTGACCGTATTATTGATGTCTTCCCAGGTGAAGAAAAATCGATGATCCGCTCAATGCTTTCTGAGTCTTTACGTGCTGTGATCTCGCAAACATTAATTAAAAAAATTGGTGGAGGGCGTGTTGCCGCCCACGAAATTATGATTGCTGTTCCTGCGATTCGTAATTTGATCCGTGAAGATAAAATTGCGCAAATGTACTCATCTATTCAAACGGGTGCTTCAATGGGCATGCAGACAATGGATCAGTGTTTAACCAGTTTGGTTAATCACGGGGTTATTACTAACACTGCAGCACAAGCTAAAGCACAAGACAAAACACAGTTTGGCGGTTAAGGAATTATTATGGCTTTATCTTTACATCACTTTTTATTAATAATGATTGAGAAAAAAGGTTCTGATTTATTTATATCGAGCCAGTTACCCATTAGTGCAAAAATTAATGGCGAGCTTATAGCGTTATCGGATGAGAAGCTAACCGATGCGCAGTCTCTTGAATTAGTTGAGTCTGCAATGAGCGAAAAGCAAAAAGCAGAATTTCATAACACCAAAGAATGTAATTTTGCGATTGCGACGGATGAAGGACGTTTTCGTATATCCGCTTTTTGGCAGCGCGATAGAGCAGGAATGGTTATTCGCCGAATAATCACGCAGATACCGGATATACAAGAGTTAGGATTACCTTCAACACTGACTGATGTAATTATGTCTAAGCGTGGCCTCGTGCTGTTTGTAGGGGGGACTGGTACGGGTAAGTCGACCTCATTAGCTGCATTAATTGGTTACAGAAACCGCAACCAGCGCGGGCATATTTTAACAATTGAAGATCCAATTGAATTTGTTCATGAGCATCGCAAAAGTATTATTACTCAGCGCGAAGTAGGGCTTGATACCGAAAGCTTTGAAGCAGCCCTCAAAAGCTCTTTGCGCCAAGCGCCAGATGTAATTTTGATTGGTGAAATACGCTCACAAGAAACTATGGAATATGCGCTAAGTTTTGCTGAAACAGGCCACTTATGTGTTGCTACACTACATGCAAATAATGCCAACCAAGCGATTGACCGTATTATGCATTTAGTGCCTAAAGAAAAGCACGATAAGCTAAAGTATGATTTAGCACTTAACTTGCGTGCTATCGTTGCTCAGCAATTAGTGCCAACGTCAGATGGTGAAAGCCGAGTTGCTGCAATCGAGATTTTACTTAATTCGCCAATGATAGCGGAGCTAATTAAAACGGGCGATATTGGTGGTATTAAAACCGCAATGGCTAAATCGAAAGAGATGGGAATGCAAACTTTTGACCAAGCACTCTTTGAGCTTTACAGCCAGCAACGAATTAATTACGCCGATGCGCTACATCACGCAGACTCACCAAATGATTTGCGCTTAATGATTAAACTGCGTAATAACGAGCAACAAGGAGCTGGTTTTTTACAAGGTGTGACAATTGATGGTATGGATGGAAAAGACAGTAATTACTAAAAATTACACTTAACCTGAACCTTGGTTAAGAGATTTACTAACGTATTGAATCATGGTGATATTTAAATTTATTTTCTCTAGCCAGAGACTTTCAGTGAAAACAAGGCGAATTTACGCGTCAATAGCGGGCCTATTGCAAGAAAATTCAACGCAGTTAGCGCTGAAAATAGCTGCTCGAGATAGATTTATTATCCAGAGTTCAGATTACTTAACCAAAGCTCAGGTTACTTAACCATAAAAAAAGCGCCAATTTGGCGCTTTTTTATTTATACCAAACTGCATAAATCTTTGATCAATTTAACGAATTAAATTGCACTATAACGTCGTTAAAAATTTTTTATTTAGAACAACTAGATACAAAAATTTTTGTCTAGTTGTAGCGTAATTTTCTTAACGTTAAATAGACCCCATATATAAGCAGACTGGTATTATACATTTTTGTTATTCACCATAACTAGATTCAAAAAAGCTTTCTAAAATAATCACGGCAGACATATTATCAACATTACCTTTACCTAGCTTTTTATAACCACCTTGTTCAAATAAGCGGGCTTTCGCATCAGCGGTTGTTAAACGCTCATCTTGAGTTTGCACTGCAATGCCATAATGGTTGTGCAATCGATTGGCAAACTTTTTAGCTTTGAAGGTAACTTCTTGCGACGTTCCATCCATATTTAGTGGCAAGCCAACAACCATTAAATCGGGTTGCCATTCATTTACTTGTACTGCAATATCATCCCAATTAGGAATGCCATCTTGTGCTTTTACAGCTTTAAGGCTCGACGCACTGCCAGTGAGTTCTTGGCCTATGGCAATACCAATACTTTTGGTACCAAAGTCAAAACCCATTACCGTTCGCTCGCCCTGTGGCTTAAATATTCGTTTTGTCATTTGTATCTTATTTAGTTATGCATGGCCTGCTTCGGGGCTAAGCTGACTTACGTCAAAGCCCAGCATTGAAACCGCTTTTTCCCATCTTTTTTCAACGGGTGTGTCAAAAATGATCTTAGGATCTGCCTCTATGATCAGCCAGCTATTGTCAAGCAGCTCTTGCTCTAACTGGCCCTGCTCCCAACCCGAGTAGCCTAAGGTTATAATAAATTGATCAGGTGCTTGCGCAGTTGTTAAACTCGCGAGTACGTCTTTTGAGGTCGTGATCATTATTTCATTACTGAGCTTTTGGCTTGAGGTATAGCCTAATTTTGGAGAGTGTAATACAAAGCCTCTATCTGTTTTAACTGGGCCTCCGGCAAATACAGCAACTTGAGCTGCTTGTTGTGATTTATCGTTATCAATTTCTACTTTATCGAGCAATTCACCAACGGTTACATTAATTGGTTGGTTAATTACCAAGCCCATAGCCCCATCTTCATTGTGCTCACAAATATAGGTAACAGCACGTTTAAAAAAAGGGTCTTGCATCGACGGCATCGCGATTAAAAAATGATTTTCTAATGACTGCATAGATTTCACCCTTTAGTTATACCAAGCTGCATAAATCTTTGAGCAATTTACCGAATTAAATTGCACTATAACGTCGTTAAAAATTTTTATTTAGAACAACTAGATAAAAATTTTTGCCTAGTTATAGCGTCATTTTATTAACGTTAAATAGACCCCATATATAAGCAGACTGGTATTATTTGATAATGAATTTTTAGTATGGCATAAATCTTTGAATTGACATAAAAACCCATCAATTGTATGAAATACTTAAATTAATGGGGGTTTAAATAGCGTCAGTTATTTATCTAATTTACGTTCTATGGCATCAAATAGAATACCCGTTATAGAAATATCATAAGCGGCTTCAATTTCACGTACGCATGTTGGTGCTGTTACGTTAATTTCTGTTAGCTTATCGCCAATGATATCCAAGCCTACAAATATTAGGCCTTTTTCTTTGAGTGTGGGTGCTACAGCTTGCGCTATTTTTAAATCTGATTCGCTAAGTGGGCGTGCTTCCCCGCGACCACCAACGGCCAAATTGCCGCGAGTTTCCCCATTTTGTGGGATACGTGCTAGGCAATATGGAATTACTTCGCCATCAACTATTAATACGCGCTTATCGCCTTGTTTGATCTCAGGGATATAATTTTGTGCCATTGCAAACCGACTGCCGTGCTCTGTAAGTGTTTCGCAAATTACGCCAATGTTCGCGTCGCTTTCTGTTACACGAAAAATAGAAGCGCCACCCATACCATCCAGTGGTTTTAAAATAATATCTTTATGCTCGGCTAAAAATTCACGGATTTGCTTTTGGCTTCGTGTTACTAACGTATCAGGTGTATGTTCACTAAACCATGCTGTAAATAGCTTTTCGTTCGCATCGCGTAGGCTTTGTGGCTTATTAATTATAAGCGTACCTTCTTGCTCGGCGCGCTCTAGAATATACGTTGCGTAAATGTATTCGGTGTCAAAAGGAGGATCTTTACGCATTAGAATGACGTCTAAGTCGGCAAGTGCAATGGTGGCTTTTTCTTCAAGTTCGTACCACTTTTCAGCGTTATTAAATACTTGCGCTTTAGCGGCGGTTGCATATGATTTTCCTTTACGAAGTGATAAATCATCCATCTCCATGTAGTAGATTTCGTAGCCGCGCTCTTGCGCCTGCATCATCATTGCAAAACCGGTGTCTTTTTTGATGTTAAATCCACTAATAGGATCAGAAATAATACCTAACTTAATTGCCATGCGCTGTGCCTTACTATAAATGTTACTGTTTATATGAGGGTGCTTTTAGTTATTTCAATTAGCTAAATCGCCAAATTGAAGTTGTAATGCACTTAAGACCGTTAAAGCGGCTGTTTCTGTTCGTAAAACGCGTGGGCCTAAACGAATATCTACAAATTCTAGTTGTTTAGTTAGTGCCATTTCATCATCGGTAAAGCCGCCTTCGGGGCCCACTAAGAAGCGCACGCCATCTTTAGGCACCGTAATAGTTTTAATACTGTGCTCTGCACGAGGGTGGAGAGTTAGCTTTATTGCATTGGTATCTTGTGCAAGCCATTGCTTTAAATCTACCGGAGGGTGGATGATTGGCACAAAATTACGCCCTGATTGCTCTGCCGCTGCAATCGCAATTTTTTGCCATTGTTGATGCTTTTTATCAAGACGGTCGCCCATTAGTTTTACGCCACAACGTTGACTAAAAATAGGCGTAATTTCGGTAATCCCTAATTCAACTGATTTTTGAATTGTAAAATCCATTTTATCACCACGCGATACGCATTGGCCTAAATGAATTTTTAACGGTGATTCAACATCGTGTAAATTGAGTTCTTGTGGCATCACCACGACATTTTTTTTAGTAACTTCAATAATTTCACTAAGGTACTCGCCGCCTTCACCATTAAAAATGGATACATGTTCGCCAACTTTCATACGAAGAACCCGGCCAATGTGGCCAGCTGCGTCGTCATCCAATGTAACGGGAGTGTTTAAGGCAATACTCGAAGCCTGATAGATATGAGGTACTCGCATGTGGTGTCACTTATCGGTTGGCAGATAAAAATTATATCCGCTATGTTAAGTAAGCACAGGGCTAGGTGCAATTATTTATTTTATATTTAGCGACCTAATTGAACTCAATTAGGCTTAAGGGGGTTTGTGCAATATCAGTCTGACACGATAAGTGATTTGAGTGTGCGGGGTCAGCAAGCTGACTAAAAGTAAAATCACTTTCATTTTGACTAACCAAAAAGCGATTCTTATGCAATGAATTATAAATAAAACGTTGTTTTTCATCGGCAAGTAAATAGTCGGTACGATTAAATAAAACACCTTGTATATTATGGTGCTCATGTAAATAACTAGCGAGTTCAGAAACACTAATTTCGTTTTCGAAATCGCAGTAGCAATAGTCTTTAATAAGCTCGTCAAACATCATTTTAACTAATTGACGCATGTTACTACCTGCAATAACTAAAGTGCTAGGGGCATCAGCGAGGGCGCTATCAAAATAGTGCCCAGCTAGTGCTCGACTAAAATCGTTATCCACATCAATTAGTAAAAAGTTGTTTATTTTAAATGCCATAAGGCCTCATTGCATTTAAGCAAAGATGTAACTGACTTAATTAAATACAGAGCGTTTATAGCAACTTTATTAAAAATCAGTGTTAAATAGAAAACATGCTAATAAGTAAATAGCCGATTGCACAGAAAACAGCAAATTCTATGCACGCAATACCGATATTATCTTGGTGATCGACCTCAAGAGCGGTATCAATATTAGGTAGTGATATTTTTTTTATTATAAATGTAAGCGTATAAAGCAATGCCCACATTACACTGCAATGCATAACAAGTGTAAATAGATTTTCAACCATCTTGCCATTTTGAAATGCAGCGCTCGACAAGCCGGCATAAGCAGCTAACGCTAAACCAATAGATTTACCAGCGTAGCGAATACCAATAGAAGTATTTTCTAAATTAAAATTACTTTGTAATGAAGCCCCTTGATTGGCTTTTGCAAATCGGTACTCACGTATTTTGCTATCAAGGGCAAACATCCCTTGCAGCACAAAAAAGCTGACAAATGCAATCAGTAAATTACTAAAGCCTTGCGTGTGAGTCCACGTATAAAGGCCTAGAGTCATAATACAGTTGGCGATTAACATTCCTGAATCAACAAGTGCTGCACATACATTTTTCTTTAAAATAGCAGCTTCTTCATTAAAGCGACGTAAAATCCATTTGCGGTGGATCATGTGTCCTATTTTTATAAACGCAAAGAGTAAAAATATTAACACAGCCACTTTTAGTGGATTCGATTGCGCAGTACTGACACTTATTTCATCGAATAAAAAGGCGATGGTTGCTATTACAACCGATATTTCTGAGGCGAAACTAATGCCCATTGCAAAGTTATCGTATTGCGCTAACTCGTCTTTAAGCGCTTGTTTTGCTTTGATTTGAGTTATAATTCGCAAAATAAAAACAGTGATACAAATAACCACAAAACTAATAGCAATAGCAACAAAACTAGTGTTAGATAAAGACAAATATGACATGGTGATCCTGATTAAAGTTAACCTTTTTAGGTTTTAATCATTCTAGTACGGATATTGATGATATAAAAGAGAGGATTGATGAGTAATGTAAAGCAACTTCCTATTCAATTACAAAAACTTGGCTTGATGCGCTTTAAAAAGCTGTATCCGCAACAGCATAATATAGACAGTAAAATTGTAACGTTGTTAGCGCTGAGTGATTTTGCATGGCGTAGTTTAGAGTCGCAACCTGATTTAATGCCATGGCTGTTATGCAAAAATGAACTACAAAATAGGGCTATACACTCTCCTTTTGAAAATTGGGACCTTACTGAATTAGATGAATCTCAATGTCATAAACTCCTTCGCAAGTATCGAGAAAAGTACTGGCTTAAAGTCGCTTTTTTAGATTTATGCTGTAATAACCCTATCTCAGATAGTATTAAATATATTAGCCAGCTTGCAGATATGCTGATTCAAAGCGCAAATCAATGGGCGCACGCACACGTTGCCAAAGTTAACGGTGAACCTTTGGATGAGCGCAACCAAGCAATGCCTTTAATGGTATTAGGAATGGGCAAATTAGGGGGGCAAGAACTTAATTACTCATCAGATATCGATCTTATTTTTGCATATCCTCGCAGCGTTAAAACACAAGGAGGGCGTCGCAGTATTGAGGCACAGGTATTTTATACTAAAGTTGCACAAAAGCTCATCGCATCATTAAATCAAACAACGGGTGATGGACAGGTATTTAGAGTTGATATGCGGCTTCGTCCATTTGGTGAAAGCGGCCCTCTGGTGATGAGCTTTAACGCGATTGAAGATTACTACCAAGAGCAAGGGCGTGATTGGGAACGTTATGCCATGTTAAAGGGGCGCTTAATTGGCGTGCCTAATCAATATTGGGATGAGTTTAATCAGCTTTTAAAGCCGTTTGTATATCGCCGATATATTGATTTTTCGGTTATTGAATCACTTCGTAAAATGAAGCTTATGATTGCTCAAGAAGTCCGCCGTAAGCGATTAACAAATAATATAAAATTGGGTGCTGGTGGTATTCGAGAGGTGGAATTTATTGTTCAAGCCTTGCAAATGGTGCGCGGCGGGCGTGAAGCTAACTTACAAACGCAATCGTTACTCAAAGCATTAAAGGAGTTAACAGTAAGTCAGATTATTGATGATCTAGAAGCTAAAGATCTAAAAAATAACTATCTGTATTTAAGAAAGGTAGAGCAGTACTTACAAATATTTGACGATCAACAAACGCAAACATTGCCCGATGATGAGCTAAACCAGCAGCGTTTGAATCTATTGCTAGCACAGCCAGACTTTACTGCATCGGTAAGTAACATTGAACATGTGATGAGTCAGATCAATAATGAATTTACGCATGTTATAGGTGAGGAAACTGAGCCTCTAGATACTTGTGAAAGTGCGTTTGTAAGCGCATGGGAACATGGTGATATAAGCTTTTTAAATGATCCCAAAGATGATTGGCAACTACCACTGCAAGACTTTAAGTTACGTTTGTCAAAAGCTAAAGTTGGTAATCGCGGACGTGACATTCTTGATAAGTTAATGCCAGCACTGCTCAAGCAGTTAAGTAACTTTGACGCCAGTGCAACAGCATTTACGATGATTTGCCAAATCCTCAATAAAATTATCTCTCGCACTGCGTATTTAGAATTACTATACGAAAATCCAGGTACATTAAAACAATTAGTTTTACTGTGCTGTCATAGCAAGTGGATAGGGGAGCATATATCTCGTTACCCAATACTGCTTGATGAATTAATAGACCCCGCAGTTCTTTATAAGCCAACTCCGTTAACTGCTTATAAGGATGAAATAAGGCAATATTTCTTACGTATTGAGCATGACGACTTAGAATTACAAATGGAGTCGTTAAGGCAGTTTAAGCAAACTCACCAATTACGTATAGCAGCCGCTGATGCGACGGGTGTTATTGATGTCATGAAAGTAAGCGATCACTTAACTGCATTAGCTGAGGCTGTTGTAGGTCAGGCCGTAAATATTGCATGGCACAATACAGCTCAGCGTTTTGGTACGCCCCAAGGTACTGATGACGAAAATAAAGGCTTTGCAGTCATAGCGTATGGTAAAACAGGTGGTTTTGAAGTCGGTTATGATTCAGATTTAGATTTAGTATTTGTACATAATCATGATGGTTTAAGCCAAACGAATGGTAAAAAACCAATCGATTCACGGCAGTTTTATTTAAAGCTAGCACAGCGCTTAATGCACTTATTTAATACCCGTACCGCATCAGGTATTTTGTATGAACTCGATACACGTTTACGTCCTGAGGGAGCTTCTGGCTTATTAGCAATTAATCTTGAGAGCTTTAATCACTATCAGCAAACTCAAGCATGGACATGGGAGCATCAAGCGCTTGTGCGCGCCCGACTTATTTTAGGTCAAGATGAACTTATTGAGCGTTTTGCTGAAATCCGTAAGGACATTCTTTGTCAGCAGCGTGATATAAAAGTATTAAAAGATGATGTAATAAAAATGCGTGAAAAAATGCGCGTCCATTTAGCAAAAGGCAACACAGATAAATTTGATTTAAAACAAGATATTGGTGGTATGGCCGATATTGAATTTATTACTCAATACTTAGTGCTTAAATATGCTCATGAATTTGAGAGGTTAACGGTGTACTCTGATAATGTAAGGATTTTAACTGATGCCGCAAAAATCGGATGCATTACAAAAGAGCAGCAACAGCAGTTAATACACGCTTATATATCGTATCGTTCTCGTTATCATGTGCTGAGCTTGGAGCAGCAAGGTCGGTTAGTGCCACGTGTACAATTTGAAGAAGATATTACTAATGTTAAGCGAATTTGGGATATCATTTTTGAATTGAATTGAATTGAATTGAATGACAGAAATCCAAGCGCAGGCTTGGATTTTTGGGTTACTTACTCACACATTTATTTTGACACAGTTTGATCGAACAAACTCAGATGGTTTTTCAGTGATAATTGCAGCACGTTGTTTGTGACAAAAATAAGTGTAAACCTCGTATTCAAACTCATCATTTATAGCGCGACCAATTTGGTAAAATGTCGAGGTGAAATCGTTATCCACTCTAAAGTAATCTTTCACTACAAAGTCTTTATCTAAATACCAATATAAGGTGATGCCTTCGTTCTCGGCAAATTCAGAAAGCGCCTCTTTTAGTGTGGTTCCGCTTTCAAAGCGTCTAGGTTCGATTTTTCCAGCCCAATTTGTTGGCATAGGATCAACGATCCGAGTGCGCTCGGTTAATACACGATCTAGAGTTTGCTCTGGCGCAGCTAATTTTAGAACAAAGTTACCGCGTTCTTTATCATTTTTAGCTTTATTCTGGATTGAAGCATAAAAGCGTGACAGTCCTTCAGCAGCTGCATTTTTGGAGTGTTTAAAATCCAATACTAAGCCGTCACCCAGTAAAAAATAGAGCGCAAATATTATTAATAACACTGCAACTAAAAGATGTTTCAGCCAAAACCACATAATTATTACTCACTTAATGCGAATCTTTAATAGTTATATCAATTACTTCTTGTAAAAAGAAGGGGTATTTTTGTCAGGTCTCGTTTTAAAGCGGCGGTGCAGCCACATATATTGCTCTGGTGCTGCATTAACAGATTGTTCTATGCGTTGGTTAACACGTGTTACATCCGCTTTATTATTGCCACTGGGAAAATTTTCGAGCTCGGGTAATACTTCTAAATGATACTTGCCATTTTCATCACGGCGAGTAATTAAGCTCATGGTTTCACAGTACTTACTGCCAGCAAACATAAGTGTGCCAGTAGTTGTTGCTGTATCTGGTACTGCATAAAATGGAACAAATTCGCAGCGTTTACGGCCGTAGTCTTGATCCGGCAAGTAGTAACACACCTTTTTGTTTTTGAGTGCTTTTAATAAGCCTTTCACATCTTTACGGCCAATTAAATACTCGTTTGAACGTAAGCGTCCATTGGTTGTAAAGTATTCTATAAGCGGATTATTATGAGGACGGTAAAAACCAATACCTTGGCATTTTAAACCCATAATACGGCTAGCCATTTCTAAATGTAAAATATGGGGAACAAGCAGCAAAACCCCTTTACCAGATTGTTGCATACGCTCAAAGTGTTCAAGCCCTTTTAATGAGCCAAGTGCTTTTTGTACACGCCATTGCGGCCACCACCAAGCCATACCTGTTTCGACCATAGCGATACCGGTGTTTTCCATATTTTTCAAAACTAAAGCTTTTTGAGCTGCTGCGCTCATATCTGGAAAGCATAATTTAATGTTAACTTCTGCAATATGGCGGCGGCGCTTCATAAATTTATAAACTAAACGCCCAAGCAATTCCCCCATCGCTAATTGTAATTTTTGTGGTAACCAAGATATTAAATATAAAAATAGAATGCCGATCCACGTCAGCCAATATCGAGGGCCTAAAAAAGATGCTTTGAAAGGAGATGAGGTGACCACAAAAATTCTCTAATAATAAAAAACACTAGTTTAACGCTAAGCGTTATAAAATACAAAAGCCAGCATGTAGCTGGCTTTGGCTGTATAACACTTTATTCCAACTATAACCTAAGCGGCTTTTAAACCTTGGTTTATAGCCACTAAATCTTCACTTTGTAGCGTACCTGCAGCCTGCTTTAAGCGTAGAGTCGACAGCACATATCTGTAACGTACATCAGCAAGGTTACGCTTAGCGTTGTATAAGTTTTGTGTACTAACCAATACATCAACAATAGTTCGTGTGCCCACTTCAAAACCCGCTTCAGTTGCTTTAAGCGCACTTTGGGCTGAAACAACCGCTTGCTCTAGTGCTTTGTAGGTAGCAATGTCCGAAACAACTTGGTTGTAAGATGTAATAACTGTGCGTGTTATAGCACGGTAATTGGTTTCATAATCTTGACTTGCAGCTACGTAAAATGCACGGGCTTGATTTGTTGCAGCAACCGTTGCGCCACCTGAATAGAGTGGAACACTAAAGTTAATCCCGACAGATGATAAATCTTCACGTGGGCGATTATTAAAATCTATATTATTTGTCGTTGAATCAGTTAGGGTATCGCCATAGCTAGCGTTTAGAGTTAGTTTTGGGTAATGCCCCGCTTTTGCTTGCTCAATTTGATCTTTTGCAATATCGACGGTTACTTTAGAGACTTGTAAGCTAATATTTTTGTTTTCAGCAACTTTAACAAAATCTGAAGAAAGTTTGGCAGGCTTAGTTGTAGAGAAGCTGTCGGTATTTAAAAAGTCTAATTTTGCATGATACTTACCAGTGATTTCGCGAAGTTGCTCACGGGCTGTTTCTACAGCATTGCCGGCGATAATCTCTTGAGCTACTGAATTATCAAACTGAGCTTGCGCTTCGTGTACATCAGTTATTGCTGTTAAGCCCACTGCATAACGCTGTTTTGTTTGTTCAAGTTGGCGTTCAATAGCACGTTTTTCAGCTTCTACAAACTCAAGGTTGTCAACCGCACTTAATACGTTAAAATAACCTTCAGCAACGCGTATAATTAAGTTTTGCTTAGCTGCATCGTATTGCGCACTTGCTTGCAGAGCTTGTTTGTCTGCAATGTCTAACGAGTTCCAAGCGCCTAAATCAAATAAAGTTTGGCTTAAACTTAAGCCTCGAGAAAACTCATCGTTATCAGTATTAAACTGATTAATAGCCGATAAATCTTCAGATTGTCTATAAGAGGTTGAATCAGTTTTTTTGTAACCCATACTTAAACCAATTTGAGGTAATAATGCACTCATGGCAAGATCACTTTGGTAAGATTGTGCATCAGCTTGGGCTTTTGCTTTTAACACGGTGGGATCGTTAGCTGTCGCTATTTCAAAAACTTGTAGTAAATCTTCAGCGTTAGCGGCTGTAGCGCCTAATGCGCATGATAAACTAACCAGCGCCGCAAGGATGTTCTTTTTCATATTAGGTTCAGTCCTTAGACAATTTTTATACTAAAAGCATGTTAACCTGTTTTACTTCATAAAAAAAAATTTTTTTGTAAAACCGTATGTTCAAATGTAACAGGATATATTATCGCATTTTAGTTGTTGAGCAATATAGGAAACCAATAGATGGTAAATAAAAGCTTGGTTCAATTTACACATAAAGATGTGAACATAAAACCGATAAAAAATCTCTACAAAGGTTTCTTTCAGGTTAATTTATACGAGTTTGAACATGCATTATTTGCAGGTGGCACCTCACAGTTAATTAGTCGTGAAATTTTAGAACGAGGCGATGCAATTGCTGTACTTCCTTATGATCCCGTATCAGATAGCATTCTCTTAATTGAACAAATACGAATTGGCGCCATTAAAAGCAAGCATTCGCCGTGGCTGCTAGAATGTATAGCCGGAATGACGGATGGCAGTACAGATTATGAATCAGTTGTTAAAAAAGAAGCGTATGAAGAGGCTGGACTTGAGTTAACAGAGCTTGAATTTATGCTTTCATATTTATCAAGCCCTGGGGGCACAACAGAGCGCCTCTATTTATATTTAGCTCGTGCTGATTTAAGCCAAGTGAAATCGGGGGTTTATGGCCTTGAAAGCGAAGGCGAAGATATAAAAACACACGTTTTATCGGTTGATGATGCGTTAATGCGGCTCAATAACGGTGAAATGGATAATGCCGCAACGGTTATCTGCATGCAGTGGCTTGCACTTAATCGCGAAAAAATGAAAGGAAAGTGGGCATAACTTTTAAATTAACTAAATTCGGTTAAAAAATAATGGTGGTACTTTGACAGCACAATTAGCAACGCAGCGATATATTCAAAGCCTCCCAAAGTATTTAACGCTTTGTGAGCATAATTACGTGCGACTATTAAAGTTGTTACCTAGCGAGCGCAATGTAGGAAGCATTCGCGAAGTAAAACTAGGCAACAGTGAGTTTGCTACAAAAATTGATGGTAGCGCAAAATACACTATGGATATTTCAATCAAGCAACTAACAGGCATGGTGAAAAGTATTACACCGCTATATTTAACTGTAAGGTTGTATCACGATGCTAAAGTTGCTGAAATTATTCATCACGATTATCATCAGCGAATCAAGCCATCTTATGGATACCCTAATCCTAAAATGCACCAAAAAGATGAAAAGTATCAACTCAATGCGTTTTTATATGACTGGCTTGTAGCTTGTGTTGAGCATGGGCAAGCAACCCTTAATTGGGATGTAAATAATGGGCTGGTTTAATGAGCCTTACAAATTTAATACGTCTTCATTACGCATAGCTCATATAACTGACTGCCATTTATTTGCTGATAAAGCGGATGAGTACTTTGGTGTAAATACGGCATCACATTTTGAGCAAGCATTAGCGCATATGGCCACGCAAGCACTAGATGGTGTGATTTTTGGTGGTGATCTAACACAAGATCACAGTTTTGAATCTTACCTGCTGTTTAGTGAATTGATACATAAAAGCGCATTAACATGCCCTGTATTTTGGCTGCCAGGTAATCATGATGAAACAGCAATGTTGAGTCGTATAAGTGGTGGGCAGATAAATAGCGCTAAACATATAGTGGCAAACGAAATTGAGTTGTTACTTATTAACTCAAAAGGTCCCACACCAGCTGGCTGGGTTAGCGGTGCGCATTTAGATGAAATAGCCGATTGTTTAGTGCAATCAAGTAATGATAAGCTCATCTTTTGTCACCATAATCCATTGCCAATAAATGGTTACCTCGATAAACATATGCTTGAAAATGGGCCTCAATTATTAAATGTTCTGGTAAATAGTGGTAATGTTAGTGGGCTTTTTCATGGTCATGTTCATAATGAATATGAACAAAGCTATAGAGATCTAAAAGTCTATGCAACGCCAGCCAGTTCAGTGCAGTTTAAAAAGTATAGCGCACAGTGGCTGCAGCAAAATTGTGGCCCCGCTTACAGAATGTTTTATATAGACGCGCAAAAAGCTAGAACAAGTGTAAAAACGGAAGTCATATGGCTAAACGGGTAATTTATATTCATGGTTTCAATAGTTCACAAAAATCATATAAAGCTGTGCGCTTTGGTGAGCTTATGGCAAACTATGATGTTGATTATTGTGTACCGAACTTAAACCACGAGCCTCTACAAGCTATAATTAAGCTTGAGCAATTAATAACGCCTAATACTGTTTTATTAGGTAGCTCGTTAGGTGGTTTTTTTGCCACATATTTATCGCAGCGTTATCAAATTCCTGCAGTGGTTATTAATCCCGCAGTAGCACCGTACACATTATTGCAGACGTTACTTGGTCCAAATTATAATCCGTATCAAGATTATTATTATGATTTAAATAACAGTCATATAAACGCTTTAAAAGCACTGGCTGTCGATAAACTAAAACACCCTGAATTATTGTATTTACTACAGCAAACAGGCGATGAAGTGTTAAATTTTCAACACGCAGTAAATTATTATTCACAATGCAAGCAATTGGTAGAATTTGGTGGTGATCATAGCTATACAGGTTTTGAAAGCACTTTTGCGAATATTGTAGATTTTCTTAAAATCACGTAAAACTAGCTAAGCTCGTCTTAGCACATATAAAGATAAAAATTATGAGTGATCAAAATTATAACGCCGAAGCCATTGAAGTACTTAATGGGTTAGATCCGGTAAAAAGACGTCCTGGGATGTACACCGATACTGTAAGGCCAAATCATTTAGGCCAAGAGGTTATCGATAACAGTGTCGATGAAGCGATGGCGGGTCATGCTACTCGTATTGACGTAATACTTCACGAAGACAACTCGCTTGAAGTAAGTGATGATGGACGTGGTATGCCCATTGATATTCACCCTGAGGAAGGCATTCCTGGGGTTGAATTAATCTTCACTAAGTTACACGCCGGCGGCAAGTTTTCTAATAAAAACTATCAATTTTCTGGCGGTCTACACGGTGTCGGTATTTCTGTAGTAAATGCGTTATCTACGCGTGTTGAAGTAACGGTACGACGCGATGCTCAGCAATACAGAATGGCATTTGAAAGTGGCGATAAAGTAGAAGACTTAAACGTAATTGGCACTGTGGGTAAGCGCAACACAGGTACTACGGTTCGTTTTTGGGCAGATGTTAGCTATTTTGATTCACCAAACTATTCAATTACTAAACTAAACCATTTATTAAAAGCCAAAGCGGTTTTATGTCCTGGGTTACGTATTAAGTTTGTTAACAAACAAACAAAAGAAACCCAAGAGTGGTTTTACGAAACAGGCTTAAAAGATTACTTAATTGAAGCTATTAAAGGCTTTGAAACATTACCGCAGGACCCGTTTGTAGGCGAATTTAAAAGCTCAATTGAAGGTGCAGATTGGGCTGTTGTATGGCTACCTGAAGGTGGCGAATCCATAGCCGAGAGTTATGTGAACCTGATCCCTACCGCACAAGGCGGTACGCATGTAAATGGTTTACGCCAAGGTTTACTTGAAGCAATGCGTGAATTTTGTGAGTTTAGAAACTTACTCCCGCGTGGCGTAAAGTTAACCCCAGATGACATTTGGGAGCGCTGTAGTTACGTGCTGTCAGTTAAAATGCAAGACCCACAATTTGCAGGTCAAACCAAAGAAAAACTATCATCACGCTCGTGCGCTGCATTTGTATCGGGTGTTGTAAAAGATGCGTTTAGCTTGTGGTTAAATGAGCACACTGATACCGCAGAGCTGTTAGCGGAGTTATGCATTTCAAATGCACAAAGCCGCTTACGCGCTGCTAAAAAAGTAGTTCGTAAACGCGTTACCGCAGGCCCTGCATTACCAGGTAAATTAACAGATTGTAGTGCCGCTGATAACGACCGTACTGAATTATTTTTAGTAGAGGGGGATTCTGCAGGTGGCTCTGCTAAACAAGCGCGCGATCGTGAGTTTCAGGCAATTATGCCGCTGCGAGGTAAAATTTTAAATACGTGGGAAGTTGAATCGGGGCAAATACTCGCATCGCAAGAAGTACACGATATTTCAGTGGCACTGGGTATTGACCCCGAATCAACCGATATGTCGGGATTGCGCTACAATAAAATTTGTATATTGGCCGATGCTGATTCGGATGGATTACACATTGCAACTCTATTGTGTGCTCTGTTTGTTCGTCATTTTCCAGAGCTAGTAAAAACAGGGCATGTGTATGTTGCAATGCCGCCATTATTTAGAATTGATATTGGTAAAGAAGTTTACTACGCACTTGATGAAGGCGAAAAAACCGCTATCTTGGCGCGTATAGAAGCAGAAAAAAAGCGCGGAAAAGTAAACGTACAGCGATTCAAAGGTCTGGGTGAAATGAATCCGTTGCAGCTTCGTGAAACTACGATGGATCCAAATACCAGACGTTTGGTGCAGCTTACACTTGATGAAGAAGTAGAGACCATGGAAATGATGGATATGCTGCTTGCTAAAAAACGATCGCCAGATCGTCGTCAATGGCTAGAGGATCATGGTAATAAGGCACAAGTTTAGTTACTTGTGCTTAACACTAGGAGAGACGAATGAATAAGTTACTAGGAAGTTTGCTATTACTTGGGCTGACTACCGCTCCGGCAATAGCTAAAAACATACTCGACGAGCTTACTGTAGCACCTGGGTTTGAAATCAGCTTATTTGCAGATGATGTAGAAAATGCACGTCAATTAGCGGTTTCAAAAAAGGGGATTGTTTACGTAGGTTCTCGTAAAGCAGGCAATGTATATGCGCTTATCGACCATAATAGCGACGGTGTTGCTGATAAAAAAATGCTGGTTGCCGAGGGATTAAATATGCCGTCGGGTTTAGCCATTAAAGATGGCGACCTGTATGTAGGTGAAGTACATCGCATTATTCGCTTTAAAAATATTGATACTCAATTAAAAAAACCAAAGTTTGAAATACTGTATGACGCATTGCCATCTGAGCGTCACCATGGCTGGAAATTTTTACGTTTTGCACCAACGGGGGAGTTAATCATACCGGTTGGTGTACCGTGTAATATTTGTGCTGAAGACGATCGTTTTGGCCGAATTTTTGCGTTAGATGTCGAAACTAAACAAATAAAAACCATAGCAAAAGGGGTTAGAAATACAGTAGGTTTTGATTTTCATCCTGCCACCCAAGCCTTATGGTTTAGTGATAACGGTCGCGATATGATGGGCGATGATATTCCACCGGATGAGTTAAACCGTGCAACGCAAGAGGGCGAACATTTTGGCTTTCCGTATGTGCACGCAGGTGCGATCATCGATCCTGAGTTTGGCAAAGGCAAAAATATTGCCGATTACACGTCGCCAGCCCTCGCTCTTCCAGCGCATGTCGCACCACTAGGTATTCATTTTTATAATGGTAAGCAATTTCCAGCAAGTTATAAGCAGCAATTATTTGTAGCTGAACATGGCTCATGGAACCGTTCTAAAAAGTCAGGCTACAAAGTAGGGTTAGCAACAATTGAAGTCGGTCGCGTAACTAAATATACACCTTTTATTACTGGCTTTATGAAAAACGAAATAACATTTGGACGCCCTGTTGCATTTGCAGAATTAGGCGACGGCAGTCTGTTAGTAAGCGATGATTACGCCAATGTAATCTACCGTGTAAGCTATAAGAAAAACTAGGTAAGCTTTAATGAGTGATACAGATACCTTGCTAATGCAAGGAATTGAGCAACAAACTATGGGGCGTTTTACCGAAGACGCTTATTTAAACTATTCCATGTACGTAATCATGGATCGTGCTCTACCGCATGTAGGCGATGGCCTAAAACCAGTACAGCGACGTATTATTTATGCGATGAGCGAACTGGGTTTATCAGCTAATGCTAAGTATAAAAAATCAGCCCGTACAGTGGGTGATGTACTCGGTAAGTACCATCCACACGGCGACAGCGCCTGTTACGAAGCGATGGTATTGATGGCGCAGCCGTTTTCCTATCGCTACCCATTGGTAGACGGGCAAGGAAACTGGGGCGCTGCAGATGACCCTAAATCGTTTGCTGCAATGCGTTATACAGAAGCGCGTTTGTCTAAATTTTCAGAAGTACTATTAAAAGAGCTTGGCCAAGGCACAGTCGATTGGACACCAAACTTTGATGGCACAATGGACGAGCCCGTCGTACTGCCTTCTCGCTTACCACATATTTTGCTTAACGGTATAACCGGTATTGCAGTTGGTATGGCAACCGATATTCCGCCACATAACGTACGAGAAGTCGCCAGTGCATGTTGTTTATTGCTTGATAAACCAAAAACAGAGCTGGAAGAATTACTTGAGCTTGTACATGCACCAGATTATCCAACCGACGCTGAAATAATTACCCCAAAAGCCGATATTCATAAAATATATAAAACCGGTCGCGGGTCTATCAAAATGCGGGCGGTATACACCGAAGAACATGGCGATATAGTGATTACAGCGCTTCCGCATCAATGTTCTGGTGGTAAAGTGCTTGAGCAAATTGCAGCGCAAATGAACGCTAAAAAATTACCCATGATTGCCGATTTACGTGATGAATCAGATCACGAAAATCCAACTCGTATAGTGATTATACCGCGCTCTAACCGTATTAAAGCAGAGCCATTGATGGCGCACTTGTTTGCGACCACCGATTTAGAAAAAAACTACCGTGTAAACTTAAACATGTTGGGACTAGATGGTCGTCCACAAGTTAAAGACTTACGTTGTATTTTAAGCGAGTGGCTAATATTTAGACGCGAAACCGTGCGTCGCCGCTTGCAGTATCGCTTAGATAAAGTATTAGCGCGTCTACATATTTTAGAGGGTTTATTAGCCGCCTTTTTAAATATTGATGAAGTGATTGAAATCATCCGCAGCGAAGATAAACCAAAGCCTGTATTAATGGAGCGCTTTGATTTAACTGATACGCAAGCGGAAGCGATTTTAGAATTAAAGCTTCGTCATTTAGCAAAACTTGAAGAGTTTAAAATTCGCGGTGAGCAAGATGAACTAGCCAAAGAGCGTGATAAATTAGCGCAAATTTTGGGTTCAGAACGTCGTATGTCAACACTGCTTAAAAAAGAAATTCAAGAAGCAGCTGAAATGTACGGTGACGATCGCCGCTCGCCAGTGATCGAGCGTTCAGAAGCGAAAGCACTTAACGAAAAAGATTTAATACCTTCAGAGTCAGTTACTGTCGTGCTATCAGATAAAGGCTGGGCACGCGTTGGTAAAGGCCATGACTTAGATGTACAAGGGTTAAGTTATCGCTCTGGTGATGGCTTTAGAGCTTCAGCAAAAGGTAAGAGCAATCAACCAGCGGTCTTTTTAGACTCAGCAGGACGGGCGTTTGCAACCGATGCTCATAGCCTACCTTCTGCACGTAGCCAAGGTGAGCCGATGACAGGACGCTTTAATTTAACCGCCGGCGCTAATTTTGAACATGTAGTAATGAGTGAAGATGAGCAAGTCTTATTGATGGCGTCAGATGCGGGCTACGGCTTTATTACTGATTTTAAAGATTTAGTGAGTAAAAATAAAAATGGTAAAGCGCTGGTCAGTGTTCCTAAAGGTGGAATATTACTTTCACCAATAAGAGTAAACGATGTAGCAAGTGATTACTGTATGGCTATTTCTAACGAAGGTCGAATGCTTTTATTCCCATTACGCGACTTACCAAAATTAGGTAAAGGTAAGGGTAATAAAATAATTTCTATTCCAGGGGCTAAAGTCCAAGCTCGCGAAGAATTTGTAAAAGTATTGGCTGTTGTACCAGAAGGAAGTAGTGTAACGCTTCATGCCGGTAAACGAAAATTAACACTTAAACCAAGCGATTTAGAGCATTATCATGGTGAGCGGGGCCGTAGAGGTAATAAGTTACCACGCGGCTTGCAACGTGTTGATGAGGCTGTTGTAGAGCTAACTCCTCAAGATGATGAACCAATAGACGTTATTAGCGAAGAGTAGCCAATCACTTTTTTGTATAAATAAAAACGGTCTACATTTGCAGGCCGTTTTTGTTTTAAAACCATTTTAAAGCAATATTAAAACAAGCAGCTTAAATATTTCAGCGTACACTTGTGCGCTATTGACTCGTTTGTGTCACAAAATAACGCTATAATACTCATAATTGATTTTTGGAGAAGCCCATTTGTTAGCTGTTATACGTATTTTTATTATGCTGTTGTTTATATTATTGAGTTGTTTTTTTGGCTTACTACTGTCATTAGTAAGGCCATTTCACCCTAATAACGTGCATATTATAGCGGGCTGGTTTGGCTCAATGGCTAAAATGATTGGCGTTAAACTGGTTTTAACTCGTCACAAAAGTGCCACCGACATAGGCCCAGCTGTTTATGTTGCTAATCATCAAAATAGTTATGATTTATTTACTATTCCAGCCATGGTGCCAAAAAACTGCGTAAGTTTAGGCAAAAAAAGTTTAAAATGGATTCCATTCTTTGGTCAGCTGTATTGGTTGTCAGGTAATATTTTAATTGATCGATCAAATCGCTCTAAAGCTGCGGGTACAATTTCAAAAGCCGCTGAAAAGATAAAGAAAAATGGCCTATCTGTTTGGGTTTTTGCGGAAGGTACACGTAGTTATGGACGTGGTTTATTACCTTTTAAAACAGGGGCTTTTCATACAGCAATGAGTGCAGATGTGCCCATAGTACCTGTATGTATGAGTACAACGCATAAAACCATTGAGCTAAATCGTTGGGATAATGGTACAATTTATATAGAAATGTTAGCGCCTATATCACTTGATGAAAGTATTGGTGCGCGAGAGCACGCCAAAAATGTACACAGTATTATGGCTGCTAAAATAACTGAATTAGATGCTCAAGTGAGAGAAAAATAATGGAAAACTGGCGTGAAATAAGTGAAGACATCGTATCATCATTACTTGAAGATGGGTCTGATCCTGAAATACTTTATGAAGTAGAGCATCACTTTGTGTGTGAAGATTTCCCTAAATTAGAGCAAGCAGCGCTTGCTGCTTTTAAATTAGGTTACGATGTTGAAGAGCCTGCAGAGCTTGAGCTTGAAGACGGCAGTAAAATTTGGAGCTTTGACATAGTTGTAGAAGCTGAGCTTGATGTTGACGTTATTATGGAAGACGTTGATAAATTAGCGCAATTAGCCGTTGAATGCGAAGTAGAATACGACGGTTGGGGGACTTACTTTCAGGAGTAACTCCACCGTATGAAAAAAGGCGAGCATTGTGAAATGCTCGCCTTTTTTAATTTATCGATATTATAGCCATTTTTTATTTTTGAAATACACACCAATACTCGCTGTTAAGACCACTAAAAACACCACAAATAGCGTAAATGCATAGGGGCTCTCTGTACCCGGTATTCCTCCTACGTTTACACCTAAAAGACCGGTTAAAAAGCCCAAAGGTAAAAATAATGCGGCCACCACCGACATCACATACATTCGTTGGTTTAACTGCTCAGAGACTTGGTTGGTGATTGTTTGCTGAATGATTTGCGCCCGTTCAATGGAGCTGTCTAGTTCCTCAAGGTAGCGAATTAGTAAGTTTGTAGTCTCATTTAGTTTTGCTTTATCGTCATCTAACAGCCACGGGTAGTGATTATTGACCATTGAACTAAGGGCTTCTTTTTGCGGTTTTAAATAACGTTTCAAGGCAATTGCTTGACGACGTAATTGTGATAGGCCTTGGTTATCAAACTTTTTACTTGGCTCATCTATTTCTTCTTCAAACTCGTCGAGTGTCTCATCTAGTGAGTCGATAACGCTTTGCATGCGAGAGGTTAGTTTTTGTGTAATAGAACATACTAGCTCAGAAATATTACATGGGCCTGTATTGGTGTGAAATGTCGTGAGAATGTCTTGTATTGACAATAAGCGGCGTTTACGTGTGGTGATCACAATATCTTGGTTAATAAAAAGACGAATTGACACCATGTCTTCTGGGCTTTGTGCTGGGTTTAAATTAATGCCACGCAAAAATAGCATATGACCGTTAGTTGCAGATGTAATTCGGGGGCGTGTCTCATCTGCGGTTAACGATTCAAGTTCATAATCGGTTAAAAACTCACAGTTTTTAAGCCAGTTAACAACTTCCTTTTGACTGTAATCCATATGTACCCATAACTTTCCTTGTTCTGGCTTCCAGTTATGCAGCTCATCGCTGTTTTCTATAGCGCGAGCGCCACCTTTTTCGTCAAGCACAAGGGCATGGAGTAAGCCATTAATCATATTAATTTCTCATAATAGTGTATTTTTAATACTGTTAACTATAGTGTACCCACTTAAGTAATATAAGTTAGCTATATTTTTATATAAGTTATCGCTGTTACTTAAAATTTTGAAGTAAATACACATAAAGGTTTTTACTGTTTTTTAATTCTTAGCTGGGGTGTGTATTGTTAAACTAGTTGCTAATAAAGAACAATCAAATTGTTTTATCGACTAGATAAATTTATTTCGTTGGTGTTTTTTGGCCTGTAGCGTATAAGTCACTTTTTTAATAAGGGCACATTTATGACAGCAAAGATAACAGTTGGTTGGCGTGAGTGGCTAAGTTTACCAGAGCTTGGCATCGATCGAATAAAAGCTAAAATTGATACCGGCGCCCGTACTTCATGTATTCATGCAATTAATATTGAAGAATATGAAGTTAACGGAGAAAAATGGGTTAAATTTACAGCCCAACCATTGCAAGAAGATGAGCAAACGCAAGTTACCTGCAATGTAAAAGTTAAAAAAAAGAAATATGTAACTAGCTCAGGTGGACAGCGAGAACTACGTTATTTTATAGAGACAACATTGCATGCAGGCAACGATAGTTGGCCGATAGAAATTACATTGACGAAGCGTTCAACAATGAAGTTTAGAATGTTATTAGGGCGTACAGCCATGGAAAATCGCATAGTCGTTGACCCGGCTTTATCTCATTTATTATAAAGTATTGAGTTTTTAGATTGGTAATAAAAATCTGAAAAGTTAATGCTATACAACTTAGTTAAGGTTTTAACTATGAAAATTGGTATTTTATCTCGTAACAAAAAATTATATTCAACACGCCGTTTAATTGAAGCGGCAGAAGCGCGCGGGCACGAAGTTAAAGTGATCGATGCATTACGTTGTTATATGAACATAAACTCAGAGCAGCCAGAAATTCACTACCGTGGTGAAAATCTAAAAGATTTTGATGCAATAGTTCCACGTATTGGTGCATCTGTGACTTTTTATGGCTGCTCTGTCTTACGTCAGTTTGAAATGATGGGCGTGTACCCTGTAAATGAATCTGTGGCTATTTCCCGTTCACGCGATAAATTACGTTCTCTGCAGCTTTTGTCACGCAAGGGTGTGGGTATGCCAGTGACAGGTTTTGCTAGTAAGCCAGATGATGTAAAAGACTTACTTGAAATGGTGGGGGGCGCACCAGTAGTTATAAAATTACTTGAGGGCACTCAAGGTATCGGCGTTGTTCTTGCGGAAACGCGTAAAGCGGCAGAAAGTGTTATTGAAGCATTCATGGGCTTAAAAGCCAATATTATGGTGCAAGAATACATTAAAGAAGCGGGTGGTGCAGATATTCGCTGTTTCGTTTTAGGTGACAAAGTTATTGCAGCAATGAAACGCCAAGCACAAGAAGGTGAGTTCCGTTCAAACCTTCACCGTGGTGGTAGTGCTACATTAGTTCGCATTACTCCAGAAGAGCGCAAAACAGCAGTTGCTGCAGCTAAGTCAATGGGCTTAAACGTAGCAGGTGTCGATTTACTTCGTTCGTCGCGTGGTCCACTTGTGATGGAAGTAAACTCATCACCAGGTCTTGAAGGTATTGAAATAGCGACAGGTAAAGATATTGCGGGCATGGTGATTGACTTCATCGAAAAAAATGCTTCAAGTAAAGGAACTGCAACACGTGGCAAAGGTTAAAATTAACCGCCCTTTCACTTTATTAGGTGAAAGCATTGGCGTAGGTGAGCGTAAAACACTTGCCTTGGAGGCTGCTAAACTTTACACCCATTCACCTCTTAATATTCCAATCGAAGTGGTTAACGGTGTGATGGAAGGGCCTGTGCTAATGGTCTGTGCTGCTATTCATGGCGATGAATTAAATGGCGTTGAAGTTGTGCGCCAGTTACTTGCTAAAATAGATCCTAGTCAGCTACGTGGCACGTTAATAGCTGTGCCCATTGTTAATGTGTTTGGTTTTATTCATAAGTCGCGTTACTTACCAGACAGACGCGATATGAATCGTAGTTTTCCTGGTTCTGAGCGTGGCTCGCTTGCTGGGCGAATGGCGTATATGTTTTTTAATAAAGTAGCCGTGCATTGCACGCATATTATTGACTTACATACGGGGGCTATTCACCGAACTAACTTACCGCAAATTCGCGCTAATTTAGCCGATCAAGCAACGGCAGATATGGCTAAGGCATTTGGCACGCCAGCGGTTATTGATGCCTCATTACGAAATGGTTCATTGCGTAGTGAAGCTGCAAACTTAGGTATACCTGTTATAACCTATGAAGCGGGTGAGGCACTGCGCTTTGACCCTATTGCTATTGCAGCCGGTGTGCAGGGTGTTGATTATGTTATGCGTCATTTAAAAATGATCCGTGGCAAGCGTCCTAAAAAATTACCAGATCCTATTATTGCTGGCTCGACTAGTTGGATACGCGCTGAAGTTGATGGCATTGTACGTGCACAAGTGTCGTTAGGTGAACGTGTAATCAAGGGGCAGGTACTTGCTTATATTAGTAACCCATTAGGTGATTCAGAGCTTGAGCTTTTAGCGCCTAAAGGCGGTATTGTTATTGGTCAGCAAACGATGCCATTGGTAAATGAGGGGGATGCAGTATTTCATCTTGCTTATTTTGCTAGTGATAATAGTTTAGTAGAGCAGCAGTTAGAGAGCTTCATAGACGAAATCAATGATTTAGATGACGAGCTAAAAACAGCTGAGCTAAATAATTAATTTATAAAAAGCCGTTTTAGTGACGACTAAAGCGGCTTTTTTGTATGTGCAGGTTTTAATTTAGGGTTTTTTAGGGCCAATAATACGTTTTATAACAGGTGTTTTTGTTGGCTTGGGTTGTTTATTTAAAACCAGTACGGGACGAGTTACAAAAAGGTTATTAGGATAAATAACACGGTGCCCGTCAATGTGCTCAAGTACAACGTTCATTAAGCCCATTTCTACAATCCGGCCTTCCACATGATTAGCACCATCAATAATTCGCACCCAGTAGCCAACGCGGCAATCGTTTTGAATAAACATTAACAAAAATGCAGTAAGGTTGCTTAATAACGACCATGCAGCAAAAAGCGCTACACCTAGCATAGCAAACAATGAAGAGCCAAGGACAAGTAAGCCACGCAACTCAATCCCCCAAAACACAAGCACTAAACAGAGCATTACAATAGCAAGTATAATTTTTAACAGCAGCTCTGCACGGTATTTACGATGTATATCGACTTTACCTTTAATTGCCTTTTCGAGTAATTTTTTTGTCAGCTTTAATAACACAGGAAAAAGCAATAAGGCTATTAAGGTTACAATGAGTTTATATTGCGTGCCAAATAACTCTAAAATTTCTAACGGTTCCAAAATACGCTCTCAAATCAATTATAAGCATTAATTAAGTAGATAGTTTAACGTTTTAGTATGCAACGAAATAGCTATTTCGTGTAACTATCAACTTAAATATAGGGTGATTTAATTCGTTAAATTGCTAATATTTATCCCTACTGGTATTTTTTAAAACGATTTTTTTACATTGACTAGCCATTGTACTGAGTCTGCATCACCGTCACTGTCAAGGGGAGCTGCTACATCAATGTGGATCATGGTGCCTGCGTTGGCTCTGCTTGGCGCAAGGCGTAGACCCACGCCTACATTTTTTAGCACGTGATTATTTTCGCCATTATTTTTACCGTTAAACCATGCTCGCCCTATATCGAGAAATCCAGCACCACCGACTTTAAATAGCTGAAGCAGATCGTATTCCCAGTAATAACGCTTTTCTAAGCTGAATAAAAAGCTACGATCACCGTGTTGATAATCCATTGGATAACCGCGCAGTCCAGTTTCACCGCCTAAAGTAAGTTGCTGATCAGCAGTGAGGTTTTTTGCATACTGCAAGCGTCCTTTTATATACCAAGACTCATCAATACTGGTATTTAAATAATATTGAATTTGGCTGGTGGCTTTAAAGTTTTCGAGTTGTTTATCTTCTTTATTCCAATAACCTTCAATATCGGTATTAAAACGCCATAACGTATTATCGCCAGTAAAGTGTGCTTTTTTGAAACTAAAAGAATAGACAGCGCGGCTGTCATCATCGCTCAGTGACTCATCTGAATAACCAAGTAAAGCTTTAACATTCCAGCCTAGGTTTAAATCTTCAGTACGATAGATACTGTCGAAGTTGCGCACTTTTATAAAGTTATCTTCAAACCAATGACCGCTGATGTAAGGGTAACTTAAGCTTCTGTCTTTTGCTAACGGCGCAAAGGTTGTGTCTATTGCTTTAAATGTATGCTGCTCATCTACGTAGCCTAAGCTTATGCGCTGGGTCCAATTATTATTTAGTGTTTTAGAATGGCCTATGTATGCGCTATTTAAATCGGTTATTTGATCAAATTCACTAAACTCTTCCCCTCTTCGATATAGCGACTCTTCGCGCTGCTCAGAGTAACTTAAAATACCATAACTAAAAGGAGTATCTATCGCATAAAACGGGTAGGTTAGTTCGAGCAAATGACGTTTTCCATCATTATTATCGGCATATTCTAATCGGCCACGATATCGGCTAGAAAAAATGTTAGGATCATCATACACAAATAAATAACCATTGCGGTCACTGTCTGTGGTACGCGAAAACGACAAACGTTTACCCCAACCAAACAGGTTTGATTCTCTAAAACCTATACTCGATTTATTTTCACCGCCACTACGGCTAAAGTTTACTTCGGGTAATAAAGTCCATAAATCACGAGTCACTACGTTTACGTTAATGTCGCCATCGCAGTTTTCAGTTGCGCTGATTTGAGCGTCATACAAATAGCCTTCTTTTCTAAGAAGACGCTCTGATTCAGCTAGTTTTTTAGCATCGTATTTATCGCCTTCAGTAAATAGTAATAAGTTTGTAATTACTTCAGGCTCTGTTTGTATGTGAGCGCGGTTAGCAAAGCGAAACAGTGCATTATTCTCAGCTTCTAATTCAGTATTAAATACATTGAGTTGCTTAAGTGAAATGGTTGCAATCTTTGCGTCGGGCTTAGCTGCAATAAGGATTGTATTATCGTTTAGCTGACGACGTAAATTGTTATCATCAGAGTGTTTTAATTTTTCAATTGGGCAGCTGCTATCACCATTAGTTTGCGCTAATGCGTTGGGAATAAAAAAGCTTAAAATACTTAAGCTAATACAATAATGTGCTATCCGCTTTTTATTAACCATTTAAACTCTTTATTGTTTCGTAGCAAATGACTACCGTGATATCAGCTTACATCATTGTTATAAAAATGTAAGTTAAAAGTATTGAGTAAAGAAATAAAATATAGTCAATTATTAGGGGAGTGCTTATAAGTGAGTTCTAGGTTGAACTTCGTAGCGACGATGGGATTATTTACTAAAACGTATTTTTAACGGAGTAAGTAGAATATAAAAAACTTACTCGATTTTTATACCAATATACGTTTATGAAATATGCCGACGCGGTGATTTAGACAACGAGGGCAAACCATAAGCAGCTTCTTAGCTTAAATAAAAAGTAAGGGCAGCAAGTAAGTGTTCGGCATCGAAACCTTCGCCATTGATCCACGTGCTCTCACTGTAATGTTCAAAATTTAAATTAAAAGTTTGCAGCTGATAAGTAAACCTAATTTGGTGACGATCCGCTCCAGCAGAGTATTCATTAATTGTTATTTCATCAGAATGTAAAAACAAAGAACCCCATATTTCAAAGTCCTCATCATGAGGGGCCTCTTGTGGGTATATGGTAATGCACTTATGAATGTGGTTATATTCTATTTTTGTCATAACACTCTTATTGGGTAGCTAGATAATGTCGAATTGCAGTTAAAAAGGCACCGCCGTATTTATTTAATTTGGTAAATCCAACCCCCGATACCTTCAAAAATTCGCTATCGTTTGTAGGCATAAGCTGCGCCATTTCGGCTAATGTTTTATCGTTAAATACAACATAAGGTGGAACATCATCGGCATCAGCAAGCTCTTTACGCAACGCTCTTAAACGGGCGAATAGTTTTTTATCGTAGTTAAACTGTGCGAGTTTATCTTGGTAAACGTGCTTAGCCTGCAGGCGAGGCTCAGCGAGTTGCAGTGCATATTCGCTTTTTAAAATAGCGCGAGCTGCTTCTGTTAAACGAAGTGATGCACCTTGCGTTATATCTTGGCTAAGCAAGCCTTGATGAATTAGTTGACGTAAAATACTGAGCCAAAACTCACTGCTTTTATCCCTACCTATGCCATAGGTACTTAGCTCGTGATGGTTGTTATCGCGTATACGGCTAGTATTTGCGCCGCGTAGTAGTTCAACAATATAACCAAGACCAAAGCGTTGATCGGCTCTATATACACAGGATAGGGCTTGTTGGGCTACCAACGTACCATCAAAGCTTTTTGGCGGATTTAAGCAAATATCGCAGTTACCACAAGGTTCGCGTTGGTATTCACTAAAGTAATTGAGCAAAATCTGGCGACGACATGTTTGTGCTTCAGCAAAACTTGCCATTGCATTGAAGCGCTGCTCTTCTACGCGACGACGTTGTTCGTCGTCTATATCTTCAAAAAAACGCCTAACACGGCCAATGTCGGCCGGATCAAAGTACATAATAGCCTCTGCAGCAAGGCCATCTCGCCCAGCACGTCCAGTCTCTTGATAATACGACTCTATACTTTTTGGAATATCGTAATGCAACACAAAACGTACGTTAGGTTTATTAATACCCATACCAAAGGCAACGGTTGCCACCACAATTTGAATATCGTCACGGGCAAAGCCAGTTTGTACAAATTGGCGTTGCTCGTTACTCATACCAGCGTGATAGGCGGCGGCATTTAGCCCTGCATCGGCCAGCTTTTCAGCAATATCATCTACACGTTTTCGGCTAGTGCAATAAATAATTCCGCTTTGGCTTTTTTGTTCTTTTAAGTAGCGCAGCAGTTGCACCATAGGTTTAAATTTTTCTTCTATGGTGTAACGAATATTAGGGCGATCAAAGCTGCCAGTGTGAATATACGGCTGTTGTAACTTTAATTGTGCAACAATATCGAAACGGGTGGCTTTATCTGCTGTGGCAGTGAGCGCCATCATGGGTACATGTGCAAAACGCTGTTTTAGTTCGTTTAAACGAAAGTAGTGTGGTCTGAAATCGTGGCCCCAATGTGATACACAATGGGCTTCATCTATAGCAAACAAACTTACATTTAAATGTGATAAACGCTCTAAAAAATCGCGCTGCAATACTTTTTCAGGTGCTACGTATAAGAGTTTAATTAACCCCTGATGAAGTTGTTGATACACCAACTGCTGCTCTTCACGTGCTAAGCTGTTATTAACGTACGCAGCTTTTACACCAAGTGCTTGTAGTTGAGTGACCTGATCTTGCATTAGTGATATGAGCGGAGATATAACAATGGTTACGCCTTCAAGCACTAAAGCCGGAATTTGATAACATACCGATTTACCACCGCCAGTAGGCAGTAATACAAGCGAATCTTGCCCATTTAGAGCCGCATCGATAACTGCTTTTTGACCATCACGAAATTCGCTGTAGCCAAACACTTGTTTGAGGACAGTTTCAGGTTTGCGCACTAGTGTGCTTGAAGATAGTGTTGATGTATTCATTGGCGGGTATTTTAGTGGTTTTTTAGTGAGATGTCTTTAGCTGAATTACTTAACCTTACCCCTATTGTAAGTAAATTTAACTCTGCTAGGGTCTGTTGATCTTTGTGGATTGAAATTTGTTCAGACTAGGGGCTATTTAATCGCGGCGCGAGGTTTGTAACCTAGTGGGCTCGGTAACTGCTCCTGCGTTACTCTAATGGCTTACATCCCTGTAAGAATAAGTAAAGACCGAGCAACAAAGAGTTAATCGCCCCTAGGAAGAACCCTTTGGGCAGCGCCTGTTTGTCATTAATGCTACGTTATCGCCCATTTATGGGGAATAACCACACTACATAGGCTCTGCCTTGCCTAAATACCAAACAGACTGCTGCAAATTTAACCTTGAAAGATCAACAGACCCTAGGGCGTGTTGATCTTTGTGGATTGAAATTTGTTCAATCTAGGGGCGATTAAATCGCGGCGCGAAGTTTGTAACCTAGCGGGCTAAGTAAAAACCGAGCAACAAAGAGTTAATCGTCCCTAAAAAGAACCCAAAGGGCAGCGCATGTTTGGTATTTATGCTGCGTTATCGCCTATTTATGGGGAATACCACACTACATAGGCTCTGCCTTGCCTAAAAACCAAACATACTGCTGCAAATTCACCCACCAAAGTTCAACACGCCCTAGTGTTGAAATAGCTTTTTAATATCAGGCTTATTTAAAATGATTAAAATGACTTAACGAGAGCCTCGTAGTTTTGCTTAAGTTATGCTTTACTCATCGTACCAGTTTAAACATAGAGAATAATAATGAATAAAGAAATGTTAATTGAACAAGTGGGCGCATTGTTTGTAAATGGCATGCCATTTAATCAGTTTTTAAATATCTCGGTTGAGTCACTTACTCCAGAGCAAGCAAAAATAAGTTTTCCTTGGCAAGACGTTTTTATAGGCAACCCAGCCCAAAAAATATTACACGGTGGTGTTATCTCTGCTGTGCTCGATAACGTTGGAGGCATGCTCGCTGCCGCCAGTGTAATTGATAAGCTCACTGATTTTGATATACAAAGCGTGCAACAAAAATTAGCAACGCTTGGCACCATCGATATGCGCACCGATTATTTACGCCCAGGTAAGGGGGAGGTATTTACTGCGAGCGCCACACTTATTCGTTCTGGTAACAAGGTGTGTGTATGTCGTATGGAATTACATAATGAACAAGCGATTCAAATTGCTTTTGGTACAGGCACGTATTTAGTTGGATAAAACAGCAATGGCAAGTAGACTAGCGACCTTTTAAATCACTAAGTGTTTATTATGTCGATTGATACTGAACAGCGTAAAGGTGCTATTTTTGCTTGTCTTGCTTTTTTTATGTGGGGTCTTGCGCCAATATATTTTAAGTTGCTTCAGCATGTTTCTGCGTTTGAAATTTTAATGCATCGAGTTGTTTGGTCGGTTGCATTTTTAGTATTAGTAGTGAGCGTTTTAAAATATTGGGATAAAGTTAAGCGCATTGTTGTGCAACCTAAGCTTTTGTTTATGCTTGTTATTACTTCTGCATTACTTGGGTTTAATTGGGGGTTATTTATATGGGCTATAAATAACAACCACATGCTTGATGCAAGTTTAGGCTATTACATTAATCCTCTTTTAAATGTTCTGTTGGGTATGCTTTTTTTAGGTGAGCGCCTGCGTAAATTTCAAGGTGTTGCTGTAGCGCTTGCGTTTACGGGGGTGTTATTGCAATTAATTAGTTTTGGCTCGTTTCCTGTGGTGGCTTTTTCGTTGGCGATATCGTTTGCACTTTATGGTTTGTTACGTAAAAAACTACCGGTTGAAGCCCTACCTGGCATATTGCTAGAAGCAATTATTTTGCTACCAGTCGCCCTCATTTACTGGTGGTTAATGGCACCTTCTGCTACATCAAACTTATCTGCAAACGATTGGTACACTGGTGTATTACTTATTAGTGCAGGTATAGTAACAACACTGCCGCTACTTTGCTTTACCGGCGCAGCAAAACGCTTGCAATATACTACCTTGGGCTTTTTCCAGTATATTGGGCCAAGCCTCATGTTTATTTTAGCTGTAGTGTTTTATGGTGAAGTATTTGATGCAGAACGTTTAATTACATTTGCATGTATTTGGAGCGCGTTAGCTATTTTTAGTTGGGATTCATATCATCAGTCACGCAAACGAAAAAAAGCGGCTATTACAGCCGCAGAAGTATAGTTAACTAATAGAGCTGTTAGCTAACTACTTTATTACGACCAGATTCTTTAGCGTCGTATAACTTTAAGTCGGCCTGTTTTAATAATTCATCGATTTGATAAACAGGTCCAATTGAAAAGCCAATAGAGAGCGTAAACTTAATTTTAGCTTTGCTAAACTCTTGGCTGTTTGTTTCGATAAAATACCTAAAGCCTTCTAATCTTTTAAGCGCTTCTTGCTTATCGGTGTCGGCAAAATAAACAGCAAACTCTTCGCCACCCAAGCGTGCCACTAAATATTTTTTAAAGTATTTGCTAAAACAAATAGATAAACCTTTTAACACTTCGTCGCCTGCGTCATGGCCATAGGTATCGTTGATTGCTTTAAAGTGATCAATATCCAGCATCGCCAATGCGCCATTACCTTCATCAAGTTTAATTTTTTTAAGGGATTTTTTTGCCTCTTCAAAAAAGTAACGACGGTTGGGTAATTTAGTAAGGTAGTCAGTATTCGCTTGTTTTTTTATAGTTGCTAAAAGCGTTAACATATCGACGTTTTGGCTAAGCCTGCAATAAAATTCTTCACTATTAAAAGGTTTATGTAAGTAATCATTTGCGCCATTTTTTAAAAACAGCGTCGATAAATCAGATGAATCAGCACCTGATATACCAATTATTGCTTTCTCATCGTTGTTATATAAACGGCGTATTTCGGTACATAACTCATCACCATTCATATTTGGCATTTCATTGTCAGTAATAATAACAGAAATATCAGGAGCAGCCTCAAGCATGGCAAGTGCTTCTTTTCCATCTTCAGCTTGTAATATTTGATATTTATGACGTGTCAGTAGGCTACAAATATAATGTCGTGTAGGTGCAGAGTCATCAACAACGAGCACTTTGATATCTTCGTTTCGAGGGAGTCTTAATAATTGTTTTTCGAGATACTGATAAGCTTGTTTATTCTCTTTAATGATGTAATCAATTATTGGGTATTTTTCTACTGTTTCACGGGTTTTTTTGTCAATATTACCCGTCATAACAATTGTTGGAATTTCGGCCTGTACAGTACAGGGTACTGCTTCACCTGACGGGGCGTCGGGTAAAATATAATCGACAACAGCACAAAAGTAGTTATTCTTACTTATAAGTTCTTTTGTTTGTGCCAATGACTCTGCTATATCAACCTCATACCCAGCCTTAAGCGCGATGTGCTTTTGCACACGCGCGATTGTTGGCGTATCTTCAACTATCAGTAATTTTCGCGTCACGTAACAACCTTGTTTATATTTTGCAAAATTATTTGCTTATATAAGTTGTAACTGTTAAAACGCAAAAAAGCAAATAACTTAGGTACTTACAGGCTATCAGATTCAGAGTAATAGTCTTGGCTAATAGGCACTGGGGTTGATATTTTTGAGCGGCCAAATAAGGTATGAAACTTCGTTTTACAAGTCGTTAGCTTTAAGTATTTAACCCAAGTACGCTCGATTGGATTAGTTGGTTCTTGTGAACCAGTTACCACGGCTAAAAACTGTTTTTGGTGTTCATTTTGCGGCTCAATTGTTTTGCTGTATAAGCCTTTTAAAACAACGCCGTGTTGCTCTAAGATGCTGGCTTCTAATAAGGTGAAGTTTCCGCTGCGGCTAAAGCCTCGTGGAAAATTCTGATCATCATAAAATTGACGTTGGCTAACAAATGCTTGGCGTAGTAATGAAATGTTATTGCTCATAGCTTTATCCTCATACCTTAGTAATTAGCTGGAGTATGATGCAAGTTTGGCAATTTATTAAACAAATTATTTTTATCGTGAGGATAAAAAATTGGATATCG
This sequence comes from Pseudoalteromonas sp. Ld19, assembly GCF_045064135.1. Taxonomy (NCBI): domain Bacteria; kingdom Pseudomonadati; phylum Pseudomonadota; class Gammaproteobacteria; order Alteromonadales; family Pseudoalteromonadaceae; genus Pseudoalteromonas; species Pseudoalteromonas sp. Ld19. The sequence continues at coordinate 108,353 of NZ_JBISHA010000022.1, read as the reverse complement.
ATTTATTAAAAACATTTGTTGAAGTCGTGCGTACGCGCCACTTCGGTAAAGCGGCCGAAAACCTTTACATTACGCAGTCTGCAGTAAGTTTTAGAATTCGTCAATTAGAGCAAGGGCTTGGTGTTAATTTATTTATACGCCAGCGTAATAATATTCAACTCACAGCACCGGGTGAGCGTTTATTGCCGCATGCGCAAATGATTATTACGGGTATGCAACGTGCTAAAGTTGATGTTGCACTTGCTGATAACATGCACAAACAAATTAGCTTAGCTGGAACGCCTAATATTTGGGATGCATTCTTACAATTCGGTATTACTAACATTGTATCGGCCATGCCGGGTGTGTCGTTGGTCGCTGAAGTTAAAGCACAACAAGAAAGTACTCGTTTATTGCTAGAACGTACGCTCGATTTAGCTATTTTATTTGATCCCCCTAAAGTAGATGAACTAGTTGTTGAGCGTATTTGTGAACTGCCAATCATCCCCGTGAGCGGGTACGATACTGCAACTAACGAGAACTTCTTTGATAACCAATATGTGTATGTTGATTGGGGGACTACTTTTTCACTTTGGCATGCTCGTCAATTCACTGGTAAAACACCGCCTTACTTTAGAACTAGCACCGGGCGTATTGCACTTGACCTAATACTACAATGTGGTGGTAGTGCATTTATACCTCAAGTATTGGTTGAAGGGCATTTAGAAACCGGTGAGTTATTTCATGTAAAAGATGTAGAAAACACGTCAAGGGATGTATTTATTGCCTATCATAGAGATAATGAACAGAAAGAATTAATAGAAACCTTAGTTAGCTTGTTAACGCAAATGACGCCAAGCCTGTTGTTAAAATAGGTAAGTAGGTGCGGTCGTTTATTTGATTTTCATGTTGTTTTGGTTTCATATTTAATGCATTTTTATTAATTAAAAAAGACACTAATATTTCTATTGTAATATTAGTGTCATTTAGTGGTGACAAAATGCAGCTGTTTTAAAAAATTAGTCTTTTGTGATTATCCAAGGAAATAACATGAAATTTGTAAAATCGAGCTTATGCTTAGCACTATTAAGTGGTTTATCTTTTAATGCAATCGCGGATGTCGACGTGTACGGTAAAGCGAACGTAACGGTACAGTCATCTGATGATGGTGAAGGGTCTTTTACTGAGATTAAAAGTAATGCATCTCGTTTTGGCTTAAAGGGTTCTGAAAAAATAAATGACGGCTTAGAAGCTGTTTATAAGTTTGAATTTCAAGTTGATGTGTCTGATGCTGATTCAAAAGGCGATAATGACGATAACATTTCTGCGCGTAACCAATACGTTGGTTTAAAAGGTGCGTTCGGTCAAGTTGTAATTGGACGTAATGATACTGCACTTAAACAATCTCAAGGTAAGTTAGATTTATTTAATGACCTTGAAGGCGATATTAAAAATGTATTTAAAGGTGAAAATCGTTTAGGTGATTCAGTTAGCTATTCATCAAACTCATACGAAGGTTTTAAAGTACTTGCTACTTTTATTGCCGAAGATGACGTGGATGCAGATAATGGTTATTCAATGGCTGTTACTTACGGTGATGTTGCACTTAAAAAGAGTGCAGTATATGCATCTATTGCGGCTGATAGTGAAGTAAATGGCTACGATGTAGTACGTGCGTCAATTCAAGGTAAAATTGAAGGCTTTAAATTGGGCGCAATGTACCAAACACAAGAAAAAGTAGACGGTAGCGCAGAAGCTGATGGTTACTTAGTAAATGCGGCTTACAGCATGGGCAGCAATACTTTTAAAGTGCAATATCAAGCTATGGATTTTGACGACAGTAATGATAAGTCAGCAATCTCAGTGGGTATTGATCACAAATTAAATAAAAACATTAAAGTATTTGGTTTTTACTCAAGCTTCGATATGGATAACAATGTTGACCAAGACTACGTAGGCTTGGGTATGGAATACAAGTTTTAACGATTAGTTAAAACACTCCCTTTTTAACCGCATTCTTTAAGTGCGGTTTTTTTTGCTTTAAATTATTTACTTAGCCGCCCATAATAGACATTCATTTGGAATGAGGTGAGAGTCCTCGACTGTTCCCGCAACTGTAATTAGCGCAAAGCTTTAAGTCAGATACAAATGGTATAATACCAATTTTATTAAAAGCATGATCTTTCTAGCAAATTAAGTAACTTACTCACTGCGTTAAAAATTATTCATATAGAACAAGTATATGTCATAATTTTTACCTTGTTATTGTGCTATTTCTTTGTCGCTATAATAAATCACTAATTTAGTGCAATTGGTACGAATTCTTTTAACGAGCGGGTTTACTCATTTTTTCTTGTAGTGCATTAGTATTTTTATCGCATTTTTAGTGAGTTTAACCCCGTCTAGGACTGACTATTGCACACTCAAACGCCATTAAATACACCATTACTAAACGTTAAAAACCTATCATGGGATATTGGTAATAAAACGATCCTTAAAAAAATAAACCTTAAAATAACCACAGGTAAATTTGTTGGTTTGATTGGTCCCAATGGCGCAGGAAAATCGAGCTTATTGCGTTGTTTATATCGTTTTAATAAACCAACTGAAGGTGTTATAGAATTTAACAACACCGATATTTGGCAGCTAAAAAGTGATGAGTACGCAAAAAAAGTAGCGGTTGTTTTACAAGAAACCCCGTCGCAATTTAACTTAAGCGTATTTGACGTTATTACGCTTGGGCTAACGCCTCATAAATCGCTATTTAGCTCGGTAACTAACATTGATAAACAAAAAATTACCCAAGCTATCAACACTGTAGGGTTGGCAGATCATAGCGATCAAAGCTTTGAATCGCTCTCAGGTGGGGAAAAGCAACGTGCCTTGATAGCCCGCGCCATAGTCCAGCAACCTCAACTGTTAATAATGGACGAGCCTACCAGCCATTTGGATGTTAAATATCAAATACAGGTAATAGAGCTGGCTAAATCTTTGGGTGTTACGGTGTTTGCATCGTTTCACGATTTAAACTTAGCTTCTGCAATGTGCGATGAACTGGTCGTTATTAAAAATGGTGAAATTACGCATTCAGGCACGCCAAGTGAGGTATTAACCGAAAACATGCTAGGCGACGTTTTTGGTGTCTGCGCCCAAGTAAATAATCACCCACAGCTATCGCAATCTGGAAATAGTATCCCTCATATCACTTACTTTTATGGTTACGAATAATATGAGCGCTGTTGATACTCGCCACTCACTTGCGCTATTTATAAGTGCTGCAGCTGCTTTATTTAGCTTATTTGCAGCACTTAGTTTTGGCGCAGCAGAGATCTCATTGCAAGATGTACTTAATAGTTTTTTGCTCTCAAATGATGCCTCTTTTAATACGCGTATTATTTACGAGCTAAGAATGCCACGTACATTACTCGCCTTTTTAGCCGGCTCTGGTTTAGCCATTGCGGGGCTTATTTTACAAACGGTAACGCGCAATCCGTTAGCCGATCCTTACTTATTTGGAATATCGTCGGGTGCCTCTTTTGGGGTGGTGTTACTTATGGCGCTATCCGGCATTAGCGCAGGTTTTATGTTATCGGCAGCGGCATTGTTAGGTAGTTTACTCGCTATGAGTTTATTAATACTTATTGCAGGTAGGCAACAAAGTGCACAGGTAGAATCAATGTTATTAGCAGGCGTTGCTCTGTCGTTTTTATTTAGCGCGTTTACCAGCTTATTGCTTTATTGGAGCGATCCTCAGGCGGTAGCCGCTATTTTATTTTGGACACTGGGCAGCTTTGCGCGTGCGCAGTGGGCTACGCTTTGGTTGCCTTTATTGGTAATCGCATTATGTACATTTTTAATGCTGAGTTTTAGAAGGCAACTCAATGCCATGCTACTTGGCGATGAGAGTGCAATTACATTGGGTGTAAGAGTGCAGCGCTTTAGAATCCTCATGCTGGTTTTAAGTTCGCTAATTACCGCTGTGCTGGTGGCTATGTGTGGCGGCATAGGATTTGTAGGGTTAATGGTGCCACATATTGTGCGCTTTTTTATATCTCAAGGCTCCATAGCTGGATTACTGGTAACCAGCTTGGTGGGTGGTACATTTATGGTGTGGGTTGATGTACTTTCGCGTTCATTACTAAAAAACCAAGAGTTACCCGTCGGTGTTATTACAGCTGCTATTGGTAGCGTGTTCTTTTTAAGTTTGTTATTTTTTAGAAAATCAAAGGTGTAACTCCATGAAAACCTTAATGGTGCAAGGCACTACATCAGACGCAGGTAAAAGTACCTTAGTTGCAGCGCTTTGTAGAGTGTTTGCCAAGCGAGGGATAAATGTTGCGCCCTTTAAACCTCAAAATATGGCACTCAATAGCGCCGTAACTAAAGATGGCGGCGAAATTGGCCGCGCCCAAGCACTACAAGCAATAGCTGCAAAGGTGGAGCCCGAAATCGACTTTAACCCTATATTACTTAAGCCTAATAGCGACACCGGCGCACAAGTGATTATTCACGGAAAAGCGATAAGTAATATGGAAGCGGGTGCTTATCATAATTATAAAAAAGTGGCGATGGATGCGGTAATTACTTCACATAACCGCTTAGCGAAACGTTTTGATTTACTACTCGTTGAAGGGGCCGGCAGCCCTGCTGAAATAAACCTGCGTGAAAATGACATTGCTAATATGGGGTACGCCGAAGAGGTAGATTGCCCTGTTATTATTATTGCTGATATTGATAAAGGGGGTGTGTTTGCACACTTGGTGGGCACGCTTGCGTTGTTAAGCAAGTCAGAAAAAGCGCGTGTAAAAGGCTTTGTTATAAACCGCTTTAGAGGCGATATCAGTTTACTGCAAGGCGGGCTTGATTGGCTTGAAGACTATACAAATAAGCCCGTACTTGGTGTATTACCTTATTTACACGACTTAGCACTTGACGCAGAAGACGCTGTCGCAATTGATAATAACGTAACTAACGCCACAATTAATATTGCAGTGTTGCTCGTTCCACACATTAGTAATCACACCGATTTTGATGCACTGCGTTTGCACCCACATATTAATATAAATTATGTATGCCACACGCAAATTATCCCAGAAGTTGATCTGATCATTCTACCAGGCAGTAAAAACGTGCTAGGTGATTTAAATTTTTTGAAAAATGAAGGTTGGGACGCACAAATTAAGCGCCACTTACGCTATGGTGGCAAAGTACTTGGTATTTGTGGTGGCATGCAAATGCTGGGTAATACGCTCAACGATCCCGATGGTATTGAGTCGTCATTAAAACAAGTAAATGGACTTGCCCTATGTGACTTTGAAACCACGCTGACAACGCAAAAAGTATTAACTAAAATAACCGCTACACTGGTTTTAAATAACCAATCAACCCCCTGTAGTGGTTACGAAATACATGCAGGAATTAGCCAAGGTGCAGCGCTTCATAAGCCATTTTTAAGCTTTGATGAAAGTCACCCCCATGGTTTTGCGTTTGACGGTTTTATTAGCGATGATAACGCCATTGCAGGCACCTATCTACATGGCTTGTTTGATGAAGCCGATGCTACATCGCAAATTTTAAAGTGGGTAAAACCAAGCGCCTCAATTAATCCAATTAGTATTGTTGATCACCGTGAGCAGCAGTTAGAACAATTAGCAACCATGTGCGAAACGCATTTAAACATACAGCAAATTATCTCGATTTATGAAGGGCACAATAATGACTGAACAAAACAACGATAAGCACAAGCAGCGCCAACAAAAAGTAAAAGAACAAGTGGATGCACGTGTTGCCGCCGCACAAGATGTAAAAGGTATTTTTCAGGTAATTACCGGTAACGGTAAAGGTAAATCAACCTCGGGCTTTGGCGTTGTAGCACGCTGTGTGGGACATGGTAAAAAAGCGGCCGTTTGCCAATATATAAAAGGTACTTGGGAGTGCGGCGAGCGTAATTTATTACAAGGAGCAGGCGTTGAATTTGTTGTAATGAACACCGGTTTTACCTGGGATACGCAAAATAAAGAAGCCGATACTGCAGCCGCGCAGGCAACATGGCAAGAGTCAAAACGTATGCTTGCTGATAGCAGTATTGATTTAGTATTACTTGATGAGCTTACGTATATGGTGACCTATGGCTATGTAGATTTAGATGAAGTAGTAATGGCGCTGAACAACCGCCCGCCAATGCAGTCGGTTATTATTACAGGGCGTGCAGCACATCGTACTTTAACAGACCTTGCCGATACAGTAAGCGAAGTGCGTAATGTAAAACACGCATTCGACTCAGGTATAAAAGCGCTTGAAGGGTTTGATTACTAATGTTTAGAGCGTTTTTTATTGGGCTACTGTTTTTTAGCGTATCGAGTAATACATTTGCAGAGCAGGTAGAGGATTCTAAAAAGCTGCGAATAATTGCCCTTGCACCGCACATAGTCGAAAATCTATTTGCCATCGGGGCGGGCGATAATATCGTGGGTACAGTTGATTATGCTGATTACCCTGCTGAGGCCCAAAGTATTGAGCGCATTGGGGGTTATTACGGTATCTCCCTTGAAAAAGTATTGGCGCTTAAACCCGACTTAGTTATTGCGTGGAAAAGTGGAAATCAAAGCGAAGATTTAGCCCAAATAGAGCGCCTAGGTATAAAAGTATATTTGAGTAACCCAACCACAATCGACGCTGTTGCCGACGAGTTACTTACTTTTGGTGAATTTACAGGAAATATTGAGCAAAGCCAACAAGCCGCTAACGCATTTAAACAAAAGCTAAACGCGATTGTTAAAAGCCAGCAAGGTAAAAAAAATATAACTGGGTTTTATCAGTTATGGCCAGAACCTATGATGTCAGTAGGCAAAAATACATGGATCAGCCAGCTAATAGAAACATGCCATGTAAGTAATGTATTTGCACAGAGCGTTACAGATTATCCGCAAATTAGTATCGAAAATGTCATTGTTACCAAGCCACAAGTTATCATTATCCCTGATGAAAAATCAAAAACGCCACAACCCGTTGTTAATTGGCAAAAATGGCCAGAAGTACCAGCCGTTAAAAATGGTCAATTTATTAGCGTAAATGCCGACTTATTACATCGTTTTTCGCCGCGTATGCTAGATGGGCTGGCTGATATGTGTGATAAAATAGACGCATCACGTAAACAGATTAAGAGTATACAATGAGCGATTGGGCTAAATTTTTAGAAAGTGAATTGCAGCAACCTTACATGCAACAAACGTTAGAGTATGTGGCTAATCGCCGCAATGAAGGTGTTGCTGTTTATCCGCCTGAACCTCAAGTGTTTAGTGCTTTTGATGCCACAGCGCTTAATAACATCCGCGTTGTCATTTTAGGGCAAGACCCATACCACGGTGAAGGGCAAGCGCATGGTTTGTGTTTTTCGGTATTGCCTGATGTAAAAAAACTGCCGCCGTCGCTTAAAAATATGTATAAAGAGTTAGCTACCGACATTACTGGTTTTACTATTCCAGATCACGGGTTCCTGCAAAGTTGGGCAGATCAGGGCGTATTTTTACTCAATACCGTATTGACCGTTGAGCAAGGGCAAGCGCATTCTCACAAGCATTTAGGATGGGAGCAATTTACCGATAATGTAATTGCACATATTAATAAGTACTGCGAAGGTGTGGTATTTATTTTATGGGGTGCACATGCACAAAAAAAAGGTAAGGGTATAGACAGCGCTCGCCATCATGTTTTAAAAGGGCCGCATCCATCGCCGCTTTCGGCGCATAGAGGCTTTTTTGGCTGTAAGCATTTCTCACAAACGAATGAGTTACTACAAGTTCAAAGTGAAAAGCCAATTAACTGGCAAATCTAATTTCTTTCAAAGAGCTTAAATGGTTTAAAAACATTAAAAAAGGCTTCCATATGCTGGAAGCCTTTTTGTTTAGTTGGTGTGTATTGAATTAAAAATCGAGCTCATCAATTGCAATACTGTCTGTAAAATAGTCTAGTTCTTGTAGTTCTTTACGAAGGCGTTGCTTATCTTTTATTGCTTCTATTTCACGCCATTTTCTTTTTTTATTTTTCTGAGAGGTTTTCCGTGTTGTATCAGGACCTTCTAGTATCTCTAATATATCGTTTAGGCTATCCATGAACTTCTCCTATTGATTTTGTGACCTCAAGAATACCTATACCACAGGCCTAGCTAAAATAGAATAAAAAAGTGACAATAATGTTACATAAGTGTGATGTATTGATGAAGGTTTTACTAGATAGAAGTTATTTCAGGCACAAAAAAAACGCCGCAAATGCGACGTTTTTTAAAGTACGTTTGTATCGCAAGTTACATTGCTTTAAAACGTGCTTCTAGTTGTTCTTGTGCATCAGCAAAAGAGCGAATACCTTCAGCTAGCTTTTCAGTTGCCATAGCATCTTGGTTATGTAACCAACGGAACTGCGCTTCTGTAAGCGGCTCTGGTTTTGGCTCTTGTGGAACATCGCTTTCTAGCAAGTACTCCTGTGCGCCTTCAAGGTTGCCTAAATCTTCTAAAAGATTAGGGCTAATAGTTAGCTTGTCGCAACCAGTAAGAGCAATAATCTCGCCCGTGTTACGGAAACTAGCACCCATCACAACTGTTTTGTAGTCATGGCGTTTGTAGAATTCAAAAATGCTACGCACAGACTGAACGCCTGGATCTTGTAGCGGATCGGTCGGTTTTTCCATACCGTTAGCAACATGCCAATCTAAAATACGCCCAACAAATGGCGAAATTAGAAATACGTTTGCATCGGCACATGCACGAGCTTGGGCATCGCTAAATAATAAAGTAAGGTTACATTTAGTGCCTTCTTTTTCTAGCTGCTCAGCGGCTTTAATACCTTCCCACGTAGACGCAACTTTAATTAAAATCTTGTCTTTGCTTACGCCTTCTTTTTCGTAAAGACTCAGTAGGGTATGTGCTTTATCAATCGTAGCTTGGGTATTAAACGAAAGGCGCGCATCTACTTCAGTAGAAATATAACCAGGTACAATGGCGCTAATTTCTTTACCAAGCAATACGGCAAAGTAATCACATGCTAGTTCAAGTTGTTTAGCTGGCTCTTGCTCGGTTTCTTTTGCATAGCTCCAAGCTTTATCTAGGTAAGGCTTATAAGCTTCAATCTCGCTCGCTTTTAATAAAAGCGACGGGTTTGTGGTTGCATCTTCTGGTTGATGCTTTTTGATCGCTTCAATATCGCCAGTGTCGGCTACGATAGATGAATGTTGTTTTAGCCTTTGTAGAGCTGAAGTCATTTGCTTTCCTCATTCCAAGCAAGTTAAAAGAAAAATCTACACCTTAATATATTTGATCCATACTGCAACAGTGTGACAATGCTTGATAGGTCTTATGTCCTTATCAATAGAAAAACGGCAGTGCATGGGTTATTAAGGGAGGATTTATTTAAACAAAACGTGCTTTTCGTTTCATTTAATGTTGAAATTGACATTAAATAAATTACAAGTCAATAGCTAACTATGATCACTGTTATTTCACCTGCAAAAAATCTTGATTACGAAACGCCACCCGCAACAGACAAGTTCACTCAACCTGAATTACTAGAGCACAGCGAAGCGCTCATGAAAGTATGCCGTGAACTAACACCAGCGCAAATTGGCAGTTTAATGAAAATTAGCGATAAGCTCTCTGGGCTTAACGCAGCACGCTTTAGCGAGTGGGCGCAGCCGTTTACACAAAGTAATGCTAAGCAAGCCGTGCTTGCCTTTAATGGCGATGTATACGGCGGTTTAGATGCAAGCACGCTTAAAGCTAGCGAGCTTGATTACGCACAAAGCCACTTACGTATATTGTCGGGTTTATACGGTTTATTAAAACCACTGGATTTAATGCAAGCTTACCGATTAGAAATGGGCACTAAGCTTGAAAATTCACGCGGTAAAAACCTATACGAATTTTGGGGGGGCGTAATAGCTAATAAGTTAAACGACGTATTAAAGGCGCAAGACGCACAATACTTAGTTAACCTTGCTTCAAACGAATATTTTAAAGCTGTTGATAAAAAAGCGCTTAATGCACAAATTATCACTCCGCACTTTAAAGACTGTAAAAATGGCCAATATAAAGTAATTAGTTTTTACGCTAAAAAAGCACGCGGCATGATGGCGCGCTACATTATCGAAAATAAAGTAACGCAGTTAAGCCAACTTAAAGAGTTTACGGTAGCAGGTTATTACTTTAGCCCTGAGGCAACAGCTAAAGAGCTAGAGCCGGTATTTATGCGCGACGAACAACGTTAGGTTCATAAGCTTAAATAAAAATTTAAAAGCCATGCATTGCATGGCTTTTTTGATGTTGGCGTTATATTTGCAGTCTCATCTAATATTAATGAGAACACTAATTAAATAGGTGCAAATAAAATGATCAGCATTCCGTCAATTGGCGAAGCAGAAAAACTAATAGAGGAAAAGCTCGGAGGGTGGTTTGACGTGGTTATCAGTCATATCCCTAATTTTATAGTCGCTGTAGTTATAACCATCGTATTTTCAATGTTGGCGCGTTTTGCTGGCCGTTTAATGAAAAACTTGTTGCGCCGATCTCTTGACTCAAAACAAATTGCCGATTTGATGGCGTCAATATTCAAAGTTATTGTACTGTGTGTTGGTTTATTTATCGCGCTCGATTTTATGGGTTTAAAAGGCACGGTAACCTCGTTATTAGCGGGTGCGGGTATTGTTGGTTTAGCCATTGGTTTTGCATTTCAAGATATGACCGAAAACTTAATCGCCGGTATAGCAATGGGTGTGCGCAAGCCATTCAAAACGGGTGATGTGATCGAAACAGACGACGTGTTTGGTTCAGTGCATTCAATAAACCTGCGTAACACACTCATAGAGAGCTTTCACGGGCAGCTCATACTGGTGCCTAATAAAGTGCTATTTAGAAATGTGCTAAAAAATTACAGTACCCTAGGAGTAAGACGTATAGAAGTGCCCGTTGGTATTTCGTATGGTGACGATATAGAAAAAGCATCCCAAGTTATTACCGATAAAATTAATGGATTTGATTTTGTTATTCGCAAAGACGAAACCGCCGTATACGCTGAGGGTTTTGGTGATAGCAGCATTAACTTATTGGTATGGTTTTGGATTAAATATCCTGGCGAGCCTGATTTTATGACGGTACGCCACAAGGGCATAGTTGCTGTTAAGCAAGCACTAGATGAAGCCGACATAAGTATCCCATTTCCAATTCGTACGCTTGACTTTGGTATTAAAGGCGGCGAAAAGCTCGATGCCATGATAAGCGATAAAATAAGGCAGCAGTCATCAACTAAAGACAGTAGCGATGGTGCTGACTCTAACCAAAGTGAATAACTTAGTGAACCCATTAACTAAAAGTATTGGGAAATAGTTACTTACGAGCAGCGCGTTTTTACATGGTAAAAAACGCGCTTTTTTTGGTATTTAATTTGTTTTAATTTTTTAATGCGCTAATTTTAAATTAACTATTACTTATTAAGTGCTCATAAATGTCAAATTCAAAAAATAATTTATTTTTAAAAATTAGTCACTGGAGTTTGAAAACTAAATTAACTTTGATTTTTTTATTCGTTGGAATTTTACCGGCACTAATAACGACCACCATTTCTACATTACAATCTAAGTCGCGCGTTGAGCATAATATATCGCAATCGCTTGAAGCAATTAACCAAATTAAACGCACTCAAATTGAGGATTATTTTAAGCAAAAAACGGCTGATATTGAATTATTGGCTATGATTATTCCGCAAATTAATAAAGACAGTTACGACAGCTTTTTCAGCGAATACATTAAAAAATATGGCTATTACGATCTGTTTTTAATTGATGATGAAGGATTAATCTATTATACCCAAGCAAAAGAATCAGATTACCAAACGAATATTTTAAATGGAAAATACGCGAGTTCAAATTTAGGGACGCTTATTCAGGAAGTTAAACTTTCAAAACGTTTTGGTATTGTTGACTACAAACCTTACGCCCCAAGTAATGACGAGCCCGCAGCGTTTATTGCAATACCAGTACAGAATAGTGAAATTATAGTTGCGTTGCAGCTCTCCAGTGAAGGTACTAATCAAATAATGGGAGTACGTGATGGCATGGGTAAAACGGGAGAAAGTTATCTCGTTGGCGAAGATAAGTTAATGCGTTCTGATTCGTACCTTGATCCAGAGGGGCACTCTTTAAAAGCAAGCTTTGCAGGTAACGTGAAAAACAATGGTGTTAATACTGACGCTGTTAATTTTGCATTGAATGGCCAGCAAGGCACTAACCTAATTAAAGATTATAATGGTAACAATGTGTTGTCTGCTTATAACAGTATAAAAATTGGCAATTTTAACTGGCTTATATTAAGCGAGATAGATGAATCAGAAGCTTTTGAATCGGTTAATCAAGGTATAATTTTTAGTACGATACTTATTGTGGGGGCTGCAATTATTGTTATTTTCATAGGAGTTTTCTTTTCCCGAAAAATAGCAAATCCAATTATTGTTGCTTCTTTATTTGCTGAGAAAGTCGCATCAGGTGATCTAAGCAGTAATATTAAAGTACATGCCCACGACGAAGTCGGCATGTTACAAGTAGCGTTACACACTATGTTAGAAAACCTACGTAAAATGATCAGTGAGTTATCTAATGTTGCACTTCAGCAAGGCAGTACTGCTACAGAGCTTGCTTCTGTGACTGAGCAAACTAGCTTGGCAGTGACAGAGCAGCAAGCGCAAACTATACAAGTTGTTGCTGCTACAACCGAAATGAGTGCAACGATAAAAGAAATCGCGAGTACAACGTCTAACGCATCTCTACTTTGTGAAAATATTCAAACTATGGCCCGAGAAGGCTCTGAAAATAACGATAGTACTTATAATGCGCTTGTCTCTTTAGGTGAAGCAACGCAAGCCACGGCGCAAGAGGTGACCAATCTACGTCATAATTCGGAGAAAATAGTTAACGTATTAAGCGTGATTAAAAAAATAGCAGATCAAACCAATTTACTCGCCTTAAATGCTGCCATTGAAGCTGCACGAGCAGGTGAACAAGGGCGAGGTTTCGCAGTTGTTGCTGATGAAGTACGTAGCCTTGCGAAGTCGACTCAAGAATCAACTATGGAAATTGAAGTTATCATTGAAGCCGTTGTTAATGCGAGTAATGCAGCAGTAAAAACGATGACGACAAATGTTGATCATACAACCCAAGTTCAGGAAATCGCGAGTAAAGCTAATCTGATTAATAACAAAGTAGCAAAAGAAGTGGATGGGATTTTTGATATGGTTGTTCAAATTGCAGCCGCTTCAGAAGAGCAGACCACCACGATAGATGAAATAGCACGAAATATTGAAGCTATAAATATGGGGATATCTGAAACGGAGCAAGCGGTTAGAGATATTGCAGAATCTAGCAGTGAGCTATCTCGTATGGCGAGTAATTTAAATGATGAAACTCAGAAATTTACTCTATGATAGCAATACATTAGCTATGAAAGTTACAACTAAGCGCTACAAAAAACAAAGTAGGTGAGTCAATAACAGCCATGCTTGAGGCTATAAACTAGGTGAACGTATTTTTAATATTAGAGAGTGCGTTTATGTATATACATATTGGAGATAAGCGTTGTAGTTAAAATGTTATATCTCCTTTAAAGGTGTCTGAAATATTTGATAATTTTTTTGTAACGGCTAACCGCTCAAAAATTTTCGCTCTGAAATTATATAACACTGATTTTGTTACGAATAATTTTTACTCCATCCATATTTTCTAAAAACTTTTGAGCCAACGCACGCTGAAAACCAGTTTGTGCTGTGCCGTATAAATCTACCTCACCATCTTTTACCTGCACACGAATATTGTTAAGTACAAAATTAGGGTTAGTACGTAGCGTGTTAGTAATGGTTTGTTGTAAGTTAGGCACAGTTGCTACACTGCTCACTACCGCTAAACTTGTTGCAGCACTTACTTTCGTAGCGCAAGCTAATAAAAATAAACAACAAAATGATATTAAAGCGATAGTTGATTTAAAGCGGTTCATAACTTAATCCTTACATTACGGTTAGATAGTGTAGCCACAATATGGAAATTCCATCGGCTGAGTTATCGTTGTAAATACAATTTCGATGCCAAGATTAATGTACTGAAATATAAGGGGATTTTATTAAGTGGGAATTCAGGTGGGCAAAAATTACATTTAAATGAGTATGAGTTACATGCTTTGATTACAATTGTTACAGGTACAAGCTTTGCAGGTACTAGGCTTTTGAAGACAAGCTTTATTGCTCACGGATTTTTTTACTAAAGTTTTGTGTAAATATGGCTTATAAAATTTAATGGATTATTTATATGGCGCATAATTACCGTGAGCTTTTAGCCTATATAGGTTGGGGAAATAAAAAGGTCACAATTGAGCTAATTAAGCTTACTAAAAATGGGCATTCATATTACTTTAAAGATGAGCTATGGCAGCGAAATTTAAGAGGACTTGGTGACCATCGCTGCACCTCTGCATCAGGGGAAAAGTTAGAAATAGCTATACTTAATCGAAATCGTACACCTTACTGGGTTGAATCAGATAAAGTAATTATAGCTGAGTCAGCAGCTGAGCGTTTTGAACAGTGGACAAAAGGTACATTATAACAGTTGAGCTGGGCGCATTAAAAAGCCGACAAAAGCCGGCTTAGTATAAAAATGTTTTAGGTTACTTTTTCTTTTTAACCTTGGCCTTTTTCTTAGCTTTCATTTTTACTGGATCTTTACGCTTTTTAGCTGGTGGCTTCGCTTCTTTATGCTGTGGTTCAACACCTTTAATTACACGGCGTTTTAATTTTTGCTCAACGTAGCGCTCTACTTTATATAAAATACCAATGTCGTGTGCTTCAACTAACGATATTGCTATCCCTTTTTTACCAGCACGACCGGTACGGCCAATACGGTGTACGTATACGTCAGCGGTACGTGGCATATCAAAGTTAATAACATGGCTGATGTCAGATACGTCAATTCCACGTGCAGCTACGTCGGTAGCAATTAATATGCGTGTTTTGCCACTATGAAAGTTTTCCATCGCTTTCATACGTTTGTCTTGAGGCATTTCACCGCGTAACCATGCAGCTTTAACATCATTGTTGGTTAGTTCGCCAATCAGTGTTTCTAGGCGCTCACGGGTTTTTACAAACACAATTGCTTTAGTGACATCAGGGTTTTTAAGTGTGTTTACTAGTAATTCAAGTTTATGATGATAATCGTCAGCTAAATGAACCCACTGATGAATTTTGGCTTTTTCTTTACGTGATGACTCAGCTTCAAGTAGTGCAGGGTCGTTAAGTGTTGTTTCTGCAAATCTTTCTACACTGTCACCTTCAAGAGTTGCTGAGAATAAAAAGCACTGACGACGATTTCTAGCTTCGTCACATATACGCTTCATTTCTTTTTTAAAGCCCATGTCTAACATGCGATCAGCTTCGTCAATAATGAGCATTTCTACGTGTTCAGCATGAAAGTTTTCAGTTTCTAAATATTCCATTAAACGCCCCGGTGTGGCGATTAATATATCATTGTTTTTTTCAAATATTTCTTTATGCGTGCCGTAATTTATACCGCCAGTTACGACACCTATCTTTAGGTTAGTTCGTTTTGCAAGTAGCTCACATTGCTCATGAATTTGATAAGCAAGTTCACGCGTTGGAGTCATAACGAGCACGCGTGCAAACCCTGGATCACGGCGCGGGAAATCCAATAAATATTGAATAGCTGGAATTAAAAATGCTGCGGTTTTACCTGTGCCTGTAGGCGCTGATGCTAAAACATCACGCCCTTTAAGCGCTTCAGGAATCGCTTGTTGTTGAATACTTGTTGGGGTTTCGTAACCCATTTTATTAATAGCGTCGAGTAACTTGTTATCAAGATCAAAGTCAGAAAATTGCATAGAGTGTCTAAAATAAGGGACAATTACTTGCAATTATACGCGCTATCCACCAGTTGGTGAATGAAAAGGTGAAAAAATGTCTGGTTTTGCATTTAAACAATTTAAGGTTGCACATGAGCAGTGCGCAATGAAGGTTTCTACTGATGGAATTTTACTTGGTGCATGGGCCAATTTAAGTGGAGCTAAGTCATTATTGGACATAGGTACAGGTACGGGGTTACTGGCATTAATGTGCAAACAACGTAATCTAGAACTTACCATAACAGCTGTAGAAGTTGATGAGCACGCGTATGTTCAAGCATTACAAAATGTAGCTAATAGCCCGTGGTCAGCAATCAGTATTGAGCACCGAACTATTCAAAGCTTTAGTAGTGACGTTAAGTTTGATGTGGTTATTTCTAATCCGCCATATTTTAATCGCAGTTTAAAAGGCGATAATGCAGCGCGTAATACGGCTCGCCATACAGATGGCCTAAGTTTTGATGAGTTAATTAGTGCATTTAAGCGCTTGAGCCACAGTGGCTCTCGCTTTAGCTTAATACTGCCGAACGTTGAAGACGCATTATTTATTGAGCTTGCTACTAAAAATGGGCTTCACTTAAATACTCACTGCCAAATAAAAGCCACACCCAACAAAGAGGTAAGCCGCAGCTTAATGACATTTAGTTATGTAAAAAGCGATATAGAATCATCAATTCTGTGTATTCGAAATTTAGATAATACCTACACTGCTGATTATATAGCTCTGTGCAAAACATTTTATTTAAAAATGTAAATTACTTAGTGATAAAAGTTATTTAGTAATAAAGGATAGTTTACCTTTTATGCATACGTATTCAGTTTCTATTTAGGCAATATCTAAACTAGTGTTAACAACTTGTAAATAACGCGAGTGCGCTGTTTCACTCGTTCAACAATTGGATCACACACTATGACACTCAATAAAATCATCACCACCGCAGGTTTAAGTTTGGGCTTGACCTTACCCAATATTATTAGTGCTGCTCCCACTACATTTGTGCATTTATTTGAATGGAATTGGCAAGATGTAGCGCAAGAATGCGAACAGTATTTAGGGCCGAAAGGCTATGCTGCGGTACAGGTTTCTCCCCCAAATGAACACATCACAGGGAGTCAATGGTGGACACGCTACCAGCCTGTTAGCTATGAGCTGAAAAGTCGTGGCGGTAACCGCGCAGAGTTTATTGATATGGTTAATCGCTGCAGTGCAGCAGGGGTTGATATTTACGTCGATACACTTATTAACCACATGGCAGCAGGAAGTGGTACAGGCACGGCGGGTAATAGTTTTGGTAATAAAAGCTATCCTATTTATAGCCCTCAGGATTTTCATCAAAGTTGCACTATTAACAATTCTGATTATGGTAATAATCGTTATCGAGTGCAAAATTGCGAACTTGTCGGCCTTGCTGATTTAAATACGGCTTCAAACTACGTACAAAATACTTTGGCAGCCTATATTAACGACTTACAAGCTATTGGCGTAAAAGGCTTTCGGTTTGATGCTGCAAAGCACGTTGCTGCAAGTGATATTCAAAGTTTAAAGACGAAAATAAACGGCTCACCAGTCATATTTCACGAAGTAATTGATCAAGGTGTGGAGGCTGTGAGTGCTTCTGAATATTTAAGCTCAGGTTTAGTAACTGAATTTAAATACAGTACCCAACTAGGTAATACTTTCAGAAAGGGTTCGCTTGCATGGTTAAGTAACTTTGGTGAAGGGTGGGGCTTTATGCCTAGCTCTTCTGCCGTCGTTTTTGTCGATAATCACGACAATCAGCGAGGTCATGGTGGTGCGGGAAATGTAATTACCTTTGAAGATGGGCGTTTATACGACTTAGCCAATGTGTTTATGTTGGCTTATCCGTATGGTTATCCAAAAGTAATGTCGAGTTATGATTTTCATGGAAATACTGATGCTGGTGGACCAAATGTATCGGTCCATAATAGCGGTAACTTAGAGTGTTTTGGTAGTAACTGGAAGTGTGAGCATCGCTGGTCATATATTGCAGGCGGGGTCGATTTTAGAAATAACACTGCCGATAACTGGGCGGTAACAAACTGGTGGGATAACACAAATAATCAAATAGCGTTTGGGCGCGGTAGCTCCGGTCATATGGCCATTAATAAAGAAGATTCTACACTCAATGCGACTGTCCAAACTGATATGGCGTCTGGTCAATATTGTAATGTGCTAAAGGGTGAACTGTCGGCTGATGGCAAGCGTTGTAGTGGGGAGGTTATAGCAGTTAATGCTAACGGTACTATTAATTTGAATGTGGGTGCTTGGGATGCAATGGCGATTCATAAAAACTCTAAATTAAATACAAGCTCTGCGCCAGATACAGGGAGTGACTGGCAACGAACCGTTGTTTTTATTAATGCACAAACACAAAGCGGGCAAGATATGTTTTTGCGTGGTGGTGTAGATCATGCTTATGCAAACGCAAATTTAGGTCGAAATTGCCAAACAAGTAACTTTGAATGTGCAATGCCTATTCGTCATAATAATTTAAAAAATGTGACAACAAGCCTTTGGAAAACAAATGATAATTACCTTGATTGGTATGGCATAGAAAATGGACAAAGTGTCGAAGCAGAAGGCTCTGCCACAGACTGGACAACAAAAACATGGCCTGAGGGCTGGGGAGCTGAAAAAACGCTAAGCGCTGATGGTTTTGGTGTTGCACCACTAAATATATGGGGCGAACACTATTGGATGCTTGATGTCGATATGGATTGTAGTAAAGCAGTTAATGGCTGGTTTGAGCTAAAGGCATTTATTAAAAATGGCCAAGGGTGGGAGGCTGCAATAACTCAAGCTAACACACCTTATGCGAGTACTAATCATATGGCGCAATGCGGAAAAATTAATAAATTTGAGTTTAATAACTCAAGCGTAGTAACACGTAGTTTTTAAAATTTAGCGTAACATTGTAAATTTAAACCTAAACAAACGATTCCGATTTGTTTAGGTTTTTTAGGTACTGTTCTTTTATAGTGTGTGTATAAATCACCTGTTATGATTCACTCATTAGTTACATTAAATTAAGACAACACAATGAAAAAATTAAATAAAATAATACTACTAAGTGCATTTTCTGCGATTGTTTTGGCAAGCCAAAGTGTGTTTGCTGCGATAACACCTGTTGGGCTTTGGAAAACGATTGATGAGGATACTAGTGAAGCTAAATCGTATGTGCGTATTACCCAAACTAACGGCGTTTTAAGTGGTAAAGTTGAAACTATCCTAGACCCTACAAAACAAAATGATATATGCAGTAAGTGTGATGGTGAGCTAAAAGATCAACCTATTTTAGGAATGACCATTATTACTGATGTAAAAGCACAAGAGGATGACGTATGGGGAGATGGTGAAATACTCGACCCAACAAATGGTAAAACCTATACCTTACAACTCACAGTGCAAGATGAAGGTGAAAAGCTTGAAGTTCGCGGCTATATTGGCTTTTTTTTCCGCAACCAATATTGGTTGAAAGTTGAGTAATTACTTTGTTGCGTAGCAATAATAGCTACGCAATTTAAATTAAAGCGTTTCACCGTATTCAGTCATTACTTGTTCAGCCCAAGTCGCAATACGGTCGTCACTCAGCTCATATTGGCTGTCTTCGTCCAGCGCGAGTCCTACAAATTGTTTGCCATCGGGCGTGAGTGCTTTTGAGGCTTCAAATTCGTAGCTACTATCGTTTGGCCAAAAACCAAGTTGAGTAAATGTTTGTGTATTTATTTCATCGTGAAGCATGCCTAGCGCATCTTGGAACCACTGCCCGTAACCTTGTTGATCGCCCATGCCAAATAAAGCAATGGTTTTACCATTTAGGTTTACGTCGGCTATGTCATCCCATTTTGACTCCCAGTCTTCTTGTATTTCACCAAAATCCCATGTTGAAATACCAAAGATGATAAAGTCGTACTGCTCTGCATTTTTTAGTGGCTCGTCTTTAATATTGTGCAGGGTAACGATATCGGCACCAATAATGTCGCGAATCTTTTCTGCTGCCATTTCGGTGTAGCACGTGGTAGAACCAAAAAATAAACCAATTTGCATCGTATTTATCACTGTGTAATTGCCTGATATGATAGGCTCAAGTTTACCGTAAGGTATTTTTAATTGATACCTTAGCAAAGCATGAGAGCATAATGTGACAACGCTATCTGACGATTTTCCTGAAAATAATAGCAGTATGAGCAGTAATAGCGACTACCTAGAAACCTTTTTAGATAGCCTGTACTTAGAGCAAGGCGTAAGCGAAAACACATTAAGTGCTTATCGCAGTGATTTAGATAAATTTTGCCTGTTTTTAAAAGGCGAAAACTTACTAAGTGTAACGGGGCTTGATGTAGAAAGTTACTTGGCCCACCGAGTCGATTTAGGTTTAAAACCACGCAGCACGGCGCGTAGTATTAGTGCTTTAAAACGTTTTTATCAGTACTTTGTACGCGAAAAACTAATTAGCGATTCACCTATGCTAAATATTGCTCAGCCAAAAGCAGGGCAGTCATTGCCTAAAACACTCTCAGAAGCAGAGGTTGAAGCATTATTAAATGCGCCCAACACCGAAGAAGCTATGGGCCTGCGCGATAAAGCCATGTTAGAGGTGCTATACGCAACGGGTTTGCGTGTGAGTGAACTTGTTGGGCTGCGCATGGAGCAAATTAACTTGCGCCAAGCGGTTGTGTTTGTAAAAGGTAAAGGTAATAAGGAGCGTTTAGTGCCGCTTGGCGAAGAAGCCATGTATTGGCTTGAACAATTTTTAAAGAGTGGACGTGCGCAAATGATAAAGCATGCCACCGATTTTGTGTTTCCGTCTAAACGCGGTGTTGGCATGACGCGACAAACTTTTTGGCATAGAATTAAACACTATGCTATTTTGGCTGCTGTGGAGTCTCCAATATCGCCCCATACTATGCGACATGCGTTTGCTACGCATTTGTTAAATCATGGAGCCGATTTACGTGTAGTACAAATGATGTTGGGTCATAGTGATTTATCAACCACACAAATTTATACCCATGTTGCAAATGAACGACTAAAATCGGTACACGCGCAGCATCATCCGCGCGCTTAATTTGAAATTTATTACGACTAAGCCGGTCAATTTATAAGTATTTTTGGAATAGAGAAAATTATGAAAAAATTAATGTTAGCAGGTGCCATGTTGTGCACAAGCATTGGTGCATTTGCAAATGGCGTTACTGTTACTCCAGATGCTACTGATCCGATAGTTACTAAATTTGCGACTTTAGGCGTAACAGTTAAGCAAATTAATCCAAGTCCAGTCGCTGGCTTAAAAGAATTGATCACCAACAAAGGCGTGCTTTATGCAAGTCCAGATGGCCAATTTTTAATGCAAGGTACATTAATCGACCTAAATAATCGAAATAACTTAACAGAGCAAGCGCTAAACGGCGTGCGTGTTGAGGGTATTAAAGATTATGAAGACTCGATGATTGTGTACAAAGCACCAAACGAAAAGCACAGCATTACCGTATTTACTGACATTAGCTGTGGCTACTGTCGTAAATTACATCGCGAATTAGATGATTTACTTGAAGCGGGTATTACCGTTAAGTACCTTGCGTTTCCACGTGGTGGCCTGCAAGGTTCTGGTTATACAGACTTAATGAATGTGTGGTGTGCTAAAGATCAGCAAGAAGCACTTACAGAAGCTAAATCGGGCGCAGATACTAAAGTAATTGCAGGGTGCAGTGCACCTATTGCTGAGCATTACCAACTTGGTCAGAGTTTTGGCATTAGCGGCACACCCGCTATTGTTTTAGAAGATGGTACGATGATCCCAGGTTATCAGCCAGCGGCAGCATTAAAAGCAGCCCTAGATGCTAATAAAGCGTCATAATACGCTTTATAACTAATAAAAAGGCCTTTATGGCCTTTTTTTGTCTTTTTAATACGACTAAATAAGTTAAAAATCTGCATGAAAAAACTGATCATTGCGCGCGAAAACGTTGACGATTCACATCTACCGAGTAATTTACACCCAGTAATAAAACAAATTTATGCGAACCGTCATGTGTTCAGTGCCGATGAGCTAGATAACAGCGTAGCTACGCTTCATGATTTTAAATTGTTCAAAGACATAGATAAAGCCAGCGATTTATTGATTGAAGCATTAAAAGCGCAAAGCCACATTTTAATAGTCGGCGATTTTGATGCCGATGGTGCAACGAGTACGGCCACTTTAATGCAAGGTCTTTCGATGTTTGGCTTTAAGCATTTAGATTACTTAATTCCGGATCGGTTTAGCTTAGGCTACGGTTTAAGCCCAGCCCTTGCAGAGCAAATAGTACAAATAAAGCCTGATTTAGTGATCACCGTAGATAACGGCATATCGTGTATTGCCGGTATTGATATTTTAAAAGCGGTTGGCATAAAAGTGCTGGTAACAGATCACCACTTGCAAGGTGAACAACTACCAAATGCGGATGCAATAGTAAATCCAAACAGGCACGAGTGTGATTTCCCGTCTAAATCTATTGCAGGCGTTGGCGTTGCTTTTTACTTATTAATAGCGCTAAGAAGCGTAATGCGAGACCTTGGTTATTTTGAGCAGCAACCGCCACCTAATTTAGCTAATTTACTCGACATTGTAGCGCTTGGTACGGTGGCTGATGTTGTCGCGCTTGATGCAAACAACCGCACCTTAGTACATCAAGGCTTAGCACGAATTCGCAGCGGTAAAACACGTCCAGGTATTACCGCGCTTATTGAAGTGGCTAATCGCAATGCTGCTCGCTTAAGTGCAAGCGACTTTGGTTTTTCACTTGCGCCTCGTTTAAATGCAGCAGGGCGATTAGATGACATGAGTTTGGGTATAGCGTGTTTACTAAGTACCGACATAAACCAAGCGCGTAGTATAGCGAGCGAGCTCGATAGCCTAAACTTTGCAAGACGCGAAATAGAGCAAGGTATGCAAGCCCAGGCGCAGGCCGTGCTTGATAGGCTCGCGTTTAACGACGACAACATTCCGGATGCTATTTGTTTGTTTCAAGATGATTGGCACCAAGGTGTTATTGGTATTTTGGCAGGTCGCTTAAAAGAAAAATATCACCGCCCAACGGTTATATTTGCTGGTGGCGAAAATGGTGAAATAAAAGGCTCGTGTCGTTCTATTGAAGGGCTACACATGCGCGATTTACTCGAAGGACTCAATACTGCCGACCCGCATTTAATCAATAAATTTGGTGGTCATGCCATGGCAGCCGGTTTAAGTATTAACGAGCAACATTTTAACGACTTTAAAAAAGCATTTGATGTTGCTGTTAGTGCGCAACTGAGTGAAGAAAGTAAACGTTGCATTGTGTTTAGCGATGGCGAGCTACCAAACGACTGCTTTACAATGGAGTTTGCTCAGCTATTAAAGCAATCAGGTCCTTGGGGGCAACAATTCCCTGAGCCCGTATTTGAGCA
Source organism: Pseudoalteromonas sp. Ld19 (assembly GCF_045064135.1). Classification (NCBI taxonomy): domain Bacteria; kingdom Pseudomonadati; phylum Pseudomonadota; class Gammaproteobacteria; order Alteromonadales; family Pseudoalteromonadaceae; genus Pseudoalteromonas; species Pseudoalteromonas sp. Ld19. Next base: position 84,989 of record NZ_JBISHA010000022.1, on the reverse strand, counting down.
TACATTTGAAATAATACAGCAGCGTATAGTCGGCGAAAAGCATTTAAAGCTGGTGTTAAAACATCAATCAGGGCGGTTAGTTGACGCGATTGCTTTTGGTATTGATGTAAAAGAGTGGCCCGACACAGAAGCGAAGTTTGTAAAACTAGCGTACCAGCTAGATATAAATGAGTTTAGAGGTAAATTTACACTGCAATTAATCGTTAGAGAGCTTGAAAAAGTGCATTAAAAAATATGCACAAAGCATGCATAAAAGGCTAATAAAACGCACGTTTTTTTGTTAAAATCGGGCTTTTTTATCATTTGACGATAACTTACGCGGTATAAACGCGCGTAAATCAGCTATTTTGGAGTAATGACCATGTTTGAAGTGAATCCTGTGATTAATCAAATCAAGGAAATTCGCGAACGTACTGAATTGCTTCGGGGGTACCTTTGACTACGCTCTTAAACAAGAACGCTTAGAAGAAGTTAACGCCGAACTGGAAGATTCAGCCGTATGGAATGAGCCAGAACGCGCACAAGCGCTTGGCCGTGAAAAATCAGCACTAGAAGCGGTTGTTGAAACAATCGACAACCTTGTAGCCGGTACTGATGACGTTGAAGGCCTGCTTGAACTTGCTGTAGAAGCTGAAGATCAAGATACCTTTGATGAAGCACAAAGCGAACTCGCTGATTTGAATGCGCAGTTAGAAGGCTTAGAGTTTCGTCGTATGTTTTCAGGCCCTCATGACTCAAACGATGCGTACCTTGATTTACAATCGGGTTCTGGCGGTACTGAAGCACAAGACTGGTGTAACATTCTACTGCGTATGTATTTACGTTGGGGCGAGGCTAAAGGCTTTAAAGTTGAGCTAGTTGAAGCAACCGACGGTGATGTTGCCGGTATTAAAGGTGCAACAGTGCGCTTTGTTGGCGAATATGCTTATGGTTGGTTACGTACAGAGACAGGCGTACATCGCTTAGTGCGTAAAAGTCCGTTTGACTCAAGTGGTCGTCGTCATACTTCGTTTGCTTCTGCGTTTGTATACCCAGAAATTGACGATAATATTGAAATTGATATGAATCCGTCAGACCTACGTATAGATGTTTATCGTGCATCGGGCGCGGGTGGTCAGCACGTTAACACCACCGAATCAGCGGTTCGTATTACTCACGTACCAACAAATACCGTAGTGCAGTGTCAAAACGAGCGTTCGCAGCATAAAAATAAAGCCCAAGCGATGAAGCAGTTAAAAGCCAAATTATTTGAGCTTGAGCTACAACAGCAAAATGCTGAAAAACAAACGCAAGAAGACGCTAAATCTGATATTGGTTGGGGTAGTCAAATTCGTTCATACGTACTTGATGACGCACGCATTAAAGATTTACGCACCGGCGTTGAAAACCGCAATACCCAATCTGTACTTGACGGTAACTTAGATAAATTTATTGAAGCCAGCCTTAAATCTGGCCTATAACCACCAAGCTAATAAAGAGCTAAAAAATGACTGATAAAATCCAAGACGAAAACAAGTTAATCGCTGAGCGTCGCGGCAAGTTAGACGCGATACGTGAAAATTGCCCAGCCAACGGTCATCCAAACCAATTCCGTCGTGAGCATTACACGGCTGATTTGCAAGCCCAGTTTGGTGATAAGAGCAAAGAAGAATTAGTTGAGCTACAAGAAGTTGTGTCTATTGCTGGCCGTATTTTAGCAAAGCGTGGACCGTTTTTTGTAATTCAAGACATGAAAGGTCGCGTACAAGCGTATGCATCTAAAGATGTCCAAAAAGATCTTAAAGAAAAATATGGTCAGCTAGACACTGGCGATATTATTGGTGTTAAAGGCGCGTTAAATAAATCGGGTAAAGGCGATTTATACGTAGAAATGACAGAGTATCAACTATTAACTAAGTCACTTCGTCCATTGCCTGAAAAATTCCATGGCTTATCGGATCAAGAAACAAAGTATCGCCAACGTTATGTTGATTTAATCACTAACGAAGCAACGCGCGAAACATTCCGTATCCGTTCACAAGTTGTTGAAGGCATTCGTCGCTTTTTAGCAGACCGTGACTTTATGGAAGTAGAAACACCCATGCTACAGGTTATACCTGGCGGCGCATCTGCGCGTCCGTTTGTGACTCACCATAATGCGCTTGATATCGATATGTATCTACGTATAGCGCCAGAGCTTTACTTAAAGCGCTTAGTGGTAGGTGGTTTTGACCGTGTATTTGAAATTAACCGTAACTTCCGTAACGAAGGATTATCTACACGTCACAATCCAGAATTCACAATGATTGAATTTTACCAAGCATACGCTGATTACATCGACCTGATGAACATCACCGAGGACATGCTACGTACAGTTGCAACTAACGTATTGGGTAGTCCAATCGTTATAAATACAACCAAAGACGAAAACGGTGAAGTTACAGACTCGGTTGAGTATGACTTTGGCCAACCGTTTACACGTTTAAGCATGGCGGACGCCATCTTAAAATATAACCCTGAGTTTGATGCTGCGGTATTTAACGACCCAGAAAACCACTTTGACGAATTAAAAGCGTACGCTAAACAAGTGCATGTTAAAATTCCTGAAAACTGTGTTTGGGGCCCTGGTAAGTTCTTATGTGAAATATTTGAAGAAACAGCAGAGCACATGCTTATTCAACCTACGTTTATTACTGGCTACCCGTGGGAAGTATCTCCACTTGCACGCCGTAACGACGAAAACTCATTTGTTACAGATCGCTTTGAGTTTTTTGTTGGCGGTCGTGAACTTGCAAATGGTTTCTCTGAGCTTAATGATGCACAAGACCAAGCTGAGCGTTTTACTCGTCAAGTTGAAGAGAAAGACGCAGGCGATGATGAAGCAATGCATTACGATGAAGACTATATACGCGCACTTGAGTACGGCTTACCGCCAACGGCAGGTGAAGGTATTGGTATTGACCGTTTAGTCATGTTGTTTACTGACTCATCAACAATTAAAGACGTTATTTTGTTCCCGCATATGCGTCCACAAGCCGACTAAGCTTTTGGATAAAACAACGTAAGTTAATAAACGCCGCTTAATAGCGGCGTTTTTGTGTTTAGGGTTGGTTAATACGAAATTCAGCTTCATTAATTTATTGTTATTACAGTTTTTAGTATCAAAAACGGCAGTGATATAACTTTTTGATATGACTTCTTTTAACCTTATGTTGTATTTATGTAAAATTCTTAGCTACACTGTGGCTAAATTTTAGGCAGTCTGTAATCGATGCTTTAAATACAAATACTTAAATGGACTTATAAAATAATAAAATGAAAAATAAACGAGTTGAAGAGCCACTAGAGCCTTGTACAACTGAGCAAGAACGACAAGCTTACTACAGAGCGTGTATCGCTGAATTTCAGCAATTGGGGTATCAAGAGCAGTATTTAGCAAGCTTAACTGACGATTTAGTACCAGCGCAGGGTATTACTGCTGTTAGCAAAGACTCAAAGTTAGTTTAATAATCAAACTAATTACACTTTAAAACCAATCATATGTGTGATCTATAACCATATAACCACTTTTGGTAGAAAAGTGTTTGACATATTTTCTTAAATCTTTATTATACGCCCCACAAGACGGAGAGGTGTCCGAGTGGCCGAAGGAGCTCCCCTGCTAAGGGAGTATAGAGTTTGTAGCTCTATCGAGGGTTCGAATCCCTCCCTCTCCACCATTTCTTTTAATGGCGTGTTTTGTGAATTTTTAAAGTATGGGTGCATAGCTCAGCTGGATAGAGTACTCGGCTACGAACCGAGCGGTCGGAGGTTCGAATCCTCCTGCGCCCACCATACTTTAATAACTCTGCTTAGAGCTTAAATAAGCAATTAAAGTGTTTGGCTTTATAACCAAGCGGTCGGAGGTTCATTCTTACAAGATACGTCCTGCGCCCACCATACTTTAATAACTCTGCTTAGAGTCTAAATAAGCAAAAGCTCTACTTAGAGTTAAAATAAGTAAACTATAAAGTGGGTGCATAGCTCAGCTGGATAGAGTACTCGGCTACGAACCGAGCGGTCGGAGGTTCGAATCCTCCTGCGCCCACCACTTTATAGACTCATACTTAGAGTATAAAAAAGTAAAGTGTTGGCTAAAGCCAAACGGTCGGAGGTTCATTCTTACAAGATACGTCCTGCGCCCACCACTTTATAGACTCATACTTAGAGTATAAAAAAGTAATAGTAAAAATGAAAGCGGGTGCATAGCTCAGCTGGATAGAGTACTCGGCTACGAACCGAGCGGTCGGAGGTTCGAATCCTCCTGCGCCCACCACTTTCATGTTTTCGTACACTTTTAAGTGTAAGAAAAATAAACCGATGGAAATCGGTTTTTTTATGTCTGAATTTATACGCTCTGCTTAGAGTTTAAATAAGCAATCTATGAAAGTGGGTGCATAGCTCAGCTGGATAGAGTACTCGGCTACGAACCGAGCGGTCGGAGGTTCGAATCCTCCTGCGCCCACCACTTTCATAAACAAACCGACATTAAGTCGGTTTTTTTGTGCCTAAAATAAAGTGAAATAACAAAGAGCCACCTGTAGACGCTGAGCTTGCTCGCGTGAGAAGCGTAAGCTTCTAATCACTTACCACTGATACTTTATTTACGAGCTTCGCTCGTCGCGTCAGCAAGCTGCACGCCTACAAGTAAAGACAGCTCTAGTCTTTAAATCCAAACTCCGAGCTTATATATCCGTTGTAGACGCAGAACTTGTTCGCGTGAGAAGCGGTAGCTTCTAATTACTTACCACCGATATAACTGGTACTTTATTTACGAGCTTCGCTCGTCGCGTCAGCAAGCTGCACGCCTACAGGTAAAGACAGCTCTAATCTTTAAATCCAAACTCCGAGTTTATTTATCCGTTGTAGACGCTGAGCTTGTTCGCGTGAGAAGCGAGCGCTCAGAGCAAAACATTTACGAGCTTTGCTCGTCGCGTCAGCAAGCTGCACGCCTACAAGTAAAGACAGCTCTAATCTTTAAATCCAAACTCCGAGTTTATTTATCCGTTGTAGACGCTGAGCTTGCTCGCGTGAGAAGCGGTAGCTTCTAATTACTTACCACCGATATAACTGATACTTTATTTACGAGCTTCGCTCGTCGCGTCAGCAAGCTGCACGCCTACAAGCAAAACCAGCCCAATCTTTTAAATTAAAACTCCGAGCTTATTTATCCGTTGTAGACGCAGAACTTGTTCGCGTGAGAAGCGGTAGCTTCTAATTACTTACCACCGATATAACTGATACTTTATTTACGAGCTTCGCTCGTCGCGTCAGCAAGCTGCACGCCTACAAGCAAAACCAGCCTAATCTTTAAATCCAAACTCCGAGCTTATTCATCGTTGTAGCCGCAGAGCTTGCTTGGGTGAGAAGCGCCTGCTTCTAATTACTATATCTACTCAAGCCCACTTAACCTTTTCTAAAGCTGCTCTTTAATATTACCTATGTTATTTTAAACGCCTTGTTTAAAAGGATATTGCAGTATGTTTAAAACCCTATTTATTACGTTATTTTTTATTTTTAGCGCTATTTTTATTCCAAGCGTGCAAGCCAACGAAGCTAATAACTCTCTTGTGGTAGGTGCGCAGCAATACGCTAAATATTTACCGCAGTTAAAAAATAAACGCGTAGGGCTAGTAGTTAATCAAACATCAACGGTAGGGCAAACTCACTTAGTCGATGCTCTGCTGACGAAAAACATAAACATAACTAAAATTTTTGCACCTGAGCATGGCTTTCGCGGCGATCACGATGCGGGCGCCCATGTAAAAAATGCCGTTGATAGCAAAACCGGTATTCCGCTTATTTCTATTTACGGTAAAAATAAAAAACCAAGCCAAGCTGCTTTAGCCGATGTTGATGTCATTATTTTTGATATTCAAGATGTAGGCGTACGTTTTTATACCTACATAAGCTCTATGCACTACATGATGGAAGCCGCTGCAGAGCAGGGGATAGAATTTTTAGTACTCGACAGACCCAACCCAAATATTGCCTACGTTGATGGACCAATATTAGAGCCAGAATTTAAATCGTTTGTAGGCATGCACCCAATTCCTGTATTACACGGTATGACCGTTGGCGAACTTGCCAAAATGATCAAGGGCGAGGGCTGGATCAATAAAGCGCCCGATTTAAAATTAACCGTGATCCCTGTTGATCATTATACTCGCAAAAGTGCTTATAGTTTGCCTGTAAAACCCAGCCCTAATTTGCCTAACGATCAAGCCATTGCACTTTACCCATCACTTTGCTTTTTTGAAGCAACGCCTATTAGTATTGGTAGAGGCACCGACTTTGCGTTTCAGGTAATTGGTTACTCGCCAATTACATTGGGCGATTTTAGTTTTACACCGCGCGCAATTAAAGGCGCTGCTTTAAACCCTAAATTTAAAAACCAAACCGTGCAAGGGCTCGATTTAAGACAAGCAAATATTACAGGTTTAAATTTAACTTACTTAATAAATGCGTACACGGAGCTTAGTAAAAACAACATCTCGTTTTTTGAGCGCGCTGACTTTATGGATAAACTAGCGGGTACTAATAAATTGCGCTTAGCTATTGAAGCAGGGCAATCAGAAGCGCAAATAAAACAAAGCTGGCAGGCGGGGCTTGCGCAATTTAAAGCGCAAAGAGCGCCTTACTTGTTATATAAATAAGGGCTAAGCATGTTTATTGCTTTAAAAAATAAAAGGTATAGTTATATAAAAAATGCATTTATAGCGGCGTTAAGCTTTATTGTTGTGGGTTGTAGTACGCCACCTGAGCCTATTAGCTCGGTGCTACCACTTACAAAAAGCCAACTTGTAGAGCTGCCTAATGCACAAGTGGTTGTAACGTTTCCTGAGGTAAACCCAAGTAGCCGGTTTTATGTAAATAATCGAGGGACGTTTAAAGCTTACAAAGGGCGCGGGCAATTATTAATACAAAACCACAACGCACAAAGCGCCGATATTTACATTAATAATCAAAAGCTCGACGTTAGCCAACTGAGCGCCAACACCTTATACAATTACAGTTTGGCAAAAAATACTCACAATGGTGTTAATACCTTTAAAGTTGAAAATATTCTCCCTGCTGGCGCAAGCTTAACACTGCGTTTTGCATTTCCTACTTTAAGTGATGAACCAAAAAAGCATATAGATTTTACTGAAGTAGACACATTAATTGGACGCGATGTAAAAGCAGGTTTTCCTGGGGCTGTATTGGCTGTTGTTAAAAATGGCGAGCTAATAAAGTTAACCGCCTATGGCGATGCAAAACAATATCAGCAAAGTGACTTAATGCTACTTCGCCCAGAACCAATGCAAACTAATACCTTGTTTGATTTGGCCTCAAACACCAAAATATTTGCCACCAACTTTGCACTTATGAAACTAGTAAGCGAAGGGCTATTAAATATTAATAAACCCGTGCAAAGCTACCTAAGCGAGTATAAAGGCGAAGGGCGAGTACAACGTACAGTAAAAGAGTTACTCACTCACAGCGCCGGATACCCGCCGGTATTTGACTTCCATCGCAAAGATGGCAGTTACGGCGATGCGTTTTATTCGCAAAATAGTAAAACGACCAAACAGCTATTACTTACCAGCGTGCCTTTTAGTAGTAAATCATCTGGGCAGCATGTTTACTCAGATATTGATTACATGATTTTAGGCGTACTCATTGAGCGCATTACAGGGCAGCCTCTTGACGAATACCTAGAGCAGCAAGTGTATGCGCCACTAAAATTAACTAACACGTTATTTAATCCACTTAAAAAAGGCTTTAAGCCGCAGCAATTTGCAGCCACTGAGCTTAGCGGCAACACACGAGACGGGCGTATTAAGTTTGATAATGTTCGCACCACTGTTTTACAAGGCCAAGTGCATGACGAGCGCGCTTATTATTCACTTGATGGCGTAGCAGGGCATGCGGGGCTATTTAGTAACGCCCACGACTTAGCTGTGCTTTGCCAGCTATTATTAAATAATGGTGGCTACGGCGACCAACAATTATTTAGTGCAAGCGCTTTAGCCCAATTTTTAACGCCGCAATCAAGCGATGAAACCTACGGGCTTGGCTTTAGGCTTGCCGGTAATAACCAAGCAAGGCGTTGGCACTTTGGTCCTTATGCAAGCGCGCAGGCTTATGGCCACACCGGTTGGACAGGCACAGTAACCGTAATAGACCCCGCTTACGATTTAGCTATTGTTTTACTTACCAATGCTCGCCATAGTGCAATTAAAGGCTCGCTAAAACGTTACGAATTTACAGGTAAACAATTTGAAACCGCGCAGTACGGATCGGTAGTGTCGCTTATTTATGAAGCGCTACTAAATCAATAAGCTATCGTATAGGTTAAAACGTACTAACAGCATTACTCTAAGTGATTTATTTACAGGTGACTTGAGTAAGGCAATCCATTAAGCTAAGCGGTTTACAAATCTAAGCCAGTTTAAGCTGCTAGGCTTAACAAATAAGCGATAAAACGCGTACAAAGCGAGAGTGGCTCGCTAATAATTAAGGTTAACTTTTTATGCATTGGTATTCTATTTTACCGCCGCTAATTGCGATTGCTATCGTGTTTTGGCGAAAAGAAGTGATTATGGCGCTACTTGTTGCTGTTGCTTCTTCTGAGTTTTTACTCGCCTTTCAGGGCGAAGGTAATAGCTTGTTTGACACTTTTTTAAATACCATTGAGCGTATTATTTCGGTTGCCAGCTCGCCAGGTAATACACGCATATTAATATTTAGTATTTTAATAGGTGCCTTGCTTGCCTACATTCGCGAATCTGGCGGCGTTGCAGCAACGGTTAATATGCTAATGAACAAAGGTATTGCAAAAAGTAAGCGCCAAGTGGGATTTTTAACCATGTTTACCGGCATTGCGGTGTTTATAGAATCTAACTTGAGCGTACTCACCTCAGGGATTTTATCGCGTGGCTTATTCGACAAATTTAAAATGAGCCGAGCGCGCCTAGCGTACATTATTGATAGCACCAGTGCGCCAGTGTGTATTTTAATACTACTTAATGGCTGGGGTGCATTTGTACTTGGTTTGTTAGGTAACTACGAGCTAGGTGAGTCGGCTGTATCGGTGTTGTGGGGCAGCGTTGGGTATAACTTTTACGCCATAATTACCCTTGCCATTGTTTTTTATACCATCGCGTTTGATAAAGTGCATGGCCCAATGAAAGAAGCCGAAGAAAAACTAGAGCTTCAAACAACTGACTTAAAAGAAGAAGTAAAAGGCTCTAAAGCGCGTTACATGTTAATCCCGCTTATTACGCTTATTACCAGCATGGTTGGCTTTATGTATTACACCGGAAATGGTGTACTAGCCGAGGGCAGCGGCTCTAAATCAGTATTATATGCAACGGTTTTAGCCATTGTTGTCGCTTACTTTTTAATGATTGGCTCACGTAAATTTACGCATCATCAATTAGTTGATACCGGTTTTAAAGGTATGGGCGAATTAATGCCATTAGTCGCCATTGTACTGCTTTCGCTTACACTTGGCGCAAGCTTAAAAGAGTTGGGTACTGGTGTATTTGTAGCATCGCTTGTTGGCGACTACCTACCTATTTACTTAATAGTACCGGTGCTGTTTTTAACTGGCGCAGTAATGTCGTTTACTACGGGTACATCGTGGGGCACGTTTGCCATATTAATCCCAATTGGCGTGCCACTTATTCAAGCGCTAGGTTTACCGCCATCGCTTGTTGTTGGTGCTATTTTGGGTGGTGGTATATTTGGCGATCATTGCTCGCCTATATCCGACACCAGCGCTGTATCGGCTATTGCATCGGGATGTGACTTACTCACCCACGTTAAAACGCAGCTACCGTATGCCTTATTTGGTGGTGGCCTTACGTTTTTAGCGTACTTAGTAACAAGCATTATTGTTTTGTAAAATTTGATTATTTAAATACTAAAAAGCCTGCTTAGTCGCAGGCTTTTTTGTTTTCAAAATAAATAAAGCTAATTAAGATAGAGCCAAGCAAGACCAAACTCAAAGGCTCTATAATTATTAGAAAAACTATTTAATTATAGACTTAAGTACCCGTATTTATATTTTTTAGGTTATTGTATAGCATGAGCTTTAAGCTTTTTGATAGCTGGCAATTCTTACTTTTCAACTCATATAAGGCTGTAAATCCACACTATGTTTGCAATTGATAATATCATTCTCGTTAGTGCCATTTTAATTTTACTAGGAGTGATCTCGAGCAAGTTATCTGCACGCGTTGGCTTACCGGTGCTGGTGCTATTTTTACTTGTAGGTATGCTCGCAGGTGAAGACGGTATTGCAGGTATTTCATTCGACAACGCAGAGGCTGCACATGCTCTGGGTACTCTAGCGCTTGCCATTATTCTATTTGATGGCGGCTTACAAACGCCTACCAGTTCAATTAAACAAGTGTGGAAACCCGCGTCTGCTTTAGCAACCGTCGGGGTGTTATTTACCGCTGTAATTACAGGCCTTGTGGCCACTTATATTTTAGACCTGCCCATATTACAAGGTGTTTTACTGGGCGCTATTGTTGGCTCTACAGATGCCGCAGCAGTGTTTGCGCTTTTACGAAGTGCGGGCATTCACTTAAACAAAAAGCTTAAATCGACCCTTGAAATAGAAAGTGCCTCGAACGATCCAATGGCTATTTTTCTAACGGTTGGATTGCTCGAAATGCTCGTTAACGACATGCCAATAGGGCTGGATCTACTACAGCTATTTGCCCAACAAATGGGTGTTGGCGCTATTTGTGGTCTTTTAATTGGTAAGGTATCGGTTTGGTTTATTAATCGAATTAAACTAAATGCATCGGGTTTGTATTTAGTGATGGTAACCGCATTTGGACTGCTTTCTTTTGGCCTTTCAGCAACGCTCGGCGGTAGTGGATTTTTAGCTGTATTTATAACGGGTGTTATTTTAGGTAACAGTAAATTTGTATATAAACGCGGTATTTTTCTGTTTCATGACGGCTTAGCCTGGCTTGGGCAAATAACCATGTTTGTTGTATTAGGACTCCTTATTAACCCGTCGTCGTTGGTTGACGTATGGTTAGAAGGGTTGCTTATTGCACTGGCACTTATTTTTGTTGCTCGCCCATTAGCGGTAGCGCCTATTTTAAAACTGTTTGGTTTTAACAATCGCGAAACCTTGTTTGTATCTTGGGTTGGCCTTAGAGGCTCAGTGCCCATTATTTTAGCTATATTCCCATTACTATTTGGTCTTTCAGGGGCTGAACTTATTTTTAATGTTGTTTTTTTCGTGGTATTAATTTCAGCCACGTTACAGGGCTCAACAATGCCTTGGATGGCTAAAAAACTAAATTTAGTAGAGCCGCCACCTGATTTGGCTGCTGCAACACTCGAAATTACAGCGCTAAACGATATTGATATAGAAATTGTAGAATACACTTTAAGTGACGTTTCTCGGGTTTCTGGGCGCAGCTTGTCACATGCGGCACTTCCTGAGAGTGTGGTTGTTGCTATGATCACACGGGGCCCGTCAATCATCCCGCCACGAGGCTCAACTAAGTTAAAAGCAAATGACCACTTATTTGTTGTTTTAAAACCAGATAACAGACCTTTTGTTGATTTAGTTTTTACAGCAACCGATAAAACAAACCATCAAGATAGCCACTTAGCCCACAACGAACTTAAAGTGAAAGGTGTAACGCTAGTAGGCGATATATTTTACTCATACCACATGCAAATAGACGCGCCAGAAGATATAAGCTTGGAAGAAGTAATTAACCAAAAGCTTTCAGGAGAGGTCAGTAAAGGCGCTATTGTTGTTATTGGTAATGTGCAAATACGCGTTATAACCATGGTACATACACGCATAGTTACCATTGGCTTAAAGTACTTAAATAATCCAGAAAAGCGGCTTTTAAAGCAGTAATCATGAACAATGATTTATTTAGCGCTAGGCTCACGTTTATAGCGTACGTAAGTTGGGTTGAGTGACACGAAACCCAACGGATCTCCAATAAAATGAGCACACCCAAAGCTAGTTATATATAGTGTTTCTTGTTGGCGGACAGCTTGCGGGCGCTAGCCCATAATTAATATTAGATATAGGTTAAGTTTTTATAACGTTTACCATGGAAGAAGAGACAAAGCGCGAATAAAAATTCATTATTTTGCTGTAAAAGTGTTAAAAGCTAAACACTAGTGTTTCTAGTTAATTATGAAAGCTTGTTCTAAATCGTTGATGAAAAATACTTTTTAAATTAGTATTAACAGGCTCTTGATGGGATTGAAGTTAAGTTGTTGTAGCTTCAGTTTGCCTTATGTCTGATAAGGCAAGGTTCACTTATTTATATAGGTGGGCAAATCTAATCTCTACACTTAGGTGTTTGGTTTAACCAAAATGTCAACTTCAACGGCATGTTATCTAAAAGTATCTACACCCATCTTGAGCTTTTTAAGGGAGTTTTATTACATGGATAGTAAGTTAAGTAAAAATATAAGTAGTTTAAGTGATCAAATCTGGTTTACTAGAAAATGCAGGATTAGAGCTTCGGAAAGGCTCCTGTCTAATTATTTCCATTCAAATTTAATACTAGTATGGTACTCCTTTCTAACCTTTTCTTTTTCGGTATACTTAATTAAAAACCCAGACTTTTTTAATCTGAATACAGATATAATAATGGTTCTTACTACTGGAGCCGTCTTTACTCTTTCGTTATTCATTCCTCAATTGAATTTAAAAGCTAGATATGAAAAGTTGAAAAAGAATTACATTGCAATGCAAGGGCTAGTGTCTGAGCTTTCTTTATGTGATTCGAAAAATAATTTTTTCGAGATTCAAGGGGATTATCAGGCTCTCCTTGATTCAGTAGAGAACCACAGACCCTTTGACATGCTTTACTTTGTTCATTTTGAAGCTGATAAAAATTGTAGTAGGAACTTATCTTTTTTTGAAGTGTTAAGGCTTTATGTTTATGTTTTTGTCCGTACTTCATTCATTACTTTAGCTTACACCTTGCCTGTCTTTTGTGTGGTTTCTTTATGAATGAAAGTGAGTTTTTTAACGCTATATTTGAGAAAAAAAATCTTACAAATGTTTATCTAAAATATATCCATTTTACTCCTTCTACTGGGGTTGATGGAATTAATGCTAATGAAAGATATAACTATGAATCAGAAATAGATCTGATAGTTAGGAAAGTCCACACCAGAAAATATAAGTTTAGTAAATACAAGGAAAAGTTGATTTCAAAAGGTGCCGAGAAATATCCAAGAGTGATATCGATACCTACAGTCAGGGATCGGCTTGTTTTAAAAGCGCTTCATTTGTTTCTTCAAGGGATTTTCCCTGAAAGTTCAAAAACTCTTATTCCCCAAATAATGCTGGATAAGATTAAGCAAGACGTTAAAAAAACGTGTTATAAATCTTTTATCAAAATTGATATAAAAAACTTTTACCCAAGTATCGAACACGATTTATTGCTGAATAAAACATTTAATAAAATTAAAAGTAATGAAGCTAGGGATTTAATTAATAAAGCTCTTACTAACCCTACTGGTGTGAAAGCTAACACTCAGGGTGTCCCTCAAGGACTTTCAATTTCTAATATCCTAGCAGAAATGTATGTTAGTGATATTGATAATACATACAAAGGTTCTGCACTAATTTCTTACAATCGGTATGTCGATGATATATTGATATTTTCTGAAGAAAATAGGCCAAAGATACTTTTGGATAAAATTATAGATGACTTTAAATCATTAAAATTGGAGTGCCATCATTATGATAATCTGGGCAGTAAAACCAAAATTGGGTCTTTAAACGAAAGCTTTGATTTTTTAGGATATTGGATTAATAAGCGTAGGCTTACGGTTAAAAAGGAATCTATTTGGAGGGTAGAGAACTCTATAGCTAAAATTTTAAATGCTCATAAACACATACCTCAAGCTAAAAAATATATAACGGAAAATAAATTAAATTTAAGAATTACTGGTTGTATATATGAAGGCAAGCGAAGAGGATGGCTTTTTTATTACTCTCAAATGGAAGATGAAACAGTTTTATATAGGCTTGATGCTACTGTAAAAAAACTGCTCAAGCAGTCGAAGTTAAATACAATTATTAACCAAAAAAAATTCTCCAAAGCTTATAAAGAGTGTGCAAGAGATGTGATTGAAAATCACAAGTATATTATTAACTTTGATGGATATACATTAGCAGAGAAAAGAAGTTTATTATCGAGCTACATGGATGTTGCGACAATCGAAGCACTAACGCCCGATACGGTGAATTCTTTATTTACTAAAAGAGTACGGCATCTGATCAAGGATTTAGAAGAGGATATTAGAGACAATAGCTAATACTGTAAAAAACACTCATATTATTAAATGCTTTATATAGGATATATATTCGTACTAAGTGTCAATCTCTATATAAATTACCACTAATCAAGCCACCTAAGCCCCACATTGCCTAACCCCAGCACCCGCATGTTTAAGCGCAATAATCTGTCCTTTACCGTTATGTGCCATAGCGAGTATATCACCCGTATTTATATTACTTTCAACCGCATGTTTACCTTTTAAATCACTCAACAATGACTGCTTTATTTGCACGAGCATTTCATCATTACAGCTGGCTATGTACCAGTCGTTATCTACCTTCACTAGAGTGCCGTATTCTATGTGGCGTTGTTGGTGGCGGCGTAAATCGTTAGCTAATTGGCTATCGAGTGCGTGTTTTTGCTCTGTAAAGGTGCTTGCGTAGCTACCTGCTTGGTTTATTTCATGTGTTTTAATAATTGAATAGTCGTGAATGTCTATAGTGTTAAATACGCTGTTAAGTACGGTTTTAGGCTTTGTATTTATTACGTTGCTATTATCAAACACAATAAAGGCGAACACACCCAGTGCGCAGGCTAGGCTGGTTAGCTGTAGCGTAAAGCCGATCTTTTTAGGCTTAGTGTGCGTGGCTTTATTAAGTAGCACTTTTTGCTGATCACTTGTAAGTGTAGTGCGCGCTTTTCGCTCTTTGTAATGTTGTGTGAGCTTTTGATCAAACGGCTCATCAGGCTTGTTCATTGTTTGCTCCTAATAAACGTTTAAGATTTTGCTTGGCATAACGCAGCCTTGTTTTAGCGGTCTCAAGGCTGCTTTGCGTTATAAGTTCTATGTCGGCGAGCGAAAAGCCTTCTTGTTGTAATGTTATGGCTTCGCGCTGTACAAAGCTCAGTTGCTTTAGGGCGGCGTCGAACGCGTCGTAACTTATGTTTGAGCTGCCTATAGTTAAGCCACTTTCGCTTTTATCATTTTGTGCTGCTAAATGCGTGTTTTCGTCAAGCTCTACAAAGTGCTGTTGCCTGCGGTATTCGTCAATGAGTGTGTTGCGGGCAAGTTTAAATAACCACGCTTTGGGTGTGGTTTGCGCTTGGTAAAGGTGGCGCTTTTCGATTACTTTTAGCCATGTTTGTTGGCTTACGTCGTATGCTAAATGCGTATTAGATTGCGTAACAAGGTAGTGGTATAAGTCGTTACTGTAGAGGGCAATAAGCTGCTCTAAGTAACGATTGTCGCCACTTTTTGCGTAACTTGCCATGCAGTCCTTGCTTGGCGTTTCAAATAACCATGACTTAATACTTAGTAGCATAGGCTCATCGCTTTTATTGTTGTAATTTAAAATCGAGCTGTACGGTTTGACCTGTTTGTAATTGTGCCACACCTTCAATTACTTTGGGGCGATATTTCCAGCGTTTAATGGCTCTTATTGCTTCGCGATCAAAGGTACGTTTTGGCTCGGCGTTAATAACTACTGGGTCGATTACCTCCCCCGTTGGCGAAATGCTAAAGCTTAGTTGCACCCAACCTTCAATGCCATCGCGCGCTGCTGTGGTTGGGTATTTAGGGTTTATGCGCACTATGGGTGTTGCATCCCCTGTTGGGCGATTAATGGTGTTGTTAATGTCGCCACCAAAATCGTCAATCGTAACTGGCGTAAAGTCGCTAATTGCCAACACAGGATCCGCTGATGTATCAAGCGGTGGAGCTTTTTGCGGCACTTTAGGCATAGGTGGTGGCGGCTGTATTTTTTGTATATGCCTTACTTTTGAATCCTCAGGCGCTTGAAAAATCTCTACTATAATATCGCCCCCTGGTTTAACCGGTGCGCGTTGCTCGCCACTTATTAAATATTGCATAAACGCAAAAGCTGCAAAGGTCATCGCGGCGCCGCCAATAACGGCAGTCGATGTTTTAATAAATACTGGGTTGTTAGGTACTTCAAGTGTGTGCATAAGCCGCTCCAAATTTTATTGACCACTACAATTAGGGTGTTTTCAAAGCTATAACGGGTGGCAAATCAAAAAGGGGTGAAATAATTTTATAAAAAATGTGGGGTTTAGTTACAATAGCCATTCGCAAATATTAAAACTTAACTTTTTAGGCTGTTATGCAACTCATTGAAATAAATAAAGCGCGTTACCGTAAACATTTAAACCGTGTTATTGCTGGATGTGGTATTGGTTTGGCTGTAGGCAGCTTGGCTATATCGCAAACGTTGATTGCTTTATTTCCTGATGAAAGTGGCAGCCACTTTCATTGGAACTTAATAGGTGTTGCTATTACAAGCCTTGGGCTTGCGTGGTTACTTAATAAATACCGTACACATAGCTTTATGACAGAAGTTGTTTATGTGTGGGAGCTTAAAAAAGCACTTAATAAAATAACCCGTAAAATGGCTAAGTTAAAAGCCGCTGGCCGTGAAGGCAATGCCGATGCGTTATTAGCAATTCATTATAGCTACGCGGGCTCTCGGTTATTGTGGCAGCTAGACGATAACCTAATCACTATGGACGATTTAGCCATTAAACAAGCTGAGCTTGAATCTGTTGCAGCGCAACATAACGTAACGCTTAACGTTGAAGATTACGACGTAAGTATTTTAAAACAGTTTTAAAACAGTTTTAAAACAGTTTTAAAACATAGGTTTTTAAATTAGTTAGAGGAGCCTTAATGAAAAAAGTACTCATAGTTTGTTTAGGTAATATTTGTCGCTCGCCAACCGCAGAAGCGGTATTAAAAGCCCGAGCTAAAAAGCTAGGTGTTAACGTTAAAGTTGATTCGGCGGGGACTATTGGTTACCACGAAGGTAAAACGCCTGATAGTCGCTCAATGGCAGCAGGGGAGAAGCGCGGTTACAGCTTTAAGGGTATTTATTCACGTAAAGTACGTACAAGCGACTTTACTGAGTTTGATTTAATTTTAGCGGCCGATACGCAAAATTTAGCTGATTTAAAAGCCCAATGCCCTGAGCATCTACAGTACAAATTAGCGTTGTTTTTAGAGTTTGGTGAACAGAGCGTTAGTGCGATTCCCGATCCTTATTACGGCGGCGATGATGGCTTTGAAAATGTGCTCGATTTAATTGAAGCGGCAAGCGATAAGATTCTTTCAAAAATTTAATCACCAATAGCTGCTAATTTAAAATATAACTAGGCTTTCCGTATTGCATTTAGATCCTAAAGTGGGTACATTTTGTGCTGATTTTATACTTAATTAAAGGGAATTTTATGAAAACAAAAATATTACTACTCGCTTTATCTATTGCTTCTTACTCTAGTGCTGCCAACGAGGTTAGTTTTTCGATTGGGGGGGGCTATCCTTATTTAGTTATTCCTGAAGTGTCTTTATCGGCAAACGATGGCACGCAGCGCTGGTATGCAAACTATAAACTAGGCCTTGATGATGGATTTTCAGCAGGTTTTGAACAAGCAGTAAGCGATAATAAAAAGCATGCTTTTGGCGCGCTTGTGGGTGCTATTGGCGCAAGAGATACTGATAAAAAGTGTGAAAGTTCAACTAATGATGATATAGCCAGTGAATTTGGTAATATTATAGGTTGTGCAATTGGCGATATTTTTGATGAAGAAACCACTAACGGTGTAGGGCTTACTTACAGCTATAACTTTAATGGGTTAAACAATTCCGGTTTTAGACTGGAATTAGATATAGGTTACGGCAAAGCAAGTGATAGTAACGAAAAAAGAGCAGATGGCGGTATTAGTTTAAGTTATGAATTTTAATTGCTTTGAGAATAACAATTAAATCAAAAAGGCGCTAAATGGCGCCTTTATACATTATTAGTTTAGTGCCTAACTTTGAAGTCGAGTTGAACTTGAGTGACAGCATTAACAGGTTGGCCTTTTTCAAACTTTGGTGCATAGCGCCATTGCTCAACAGCTTTTATCGCCGATTTTTCAAAAGAGACACCACCATCAGAGTTTAATATACTAACGTTTTTTACAAATCCTGCCGTGTCTACTTCAAATTCCATAGCAACACTGCCACTTCGACCTTGTTTTGCCTTATTTAAAGGATAATCGGGATTAACACGGTAAAGCGGTTTTTGCTCTTGCGATTCTTTCCACGGCACCATTTTAGCAATAGCTAAGCAGTGTTTAGTTGCTTCATCACTTTTGCCTTGTTTCTCGTAAAGCCCAATAAGCTTAGAGTGCGCGCTTAGCTCTGCGCTATGATCAAAGCTTAAGTTGTTATCGAATACACCCACTACACGGTTTAGTCTTGCAATCGCTTGATTATACTTTTTACGACCTTCTGCGAATGAGGCCATTAAAAAATCTGCTTTGATACGATCAACTGAATTTTCAGGCAAATTGGCTTGATAGTACTCATCAGCCTGTTCTAAATAACGTTTAGCTTTGCGGTAATATTTATGTGAAAACTTTCGAGCAAGCACAGAGGCGGCTTCAAATTGCATGTCGGCAACAAGCTTTGGATTATTTTGCTCCGTTGCTATATCAATCATGTGTTCAAAATGGTTAGCAGCTTCTCTATCTGATTCGGTATTACTTGCCATACCGAGCAGAGCGTCGAGTGTTTCGACTGATTTATTACCGTGATTTTTACCTAAAATGTCGTGCGCTTGCTTATAAAGTGCGTAACGCTGCTCGTAACCATCGCTAATGCGTGGGTTAATAGCTTTGGCATAATTAATAGCTAGGTTTGCTGTGTTATCTGACTCTTCGCCATAATTAGCTGAGCCTAAGGTATAAGCAAGCTCAGCGGCTTGCTTCACGTTTTTATTTTCTGCAACTGCAGTTAAGTAGGTTTGGTACGCTTGTGAAAAGTTGACTTGTGGGTTTGTTGCTTGGCTTGCAAGTGAATAAGTACTTAGCGTTGATAAGCTTAAGCCTATAATTAAGGCGAGTTGTTGGCGTTTCATAATAATCCCTATCATTGTCTGGCTTACAAAATATCAAATTAGTAAGTATCTGTCATTTTTTTGGGTAAATTAACGTAAACAATACAGTGCTCTATTTGCATCAATTTATTGCTAACTGTCATTGAAAATAACGCCTGTCGTCGCCATATAATTGCCATAAACAGTTTTGTACTACGGTGTATTTATCGTATTTTGTGATATTATCACTTTATTGTCGTGTCGTAGTTATTTAAATATTTGGATTTGTCGTGGCGCAAGTAAGAGCAAGAGTCCAGCTTAATGTTGGCAGAAATAGTGATATCCCTGCAGAAATAATCTCATTTACTGATTTAAAAGATGGCAAAGAACATATTGCTATGGTGTTTAACAACGCTGATACAGAGCAAGATGTACCGCTTATTCGTATGCATTCAGAGTGTTTAACGGGTGATGTATTTTACTCATCGCGTTGCGATTGCGGCGAGCAGCTAAATGAATGTATTGAAATGATGCATAAGCAAGGCGGTATTTTATTGTATTTACGCCAAGAAGGCCGTGGCATTGGTTTATACAATAAAATTGATGCTTACGTATTGCAATCGCAGGGTATGAACACCTACGAAGCTAATAACCATTTAGGCTTTGCTGATGATTTACGCGACTTTTCGGATGCGGTATTAATGCTCAATGCGCTTAATTTAAGCCACGTTAAATTAATGACCAATAATCCGAAAAAGCTTAACGCATTAAAAGACGCCGGTATTAATGTTGATTCGGTTGTAGGTACACATGCGCACATTAAAGCGGGTGTTGCGGGTAATAAGTCGTACCTAGAAACAAAAATTAAGCATGGTGCACACATGTTAGATATTAAGAAAATTAAAAAACCTTAATCATTTAATTACGTTTCGTCTATTAATCCCCCCTCACGCCAAGTTATACTTGGCGTGTTTCGTTATAAATTAAGAGCAAGTATGTCTACACAATTACGAATTTTTAAAGCCGATGCTGGGCTAAAGTGGTTAAAAGCCGGATGGCTTATTTTTAAAACCCAGCCAGCAACCTTTATTTTTATGCATTTATTTATTGGTATTGTAGGGCTACTGTCATTATTTTTACCACTGCTGCAAGTTGTGGCAGCGCTAGCTACGCCATTTTTAACGGCTGGATTTTATCAAGCTGTACTTACAAAACAGCAAGGTGGAAAAATAATGTTAGCTGATATCCTCAAGCCATTTTCGGCTAAGGGAAATCGTTTAGGGTTATTGCGTTTAGCACTTTATCAAATGGGGGCGGGTATTTTAATGGCGTTACTTGCTAATGGCTTATTTGCCGATGCAGTGGCTGTTATGAGCCAACCAGGACTTGATCCAAACGTAGCACTTGAACAAATGCTTGAGAGTATTTCGGGCGCGAATGTAATTTTATTTTTTATGGCAATGCTAATTTATTTAACGGCATTTGCGTACGCTGTGCCACTTGTTTATTTTAGTAAAGAAACACCATTAACGGCGCTTAAAAAGTCGTTAATGGTGTTTTATCATAATATTTTGCCACTTGGCGTTTTTGGCCTTATTTGCGCATTATTTATGGCGCTTTCGATGTTCTTATCGTTCTTACCACTGTTGATTTTAATGCCGATTTGCTACATTAGCTTTTTTGTATCTTATCAAGCCATTTTTATGCCTGTTGTACCACCAAGTGACGACATTAATGTTAAGCCACTTAGCAGTGAAACAAGCGGACGTTTTGACGCTTAATGGATGATAAATTAAAGCAAAAACTAAAAAACTATGTACTTTGGTTACTAGGGCGCCAAGAATATTCGCGTCGTGAGTTAACGCTCAAATTACAGCAAAAAGAAGCCACAGAAGAGTTTATTGAAACGTTGCTTGATTGGTGCGAAAAGCACAATTTTATTAACGAGCAGCGATACTGTGAAGGCTTTGTAAGAAAACACATATTTAAATGTCACGGGCTTAAGCGAATACAAAGCGAAGCGATGGGCAAAGGGATTGATCGTTCGCTATTAGGAATAGTAGTTGAAGAGCTTGAAGTAGATTGGTTTGAGCTTGCGCAGGATGCGTACAATAAAAAATATTCGAATACACCGGCCGACCTCGATTACAAAGATAAAGCTAAGCGCGTGCGCTACTTAATGTATCGGGGTTTTAGCTACGATGAAATTAATTTTGCAATGCAAGCACAGTAAATACAGGTGAGACTTTCAAATGCAGCACATGACTACCGCACAAATTAGGCAACAATTTTTAGACTTTTTTGCCAGCAAACAACACCAAGTTGTCCCTTCAAGCTCGCTTATTCCGGGTAACGATGCCACGTTGTTATTTAACAATGCCGGCATGGTGCAATTTAAAGATGTATTTTTAGGGGCAGAAAGCCGCCCTTATACACGTGCGACAAGCTCGCAGCGCTGTGTACGTGCAGGCGGTAAGCATAACGATTTAGAAAACGTAGGCTACACAGCACGCCACCATACATTTTTTGAAATGTTAGGTAACTTCAGCTTCGGTGATTACTTTAAGCAAGACGCGATTAAGTTTGCATGGGAGTTTTTAACTGAGGTAGTAAGCCTGCCAAAAGAAAAACTTTTAGTAACTATTTATCACGATGACGAAGAAGCGTTTGAGTACTGGTCAAAAGACATTGGCTTAAGTGAAGATCGTATTATTCGTATTGCGACCTCAGACAACTTTTGGTCAATGGGCGATACTGGTCCGTGTGGTCCGTGTTCTGAAATATTTTATGACCATGGCGAGCATATTTGGGGCGGACCTCCAGGCTCACCCGAGGAAGACGGCGATCGTTTCATCGAAATTTGGAACCTTGTATTTATGCAATACAACCGTCAAAGCGACGGTACTATGTTGCCTCTACCTAAGCAGTCTGTTGATACGGGCATGGGCCTTGAGCGTATTGCTGCTATTTTACAGGGCGTGCATTCAAACTACGAAATCGATTTATTCCAAGGCTTAATTGCCGCTGCTGCAAGTGTAACTAACGCACAAGATATGGGCGACAAGTCACTACGCGTAGTGGCGGATCATATTCGTTCGTGTGCGTTTTTAATCTCAGACGGTGTTATGCCATCTAACGAAGGCCGTGGTTATGTACTGCGTCGTATTATTCGTCGTGCTGTGCGCCACGGTAATAAGTTAGGCGCACAAGGTTCGTTTTTCTATAAATTAGTTGCGGCGTTAATTGAGCAAATGGGTCAAGCGTATCCTGAGCTTGCTAAGCAACAAGAAATTATCGAAAAAGTATTACGCATTGAAGAAGAACAGTTTGGTAAAACACTTGAGCGTGGCTTAGCTATTTTAGAAGAAAGCTTAAGCGACCTTAAAGGCGATATTATACCGGGCGACTTAGTATTTAAACTTTACGATACGTACGGTTTTCCAGCTGATTTAACGGCCGATGTTGCGCGTGAGCGCCAGATGACGATTGATCATCAAGGCTTTGAAGAGTGTATGGCTGTACAACGCAAAACAGCGCAGCAAGCGGGTAAGTTTGGTGCCGATTATAACGATCAATTAAAATCAGATAAACACACTGACTTTAAAGGTTACGACAGCACACATTATAGCGCGACAGTGGTTGAAATTTTTGCCGGTGGTGAAGCTGTTCAGTTACTAGAAGATGGTCAAAAAGGTATTGTAGTACTAAACCGCACACCGTTTTACGCTGAATCAGGCGGCCAAACGGGCGACACGGGTACTATTACAGTGGCTGGTGGCGAATTTAATGTTACTAATACAACTAAGCTTGGTAATGCATTTGCTCACCACGGTACTGTACAAGGTCGTATTGGTGTTAACGATAAAGTTGACGCAACTATTGATAATACGCGCCGCGACAGCATCAAGAAAAACCACACAGCTACGCATATTTTGCACGAAGCACTACGTCAGTTATTAGGCGATCATGTAGGTCAAAAAGGCTCACTTGTTCAACCTGATCGTTTACGTTTTGATTTCTCGCACTTTGAAGCCGTAACTAAAGATGAGCTACGTGAAATTGAGCGCGTAGTTAATGACGAAATTCGTCGTAATTTTGCACTTAATACTGAGCTTATGGCTATTGATGATGCTAAAGCGAAAGGCGCTATGGCGTTGTTTGGCGAAAAGTACGATGACGAAGTACGTGTAGTAACCATTGGTGACTACTCTATTGAGCTTTGTGGTGGTACTCACGTTGAACGCGCAGGCGACATTGGTTTATTCAAAATTGTATCTGAAAGCGGTATTGCCGCAGGCGTACGCCGTATTGAAGCCGTAACCGGTGCTGATGCTGTAGCGTACGTTAGCGAGCAAGAGCAACAACTTAGCGATGTTGCGGCTTTAGTTAAAGGCGATAGTGCATCAGTTCTTGAAAAAGTAACTGCTTTACTTGAGAAGTCAAAAAGCCTTGAAAAGCAAATTGCGCAACTTAACGATAAGTTGGCAAGTGCAGCGGGTGCGTCTTTACTCGATTCGATTGTTGAAATAAACGGTGTTAAGCTACTTGTAGCAAACGTTGAAGGTACTGAATCTAAAGCACTGCGCGGTATGGTTGATGACCTTAAAAACAAAATTGGCTCAGGTGTTATTGCACTAGGTGTTGCCAGTGGCGACAAAGTAAGCCTAATTGCCGGTGTAACGAAAGACCTAACAGGCAAAGTAAAAGCCGGTGAGTTAGTTAATCATATGGCAGGCCAAGTAGGTGGTAAAGGTGGCGGTCGTCCAGATATGGCACAAGCCGGTGGTAGTGAGCCACAAAACCTTGCTACTGCACTGGATAGCGTTACTGCTTGGTTAACTGAGCGTACTTAAGCCTAAGTGGCGCTTATTGTTCAAAAGTTCGGTGGCACTTCGGTCGGCTCAATAGAGCGAATTGAAGCGGTTGCCGACCTTGTTGTAAAAACCAGACAACAAGGACATCAAGTGGTTGTGGTGCTCTCGGCTATGTCGGGAGAAACCAACCGCTTAATTAATCTTGCCAAACAAATAGATACTCGCCCGAGTAGCCGTGAACTCGATGTACTTATTAGCACTGGAGAGCAGGTTTCTGTATCACTGCTCGCTATGGCTATTATAAAACGTGGCCACTCAGCGGTGAGTTTATTAGCCGATCAAGTCAATATATTAACCGATAACATGTTTGGTAAAGCTCGCATTGCAGAGGTTGCTGCTACGCGCTTAAAGCATGAGCTTGAGCATAATCGTATTGCTATTATTGCTGGGTTTCAGGGACGTGATATTGAGGGCAACATTACAACGCTTGGACGCGGTGGCACCGATACATCGGCTGTCGAAATAGCAGCAGCCATAAAAGCCGACGAATGCCAGATCTATACAGACGTTGACGGCGTATATACTACAGATCCTCGTGTCGAGCCCAACGCGCGCAGAATGGGCCAAGTTACATTTGCTGAAATGCTGGAGCTGGCAAGTTTAGGGGCGAAAGTTTTGCATATACGCTCAGTAGAAGCTGCAGGTAGGCACAATGTGCCACTTAGGGTGCTTTCGAGCTTTAATCCCGATGAAGGCACGTTAATAAGTTTTGAGGAGAGCGATATGCCAAACAAGGTGGTATCGGGAATTGCGTTTAATCGCGATGAGTGCTTAATTAAAGTAGAAGACGTTCCAGCAGGTACGCAAAATCTTTCAAAAATATTGAAACTTTTTGCCGATAATGGCATCGAAATAGATATGATTAATCAAGTTAATCATAACTTTGAAAAAATAGACTATGCTTTTACAGTGCACTCGAATGATTACCTGCAAGCACTTGAATTAATCTCTGAGCAACAAGTTCAACTCGGTGCTCAAAATGTAGGCGGGTTAACCACAGTTGCTAAAGTGTCTGCTGTGGGGATGGGTATGAAATCGCATTCTGGTGTCGCTAGTTTATTTTTTGATGCATTAGCACAGGAAAATATTAATGTTGTTTTAGTGTCTACTTCAGAGATTAAAATTTCAGTTTTAATAGATGAAAAGTACCTAGAGTTGGCTGTTCGTGCATTACATAAAGCATTTTTAACAGAAAATGAATAGATTGGTAGTTTTTACTTACTTTTCAGTCTGATTTTCATTAATATGTTTAAGCGGAATCTTATAATTTATATTGGAACATGGGAGCAATAGAATGCTAATACTAACTCGTAGAGTGGGTGAAACCCTAATGATTGGTGACGAAGTAACAGTTACCGTGCTAGGTGTTAAAGGAAATCAAGTTCGAATCGGTGTTAATGCACCAAAAGACGTATCAGTGCATCGTGAAGAGATTTATATGCGCATACAAGCTGAAAAGTCGAACCCAAATCCGGGCAATGCTTAATCAACACGTATAAATAGCTGAGTACTTTACTGGGCTATATTAAAAAACCACTCATTGAGTGGTTTTTTTGCTTATGAAATCGAGTATTTCAGAGCTGAGAATTTGCTTTGAAATATACTGCATACCGCTTTTATTTTGAAGCAGGATACCTTGCTGCGTATCTATTACTGTATTGATGTCTTGCCATGCTAATTGATAGTTTTTGTAATGATTGGCAGATTTAATACCGTCGTCATCGAAGGTAAGTGTTACTTCTGAGCCAGAAGCTCTACTAAGCATTTGTCTGGTTACCCACCAAGGTCTGCGATAGTAAAAAGCGACGCACTCTAGTACACCAAGCATAATCAAAAACGATCCTAAGTAGTGATCATTTAACCCATAAATACCAAATAAACCAAGTGCAACGAGCAACACAAGTAAAAAATACTTAGGTTTTGCGCGTTTACTGTAAGGCAGTGATTCATCAAAGCACTCGTAAAAATAGGGTTTATCGAGTGTGTAGGTCGTTGTAAATGCCATATTATCTTATTTAAAGTATCATTTTTTTCTATTTTAACAAGCTAACCTCTAAATGAGCAGCTTTATAGTCAGTGATTTTATTGCAGACACAAAAAAACGGCTCAAGAGCCGTTTTTTAGCGGTGCTAAAAGTATTAACAGTTAGTTTCTTCAGCGTTTACGCCTTCTTTAACTTCTTCGCATGCATCTTCTACTTTGTTCTGCACGTCAGTTACTGCTTCGTCAATACGTTCGCCTGCGTCTTCCGCATGGTTGTCTTCACAACCCATGATGAAAAAACTTGCGAATAGACCAATTAGTGCTGCTTTTAAAGTTGTAGATTTCATAATGTGATTCCTTGTAAGTTTAAATTAAATTTTAGTGTTAGTTAGTGCTTTATCTACCTGGGAGATTTTCCACGTAGTGCACCTGAAACTAATGAAATCACTAAAAGTACTATAAAGATAAAAAATATAATTTTTGCTATACCAGCTGCGGCACCTGCGATGCCACCAAAACCTAACACTGCAGCGATTAAAGCAATAACTAGAAATGTAATTGTCCAGCGTAACATTGTTTTCTCCTTGGTTTATAAATTTTGCTCACAATAACTAATGCCAGTTACATGCCAATATTTATTTTTGTTTAATATCATGCGGTTATGGTTTTTGTGTGTGTTTTATTTTTAATTGGTTAGTAACTTTTACGCTTTGTTATGTAACTTATTCACACTACTGAAAACTACTGATAAATATTTACTGGATATATTTTATTTGGTAAGACCAATTTGCAATTGTGAGGTTTCTTTATGATTTTTATAATTTTTAATGTCTATTTTTACTAGGTTAAATAGTTAATTAACAACTTATATATAATTTTTAGCTATAGTTGTTATTCACTCTATGTATTGTAGGTCCTGTTTTTGTTGGCCTACAGCATGTAAATTAATTGGGTGGCATGTTGTTTTAAGATTAATTGGTTTTACCAATTTACAAGGTGTAGACAAAGTTATTGGTTTTGTTATCATCCAGTGAATAAATATTTAATTAAATTGATTTTTTATTTCAATGTAGGTTTCAAGGGGAAATAAATGGATATAGGTGCTCTACTCACAACAGCTGGTAGTTTAATGCTCACCGGTATGGTTGGGGTGTTTGTATTTCTGTCGATATTAATTGGTGCAGTAACGCTTATGTCAAGTTTGGTAACGCGCTTTAGCGAACCAGAGGTAGCAATACCAGCTAAATCGCCGTCTTTTAAATCTCAAGGTGTGCCTAATGAGCACATCGCTGCTATTAGTGCTGCCATTGCTCAGTACAAATCAAATAATAAATAAGGGGCATATTCATGGCTAAATTAAAATTAACAGAATTGGTATTACGCGACGCGCACCAATCATTACTCGCAACCCGAATGCGCCTTGACGATATGCTGCCAATTGCTAGTAAATTAGATAACGCAGGTTATTGGTCTATTGAATCGTGGGGTGGTGCTACATTTGATTCGTGTATTCGTTATTTAGGCGAAGACCCATGGGAACGTATTCGTGCACTTAAAAAAGCAATGCCTAATACTAAGCAGCAAATGTTATTACGTGGTCAAAACTTATTAGGTTACCGCCATTACGCAGATGACGTGGTTGAAAAATTTGTAGAGCGCGCACATAAAAATGGTGTTGATGTTTTTCGTATTTTCGATGCAATGAACGATGTACGTAACCTTGAAACAGCGATTAAAGCGGCTATAAAAGTAGGCGCACATGCTCAAGGTACTATTTCTTATACTGTAAGTCCTGTGCACACGCTTGATATGTGGCTAACGCTAGCTAAGCAATTAGAAGATTTAGGTTGCCACTCAATTTGTATTAAAGATATGGCGGGTTTATTAAAACCATACGACGCTGAAAAACTAATTAAAGCACTTAAAGAAACCGTATCGGTTCCTATTGCTATGCAGTGCCACGCTACAACTGGTTTAAGTACAGCAACTTATCAAAAGGCGATCGATGCGGGCATTGATATGCTTGATACCGCTATTTCATCTATGAGCATGACTTACGGACATTCAGCAACCGAAACCATTGTGGCAATTGTTGAAGGAACCGAACGTGACACCGAACTTGATTTAAATCATCTAGAAGAAATAGCGGCTTACTTTAGAGACGTACGTAAAAAATATGCGGCATTTGAAGGTAGTTTAAAAGGGGTTGACGGACGTATTTTGCTCGCTCAAGTACCTGGTGGCATGCTTACAAATATGGAAAACCAGCTTAAAGAGCAAGGCGCAGCAGATAAGCTTAATGAGGTTTTACTCGAGATACCGCGCGTACGAGAAGATCTAGGCTTTTTACCATTAGTAACACCCACGTCGCAAATTGTAGGCACTCAAGCGGTACTCAACGTGCTAACAGGTGAGCGCTACAAAACAATTACTAAAGAAACTGCGGGCGTATTAAAAGGTGAGTATGGCTTAACACCCGCGCCAATGAATAAAGATCTACAAGAGCGTGTACTTAATGGTGCAGAGGTTATTACTTGTCGTCCTGCTGATAATATTGCGCCTGAGCTTGCAACGCTTGAAGCTGAGTTGTTAAAAGAAGCGCAAGAGCAAGGTTTAACACTGGCTGATGAGCAAATTGATGACGTACTAACTTATGCATTATTCCCACAAGTTGGTTTAAAATTTATTAAAAATCGTAACAACCCAGATGCATTTGAACCAGTGCCTTGTGTTGAAGATAAAAGCAATAAAGCACCCTCTAAATCTGCTTTAAATAATCACAGCGTAAAGGCCGAGCAATACAGCGTAAAAGTAGACGGTAAAGTTTACGACGTAGTAGTAGCGCAAGGCGGTGAGCTTAAAGAAGTAACCTTAAAAGATTCCGAGCATATGCCCCAGTCTGCGTCGGTTGCCTCGGGCGAGACACTTAACGCACCTTTAGCGGGTAATATTTTTAAGGTTAAAGTAAAAGCGGGGCAAGTGGTAAATGAAGGTGATGTAGTTATCATAATGGAAGCCATGAAAATGGAAACGGAAGTGCGTGCCATGCACACGGGTACTGTTGCTGAAGTACTTGTTTCTGAGGGTGACTCAGTTACAACGGGCGACGCTATGATTGCATTAGCATAAGGAGTAAATAGAGGATGGACGGTATTTTAAACCTCTGGCATGCAACGGGCATCGCTAACTTTACAATCCCATCGCTAATAATGATTGCGGTAGGTTGTTTACTCTTATTTTTAGCGATAGTTAAAGGCTTTGAACCATTGCTGTTATTACCTATTGGCTTTGGCGCTATATTAACAAACATACCCGTGGCTGGTTTATCAGACCCTGGTGGACTTTTGTACTACGTATATTATGTAGGTATTGATACGGGGATTTTTCCGCTGTTGATATTTATGGGGGTTGGAGCGCTAACTGATTTTAGTGCACTTATTGCAAACCCTCGTATGCTGTTATTAGGTGCGGCTGCACAGTTTGGTATTTTTGCGACTTTGTTTGGCGCGATATTACTAAACTATGTGCCAGGCTTTGAGTTTACCCTACAGGATGCGTCCGCTATTGCTATTATTGGTGGTGCCGATGGCCCTACTGCAATATTTTTAGCATCAAAACTAGCTCCTGATTTACTCGGCGCAATTGCGGTCGCGGCATACTCATACATGGCATTGGTGCCAATTATTCAGCCGCCAATTATGCGTGCATTAACAACACCAGAAGAGCGCAAAATTAAAATGCCAGAGCTGCGTAAAGTATCTAAAAAAGAAAAGATTATTTTTCCGCTTATGGTGCTTAGTTTAACTGCCATGTTTTTACCAGCAGCAATACCGCTAGTGGGGATGTTTTGCTTAGGTAACTTAATGCGTGAGTCAGGGGTTGTTGATAGATTGAGCAACAGTGCGCAAAACGAAATCATCAATGTAACCACTATATTTTTAGGGTTGGCGGTCGGTTCAAAACTAGCCGCAGATAAGTTTTTAACGGTTGAGACGATTGGTATTTTAGTGCTTGGCGCACTGGCTTTTGCAATTGGTACGGCATCAGGCGTATTTATGGCAAAAGGACTTAATCGCATATCTAAAACACCTATCAACCCATTAATTGGTGCAGCGGGTGTATCTGCAGTGCCAATGGCCGCGCGAGTGGTTAATAAAGTTGGCCTTGAAAGTAATCCACATAACTTTTTGCTTATGCATGCAATGGGGCCCAACGTAGCGGGTGTACTTGGTAGTGCAGTTGCCGCGGGTATTTTATTAGCACTTGTTGGTTGATAATTAACCTGGTAGTTTATAAATGATTTAGCGCAGTTTACTGCGCTTTTTTTTGTTATTAATTTCTCATCGCTTAATGGTTTCTTGTTTAGCGCTTTTTGTTTACAGTGGATACTCTTCGCAATTTTAAGGATAGTCAAAATGCTCCACACTCCTCTAGCAAAATATTTACCGAACGTTAGTAAGCTTGTATTTGGATGTATGGGCTTGGGCGGCGGTTGGAATAAAGACGCAATTACTGACACGCACGTTAAACAAACTCATGAATGTATAGATAGCGCTATTGAAGGCGGTATTAACTTTTTTGATCATGCAGATATTTATACTTTTGGTAAAGCTGAACAAGTATTTGGTAAGGTGTTAAGTGAACGATCAAACCTTAGAGAACACATATATCTGCAATCTAAGTGTGGCATTCGTTTTGAAGATGACTTAGGGCCAAAACGCTACGACTTTTCGGCTAACTGGATTGAGCAATCTGTTGAAGCGTCCTTAAAGCGACTAAACACAGAGTATTTAGATGTACTTATGCTGCATCGCCCAGATCCACTCATGGAAGTTGATGAAATTGCCCGTGTATTTAGTTGTTTAAAAGAAAGTGGCAAGGTGCGACACTTTGCAGTATCGAATATGCAGCAGCACCAAATGAATTTTTTGCAGCATGCGCTTGATATGCCCATAGTGGCTAATCAAATTGAAGCGAGCCTACAAAAGCATCAGTTTGTTGATGAGGGCGTTTACACCGGTAACACCGATGGTAAAAATCTCAATTTTACACCTGGGTGTATTGAATATTGCCGCAGCTTTGATATTCAAATACAAAGTTGGGGAAGTCTGTGCCAAGGTCTATACACAGGAAGCAATTTATCAAACGCATCTCAGGCTGATATAAATACGAGTCTTTTAGTTAATAAGCTGGCTGCACTTTATGGCACTTCTGCTGAGGCAATTGTACTTGCGTGGATACTTCGTCATCCAGCATCTATTCAGCCCATTACTGGGACAACTAATGCTAAGCGAATTCAAGCTTCTTGTGATGCTGTAAACGTAGAGTTAACCCGAGAGCATTGGTACGCGCTTTATGTCAGTGCTAAAGGCCATGAATTACCGTAAATAAGGTTTAACTATGAACATATTTGTTATTTTAATTTGTTTATTTGTCGCCTTAGCTGTGCTGATCCCATTACTTGAAAAATACCAAAGTAAAATGGGACTCGAAGGCGCAACTAAGTACAGTAAATATATATGGCCGTTAGTGATGGTATCTTTGGTTATTCAGCTCATTAATGTATTAATGTATTAATGGTTTATAGCGTATACAAAAAAGCCTTTGCCGGTTAATCCTGCAAAGGCTTTTTTAATACTTATAAATAAACTTTATTTAAGTGCTAATTGTAGCTCGCGATTGCGCTCAAGTTGGGCAATAAAGCTATCTGCAATAGGTTTAAATTTAGCAAGTTCTGAGCGCGGTAATGGCTCAGATTTAGGTAGCTTTACCGTTTTAGGGTTACGATGAACACCGTTGACTAAAAACTCATAATGCAAATGCGCGCCAGTAACACGACCAGTAGATCCTACAGTACCAATTTTTTGGCCCTGTTTAACTTTTTGCCCTGTTTTAACTAGTTTTTTATTTAGGTGTAAGTACTTAGTTACGTATTGTGTACCGTGGCTAATAAATACGTAGTTGCCATTGTATTTACTGTAACCCGCTTTAATTACTTTACCGTTACCAGATGCAACGACTGGTGTACCGGTGCGTGCTGCAAAGTCGATACCTCGGTGAGCTCTAACTTTTCCTGTCACTGGGTGTAAGCGGCGAGGGTTAAAGCTCGAACTAATATATTTAAAGCTGACAGGTGCACGTAAAAATGCTTTTTTCATACTACGCCCTTCAGGCGTATAAAAACTTCCATCGGTGTGACGAATAGCAGAAAAACGTTGCCCTTGATTAATAAATTCAGCTGCAATAATTTTACCAGTGCCAATAAATTCACCATCTACGTAATGAGACTCGTAAATTAAACCAAACTGATCGTTTTTGCGAATGTCGTTTGCAAAATCAACATCCCAGCCAAATATATCAGCAAAGTTCATTATTTGGCGTTCACTTAAACCTGCTGCAATGGCAGAGGTCCAAAAGTTGTTAGCTATTTCGCCACCAGCCGTTTTTGTTAGAGTTTCAATTTCTTTACTATCGATGGCTGTATCGTAGTTACCTTCATCATTTAGAGTAATAAATAATGTGTCGGTTTTAGAAATAACATAGCGTAATTGAGCGAGCTCGCCATCTGCTGACGTTGCAAAACTTAATACTTCTCCTGGGTGGATTTTAGTAAGCTTTCGCGTTTCGGCATTAGTATTAACAAGCTTGTAGAGCGTTTGAGCTGAAAAGCCTGCGCGTTTAAATATGATTGCTAAGTTGTCACCATTTTTAACTTGGTGATCGACTAGATTATACTCAGGTAGTTTTTCTGCGGCGTGCTCTGAATTTAACTCTGTTAGTTTTTCTTTGCTATCAACTTTAACGAGTAATTCATAACGCTTACCAATTTCTAGTGCGTTTGCACTGTTGTCTTTGGAAGCGGTTGCTTTTTCGGATGGAAGAAAGGTCAAGCCGATGATCGCAGAAACTAGGCCTAAGATAAGCAATTTGTGTTTTTTGGGGAGCGTGTTAACCACGTGAACCATAAAGTGCCTTTTCCTGCTGTCAAGATAATAAATACGTAATATTGCAGGATATACCTAATAATCTACGAATACCAGTATTTTGTAGATTTAAACTGGCGGCAAATTGCGCTAAAATCGGGCTTTTAAAACCTTTTTTAACTGCACAACAAATTAAGACGGCTTTGTTTTTATTTAGTTGCATGAATCGATCAAAAAGTTGTTTAAATTGATTAAAAATTTGTTATGTTAGCTACACATATAGATTCGGTTTAAAGCTTATTAAACCGAGATTGCGCAAGTAACTAGTCGCCCCCTTCGTCGGCAGAATTTTGGAGTAATACAAAGTGGATTTACAAACCGCTCTAGCAGAGATAAAACGCGGTGCAGAAGAAATATTAATTGAAGACGAATTAGTTGAAAAACTTAAGTCGGGCAAAAAGTTAAAAATTAAGGCTGGTTTTGATCCAACGGCACCTGATTTACACCTAGGCCACACTGTACTAATTAATAAAATGAAGACTTTTCAAGACTTAGGCCATGAGGTTATTTTCTTAATTGGTGATTTTACCGGCATGATTGGTGATCCAACGGGTAAAAACGTAACGCGTAAACCACTTACTCGTGAAGACGTACTTGCTAATGCTGAGACGTATAAAGAACAAGTGTTTAAAATCCTTGATCCTGCAAAAACAACGGTTGCATTTAATTCTACTTGGATGGAAAAGCTAGGTGCCGCAGGTATGATTAAATTAGCTGCAAACCAAACCGTTGCGCGTATGCTAGAGCGTGATGATTTTAAAAAGCGTTATGGTAGTGGTCAGCCGATTGCAATACATGAATTTTTATACCCTTTAGTGCAAGGTTGGGATTCTGTTGCGCTTGAATCAGACGTAGAACTGGGTGGTACCGATCAGCGCTTTAACTTATTAATGGGCCGCGAGCTTCAAAAAGTTGAAGGTCAAAAGCCACAAACAGTACTTATGATGCCATTGCTGGAAGGCACTGATGGCGTTCAAAAAATGTCTAAATCGCTTGGCAATTACATTGGCATTACTGATGCGCCAAATGATATGTTTGGTAAAATAATGTCAATTAGTGACGTGCTAATGTGGCGTTACTACGATCTGTTAAGTGCGCTTTCTATAGACGAAATTGCAGCTCAAAAAGAACGTGTTGAGCAGGGAACTAACCCACGCGATATCAAAATTGAACTGGCAAAAGAGTTAATAACTCGCTTTCATAGTGCGGCTGATGCGCAAGCAGCCCATGACGATTTTATTCAGCGTTTTCAGAAAAAAGCGCTACCAGATGAAATTCTTGATATGACTGTAACAACTGAAGATGACACTATTTTGATTGCTAATTTACTTAAAGAAGCAAACTTAGTAGCAAGCACTTCAGAAGCAATGCGGATGATTAAGCAAGGTGCGGTTAAACTCAATGGTGAAGAGAAAATCACTGATACTAAACTTGAAATAGCAAAGGGTACAACGGCTATTTATCAAGTAGGTAAGCGTAAGTTTGCAAACATTACGGTTGCTTAAGCACAGTTTAAAAACAAAAGAACCAGCTTAGGCTGGTTTTTTTGTATTTTTATTTTTAGTCTATACAAGCAATTATACTAAACTGCGTAAATCTTTGATCAATTTAACGAATTAAATTGCACTATAACGTAGTTAAAAAATTTTCATTTAGAACAACTAGATACAAAAATTTTTGCCTAGTTCTAGGGCCTGTTTATCTTTCGAGGTTAAATTTGCAGCCGACTGATTGGTATTTAAGCAAGGCAGAGCCTATGCAGTGTGGTTATTCCCATAAATAGGCGATAACGCAGCATAAACGCCAAACATGCGCTGCCCTTGGGTTCTGCCTAGGGGCAATTTACTCTTTGTTGCTCGGTTTTTACTTAGCCCACTAGGTTACAAACCTCACGCCGCGATTAAATCGCCCCTAGATTGAACAAATTTTAATCCTGAAAGGTCAACAGGCCCTATCGTAATTTTATTAACGTTAAATAGACCCCATATATAAGCAGATTGGTATTAAATTACTTTTAATACTTCCACAGCCACAATTACTAACAACCAAAATGCACGAATTTGGTTTAACCTATTAATTATAGTCGGCACATCATCTGCAACAGGAAGTCTGTCAGTACCAATACGCATTTTATTAAATCGTTTGCCAAAATATATCGCAGGTCCCCCTAATTGTATTCCCAGCGAGGCAGAAAAAGCACTTAGCAGCCAACCGGTATTTGTTTGATAAAAGTGCCTGCCGTAATGCTTTATATAATGTACTGCGAGTTTACTTTCATTACTGATAATCACCGTGAATGCAAGTAAACGTATAGGAATAAACTCTATAGCAAAGAGAATCAATTTAAGTGGTGCTAAAAAAGGACTGTTGGGAGTTATTTCAGAACGCCATGCATATTGAATCAAAGTTAATAATCGATAGGCGAGCACAGCTATTGGGCCAAGTACTAAAAATATAAATATAACAACAAAGTAATAACGAGCGCTGCGTAATATTAAGCTCTCTATGAGTGCTTTAATAATTCCAGGGGCAGAGAGTTGGCTCACATCACGGGCCAGTAGCGGCTTTAAAAGTTCGCGAGCAGCAGATTTTTGGTTTTGTTTAGTTAACTTTGCAATGCGAATCGCTTTTTTGTCTACGCTTTTGCTTTCTAGGCAGAGGTATAAAATAAGCCCGGCGAGTAATTCAGGGTAAAAAGCAAACTCTAATATTAGTACAACAATAATGAGTACAATACTTAAAATAAGCGTGCTAGCTAGCATTGCAGCCAAGTATTGATAGTTATCAGGTTCTTTAGGTTTATAAGTACGCTTTCCAATTGCGCGAAAAATAGCGACTAAGGCTGTACTTGGATGATACCAACTAACTAAAGGAATAAAGCGCTCAGCAAGGAGCGCTATAATAAAGGCAATAAAGTCCAAATGGTTTTGAACAATATTGCTAAGCATTTAAAGCTTAACAGCGGTTAGTTTTTCTAGAAGTGCAACAACCATTTTAGATGAATTGATTGATGCGGTTTCTAGGTATTCTTCAAACGACTGCGGAGATTCTTTGCCGGCAATATCTGACATCGAACGGATAACCACAAACGGGGTGCTCAGTGCAAAACACGTCTGCGCTATTGAAGCGCCTTCCATTTCAACAGCAAGCATTGTAGGAAAGTCATTACGTGCTTTATCAATACGTACAGGGTCACACATAAATGTATCACCAGTACAAATTAGACCTACTAAGGTTTTAACATCACTAATTTGTGTAATTGTTTGCTGCGCAGCTTCAACCAATTTAGGGTGAGCTGTAAAACCTGCTGGCATTTGAGGTACTTGGCCAATCTCATAACCAAAAGCAGTTACATCTACATCGTGATGACGCACTTCTGATGAAATTACTACATCGCCAACGCTAAGTGATGGATCAAAACCACCTGCAGAACCCGTATTGATAACACAATCAGGTTTAAAGTTATCGATAAGTAAGGTAGTTGCAATAGTTGAGGCTACTTTTCCAATACCAGATTGAACGAGTGTGACTGTATTACCAGCCAATTCGCCAGTATAAAAAGTGAAACCTGCTTTAGTCAAAATTTGTGGATTTTGCATGGCTTCACGCAAAATTTTAACTTCTGGCTCCATTGCGCCAATAATACCAACGTTCATAGTTTTAAATTCCTGAGTTTGAATAAATTTATTATACGTGAAGTTAGTTATAAAAAACAAAAAAGCGAGCAGTTTTAAACAGCTCGCTTTTTTATGTATTAATGCCCGATTTAAATTTCAGCTAATGCAGTAGAATGAGCTTTAGCTTGCGATGGTGATAGCACCGCTGGTTTGCTGACGCGGTTACGAACAGGACGCTGCGTTTGTGAAGAGCCAAGCTTACCAAGCTTAAACATAATGGCATCGCGCACTTCTGAAGGGCGATACCCTGATTTTACTTTCATACGAATATGTGGGATGCCGGCTGCTTCTAATGCCCCATTAACAAACCAATCTCGCTGTGCTTTATGACCGTCTTTATTCGCGTTGTTTACGAGATCAACGGCAGCCACTATGGTCATTTTTTCTTTATCTATTAATACAAAATCAAGCTGTTTGTTTTTTGCCTTAGCAATTGCTGCTCGTTTAGATTTAACAGATAAACCTTCTTTGCAGTCAATTACATCGATTAGCTTAACGCGGCTAACTATTTTGTATTGGTCGCCAACAGCACGTTCAAGTAAATTTAAAAACGCACTTTCTACTTGCGTAAATACACTTTGCTTACGCGTAAAAGGATAAGGGTTTCCGCCATCATCATTAAACTTTGACACAAAGATTGATGCGCCTACCACTAATACTAAAATTGATAATAAAGCGAACTCCATACGGTAACTCCACAACAACAAATTGACACTAATTTTATAAAGCAATTTATGTGCCTAAATAGTGCCAGTTAAGAATTTACCGCCGTATCTTATTTATATGTAATTGAATTTACGCTTTGTATCCGTTTTCAATTCCTTTCACTGCTATCGCGACGGCATCGTGAGCATGTAATGATTCGTAATGATTGATTTGCAACCAATAATCGGCATAGTTGCTTGCTTCAAGACTCGCTTTTATTTTGCGAGCTGCGTCTTCACAAAACATCAGATTTTGGCCATTTAGACGAGCAAATTCCTGTTCGTCTTCTCGCTTTACAGCAGCCTGAACAGGTGTTTTTAGCTCATTTTCAAGAGTATTAATTAAGTTTATAACATCAAACTCGTTAATATCACGGTTGAGTTTAACCTTTACATTAGCAATTGAACGCTGAGAATGAGGTGTTGCAACAATACCTTGCGTAGTGCCAAGCCATTCGTGAACATCTTTTTGACTTAATGTATCTTGATTGAATTTTTCGTTAAATGCATTTTGTATAAGCTGACGCGCGAGAGCTGCCGAGCATGGGCAAGTTGATGAGTAGGTAACATCGACGGTTAACTCATAGCTAATTATATTGTGCTCAATAGTACTGGTTAATGTTAATGGATAGCTCTTCCAGCCGACTTTACCACTCAATAGTGATTTTCGGCGCAGTGGTAATTCAAATTTAAATTCTATTTGCGCTTTGTCACTGAGATTTTCATGGCTACTAATAAAGGTATTGAGTGTGTTAGCTAACGTCTGCGGATTAACTTGTTGCTCGGTTGAAAGTACATCGAGTGCTAAATATAAGCGCGACATATGAATGCCTTTAGCATCTTCCTTATGCAAGTTTACAAATGCGCGGGCTTTCGCATTAACGGTAACAGGAGCAAGGTCGCGCGATTCAAAAATAAATGGCAGCTCAATTTCAGCCATGCCAACCCAGTCTAACTTACCGGTTTGTAAGGCGGGAGCCGTGTCGGCTATGTCGGGCATGTTAGTTTGCATGGTATGTTACTCGTTATTAGCAATGATAAAGCGACGTATTTTACATGAAATAACCACTGGCTGAAACGAAGACTTTTAACTGTCGCTATCTTCAAAGGTGAATTTTTTCTATTTTTGTCGCACAACATGAAAATAGCGAATAGAAAAATGCTAAAATCGGCGAAAATAATATGTTTAGTATTTTGTTCTGCTCTATTTATATTTAAGCACACAGCTAAGAGATAAACTTAACTATGACCGATTACTCTTTGAGCCCTTGGGTTCGAATTCTTTCTAGCCTGATAACTCGATTTGGTGAGTTTAAAGCGGCCGTTGCTTGCTATACGCTATTTCTGACAGCGTCGCTTATTTTATCAAGCATGTTTTATTATGTGGCTGTAGGGGAAATTCACCTTGTTGATATTTTAGCCGTCATCTTTTTTACCGCAGTGGTTTCTCCGTTAGTCATCAGTGTATTATTAAATTCAATTCGTCAATTAGATGCTTCGTATGCTTATCTTGATAGTGCTACTAAGCAGGAAAAACTATTAAACCAAACACTCAAAGATAACATTAGTCGATTAAATGTTGAGATCGACGAACGTAAAATGGCGTTTCATGCTAAACACCGTGCAATTGAAGAGCTTCGTAAAGAGATAGCAGAGCGTAAAAAAACGCAGCAAGAGCTTGCGCAGCAAGGTATGTTATTACGCTCAATTGTTGATTCGTCCCCTGATTTATTTTATTACCGTGATAATAATGGCGTATTTGCGGGTTGTAATAAAATGTTTGAAGAGGTGATGGGTAAAACGAGTGCTGAGCTTATTGGTAAAACGGCAGAGCAAACGTTTCCAAGTGAGTTTTTGTCTGAAGTACTAGAAACAGATAAGCAGGTAGAGCAAACCCATCAAGCGATAACAATTGATGTTGGCTACGATGTTGAAGGTGAAAAACGTTGGTTTGAGTTGCGTAAACTTCCTTTCATTAATGACGAAGGTGATTATATCGGCTTACTTGGCTTTGGCCGTGATATTACGAGCCGTAAAGAGGCCGCTCAAGCACTCGAAACCGCCTATAAAGATAAAGGGAAATTTATTGCCACCCTCAGCCACGAATTGCGGACACCGCTAAATGGTATTGTAGGGTTAACGCGTATGCTGCTTGATACAGATCTAGATAAACAACAGCGTAGCTGGAGTAATACTATTTTTTCGAGCGCTGAAACGCTAGGTAATATTTTTAACGATATTATAGATCTAGACAAAATAGACAGAGAGCAGCTTGATATAGCAACTAATCCTATTAATGTCTCTGACTTTATAAACGATGTTGTTAATTTTGCGGGACTTATTGCTGAGCAAAAAGATCTTGAATTTAATATTGAGCGCAGCGGTATGCTTGATATATATGCATTGCTCGATCCTACTCGTTTGCGTCAAGTCGTTTGGAATCTAATAAATAATGCAGTTAAGTTTACTCAAAGCGGTGAAGTTAAACTTGAATGTGTGCGTGAGAATCGTATTGAAGGCCCTTGGCTAATAATGAAAATATCAGATACAGGCCAAGGTATTCCACCAGAGCAGCTACCGCGTATATTTGATATGTATTATAAAGCACCTGATTTAAAAGGGACTAATGCCATTGGCTCTGGAATAGGCTTGTCGGTTACCAAAGCGCTGGTTAGTGCAATGAGAGGTGTGATCACCGTTGAAAGTAGCGAAGGTGAGGGCAGCTGCTTTACAGTCCAAATTCCACTCAATCTATGTATAGCACCAACAGAGCAAAGTTATGTTGGCCGTGGACTCTATATTTTATTGGTAGAAGATGTGCCGCTTAATGCTGAAATTGCAACTAACTTATTAGAGCAGCGAGGTCATGAAGTACTGTGGGCCGAAACGGGCGAAGACGCTTTGTCTTTTGTCGAAACTGAAGATGATTTAGATTTAGTCTTACTCGACATGCAATTGCCTGATATAAATGGCGATGAAGTAGCGAGGCAGATAAGAGCAGATAGCCATTTTGATAAATTACCAATAGTGGCACTGACGGCTAATGTAAGAAGTGCAGAAGAAGAGCTTAAAGGTATATCTATACAAGGTGCGCTCGCAAAACCTATTAATACTGTAAAGCTTGATAAAATGCTGGCTGATTTATTTGATATAAAGCAAATTGAGAGTAGTACACCACAATTAAAAGTAAGTGATGAGGCTCTTATTGGTATTAATGCGCATTTACTCGATGCTGAAACAATTGAAGACTTTGTTAACTCTATGGGCTTAGTTGTATTTAGGCGCAGTAGTCAGTTATTTGAAAAACTTAATCCACAGTATCAGCAAGAGCTACTGACTTCATTAAATGCAGGTGATAGAGAAGAATACAAATCTGTAGCGCACAAGCTCAAAGGAGCGGCAGGTTCGGTTGGCTTAAATGATGTGCAGTTACATGCAAAAGTCATGGAGCATGGTGCTACAGAGGAAACTGATGATGTATTAAAAGAGTGGTTGAATGTATTAGCAGATAAAATAAATGAAGGGCAACAAGCCCTTCATTTATTTTTACAACAATTAGAATAACAGTGAATTATTTTAATTAGCTGTCGATTTTACCTATAAAGCGATAACCTTCACCGTGGATGGTGCTAATTAGCTCCGACGTTGAGTTGTCGCTTTCAAAATGCTTACGAATACGACGGATAGTAACGTCAACAGTGCGGTCATTTGCGCGAAGTTCACGACCAGTCATATGTTTGATTAATTGCTCACGGCTAAAAATACGACCTGGAGAATCAAGCATCAAGCGCAGTGCTCTATATTCACCTTTAGGTAAACGTTTAGCGTCACCACTTGGAGAAGTAAGGCAACGGCTATTTTCATCAAGTTCCCAACCATTAAACGTAATAACACCATTTGTTTCTAGTGTTGATTCTTCACCGCCTAGAGCTGTTCGAGTAATTAGATTACGAGCTCGAATAGTCAATTCACGTGGGTTGAACGGTTTGGTGATGTAATCATCTGCACCAATTTCAAGACCTAAAATGCGGTCAACGTCGTTATCACGGCCAGTTAAGAAAATAAGGCCTACTTTACGCTTTTGGCGTAATTCACGGGCTAATATAAGGCCGTTTTTACCTGGAAGATTGATGTCCATAACTACAAGATTGACGTCATCATTATTTGTAAGCTTGTCATGCATATCATCGCCATCAATGGCTTCAATAACTTTGTAACCTTCAGCTTCAAATAAACTAACGAGGTTTAGTCGAGTTACGTCTTCATCCTCTACGATTAGAATGACTGGCGTTTGCATTATTTATTAACCTTTTTGGATTGTTTTACGTACAAAAAAACCGATCTTATTTTATAAAAATCAATTGCTAGAGATTATAGAATCTTATCTAATTGTTAACAAGTAAAAACAATTTGGATAAAAATAAAACAGTAGAGGGATCCAAAGTCTACCTAAAAAGGGCTATGCAAAAACTACTGTTTAATCGATATATTAGCGGATGCAGCTGTTTGAATTATAAGCGTCGAAGCGATTTTCTCTAAAAGTTGATACATCCATCAACGGTATAAAGATATTTAAAATTATCAGACTAATTCAAAGCGAAATTATATCATTTTCTAACCTTTCATCAATGTATGTGATATCACAAATACGATAAAGTTCATAAAGTATTTTGTATTAATTATTTAATGAAATTAAATAGTTTTTCACTATACACCACATGCCTCTTAAATGAGGCCATAAAGTCGTAATTCAAGTACAAACCTTAAGTTTATGCACTTTTAGTAATATTTATTTTAGGGTATTGTAATTATAAATCGGGTTCCCTGTTTTTCTTCTAAATCAAATAGAATTCTACCGCCTAACGCTTGAGTTACTAAATTGTAAACTAAGTGCATACCAAGCCCACTCGCGCCTTGCCCTCTTTTTGATGTTACAAAGGGATCAAAAATTCGATGTTGAATTGTTTTATCAACACCTTGGCCATTATCGCTGTAGGTTATAATTATATGCTCTTGTGCTTGTTCAATATCAATAACTATTTTATTATTTTCAATGCCTACAAACCCATGAATAATTGAATTGAGTAGTAGCTGCTGAAATATTTGCTGTAAAGGCTCTGGTTTGCTTTGGACGATTAAGTCAGTGGGGCAGTTAATTGTAATTGTAGGTTTTTTTACAATTAGCTCGGAATGTATTGATATTAATATATCGCTAATAAGTTTATGAATATTAATATGTGTTTTAGCACCGTCATCTTGAATAACCGCTACTTTTTTGAAGTTGGAAATTAAATCGGCGACGCGATTTAAACTACGATAAATTAAATCTAAATTTTCGATGCCTTCATCTATAAAGCGCTTCAATTGATTGGAGGTTAGTTTTTTCTCATCAAAACTAATTCGAACATCAGCGAGTTTATCACGTAATAAAGTTGAACTTGTGATCCCAAGCCCTATAGGCGTGTTAACTTCGTGAGCTACCCCTGCAACCATTTGTCCGAGGGAAGCCATTTTTTCATTTTCAACAATTTGCGTCTGATACTGATGCATTCGCTCTAATGTTGCGAGCAATTCTTGATTGGCTTCTCTGAGTGCAATTGTTCGTTGATTTACTTTTCCCTCAAGGCTCTGATTAAGTTGTTTTATTTCTTCTTTATCTTTTTCATGTCGCTTTAGCTGTCGTTGAGTTCTGGTTAGCATAATATTTAAGCTATTAGAAAGTGCAGTAATTTCTTTCACGTTTGTTGCAGGTGCACGGGCATCGTAGTTATGATTTTTAGATACATCCTGCAAAAGCATACTCAGCTGCTCAATAGGTTTAGCAATTCGTTTTTGTACCTTAATAGCGATGAAATAAACAACAACGAGTATTAATAAGGTCAATAATATATCAATAAAGATTTTTTGTTTTATATAGTCATCTAAACTTTCAAGGCTGCCGCGCATATAAACATAGCCAACGAGTTCTTTATTATTATAAATAGGGCGTATAAGTTCAATGTGATCATTTACTATATTGGGCGTTTTTAATTCATTTATACTGTCTATTTTAAGCGGTACAGGTGGTGTTTTTTTTGCATTAAAGCTGATAAAAAATGCAGGTTGCTGTGATTTTTTTTCAATAGAATAAATATGAATGTTTTTTATTAGTGGAATTTTATCAAACGACTTCAATCGTTTTTCTTCTGTTTGTCGATCATCATTGATGACTGAGTTACTAGCATCAAAAGCCACAATTTCAGAGAGGATAACAAGTTTACTAATAATTAATTGTTTCTGTTCTTTTACGCTTAAATAAGTGGAAATAGAGATAGATAACGATAAACAAATAGCGGTTATCAGCATGATTAAATTTATTAATGCTTTGCGGATACTGCTTTGATGTACTTTTTTAGGCATTATGTCATCGTCGACTGAGTTAATTGTAATGATTGAAATTTAAGTTTAGCAAAGGCGAAGGGAAATGGAGGAAAAAATTAAACATTATATCTATTCGTAAGTAGGGTTGAGCACAAAATCACCCAACCCATGTAAATATCTAGCTACTGTATACTGCAAATTTGTTGCTTTTGAACACGGTTTGATAATTATCAAATTGCGTTTCAAGAATCGGAGTATATTTTAAAAAGCTGTTTGCCACTATATTCAATTTACCCGTCTTAGTTAGATGTTGCTTGGCGTTTGATAAAAAAGCTTCAGCGACTGTGTAATCAGTAGATATGCCTGTATGAAATGGCGGGTTGCTAATGATTAGGTCAAATTTACCCGTAATGCTGTTAAGGCCATCGCTTAATAAAGCTTCGCCTTTAATGCTATTAAGCTTTAGAGTTTGCTCAGTTGCATAGGTAGCCAACGCACTTACATCACTACATGTAAAATCTAGAGCTGGATTTTTTAAGCCTAAAAATGTAGCTATTAAGCCCGCACCACAACCAAAGTCCAGCACTTTACCTTGCTTAATGGTTGGCGCGTTTTCAAGTAGTACCTTTGTACCAATATCTAAACCGCCGTGATTAAATACACCCGG
Source organism: Pseudoalteromonas sp. Ld19 (assembly GCF_045064135.1). Lineage (NCBI taxonomy): Bacteria > Pseudomonadati > Pseudomonadota > Gammaproteobacteria > Alteromonadales > Pseudoalteromonadaceae > Pseudoalteromonas > Pseudoalteromonas sp. Ld19. Next base: position 40,570 of record NZ_JBISHA010000022.1, on the reverse strand, counting down.
TACGCTAATTGCTGTAAATTCTGTATCCGCGACAGTGACTAAAAACTGTTTATGGTATTGAGTTATATCAAAACGAAGGTGTTGTTTAATTTCAGAAAAAGAATAAAGAACACAATGTTTTGCAGAATCAATTTTATTACTATAAACAGTTTTACCTGCCAATTGTTTTTCAATTGACTTAACGCCGCTTTTGTTTTCGCCTACAACTAACAGTTTGGCGTCAGTTGTAATAACTGCGCGAATGTTATCGAGCGTCATTAATAGTTCAGGTTTTGATTTGGGGTAGTAAAGAATTACTAAGTCGTAGCTGTGGCCTGAAATTGTATGATCAATGAAAATATCAACATCTTTCGTATTTTTAGCAAATTCGCCATTGGCATGATTATAGCTAAATGCAGTTATTTTACTTTGCGGATTAAGTTTTTTAAGTTCAGTTAAAAAGCCATCCTGAGCAAAGTTGACCACCAAGATAGATTTACCCGTTAGTTCCTCGCTATTTCGAAGTAACAGTAAACTAGGGTTGGTTAATACGCTCATAAATGGCTTTGCCTTACATATGTTTAGTTTTATTAGAGTTAAAAAGAGTCTTTAAAGTTATTAATTACTTAGTGCGCTCAAACATTAAATCCCATACGCCATGTCCTAAGCGATGACCACGTTGTTCAAACTTAGTTAACGGGCGCAAATCTGGGCGTGGAACGTAATCGTTCGTCTCTGACTGATTTTTAAAGCCAGGAGCCACTTTCATAACCTCAAGCATATGTTCAGCGTAGTTTTCCCAATCTGTGGCCATATGAAAAACGCCGCCCACTTTTAGTTGAGTTCTTAATTTTTCAACAAACTCAGCTTGCACAATACGACGTTTATGATGGCGCTTTTTATGCCAAGGATCTGGGAAAAACAATTGCAGTGTTGTCAGGCTTTCATCTGCAATACAATCTGCAAGTACTTCAATTGCATCATGTTCAAAAATACGTAAATTTGTAATACCCGCTTCATCAGCGTCCATTAAGCATGCGCCAACGCCAGGGCGATGTACTTCAATACCTATAAAATTTAGATGCGGCGCATTTTTTGCCATCTCTACAAGCGATTTGCCCATACCAAAACCAATTTCAAGCACTACATCATTATTATTACCAAAAACTTCGCTTAAATTAAGCATGCCGTTTTTATGCTCTAAGCCCATAGTTGGCCAGCATTTTTCAATTGCTGCGGCTTGACCTTTGGTTAATCGACCTTCGCGTTTTACAAAACTGCGAATAGTGCGGATGTATTTACCTTCTTGCTTAGCTTGCTCAAGATTACTGTTGCTTGATTCACTCATATTATTGGCCTGACAAAAACAATGTGTATAAAAATGGTTGCGTATTATCCCTGACCAAGCCGCCAATCACAAGTATTAGCTTATTTTACACCCCCTATAGCTTGATCTTTTTAATAACTGCAATAGACTGAGCCGCCATTGAGCACGAGTGAAAGTTATAATATGTTAGATCTAAATAAAGAACAGTCTCATTGGTTTTCAAACCAAGTGGTTGATTGGTATCACCTTCATGGTCGTAAAACGCTTCCGTGGCAGTTAGGCAAGACACCCTATAAAGTATGGGTGTCTGAGGTAATGCTTCAGCAGACCCAAGTTGTTACTGTTATTCCTTACTTTGAAAGATTTATGGAGAGCTTTCCAAATATTATTGCTTTGGCAAATGCTGATGAAGATCACGTATTGCATCATTGGACGGGCTTAGGTTATTACGCCCGTGCTCGTAACCTTCATAAAACAGCTAAAATAGTACGCGATAAGTACAACGGAGAGTTTCCTCAAACACTTGAAGAGGTTATTGCATTACCAGGGATAGGGCGCTCCACAGCGGGAGCTGTACTGTCGTTGTCGCTTGGCCAGCATCATCCAATTTTAGATGGCAATGTTAAACGAGTATTGGCGCGTTATTTTATGATTGAAGGCTGGTATGGTGTAAAAAAAGTAGAGAATCAGCTTTGGTATTTATCAGAGCAATTAACACCTAAAAACAATGTGACAGAGTTTAATCAAGCGATGATGGATTTGGGGTCAAGCTTATGCTCTCGAAGTCGTTTTGATTGCCAAGCGTGTCCATTGAATAGCCACTGCGGCGCTTTTAATGCTGGCAAAGTAAAAGAGTTTCCTCACTCAAAACCTAAAAAAGCAAGCCCTAAAAAAAGCTGTCACCAGTTAATTATAAAATGTGATGATAAAGTTTTAATGGAGAAAAGGCCTAGTTCGGGTATTTGGGGTGGTCTTTTTGGCTTTTTTGAATTTAACGAGCGTCAAGATTTGGAGGCATTTTTAGTTCAACAGGGATTTAAAATAGAGTTAGAGTCGCTTGATCCATTTGTGCATGTGTTCTCACATTTTGAATTGACGATAAACCCACATGTGCTCAATATTGATAGTTTTTTAGATGTCGTAAACGACAGGCAATTAGTCTGGTATCCATTAGATCAATCTGTTGAGGTAGGTTTGGCTGCCCCAACTAAAAAGTTGGTTAAACAAATCGCACCAATAGGTTAAACTGTTAGCATTTAGCGCTAAAGAGAATTAATTATGGCACGTACAGTATTTTGTCAAAAGTTACAAAAAGAAGCTGAAGGCCTTGGGTTTCAGTTATATCCAGGTGAAATTGGCGAAAAGATTTTTAATAACATTTCTAAAGAAGCTTTTGCACAATGGCAGCATAAACAAACAATGTTGATCAATGAAAAGCATCTTAATATGATGGATCCAGAGCATCGCACTTTTTTAGAAGAGCAAATGGTTGGCTTTTTATTTGAAGGCAAAGATGTAGAAATTGAAGGCTATCGACCGCCAGAAAAATAATGTATTTAAATTTTTTTAAAAAAGGGCTATTTAGCCCTTTTTATAGCTTATAAAAATTAATCGATTAATTCATCTTCTTGCTCGGAAGTTTTAATTTGTTCTTTTAAAAACTGAGCTGCTTTGGAGTATTCAATCTCTAGCTGATCCCTTAAACCAATGAGCTCATCAACGGTTAGCTCATCCGCTTTACATTTATCTTCAAACGTAGTTGTTAGATCCGCAACCATTTCTGCTCCAATGGTTTTTGAGATTGATTTTAGCTGATGGCAACTTCCAATTATTTCATTTAAATCATTCATCATAACGCCTGAGTTGATTGACTTGATCAAACTTTGACTTTGATCTAAATACATTTTGAAAAAGCGTATTTGCTTAGCTTTATCACCATTTATGTATTTTTCGACGGCTTCCATGTCTATTGGCAATGCTATATTTTGATGAATAATCTCATTTTTACTTTGGTTTTGTTTGTCACTCCAACGGCTTAGTGTGTCTTCCAGCGCATTTAGTTCTATTGGTTTAGTGATGAAATCGTTGATGCCAACGGCTAAACAGCGTTCTTTTTCGCCTTTTAAAGCATTCGCTGTAACGGCAATAATATAAGGTTGTGCGTCTATTGCTTCTAGTAATTCAGCCTCGCCTCTAATTTTTTCGACCATATCGTAACCAGACATTTTAGGCATATGTAAATCTGTTAAAATAAGTGAGTAGTTACTTTTACGCCACATATTAAGGCCTTCTTCACCATCATTAGCAACCTCAACGCCGTATCCCAATATGTGCAATTGATCAGTTAAAACTTGCTGGTTAAGTAAGTTATCTTCAACAAGCAGTATTAATTTATTCGCTTGACGTGCTTGTTCAACGTTTAGCTGGCTCTTAAGTGTTTTAGTTTTTTTGATTTTTTTCGGTTTATGTAGACCCGCTGCCACAAGCACAGAGAGCATAAAGTTTGACTTACATAACGGTGATGCATTGATGTAAAAAATATTGTTGTGGTTAATCGCTGCTTCGTCTAGCTTACTTAGCACGACGACTTGTTGGTTATTGTCCTCTAAAGAGTAAAGTAGGCGTCTTAATAAAGCATTAATACTATCCATATTATCAATACCATCAACGACCCAAATTACATCTCTAACATCGAGTTGGGTTTCAATGTCTTGCTCGTTATGTGCATAGGTTATTTTAGCGCCCATAAATGACAAATAGCGATACATAATCTTTTCACGTTCTAAATGGTTACTTACTACAACAATGTGTTTTCCATCTAAAGCATTTTTATGAGCATATTGAATTTTACCTTTAATACTAAATGGCAATTCAACCGTAAATTCGCTTCCAATACCAATATGGCTAGTTACATGTATTGTGCCAAGCATTAACTCAGTTAAGCTTTTGCAAATTGAAAGGCCTAGGCCTGTGCCACCATACTCTCTGGTAATTGAGTTTTCAGCTTGGATGAAAGGATTAAATATTTCCCGTAACTGAGACTGGGTCATGCCTTTACCGTTATCGGTTACACAAAAACGTAGAGTAAAGTGATCGGCAGTATTATGGGCAACTTCAACAGATATTTTTACATGGCCCTGTGTTTTGTCGTCAGTACTGGTAAATTTAATCGCGTTGCTACATAAATTATAAAGTACTTGGCGCACTCTAACTGTATCGCCCATCAAATTAATTGGAATATCAGGTGCTATAGATAACTCTAAATCAAGCTCACGCTTTTTAGCGACTGAAGACAGTACACGAGAGACTTCTTCAATAGTATCGGTTACTGAAAAGGGAATGGGATCGATGTTTAATCGGCCCGCTTCAATTTTTGAAAAGTCTAAAATATCGTCTAAAATACTCAATAATGAAAAAGCGGATTCGCGAATAATGGTGCTCAAACGATGTTGCGCACCATCAAGTTCTGTTTGTCTTAATAAGTCAATTGTTCCAATAACACCGTTCATAGGCGTTCTTATTTCGTGACTCATGGTTGCTAAGAAGGTTGTTTTAGTCTCACTGGCACGTTCAGCTTTTAATGAAGCTTGTTCTAGTGCAATTGTACGGTTATGAACTTCTGTATCTAAACCATTTTGAAGTTTTTTTAGTTCTACCTGTGCATCATTGTTACTAGTAATAGCTGTTTGCATTTTTTGCAAAAGCAAATTAATATTTTTTGCGATCTCACCAAGCCCAATATCTAATTGCTCATTTACACTACGATTGTAATTACCAGTGTCGGTTATGGTGTGTAATTCATTGCTCAGCAAAGTAATACTTTTACTTACACGGTTGTTAACATGTCGATTAAAGAGCAGTGCTAATAGAAAAAGCGTTATAACACTGGCAAAAGCTATAACATAAGTAATTATTTGAGAATCTAATGTGCTTAATGCAGAGCCCGATACGTCTTGCTTAATGATCAATTCACCAATTGGCTGCCCGTTAAGCATTAATACATGGTGTAAAATATTGTCTTCAATTAAATGTTTATTGAGCTGAATAGGAAGCGGTGCTGGTTTTACGCTACTGTAAACCAGTTCCGTTTGCGACGAAGCACTAAAGCGATACAGAGTATATTGAAAGTTATTATCAAGTAACGACGTTAAATCTAATAGTTGCTTTACTTTTCCTTGGCCAGACATGGTTAGTGCATCTACCATAGGTAAATCTAGTCTTGTTGCAAGTTTATTAATATCAATAGAAGATACGACTTCTTCAGTATGGTTTTTATTAGACGGATAAAAAGAATAAGCAACAATAGCGAGTGTTGTGACCACAATATTGATGATTAAAAAAAGAGGCAATAAGCCCTTGACCGGAGAGGAAAATTTGTTCTGCATTACTTGTTCCCATTGGTATGTTTAATACGATAAGCCCTTATCGTGTTTATCTTGGTAATCGTAACAGTTACAAAAAATAATTCACTACGTGTTTAGTCTGGTTTAAATGTATTTATAGTTTGTTTTAATGCTTAGCAGTAGTAAAAATAAGCGTTATTGATAAAAAATAGACAGAGTTGGCTGAAAACCGTTCAAACAGTTATTAAAGTAGAAAAAAAAGTTGACTTGTAAGGGCAAAACTCGTTTAATACGCCGCACGCCCAGATAGCCCTGTCAGTAGAGCTAAGTGGGAATTGAATTAAAAGTCCTTTAAGATTTTTAATTAGCACTGTTTAAGTGCCTCGATAGCTCAGTTGGTAGAGCAGAGGATTGAAAATCCTCGTGTCCCTGGTTCGATTCCGGGTCGAGGCACCATTTATTTAAGTAGTGGTGTTTAATCAACAGTTTAAACATTATTACGCGTGCCTTAGCACACAGTTTTGTGTGCCGACTTAGCTCAGCTGGTAGAGCAACTGACTTGTAATCAGTAGGTCAACCGTTCGACTCGGTTAGTCGGCACCATTTATTTAAAGTAGTTTGAAAAGAAAAACTGTAATCAGTAGTCTGTTCAAATTACCCGTCGACTCGGTTAGTCGGCACCATTTATAAAATTAATTGTAAAATTACAATTAATTAGCACAGTTTATGTGCCTCGATAGCTCAGTTGGTAGAGCAGAGGATTGAAAATCCTCGTGTCCCTGGTTCGATTCCGGGTCGAGGCACCATTATTAAAGTTATCAATCTTTAAAATTGATAAAGTGCCTTAGCACACAGTTTTGTGTGCCGACTTAGCTCAGCTGGTAGAGCAACTGACTTGTAATCAGTAGGTCAACCGTTCGACTCGGTTAGTCGGCACCATTTATTTAAAGTAGTTTGAAAAGAGAAACTGTAATCAGTAGTCTGTTCAAATTACCCGTCGACTAGGTTAGTAGGCACCATTTATAAAATTAATTGTAAATTACAATTAATTAGCACAGTTTATGTGCCTCGATAGCTCAGTTGGTAGAGCAGAGGATTGAAAATCCTCGTGTCCCTGGTTCGATTCCGGGTCGAGGCACCATTTATTAAAAAACCTGCTTATGCAGGGTTTTTTATTTTAGTGCTTCATAAGTTATCAATCTTTAAAATTGAAAGTGCCTTAGCACACAGTTTTGTGTGCCGACTTAGCTCAGCTGGTAGAGCAACTGACTTGTAATCAGTAGGTCAACCGTTCGACTCGGTTAGTCGGCACCATTTATTTAAAAGCCTCGCGTATTGCGGGGCTTTTTTATTTTAAATTTTAGAATTAAAAGCCTATGGTTGATAGTAAAGCAGCTGACTTGTGATCAGTAAGCTGTATAAGTTACCCGTTCGACTCGGTTAGTCGGCACCATTTATTTAAAAGCCTCGCGTATTGCGGGGCTTTTTTGTTTTAAATTTTAGAATTAAAAGCCTATGGTTGATAGTAAAGCAGCTGACTTGTGATCAGTAAGCTGTATAAGTTACCCGTTCGACTCGATTAGTCGGCACCATTTATTTAAAAGCCTCGCGTATTGCGAGGCTTTTTTGTTTTAAATTTTAGAATTAAAGGTCTATGGTTGATAGGAAAGCAGCTGACGTGTGATCAGTAAGCTGTATAAGTTACCCGTTCGACTCGGTTAGTCGGCACCATTTATTTAAAAGCCTCGCATAATGCGGGGCTTTTTTGTTTTTGATTTCAACGTTAGAAGTCCTCGCGTTTTCAGGACGGGACATATATCTAGCTCTCTTTTAAACCCTTCATCGATTGATGTTTTATTTCTAGTTAAAAACTGCTGATCATTTACTCATTTTTACCGTACAACTTACCTACGTGTTCATTCATCGCTAGCTATGTAATGTTATGTAAAGTAGGTTGAGCAAAATTTGCCAAAGTGCTTGAATTACGTTCATAAATAGCAGTAATTCAGGTTTAATTATGATTTGGCAATGCAAGCCAACCCTATTGGCAATGAGTGTGATGCTGCTCTGTGGTTGTGCGAGTAATTTAAACTCAGCGCAGCGCGTGCAAGCGCCAACTAATGTGCCACAGCAATGGCAACAAAAAGCATCAAGCTCGGTATTAAAAGTACAAGAGCAATGGCTTACACAATTACAAAACCCTACGCTTGATAAATTTGTACAAAAAGCACTTCAAAATAATCAGCAGCTTTTGCAAATGAGTTACGATGTAGAAATTAAAAAGCAGCAGCTTATTGTATCGGGTGCTGCACTTTTGCCCAGCCTTGATTTATCAACTCGTACGAATCGCAGTAAAAATAATCGTCCTGTAAGTTACAATAACGCAAGCTCAGTAGGTTTAAATTTAACCTACGAGGTGGATTTATGGGGGAAGCTTTCTGATTCAAAACGCCAAGCTAACCTAACTTATTTAGCCCAACAAGCGCGTTTCGAGCAAGCTAAACAACAACTAGTTGCGGATGTAGTAACTAGTTGGTTTGATGTAGTTACAGCTCAGCAATTACTTGATTTATTTAAGCGCCGAGAAGCCAATGCACAACAAAATCTCGATATTATTGAATCCGGTTATCGCCAAGGTATAAATGAAGCACTTGATGTGTATTTAGCTCGCAATGAGCTTAATAACGAACGCTCTCGAATTGCGACTCAGACGGCTAGTTTATCGGCTTCAGCAAGGGTACTTGAACGCTTATTAGGTGAATATCCAAAAGGGGTGATTATAACTAGCAGTGACTTGCCGGTTATTAATACCGATATTTCACTGGGCTTACCCTCTGAACTTATAACGCGAAAACCTACACTGAGAGCAAGTTGGTATGAACTTTTAGCAACTGACGCCTCCTTGGCGTATGCACACAAGCAGCGCTTTCCTAGCTTAAACTTAACAGCTAGCTTAAGTGATAGTACCAATAGGGTAAGTGACTTGTTTTCTCCATCTAGCCTTGCATGGTCGCTACTTGGTAGTATTTCAGCACCAATTTTTGAAGGTGGACGCTTAAAAGCCAACGAAGAAATAGCGCGTTTTAATACTCAAAAGCAAGAGCAACTTTATTTGCAAACACTTTACGATGCGTTTGGCGATGTAGAGAACGCAATTTCACAGCAGCAATCTCTTAGTGCACAGTATACAAGCACACTAAAAGCACAAGAAAATGCACTTGCGGCAGAGCAATTATCATTTGAGCAGTATCAAAGTGGCTTAGTAACTTACACCACAGTGCTGGATGCACAGGGACGCTCTTTTGATGCGCAAAGCTCTTTAATCGACATTAAAAACCAATTAATAACTAACAGAATTAACTTACACATTGCCCTTGGTGGTGATTTTGCAAAGCCCTCAAGTGGACTAAAGAGCAATAACGATGAAAACTAAAACAGCAAAAATTATTATTCCTGCCGCAGTTATTATTGCTGCCGTTTCTATTGTATTTTTTATTAAGGGTAATCCGCCAGAGGCAAGGCGTTTTGGTTCTCCTCCTAAGGCATCAATAAGTGTCGCGGCACTTGAGCTTAAACCGCAAAGTTATCAAATTATGATAGACAGTTACGGTACGGTAAAGCCACGAACACAAAGTTTATTGGTTGCTCAGGCATCAGGGCAAATAATCGATGTAAGTGATGACTTTAGAGAAGGCGGATTTTTTGAAAAAGGAGACGTACTTTTAAAGTTAGACGATAGAGATCATCAAGCTGAAGTTAAATCGGCACAAGCTAATTTATTAACCGCAGAGCAGGGTTTGTTAGAAGAAAAAGCACGCGGTCAACAAGCGATTACCGATTGGAAGCGTCTAGGTGGGGAAAAACAGGCAAGCAGCTTGGTGTTACGTGAGCCTCAACTAGCCGCAGCAGAAGCTGAAGTGTTGTCAGCGCAAGCAACACTTGAAAAAGCAATGCTTGATTTAGAACGAACTAAAGTAACAGCACCATACGCTGGACGTATATTAAGTCGCAATGTTGATTTAGGACAGGTCGTTAGTAACAACACGCAACTTGCCACTATTTACGCGATAGATAGTGTAGAAATTCGTTTACCGATTAAAAATAAAGATCTCTCGTTTGTAAATTTACCAGAGCAATATCGCGATGGTGCTAAAAACCAAGCTGGCTCAATTGTGCAATTCACATCAGACTTAGTTGGCGAGCAAACTTGGCAGGGGCAGTTAGCGCGTACCGAAGGTGCAATTGATGAAAATGCGCAGCAGCTTTACGTCGTTGCTAAAATTAATGACCCATATAAAGCAACAGCTAGTAACCAGTACCCAATAAAAATAGGGCAATATATAAAGGCGCAAATTACAGGTAAAACAGTGCCTAACGCACTTATTATTCCTAACAGCACAATTTACCAAGGCACATACGTTTACATTGTTGAAGAGGGCGTGCTTAAGCGCAAAGACATTACACTTGCTTGGCAAAATGCCACACAAGCGATGATAAAAACTGGCTTACAAGCGAGTGATAAGCTTGTTATTACACCACTTGGACAGGTGAGTTCAGGAACTCGAGTGAATATTTTAGGTCAGCAAAGCGCAGAGCAACCTAAAAACGAAGCTAATCGACAAGGTAAAGGAAAGCGCCTATCACCGCAGCAGCTTGAACAAAAAGCAAAAGAGTTAGGTATTAGTGTCGAAGATCTAAAACAACGTCGTGCAGCAAAACAAGGAGATAAGCCATGATCGCTTGGTTTACTAAAAACCATGTTGCTGCCAACTTATTGCTAGTGACACTGTTGCTATCAGGACTTTTTAGTTTATCAAGCAAAATTCCGCTTGAGGTCTTCCCTTCATTCGAAACCGATATGATAAGCGTACGCGTTAGTTTACGTGGAGCAACACCTGAGGATGTAGAGCAAGGTGTAACTATTCGAATAGAAGAAGCAGTACAAGATTTAGAAGGCATTAAGCAAATATTTAGCCGCTCCTCGGAAGGCTCTGGCTCGGTAACATTAGAGGTTGAGAGTGGTTACGATCCTCGTGAGCTTTTAGCTGATATAAAAAGCCGTGTAGATGCAATTAATACTTTTCCAGGAGATGCTGAAAAGCCAATAGTTGCGCTTGCTGAGCGAAAACGTGAAGTAATTGCAGTGACGGTATCAAGTGACTACGGTGAAAAAGAAACCCGTGAATATGCTGAGCAAGTAAGGGATCAATTACTGCGTTTACCTAATGTAACACAGGTTGAATTAAGCGGTGTACGAGACTACGAGTTGGCTATTGAAGTAAGCCAAGACATTCTTCGTCAATACGATTTAAGCCTTGCACAAATATCTAGTGCAGTTGCTAACTCAAGCGCTGATATTTCTGCCGGTAACTTAAAAACAGAAGGTGGCGACGTACTCATAAGCTCTAAAGGGCAAGCCTACCGCAAAGATGAATTTGCTAATATTGTTGTTAAAAACCAAGCCGATGGCACTATTATTCGCTTAGGCGATATAGCAATAATTAATGATGATTTTGAAGAAACACCAGTACGAACGCGTTTTAACGGTAAGCAAGCTGCGTTTATAGACGTGTATAGAATTGGCCCACAAAGCGCGATAACGGTTGCTGACGATGTTAAAAATTATATAAAAGAGCAGCAAAGTTCACTCCCTCAAGGGTTTGAGCTAAGTTATTGGGATGATGATTCAGAGCTCGTTAAAAGCCGTATTTCTACTCTGACTACCAATGCCTTACAAGGCGGTATTTTAGTACTTGCGTTACTGACTCTATTTTTACGCCCTGCGATTGCATTTTGGGTTTTTATTGGTATTCCAGTTTCCTTTATGGGCGCGTTTATAGCCATGCCTATTTTTGGCGTTACCCTTAACATTATGAGCTTATTTGGCTTTATTCTAGTGCTCGGAATTGTGGTCGATGACGCTATAGTTACTGGTGAAAACGTTTATACCCATTTAAAAACGGCTGAGTCGGGCGAGCAAGCGGCAATTTTAGGCACTCAAGAAGTCGCAACGCCAGTAACCTTTGGTGTATTAACTACAGTCGCTGCATTTTTACCTTTGGCCTTTATTGAAGGAGCCCGTGGTGCTTTGTTTGCACAAATACCTGTTGTGGTCATTCCGGTACTCTTATTCTCGCTAATTGAATCTAAGTTTGTATTACCAGCGCATTTAAAATACATAAAACTGCGCCATCAAAAAGGTGAGCCGTCAAAGTTTGATGTTATTCAACAGCGTTTTGCAGATGGATTTGAAAACGCGATTTTAAAATACTACCAACCTATATTAAACACAGCCCTGCGTCATAAGCTGGCAACAGTAAGTTTGTTTATCGGTGTGTTTTTTATCATCTTAACCATGATCACCAGTGGATGGACTAAGTTTGTATTTTTTCCGCGTATACCAAGTGAAACCGTGCGCGTTAATTTAACACTACCCACAGGTACACCGTTTGAAGTAACCAATAAATATGTAATAGATATGTCGCAAAAAGCGCAGCAATTACAACAAAAATACCGGGATCCAAATACAGGTGAAAGTGTTATTTTAAATATACTTGCAACAACGGGGGGTCGTGGTGGTGTATCAAATTCTGGTTCTGTACGTTTTGAAATAACCCCTGCTGAAAAGCGTGATTCAGACATTGGTTCGCGGGAACTTGCAAGCGAATGGCGCGATTTAATCGGTGTAATACCAGGTGCCGAAAGTTTAACGTTTAGAGCCGAAATTGGTCGCAGCTCAGACCCAATCGATGTTCAGCTTAGCGGCACTTCGTTGACTATTTTACAAGATGTGGCTGATCATATTAAAGCCCGTTTAGCAACATACCCTACGGTATTTGATATTGCTGATAGCATGTCTGATGGTAAAGAAGAGCTGCAAATTGAGCTTACTCAGCAAGGTCTGGCACTGGGCTTAAATAGAGTCAATGTAGCTGGGCAAGTACGTAACTCGTTTTTTGGCTCGCAAGTACAACGTATTCAACGCGGACGTGATGATGTACGTGTAATGGTGCGCCTACCTATAGATGAACGCCGCTCGGTAGCTGATTTACAAAACATACTAATAAATACACCTAATGGGGGCTCTGTACCACTATCTCATGTGGCAACACTGACTGCAGGGCAAAGTCCGTCGACTATTAATCGAATCGATCGTTACCGTACTTTAAATGTAACAGCGGATATTGAAAAAAGTAACACGAATATGACTATACTTCAGGCTGATTTAGCACAATATCTTGATGAGCTGATGCAGCAATATCCAGGGGTAGACTACAAGCTAGAAGGAGAAGCTAAAGAGCAAAGAGAATCATTTGGCTCACTGGCTTGGGCATTAGTATTTGTATTTTTTATTATTTATGCGCTATTAGCTATTCCGTTTAAATCGTACTTACAGCCAATTATTGTTATGAGTGTAATTCCATTTGGTATGATTGGCGCTGTGGTTGGGCATTGGATCATGGGCATGGATTTAACCATTATGAGCTTATTGGGTATGCTTGCGTTAATTGGCGTCGTCGTGAATGACTCCCTAGTACTCGTTGACTTTATCAATAAAAAACGCAGTGAAGGCGGTGAGTTATTGGAGGCTGTAAAATTAGCCGGAGCATCTCGTTTTCGTCCTGTAATGCTAACGAGCTTAACAACTTTTATCGGCCTAATGCCGTTATTGTTTGAAAAGGCGACACAAGCGCAGTTTTTAATCCCTATGGCGGTGAGCTTAGGTTTTGGGATTATTTTTGCAACCTTTATTACTTTATTGTTAGTCCCCGTAAACTACATGCTGATGGAACGTTTTCAAGGTTGGTTTAAATAATACAAAATGACTATTAAAGCTGTGGGAAGCTAATTGCCTGCAGCTTTTTTGTTTTTAGCTGTGCAAAACTAACTGCTTTATTTAAAGAGTAAAGATATAAACGTGGGTATTAGAATAAAGTGTGGACTTACGCATTAAATGGACTTCGATAATGGTGTTCCCCAAGATACGGTACTTGGTTTCAGTCCTGAAACCAGAAGGTTTCAGGGCGGGAATCTGCGGTTTACCGTAGGCTTCTCGGTACATGCCGAGCTTGCACAATAGTATACGAACAGAAACCCTAGTATAAAATTTATCGGCTCAGGGACTTAACCAAGCTCCAGTATCCCAGGGAACAATTTAAGTATATAAGACATAACCCAATCCTTAAACCCTAAACGTAAAAAATTAAACTGTTCGTTTAGTTTTTCCGCATCTTTAACTCATCATTTACTTTATCGCATGCTTTTTGAGCTTGATCATACAATTTATTGGAGTTGCTTTTTATCGAGTGGTAGCATTGCTTTAACTTGCAAAGCGAAGACGCGATTATGAACGATTTACCAGATTACGAAAAAGCCCAGCTGCTTTTAGAAAAAAATGAAATATTTGTATCACCCGCTGAAGCCCACGGCGTTATTAGTGGTTTACTAGCGTGCGGTTTAACCATTGACGACAAAGAATACTTAGGCCTTTTGAGCGATGTATTTAACGATGGTGAATCGTTTAGTAACGATTTAAAGCAGTTTTTTGGCACTATTTATAAGCAAGTAGTCGCGAGCTTTAATGATGACGAATTTCAGTTTGATTTATTTTTACCAAGTGACGACGAAACACTCATCGATCAGGCTAATGGCCTCGTATCATGGGTAGCTGGTTTTATGCTTGGTTTTGGTTTAAAGCAAAAAGACTACGGTAAGCTATCGAGCGATGTTAAAGAAGTGATTACTGACTTTAGCGAAATTACCCGTCTAGATACCACTTTCGAAGAAACCGAAGAAGACAGCCAAGCACTGCACGAAGTGATTGAATATGTACGTGTATCAGCGCTACTTTGCTTTGCAGAGCTTGGTAAAGAACAAAACACGCAAAGCACTAAAAAAACACTTCATTAACGTTTAAAAAAGTAAAACGGGTTGATTAATAATGGTTGAAGTACAAAAGTCAGAATTTAAAGCACGCCGCGAGCATCTACTTGCGCAAATGGATAAAAACAGTGTTGCGATTATTCCCGCTGCCAGTGAAGTGACGCGCAGCCGTGATACCGAATATGCATTTAGGCAAGACAGCGACTTTTTTTACTTAACCGGCTTTAATGAACCCGATGCTGTACTTGTACTGTGTAACAACAGCGATACACCCAGTACGCTATTTTGCCTTAATAAAGATAAGCTTGCTGAAATCTGGCATGGGCGTCGTATCGGCTTCGATAAAGCCAAAAGTGAATATTTATTCGACGAAACTTACGCATTAAGTGAGCTAAGTGAACAATTATTGAATTTGGTGAACGGCCAACAGATTTTATTTTACGCACAAGGCACGTATCCGACTTTTGACGGTAAAGTATTTTCGTTGTTAAACAGGCTGCGCAGTGCACCTAAAAAAGGCTACAAAGCACCAGATACAATTAAAGATGTACGTAGCCTTATTCACGAAATGCGTTTGTTTAAATCGCCAAGCGAAATAGAAATTATGCGCGAAGGCTGCGAAATTAGTGCGCGAGGACATATGCGTGCCATGCGTTATTCGCATGTGGGGGCGACTGAATTTCAGCTAGAAGCAGAGCTTCATCATCATTATGCAATGAACGGCGCACCGCACCCAGCTTACGGTACGATTGTTGGTAGTGGTGACAATGCTAATATTTTGCATTACACACAAAATAGCGATGTGCTAAAAAATGGCGACCTAGTACTTATCGACTCAGGTTGTGAGTTACAAGGTTATGCAGCAGATATAACCCGTACGTTTCCAATAAATGGTAAATTTAGTGAAGAGCAAGCGGCGCTTTATAATGTTGTACTTAAAGCACAAGACGTTGCTTTTGGTGAAGTAAAACCGGGCGGTTATTTGTCACATGCTAATAAACTAGCAATGGAAGTAATGACGCAAGGTTTGCTCGATTTAGGTATTTTAACTGGCGACTTTGACGAGCTAATGGCAAAAGGAGCGTGTAAAGAATATTACATGCACGGGCTAGGGCATTGGCTGGGGCTTGATGTCCATGATGTTGGCGATTATAAGCAAGATAATGTTGAGCGTGCATTTGAGCCGGGTATGGTACTTACTATAGAGCCTGGGCTTTATATAAGTGAAGATTCAAACGCCCCGCAAAAATACAAAGGCATTGGTATCCGCATTGAAGATAACTTACTAGTTACCGAAAACGGTCATGAAAATCTGACCCTAAGCGTGCCTAAAACAATTAGCGATATAGAAGCACTCATGCAAAGTGCTAAAAACGTATAAAGCTCGGAGAATATTGTGGCTAAGCAGTTTGATGTAGTTGTTATTGGCGGTGGTTTAGCAGGAGCGAGCTGCGCGTTAAGTGTGGCTAAAACTAACCCCGCTTTAAGTATTGCTGTTGTGGAAGCTAATCAAGTAACTGGCGAATATCATCCAAGCTTTGACGACAGAAGCATTGCACTTGCTCAGCAATCGGTAGAGTACCTACAAAGCCTCAATTTATTTGAGCAAAACGCGCCTTACACTGCAGCAATAAAAAAAGTGAGCGTGTCTGATCGGGGGCACTTTGGCAAAGCGCACATTAATTGCGATGAGTTTGCTAAGGCTTCACTTGGTTACGTGGTAGAAGTTAATCCATTTGGCCGAGCGCTTCACCTGCGTTTAACGCAGTCAAACATTGCGCTTTACTGCCCCGATAGCGTAACTGCCATTGAGCAAACATTGCATAGCAATACACTCACCCTACAAAGCGGCGAGCAATTAAGTGCAACGTTATTAGTTATTGCTGATGGCGCACAATCACCAACACGTAACTTACTCGGGCTTGCTTTTAATACTCAGCCTTATGAGCAAGGCGCAATTATTGCCAACCTAGAAGTAGCTGATGGGCATAATAATCATGCTTTTGAACGCTTTACACAAAATGGCCCGATGGCGTTATTGCCCATGAGTAATAATCGTTATTCGTTAGTCTGGTGTATGTGCCAAGAAAAGATTGAACAGCACATGGCACTTAGTGAGGAAAACTTTTTAAGTGCCTTGCAAGGTGCGTTTGGTTATCGCGGCGGGCAATTTACAAAAGTAGGCATGCGCGCAAGTTATCCGCTCGTTTATGGGCAAGTAGAATCCTTAATTGCTCACCGCACTGTGGTAATTGGTAATGCTGCACATGCAATTCATCCTATTGCAGGGCAGGGTTTTAATTTAGGCCTTCGCGACGTACAAGTACTGAGTGACTTAATAGCAAATAGCCAGCACGATTTAGGCTGCTATGCGTTTACCCGTGAATACTCACAAAGACGTCGCGATGATATTAAAACCGTAATGACTTTAACCGATGCACTGGTTAGGCTTTTTTCAAACTCATCGCGAGTGTTTGCATTTGGGCGCAGCATTGGGTTGTTTTCGATGGATTTATTTCCCGCATTAAAAGCGCCATTAGCTAAACAGTTAATGGGGCAAGTTAAACAAGGTAGGCGTTTATGAAACAAGCACAGGTTTGTATTGTAGGTGGTGGCTGCGTAGGGCTAACATTGGCACTTGGATTGACAAAAGCTAATATTAGCGTGGTTGTGCTAGATGGTGCGCCAACTCAAGCACTACCTTGTGACGAATATGGTTTGCGTGTAAGTGCGCTAAGCATTGCGAGTCAAACCTTGCTTGAACAATTAAACGTATGGCCCGAAATTATCGCACAGCGAGCGTGCGCTTATACGCATATGGACGTACGTGATGCCGACAGCTTTGGCAAAATAGCATTTAATAACGAACAACTTGAGCTTGAACATTTAGGTCATATTGTTGAAAACGACATTATCCGCTACGCGCTTATAAAAGAGTTAGAGCAACAAAGTAGTGCCACACTAATGTTTGATACACAGTATCAGCAAATACATCAAAGCGAATCTGATGTATTTATAACGCTTAAAAGCGGGGAGCCAATTATTGCAAAACTGCTGGTGGCCGCTGATGGTGCAAACTCAGCTATTCGTAAACAATTTAATATGGCGCTGAGCTTTAAAGATTACGACCATCATGCACTTGTGGCGACTGTAAAAACCAAAGAGCCACATGCAAATACCGCCCGCCAAGTATTCTTACCAACCGGGCCACTGGCATTTTTACCGTTAAGCGATGCCAACACGCATTCCATAGTGTGGTCTACCAGCCCAAATCATTGCGATGAACTGCTTGCAATGGACGATAACAGCTTTAATAAAGCGGTAATGGCTGCAATAGATGGTCAATACGGGCTGTGTGAAGTGCAAAGTAAGCGCGCTGCTTTCCCACTTAAAATGCGCTACGCCCAGCAATGGGTTTCAGGCAAAGTGGTACTCATTGGCGATGCTGCACACACGATTCACCCATTAGCAGGGCTTGGTATGAACCTAGGCCTAAAAGATGCCGCTTATTTAATTGAGCTTTTAACAAGTAATAATAAAGAATTTGCTAGCACGCGCACACTTCGCGATTACGAGCGTACCCGTAAGCTCGATGCACAAAAGCATATAGCTATGATGCAAGGGCTAAAAGAGCTATTTGAAGGTGCAAACCCGTTTAAAAAGCTTATTCGTGGAGTAGGGCTATCGTTAGTTGATAATCTTGGGCCAATCAAGCACCTGTTCGCTAAAGAAGCAATAGGGAAATAAAGTAGGTTGAGTTGAGTAAAATAAAATCTCACGAAAAAAGCTGTTAGTTATTCGCTTTCAATAAAACCCGAGGTTTAATTTAAACATCTGGTTTTTGTTTTAAAGTG
The DNA here is from genome assembly GCF_045064135.1 of Pseudoalteromonas sp. Ld19. Classification (NCBI taxonomy): domain Bacteria; kingdom Pseudomonadati; phylum Pseudomonadota; class Gammaproteobacteria; order Alteromonadales; family Pseudoalteromonadaceae; genus Pseudoalteromonas; species Pseudoalteromonas sp. Ld19. Next base: position 22,184 of record NZ_JBISHA010000022.1, on the reverse strand, counting down.
ATTTTTTAATACATTAAAAGCTGCGCTTTTCACGCGAGCAAGCTCGGCGTCTACAAGAAATATTACACTCTGTGCCTAACTTTTACTGTAGGCGTATAGCTTGCTAGCGCGGCGAGCGAAGCTTGTAATAATTACCTTTACAAACTTATCTATTAAAGCGTTAAAAACCTACTTGCTTAATTATCCGACTAAGCGTAAAATGCGCGCTCATTTCGGCTTTTAAACTATTAATTCCTTGCCTTAAACCGACCGGCCGAAACGGTAGAAGGCTCTATTAACCGTAAGGAATATCCATGCGTCATTACGAAATCGTATTCATGGTTCACCCAGATCAGAGTGAGCAAGTTGCTGGTATGATCGAACGTTATACTGGTTCTATCACTGAAGCAAATGGTGTTATTCACCGTCTTGAAGATTGGGGCCGTCGTCAATTGGCTTACCCAATTAACAAGCTTCATAAAGCTCATTATGTTCTTATGAACGTTGAAGCACCTACTGAAGTAATCAGCGAGCTAGAAACTACTTTCCGCTACAACGATGCAGTGCTTCGTAACTTAGTTATCCGCACTAAAACTGCTGTAACTGAAGCGTCTCCTCTTGCAAGAGAAGAGAAGAAAGAAGCACCAGCTGCTTAATTGTTTTGAGTCCTAGCATGGCGTTTAACTGGCGGTAAATATAAATGGTTAGCCCTTTTATGAATCAGCTGGTTATATCTGGGGTAGTTTGTAAAACTCCCAAGTTTAGCCAAAGCCCTGCTGGCATCCCGCATTGTATTTTTGTTGTAGAACATAAATCAATGCAAACCGAAGCAGACCTTAACCGTAATAGTTACGTGAGGCTTCAGGTAGTTGCCAGTGGAAAGCAAATGCAACAACAGACTCAACATTTGCACGTTGGGCAGGCATTGCAAGTGAGTGGTTTTTTAAATCGCCACGAAGGTCGTAACGGCCTTAGCCAATTGGTTTTGCATGCTCAGCATATAGAAAGAATTATTTGAGGAATTAATCTCATGGCACGTTATTTCAGACGTCGTAAGTTCTGCCGCTTTAAAGCGGAAGGCGTACAACAAATCGATTACAAAGATCTAGCTACTCTTAGAAACTATGTTACAGAAAGTGGCAAAATCGTACCTAGCCGTATTACAGGTACTAGCGCTAAATTTCAGCGCCAGCTAGCAACTGCTATTAAGCGTGCTCGCTACTTAGCCCTTCTTCCATACACTGACTTACATAAGTAAGCAGCGGATTAACAGTTTTTAAAAGGTGTAGAAACATGCAAGTTATTCTACTAGATAAGATCGCTAACCTAGGTAGCCTAGGTGAACAGGTTGTAGTTAAATCTGGTTTCGCACGTAACTTCCTTTTCCCTCAAGGTAAGGCAGTTCCTGCGACTAAAGCTAACATTGAAACGTTTGACGCTCGTCGCGCAGAACTTGAAGCGAAAATCGCTGACCAGTTAGTTGCTGCACAAGCACGCGCTGAAAAACTAGAAGCATTAGCAGAAGTTACATTAGTATCTAAAGCTGGTGACGAAGGTAAGTTATTCGGTTCAATCGGTACTCGTGACATCGCTGACGCTATCTCAGCTGTTGGTGTTGAAGTTGCTAAGTCAGAAGTTCGTTTGCCTCTAGGTACTATCCGTGAGACTGGTGAATTTGACGTATCAATTTCAGTTCACTCAGACGTAACGGCTACTATCAAAGTAATCGTAATCGCTGAAGCTTAATTTTCAATTAAGCGACAAAAGCCGTGCTATTAGCGCGGCTTTTTTGTGTCCGTAATTTAGCAAACTTTAGTTATTAGTTAAGGAGACAGTTAAATAAAATCTTTTATAAACCTCATTTTGCTGCATTTATTTTTTCATTTCATCTAAACCTTTTCTAACTGTCATTACGTCTAACTTATCAATACACTTAAATAGCAACTCAACAATAATAATTAAAAGGCTAGATCAAGGATGCTACACGTTAAACCCGAACAAGCGCCATTGTGCGAAGCTGCATTAATTGAGCGAGTTAAGTCGGGCGACCAGAGCGCATACAAAGCGTTATATGAGCTGCATATAAAACGTGTTTACGGTTTATGTTTGCGTTTATTGGCCGATGAAGCACATGCTGAAGATGCAGCCCAAGAAGTTTTTGTGCATGTATGGTACAAAATAGCGCAGTTTGATGGGCGATCGCAGTTTTCTACTTGGCTTTACAGTGTTGCCAGTAACGTGGCGATTAGTTATGTACGCAAGCAAAAAAACTGGTTACAAAAAGTAGTAAGTATTGAGCACAGCGGTATGGATGAGCAGTCGGCTAACGACTGCAAAGGCTTAAATGGTCTCGATAAGTTAATAGTAAGGCTTCCTGAGCGCGCACGCATGGTATTTGTGTTGTTTGCAATTGAAGGTTATAGGCACGAAGAAATAGCCGAACAATTAGGCATGGCCGTTGGTTCAAGTAAATCGCAATATCATCGAGCTAGGCAGTTATTACAAGAGTGGTATGAAAATGAATAAACCAAATTTTGACGACTATTTAAACAAGTCATTAAACACCCTTGATAAAAATATCGCGCCTCGCAAAAACTTGTGGACGGGGATTGAGCGAGCGATTGTTGATAACAAGTCTATACAAAAAAATACTAGAGTTTGGCCAAAGCTAACTGCAATAGCTGCATGTTCGATTGCTGGGTTAATAGCACTAAACATGTTTGTTATAAACTCAGAGCGACAGCCAGTCATGGTGATGAGTGATTACTTTACACAGCAAAAGCAAAGCTTACTTGTGCAATATAAAAACCAAGAGGCACTAACCACCAATTGGCAGGCGCAATTGCAAGAACTAGAAGAGGCAGAGCAGGCAATAAAGGAAGCGCTTAAAAATGAACCACAAAATCGAGCGCTACTAACAATGTTAGCGCAAATATATCAACAACAACTTAGTTTAATTAACAAAGTGCATGCACCACATTGGCAGCATATTTAGGAGAACAACATGAAAGCGATTTTATTAGGATTGAGCTTATTACCACTTGTAGCATTTGCCGGTGAAAAAATAGATAAGCAAATGGAGGTGCCAAATAAAGGTCTTATTTTTATTGAAAACCAACGTGGTGATATAAGTATAACTGGTTGGGATAAAAACGAATTTAAAGTATCTGGCGTGCTTGATGATAAAGCACAGGGGTATGAGCTTAAAACGAGTGGCAACAAAACTCAGTTTATTGTAAAAATGCCGCATACAACAAGTTGGGATAACAATGACGGTGGTTCAAAACTGACTATTTTTATGCCGAAAAGCAGCGCGCTTGAGTTTGCAGGTGTGAATGTATCTGTCACTGCAAAAGAGCTACACAACGGCACTGAGGTCGATGTAGTTAATGGCGAAATAACAGCAAGCGATTTAGCCGGTAACATTAAACTCACTAGTGTTAATGGTGATGTAAACGCACAAAACCTCAGTGGTAATATTCAATTTGAAACTGTAAATGGCGAAATTAATGATAAACAGTCAAGCGGGGAATTACGTTTTAGCGCTGTAAATGGCGATATTAAATCAAACTCAATTGCAACTGATGTACGTCTTGAAAACGTAAATGGTGATATAAAATTTACTCTATCGAGTATTAAAAATTTACGTATTAATACCGTAAATGGTGAAGCTGAAGTGCGCATTAAAGAGCTTTTAAAAGGGGGCGATGTTCGTTTTGAATCGGTAAGTGGCGACGCGGAATTTTTCTTTCCTGCTGATGTATCGGCTAAGTTTGAAATTGAAGCTCATGCCAATGGCAAAATAATAAATGAGCTCAGCGGTGATAAAGTTCAAAAAGCTAAATATGGGCCTGCTAGCGATTTAGAATTTAGCATTAATGGTGGTAATGCTAACGTTGAAATGGATACGATTAGCGGACGAATCGAACTTAGAAAGAAATAACACTTATTCCCTTCTAGATTACAAAAAGCAGGAAAAGATTTCCTGCTTTTCTATTTGCACAGCCTCTGCAAGTCGATAGAATAGAGCCATTCAATTTTAGTACCGTGAAGTTATGGCCAAACCAGATAAGCAAGTCGACACTCTTAAAGTTCCTCCCCATTCAATAGAAGCTGAACAATCTGTTTTAGGTGGCCTAATGCTTGATAATCAAGCTTTTGATCGCGTAGCTGAGCTTGTTGTATCACAGGATTTTTATACCCGCACGCATAAGTTAATTTTTGAGGCGATGACGGCGCTTGCTGAGATTGGCGATCCAATCGATTTAATCACTATTTCTGAAAGTTTAGAAAAAAATAATAAATTGGCAGGCATTGGTGGTTTTGCTTACTTAGCCGAAATTGCTAAAAACACGCCAAGTGCTGCGAATATTGACGCCTACGCGAGCATTGTACGTGAGCGTGCTGTTGTACGTGAAATGATTGGCGTGGCGAACGAGATCGCAGAGGCGGGTTTTAATACAGAAGGGCGTACTAGTCACGATTTACTTGATTTTGCTGAAAGCAAAGTATTCAAAATAGCTGAACAACGTACAAAAAGTACGGAAGGCCCACAAAGTATTCATAACATCCTTGAAAAAACCGTTGATAAAATAGAAGAGCTTTATCAATCTCCACAGGATGGTGTTACGGGAGTCAGTACTGGGTATGCCGATCTTGATAAAATGACGACGGGCTTACAGCCATCCGATTTAATTATTGTTGCAGCGCGTCCTTCAATGGGTAAAACCACTTTTGCGATGAACCTTGCGGAACATGCCGCGATGACTCAAGACAAACCAGTACTAATTTACTCGCTAGAGATGCCGTCAGAACAAATTATGATGAGGATGTTAGCGTCTCTTGGCCGTATTAACCAAACTAAAGTGCGTACAGGTCAATTAGATGATGACGATTGGGCGCGACTTTCATCAACCATGGGTTTGTTGATGGAAAAAGGCAAAATGTATGTTGATGATGCGTCGGGCTTAACACCTACCGATGTACGTTCACGTGCAAGGCGTATCGCCCGCGACCACGGCGGCATTAGTATGATCATGGTCGATTACTTGCAGCTAATGCGTGTACCAAGCCTTGCTGATAACCGAACGCTTGAAATTGCAGAAATTTCGCGTTCACTTAAAGCATTAGCAAAAGAGCTAAAATGTCCGGTTGTCGCGCTTTCGCAGCTTAACCGAACGCTTGAGCAACGTGCCGATAAACGCCCAATTAACTCAGATTTACGTGAGTCAGGGTCAATAGAGCAAGATGCCGATTTAATTATGTTTATTTACCGTGACGAAGTTTATAACGAAGATAGTACCGACAAAGGTATTGCTGAAATTATCATAGGTAAACAACGTAATGGGCCAATTGGTAAAGTGCGTTTAACATTCCAAGGTCAATTTTCTCGCTTTGATAACTATGCGGGACCAGCGGTAGATGACGATTACTAATGCGCTTAGCCACTGCTGAAATTAATTTAGCTGCACTTGCGCATAATTTAGCGCAAGTTAAGTGTTTTGCACCTAACAGCAAAGTGATGGCGGTGCTAAAAGCAAACGCTTACGGGCATGGTTTAGTAACGATTGCGCAGCATTTAAATAATGCTGATGCATTTGCTGTGGCGCGGATAGATGAAGCGTTAGCTCTGCGAGCTGGGGGCTTAACAAAACCAATAGTTTTACTAGAAGGCTTTTTTAACAAAGCCGATTTACCTATTTTGCTCGCCAACAACTTTCAAACTATTATTCACGATGAATACCAATTAGCCGCGCTTGAAAAAGCAAAGCTTGATGCACCAATAACATGCTGGTTAAAAGTAAATACAGGTATGCATCGATTAGGTATTGCGCCAGAGCAATTTGATGAATTTTATAGCCGTCTTCAAAAAACACCTAATGCTAAAAATACGGTTAATTTAATGACTCACTTTTCGTGTGCTGATGATGTTGATAATGCGAAAACGGTTCAACAAATCACCTCGTTTGATAATTTAGTGAATGGCATTGACCAAGCGCATTGTTTATCAAACTCTGCCGGTATTATTGCATGGCCAAGCGGCCATGGTGATTGGGTACGTCCTGGGCTTATGCTGTATGGCGTATCGCCAATGGCAAATAGTATTGGTGCACAACATAAATTAAAACCAGTTATGCGCTTAACTACGCGTGTAATTGCCGTGCGCAATGTACCAGCCAATGAAGCAGTAGGGTATGGTGGGCGTTGGAAAAGCGATAAACCAACTAAGTTAGCCGTTGTTGCTATGGGCTATGGTGATGGTTATCCACGGCATGCTAAAGAGGGCACGCCAGTTATAATAGGTAAGCAACGTTATGGCATTGTGGGAAGTGTAGCTATGGACATGATTAGCGTAGATATAGGTGCTAATGAGCACAATATTAAAGTAGGCGACAGAGTCACTATGTGGGGCCCAGAGCTACCGGTAGAAGAAATAGCAATGTGCGCTGATACTATCCCTTACGAGCTATTATGTAATATTACACCGCGCGTAAGCTATGAGTATCAGCGTTAATACAGCTAACTAAGTTAGTTGTATTACGATATTTACTCTTTTATAAAGTAAATATCGCTAAAGCCCATGCGGGCAAATTCCTGGTCGCGAAAGTTACGCACAGAAGCAGACCCTTTTGAGGTCATTTCTATTTGCTGTACCATGCTCAAGTAACTAGTCAGATCAATACCTTCGGCAGCAGCAATTGCTTCATACATGTCATGGTATTTATCTTTAGCGAAATTAATTTCGCGCGGTTCGTTTTTAAATTTATAGGTTATTCTACGTGCCATATTAAGCTCATTTCAATTGAGTGTTACAGCGATTTTACACTGTATTTAATAACGGCTCTAGCATTGAATGACGTATTGTAATCGGTAATAATACCAATTTTATTAAAAACATGATCATTCTAGCGAATTAAATAACTCACTAACGACGTTAAAAATTATTTATATAGAACAACTATGTATCATAATTTTAGCCTTGTTATTGTGCTATTTTCTTATCGCTATAATAGACCACTAATTTAATGCAATTGGTAATTAAAATAAAGAGTCAAAAATGAAATTATCAGTAGAGATCAGCAAATACCCACTCCATCAAGATTACATTCCGTTTATTAAAGGCTTTATTGACCGATTAAACGAATATGATGATTTAAAAGTGATCACAAATACACTCTCGACTCAAGTTTTTGGTGATTACGATTTAGTAATGCAAGTACTTAGCACCGAAATTAAGCGCTCGTATGAAGAGTTTGGTAAAGCTATTTTTGTATGCAAGTTTCTTTCTGGCGATTTATCGCCTGAATAATTTATAACAAATGGCACAATTAAACGGTAACTGCACACTATGGATTTTTTAACACAAACCTTGAGTGGTTTTACAGCAATGTCGCACTGGGAATATATTGCGGTAGGGCTATCGATAGCCTATTTACTACTGGCAATAAAAGAAAGCCTGTGGTGCTGGCCAGCTGCATTTTTTAGCACACTTATTTATACTATTATGTACTGGAATGGCGCGCTATTAATGGAGTCGCTACTTAATTTTTACTATATGTACATGGCTGTATTTGGCTGGATTGTGTGGCGAAGAGGCAAAGCCGAAAATCTAAATATTACATCATGGTCGATAAATCGCCATGCTGTTCTAATTAGCTCAACAACCGTGGCCGCAATTGTAATTGGCTACATAATGCAAAACTATACTCATGCCGACTTTGCCTATCTTGATAGTTTTACAACGTGTTTTGCAGTAGTTACTACTTACTTAGTGGCTAAAAAAGTGCTAGAAAACTGGCTGTACTGGATTGTAATTGATGCCGCTTCTATGTACTTGTATTATGAAAAAGGCTATTACCCAACACTTGCGCTCTTTATATTCTATACCATTATGGCTGCATGGGGCTTTAAGACTTGGTATGAAGAGTATGAGCAGAGCCAAGCAAAGCCTTTAGCACAGCTTTAATCAATGATTGAGCATCATCAGTTAGTAAAAATGTGTAGTGCGTTTATAGAGCCTGCAAGCGTTATTTCAAGTGAGCGATTGCTGAATGGCTTTAGCAACGATAATTTTTTAATACGTACCAAGCAACAAGGGTATTTATTAAAGTGTTATAAAAGCCATTGGCCAGCCATAGGGCTTGAAGCACAGCGTTTTTTAAGTGAGTTTAATATATGCCCTGCACCTCTTTGGCTCGATAAGGCAAACCAGTGCGCTGCGTTTGATTACATAGAAGGTGATACAGCTCAATCACGTACGAGTGTTGCGCATAGTTTAATTAATAAACTAGCTCAAGTTCATGCCTATTGCGTTAAAACCCCGCTAATGAATATAGCCCAAGAGTTACTTTTTTATCAACGCAGTACGATTTACAAACAATATCAATCGCAAATAGAAAAGACGCTTAAGGTAATTTCTGACATGCCGTTTAATGAAGGGTTTTGTCATAATGATTTAGTTAAAGAGAATATCATTGTTAGTGCTTCTGGCATGTATTTAATTGATTTTGAATACGCAAAAACTAACGATGTATATTTCGATCTGGCATCACTTGCCATTAGTTTTAATTTAAGTGAGCAGAATGAACGTGTGTTATTAGCTGATTACGAAAATTGCACCGTGAGGAAAAATAAATTCACTCAATCAATCGATAAACTTAATTGCTATAAGTTATTGTATTTAGTGTTGTGCATAGGATGGTATGAGCAGCGCGCTACAAAAAACAAGTCGGTTGAGTTACGCGCGCAGCTAAATAAAATAACAACACTTATGGTGTTTTAAAGACCGCCAAAACGTGCTGCTAATTCTTTATACTTCGCAACTTCGTTTGCGTCAAATTGCGGTTCACCGTCTTCATCTTGTGATTTAGCAATTAATAAACTTTCTCGAGTAAGGCGTTTTACTCGCTCTACTTTTACACCTAAAAACTCTGCAACTTGCTCAGTTGACATTAAACTCATAATTACTTCCTCGTCTTAATTTTAGAACCTAGTTGTATATCATAGTGAATTTGTTACTAAGTCGTTACTGTTTTTTTATAATATTATAATATTATAATAAAATAGCGCGTTTTTGCCTCTTTATTAAGTATTTTATTTATAATAGTTTGATTTGTGAGCATTAAAGTTAAATACACTAGTATTTAGCGGAAGATATCTTTATCATTATGCATGCTAAAGCACTGATATCGCGAGTTGGTGTGGCGGCAACAAATGTGCTCTCGTGGTGAAATGGATATCACGTGGCCCTCCGGAGGCTGAGTTGTAGGTTCGATCCCTACCGAGAGCGCCATTTGCTTTGTATCCCTTGCCAATTATATTTCCAAGATCTTATTTAAAATACTCGTCATATTAATAATCCTTTTTAGTCATATGTTATTGAGAATAACTCAAAGAGTAGACTTTTAGGGTTAAATAATGATATTTAAGGTGCATATTCCTTAAATTTAGAAACCCCCACTTTTATGCTGATCACCTTACCCATATCAGAGATTACTCCCGGCATGTATGTTGATAGTGTTGCAAAGCAACATGAAGGGATTGATAGCATAAAAATTAAGACAAGTGGATTAGTGCGAAGTCGCTCTATTATTGATCGCTTGGTGGCTGAAGGGGTCTTAGAACTCATTATCGACTTTGAGAAAGGCGATGCAGCAATACCCGTTAAATACAAGCCGAAAGTAGAGCCTAAAGTTGTTGAAAGTAAAAAGGCGAAAGAGGTAGAGGAGGCTGATAATTTACAGTCGGGCGTAACCGTAAAACAAGAGTTTGCTAAGGCAAGTGTTAATTACGATCAACATAATAGAAAGCTACAAGCTTTGTATGGGGATTTAACCTCTGGTTTAACACTTAACTTGAATATGCTCGATGAAATAGTAACAGAAATAGTTGCCTCAGTTTTTCGTAATCCAAATGCTATGACTATTCTTACACGTATTAAAGATAAGCATAGCTACAACTGGCGACACATGATCAACTGCGCTATTTTTACGGCTGTATTTGCAAAGTATTTAGGGTATGAAGAGTCGTTAGTGCAAGAATTTGCAATGGGGGCATTATTGCACGATTTGGGTCATGCTAAATTACCTCAAGGTATATTTTCAAAACCAACTCCAGTTACAAAAAATGAGCTTACAGTAATTAAAAAGCATGTTTCACAAAGCCTAGGTTTAGTTAAGGGAGTTAAAGGAATAACACCACTGATGCTTGATATGATAATAAATCACCATGAGCGTTTAGATGGGTCTGGTTATCCTCGTGCTATTAAAGCTGAAAACCTAAGTCGTCCTGCGCGTATTATGGCGATTGTTGATGTGTATGATGCGATGACTGCCGATCGACATCATCAAGACGGGGATGAACCAATTAATGCTCTGCGCTATCTGCTGGCTAACAAGCAGATGTTTGATGCCGAATTAGTGCAGCACTTTATTAAGTGCCTAGGTGTGCATCCAGTGGGTACTATTGTAAAGCTTACAAATGAACGATTGGCGTTGGTGTTAGAGGGTAATAAATCGAACCCAATTAAGCCGAAGGTGAAACTGTTTTACAATGCAAAGCATAATCATCATGTTACTCCTAAAGATATTGATTTAAGTGATAACACTCAAGATCTTAAAATTTTAGCCAGTGTTAAACCATTAGACTATAAAATTAATTTATCTCGTTTGTTAAAAGAGCACTTGCTTGAGTAGCCTTTTTACATTGCTTATATTGATATTGTTTACTTGAAATAAACGCGCCTAAGAAACAGCTTCCCATAAGTATCAACCACAATAAAGTTCCCCATTCTACATGTAACGCTAAGCAGCACAGTGCAAGAGAAATTAATGCGCTAAACATGGCACCTACCCAATAATGATTTACCGGATTATCACATTGACCTGCCCGCGTGCAGGCACAGTAATTTGCTTTATAAAAACAAAAAACACTTACACCACAAAAAGCAAGGCCACCTATAATGAGTGAAATGATCACGATTTTATTTCCTTTGCGATTTTTAAAGAAGTGTAAATTGCAATAGATTTCAAGTCAATCTAAATGATAATTAGTTACATTTAGAGCTTATGCTCTAATAGCATATTTCTCATCCGATGAGTTTTAATAAGTTGTTATAATGTCGTTAAAAATCATGTTTTTTGGTGTTTTGTGACGTGTTACTAGGGTTTTTTACAAAAAATTAAGGTAGTGTACTCGGGTTTTAAATCTTAATAACAACACACATAGCTACCCAAACAGTTCGTTTGGTTAAGGACACAACAATGAAATTTACTAAAACTCTAATTGCAGTATCGCTGGCATTTGTTTCTGCAGATACATTTGCTGCCGCATTCCAACTTGCAGAACAAAATGCATCAGGTCTAGGCCGTGCATACGCAGGTGAAGCCTCTATTGCAGATGATGCGTCTGTAGTTGCTCGTAACCCAGCGCTAATGACATTATTCAAAAACAAGCAATTCAGTGTTGCAGCGATTGGCGTTATCCCTGATGTAAGCCTTGAAGGAACTGGTACAAACAATGGTTTACAAGCCAGTGTATTAGATGAAGATAGCATTGTGCCAAGTGCGATTGTTCCTGCTGGTTACTTTACGATGCCAGTTAACGATAAAGTATCTGTTGGTTTTGGTGTTTTTTCTAACTTTGGTTTAGCGACTGAATTTGATAACGATTATGCTGCAGGCCAAATTGCAGGTGAAACTGAAATTTTAACTGTTAACATGAATGCCAGCGTTGCTTACAAAGTAAGTGAACAGTTTAGTTTTGGCGTTGGCTTAAACGCCGTTTACGCTGAAGCAAAAATTATTCGTAAGTTTGGTGCTTCTCCATTACCGATCCCTGCTTCAGCTGATGCTGTCAATCTTGAAGGTGATGATGTGGGTTACGGTTTAAATATTGGCTTAATGTATCAATTAGATGAAAATAGCCGTTTTGGTTTTAACTACCGGACAGAAACAGATATTACTTTTGAAGGTGATTACTCTAATGAGCTTCCTTCAGCATTTATCCCTGGTGGCTTAGATGGAAAGTTAGTACTACCTGGCTCTGTTGAAATTACACTACCAGCAATCGCTGAGTTTTCTGGTTCACACCAACTTGATGACAAATTAGGTCTTCACTACAGTGTATTATGGACAGGCTGGAGTAGCTTTGATTCATTAGAAGCACAAGTAACATCACCAACAGGTAATAAGTTTAGTGCATTTGAAAAAACAGAAGATTTTTCTGATTCAATGCGTTATTCAATTGGCTCGGACTACCAGTTGAATGAAAACATATTACTACGTGCAGGTGTTGCATTTGATGAGTCTCCTGTATCACAAACACACTTATCAATCTCGATTCCAGATACAGATCGTTTTTGGTTCTCGTTTGGTGGTAACTATACAATCGATCAAAATTCAAATGTCGATTTAGGTGTGAGCGTACTTCGTGGTAAAACACAAAACTTTACTGAAGAAGACAAGCTGGGTTCTGAGTGGTCTTTTGAATCAAAAGGTCATGCAGTGCTAATTGGTGCTCAGTACAACTACAAATTTTAATGTAGAAGTGTCTTGTGGTTAATCACAGGACACAAAAAAGCCGCTCATTTTAATAAGTGAGCGGCTTTTTTAATGCCTGTTTAACAAATGCTAAACAGGCATAATAACTAAAATTATAAATTTTCTATTTTACTTTTTTGCGCAAGTAGCTTAGTTTTAGCATCGCTAAACTCAGCCAGTTTTGCATTTTCTTTAGCAAGTACGGCTTCAGGTGCGTTGTTTACAAACTTTTCGTTAGCGAGTTTGTTTTGCACTTGTGCTAAGCCTTTCTCGGCTTTTTCAAGTTGCTTATTAATACGCGAAAGCTCGGCTTCTACATCAATTAAGCCCGCCATTGGGATCATGATCTCAAGGTTGCCAACATAAGACGTGGCACATGCAGGTGCATCATCTTTATTTTCAAGCATTGTAAACTCTTCAATTTTTGCAAGTGATGCTAAAAATGATTTGTTTTCTTCAATGCGGCGCATGTCGTCGCTTGATGCATTAGCAAGTAATACGCTAAGTGGTTTACTTGGACTAATATCCATTTCACCACGAATATTACGAATAGCTAAAATGAATTGTTTAACCCACTCTAAATCGTCCATTGCTTTAGCATCAACGCTTGCTTCATTATAAACAGGGAAGCCTTGTACCATAATGCTAGTGCCTTTAGTTTCAAGGCCTGCAAGTGGCGCTACACGTTGCCAAATTGTTTCTGTGATGTATGGCATCATTGGGTGCATTAAGCGCAGTAGGCTTTCAAGCACGGTAATTAGCGTATTACGTGTACCGCGCTGTTGTGCTTCACTGCCTTTAAATAATACGGGTTTAGTGAGCTCTAAGTACCAATCACAGAACTGGTTCCAGGTGAATTCGTAAAGTGTATTAGCGGCTAAATCAAAGCGGTAGTTATCAAGGTGCTCAGTGTAGGTTTTAACTGTTGCTTCATATTGGCCTAAAATCCAACGATCAGCTAACGAGAACTCCTTTTGTGCATCTTTTGCAAAACCACAGTCTTGCTCTTCTGTATTCATTAATACGTAACGGCTCGCGTTCCATAGTTTATTACAGAAGTTACGGTAACCTTCAAGGCGGTTCATGTCCCAGTTAATATCACGACCGGTAGATGCCATCGCAGCAAGGGTAAAGCGAAGTGCATCGGTACCGTGAGCTTCAATACCATTTGCAAATACTTTACGGGTATCTTTTTCGATTTTTGCAGCAAGTTTTGGCTGCATCATGTTACCAGTACGCTTTTGTACTAAGTCTTCAAGCTCAATGCCGTCAATCATATCTAGAGGGTCAAGTACGTTACCTTTTGACTTAGACATTTTATCGCCATTGTCATCGCGTATTAAGCCCGTTACATACACGGTTTTAAATGGAACTTGTGGTTTGCCATTTTCATCTTTTATAAAGTGCAGCGTCATCATGATCATGCGCGCAACCCAGAAAAAGATAATATCAAAACCAGTTACCAACACGTCAGACGGGTGGAAGGTTTTTAAATCATCGGTGTTTTCTGGCCAACCTTGCGTTGAGAACGTCCAAAGCGCAGACGAGAACCAAGTATCAAGTACATCTTCGTCTTGGCTTAGCGCAACATCATCTGCGATATTGTTGTCGCGGCGCACTTCTGCTTCGTCGCGACCAACAAATACGTTGCCTTCGCTGTCGTACCAAGCTGGGATGCGGTGACCCCACCAAAGCTGGCGTGAAATACACCAATCTTGTACGTCGTTCATCCACGAGAAGTACATGTTTTCGTATTGCTTAGGTACAAATTGAATGTCGCCATTTTTAACTGCGTCTTTTGCAGGTTCAGCAAGTGGTGCAACACGTACATACCATTGGTCGGTAAGCAGCGGCTCGATTACCACGGCAGAGCGGTCACCGTAAGGTACCGTTAACGCATGGTCTTCGATTTTTTCAAGTAAACCAAGTTCTTCAAATTCTGCGATAATCGCTTTACGTGCAGCAAAGCGATCAAGCCCGTGCAAGCGCTCTGGAATTGGCGCGTCAAACTCAAGCTCTTTACCGTCAAAGGTGTATGTTTCACCTTGAGTAAGGATAGCGGCGTCTTTATCGAAAATGTTGATCATCGGCATTTGATGACGCTTGCCAACTTCGTTATCGTTAAAGTCGTGCGCTGGCGTTATTTTTACACAACCTGTGCCTTTGTCTTTATCGGCATGTTCATCAGCAACTATTTTAATACGACGATTAACGATGGGCAATAAAATGTCTTTACCGATTAAATCTGTATAGCGCTCGTCATCTGGGTTTACTGCAACACCCGAGTCACCCAGCATAGTTTCAGGGCGAGTTGTTGCTACTACAATGTAGTCTTTACCGTCTTGTGTTGTTACACCGTCGGCCAGTGGGTAACGTAAGTTCCACATGTGGCCTTGTTTATCTTTGTTTTCAACTTCAAGATCAGAAATAGCAGTGTGTAATTTAGGATCCCAGTTTACTAGGCGTTTGCCTCGATAAATTAGATTTTCTTTATGGAGGCGTACAAACACTTCTTTAACGGCTTCAGATAAACCATCATCCATTGTAAAACGTTCACGATCCCAATCAACCGATGCGCCAAGGCGACGAAGCTGTTTAGTGATAGTGCCGCCTGATTCTTTTTTCCATTCCCAGATTTTATTAATAAAATCTTCACGGCCCAAATCGTGGCGTGTTTTACCTTCTTCAGCATGCAGTTTACGCTCAACCAACATTTGCGTTGCAATACCTGCGTGGTCAGTACCTACTTGCCATAATGTGTTGTTACCTTGCATACGTTTAAAACGCGTTAGGGTATCCATTATTGTATCTTGGAAGGCGTGGCCCATGTGTAAGCTACCAGTAACATTTGGCGGCGGGATCATAATTGAATATGGGGTGCCTTGGCCAGATGGCTTAAAGTAGCCTTTTTGTTCCCAGTCTTGGTATAGAGACTGTTCGATATCTTGCGGATTGTAGGTTTTATCCATTACACAGAACCTTAAATAAGTACTTAAATTAGTTGGTTAGCTATTTAACTAAAGGTGTTTTAGTTATTAATATCTTGCGTGGTGATATTGGCACCGAGTTGGCGCAGCTTTTTAAAGCGCTCGCGAGCAGCTTGCTTAGCAACGGGTTCTACGGGTACAAAATCAAAAACTTGGTTAAATCGACGGATAAAATCCGGTAAGTTATTAGCCAAATTAATTAAAACTTTACGATTACCAACAGGAGGTGTGATGCCAATTTCTACCGGCGCGCCGCCTTTAGGGCCTTCGCCTTGCAGGTTGTGAGGCACAAAACTGTCGGGATCGAATGCCCAAATTATTTCATCAATGGCACAGGCGGTCTCGTTGTTATCTACACAAATAAATACACGTTGACCATTTCGATACTGTTCGGCTGCAATTTGTGCTGCCAAAGCAAAATGATCACCTGGCTTTGCCAACGATTCATCTTGCTGTTTTAGAACGAAAAATTTAGCGTTCATGTTCATTGTATCGGGGTTTCCCATCACATTAAATGCGCACTAAGTTGATACACATAAATTAAGAGGCAGATTTTGCCATATAACGCGTTTTGCTTCAATTAATACACAAATAAATAAGGCGCCAAACGGCGCCTTATAAACAGCTTTAAAGTTAAATGTTCACTTTAATCTTGAGCGGCTTCGCTCACACCTGCTCTATTTAATAAATACTGAGTAAGCATAGGGACAGGGCGGCCGGTAGCACCTTTTTTAGCACCACTTTTCCATGCTGTACCGGCTACATCTAAATGCGCCCAGTTGTACTTTTTAGTAAACTTAGATAAAAAACATGCCGCAGTAATAGTGCCTGCAGAGCGTCCACCTAAGTTAGTAAAGTCAGCAAATGGGCTGTCTAGTTGATCTTGATAATCATCCCACAGCGGTAACTGCCACGCACGGTCGCCACTTTGCTCAGAGGCTTTTAATAAGTCGTGTGCCAGAGGGTTATGATTTGACAGCAAACCCGTTGCATGCGCGCCAAGGGCTACAATACATGCACCTGTAAGCGTTGCTACATCAATTACAGTATCTGGGTCAAAGCGTTCAACGTACGTTAACGCATCACATAACACTAAACGGCCTTCGGCATCGGTGTTTAACACTTCAACCGTTTGCCCTGACATAGTTGTTAAAATATCACCAGGACGATAAGCATTTGGGCCTGGCATGTTTTCACAACCCGCTAAAATACCTATCACATTAATAGGTAATTGCATTTGTGCTAATGCGCGCATTGCACCAATAACACCTGCAGCGCCACCCATGTCATATTTCATTTCGTCCATGCCTTCGCCAGGTTTTAATGAAATACCGCCTGAGTCGAACGTTAAACCCTTACCAACAAGAACAATAGGCGCTTGATCGTCGGCTGCGCCTTTATAGTTAATAATTGACATAACTGATTCGTTAACGCTGCCACGACCAACAGCTAGGTATGAGTTCATACCTAGTTCTGCCATTTGCTCTTCACCTATAAGATCAACAGTAATGTTGTCAAAATTGCTTGCCAGCTCTTGTGCTTGCTCGCCTAAATACGCAGGATTACAAATGTTTGGTGGCATGTTAGCTACGTCTTTACATAACTTGCTACCTGCAGCAATAGCTAAGCCATGCTCAATCGCACTTTCACCAATAGTAAGTTCGCGACGCGTTGGCACGTTAAACACCATTTTACGAAGTGGACGGCGAGGATCTACTTTTTTGCTTTTTAACTGGTTAAACGTATATAAACAATCTTGTGTAGTTTCTACCGCTTGGCGTACTTTCCAGTATGTATCGCGACCTTTAACATGCTGCTCTGTTAAAAAGCATACCGCTTCCATCGAGCCGGTATCATTTAAAGTATTTATTGTTTTAGAAATAATTTGTTTATATTGTTTGTCGTCAAGTTCGCGCTCTTTACCACAGCCTACAAGCAGTATGCGCTCGCTTAATACGTTAGGTACATGATGCAATAATAAAACTTGACCTGGTTTACCTTCTAAATCGCCTCGACGAAGTAAATTTGAGATATAACCATCACTGATTTTATCGAGTTGTTCACCAATGGGGGATAACCTACGTGGCTCGTAAACGCCAACCACAATACATGCGCTACGTTGTTTTTCTGGGCTACCACTTTTTACGCTAAATTCCATTGTTACTCCTGGTTTTGAGTCAATTAAGCTATTAAATAGGGGCTAAAAAAGATTTTTAGTCTAATAACTATAATATTAGCCGATTTTGCTAGACTCTTACTGTGTAATTGAACTTTATATGTTTAAGGGCTACTAATGCAACATTATATCGTGCACTTAGGTAGGATAATTATTTTTGATGGCTTATAATAATAGCCTATTTGTCAGTATCAACTGCGTAAAATAGCTATTTTACGATTCAACACTCACTATTGTAGTGAAATTTCATGTTTAACAGGGGCGAGCATTGCTAATTTTCCGTTATTTGACCGCTGAGGTTTTAAAATCGCAGGTCGCCGTATTTTTAACTTTAATGACAATATTTTTGTCGCAAAAGTTAGTTGTTATTTTAGGTGATGCCTCTGAAGGCAGTATCCCCGCAAAATTAGTCTTGTCGATGATTGCTCTGAAATTACCGCAATTAGCATCTTTAATACTTCCGCTGAGTATATTTTTAGGCATTATTTTGGCTTACAGCCGCATTTATGCAGATAGCGAAATGACAGTACTTAAAGCCTGCGGCGTAAGTGAGTGGTACGTTGTACGCGTAACACTTATATCAAGTGCTGGGTTGGCATTTTTAGCCGCAGCACTCACTATGTATATAGCACCATGGGCAAGTGAACAGGAGTATCAATTAAAGGAACAAGCTAAAGCCGATGCTGGTTTGTCTGCGCTCAGGGCTGGGCGATTTCAAGAAACCGGCAACGAAAAAGCGGTGGTGTTTATTCACAACATTGAAAATGGCGGTAAAGAATTAAACAAAGTATTTGTAGCGCAATTACCTAATAACGAAAAAGACGACTTAGCGCGCCTAGTATACGCAGAGCAAGGTGTTGTAGTCGAGGCATTAAGTGGCGAGCAACAACTGGTACTTACTGATGGTAAACGATACGAAACTGATGGCTCAACGCCAGCGCTTAACTTAACTGAATTTGACGGGTACAGTGTGCAAATTCGCGAGCAAGAAATAGAGCATCAACGCCGTAAGCTAGAAGCAGTACCTACTAATCAATTACTCAAAATCAATACACCCGAATCGATTGCGCAGTGGCAGTGGCGACTAGCTATTCCCCTTTCTATTCCATTGCTCACTTTGCTAGCTGTGCCACTTAGTGTGGTGAACCCTCGTCAAGGTAAGTTTGCCAAGTTGGTGCCTGCTATTGGTTTGTATTTAGGTTATTTTATTTTACTTAATGCGGCTAAATTTGCTGTTGAAGATGGCAAAATCCCTCCCTCAATTGGCTTATGGTGGATCCACTTAAGTGCCCTATTCATTGGCGGATTGTTAATTATTAAAGGGCGGTCACTTGGTGCTTGGCTCAAAGCTGTTGTAATTAAACGGGAGCTAGGTTCATGATGAAAACGCTTGATTGGTACTTAGGGCGCAGTATTTTACAAACAACAGGCTTTGCTTTATTAGTCTTGGCTGGTATTAGCACCCTTATCAAATTCATCGAACAGCTAAAGTCGGTAGGGCGTGGAAGTTATGATTTAATGACCGCAATGCTTTACACCTTGTATACTATTCCTGGTGATTTAGTTGTTTTTTTCCCGATGGCAGCACTCATAGGTGGCTTAACAGGACTAGGGGCTCTTGCTTCTAACAGTGAGCTGGTAGTTATGCAGGCTGCAGGCATGTCGCGCTTACAAATTATTGTATCTGTTATGAAAACCGCCGTTTTTATGGCTATTTGTATGATGGCGCTTGGTGAGTGGGGCGCTCCCGAAGCACAGTTACATGCAAAAGAAATGCGTAATCAAGCAATTCATGGTGGTGATGTATTTAATGCGCAAAAAGGTGTATGGGCTAAAGATGGTAATAACTTTATTAATATAGAAGATGTTGACCAAAATGGAATGCTGCACGGTGTGCATATGTATCACTTTAATAAGTCGTTAGACCTAACTCAGATAACAAAAGCTAAAAATGCGGTCAGCAGAAATGAAGGTTGGTTACTACGTGATATAAACAAAGTGATAATAACGGATGAACAGATCACGACGGAACAAGTTGCTGAAGAGTTTTACGCTTCACAATTAACCGCCGAAAAATTAGGGGTTGTATCGGTAAAACCTGAATCGTTATCGTTTTCTGGTTTATGGTCGTATTTAGGTTATTTAAAACAGAATGAGCAAGATACAAGTACTTATGAACTAGCGCTTTGGCGTAAGCTTATGCAGCCAATATCTATAGCTGTAATGTTACTTGTAGCACTGTCGTTTATATTCGGTCCACTGCGCACGGTTACCATGGGGGCTCGCATCATTATGGGAGTTGTAACTGGTATTGTATTTCATTTAACAAATGAAATATTTGGCCCTGTGGTAATGGTTTATCAAATTCCTGCCTTTGTGGGGGCCGTATTGCCAAGTATCATATTTATAGGTTTTGCAACTTACTTAATGAATAAACGAGTCTAATGTTTGATATATAGCAGAGCATTTCGCCTAAACAAAAAAAGCGTGACCAAATCAAATTGTCACGCTTTTTAATATTTGTTTAACCCCACTGTTGAGATTAATCAAGCTCTCGATAAACACGTTTGTTCTCTTCTTTTGTTAATGCAATAACTTCAGTTTTAGATACATAATCTTGTAATGCTTTTTTATTTTTTAAATCAACTAACACGACTAAATTACCCAAACCAAGCAAGGAGCTTACGCAGCGTACAATTGCTTGAGGCCAGCTAATAAGATTACCTTCGAGCGTTTGTACTTTTAAACGCCATGCGCGCATTCCAATAGTTTGGCCGCTTTTAGTCCAAAAATATGCAAAAAAGAAAACGTTAATACCTACAAATAGCGTACTTCTAATTCCGTATAGCAGTGGCGAGTCTTGGATAAAAGCAGCAGGATCATCCGTCTGAGCAATAAAGTCTAATGCAATTAAGCCCTGAATTACCGCAAAGTAAAGTATAGCTGTAAGCATAGATAAGGAAATTACAACTAAAGCGTCGTAAATCAAAGACGCAAAACGCCGCCAAAAACTTGCACGAGAAAACTCACCTGACATAAATACACTCTCACTATTAATATGCGCGCTAGTTTAGCAAATAAGCTCATAAATACTAGGATCTATAGACGTTGCAGCAACACCTATGCGTATGCTTATCTTTAAATGTTAATGATTGCTCAAATGTTAAGCGGTTGATTGTCGTAATGCGATAAAACGCTTGCTGCCAACCTTATTGTTTGTATAATGCTTAGCATAGAGACGAAGGCAAATAAATAATCCTTAGCTCTAAAGTGGTTTTTCTTTATCTTCTACTACTTAGAAGTTCAAAGAAAAATTATGCCAGCGTGATGAAATTGGTAGACATGGGGGATTCAAAATCCCCTTCCGAAAGGAGTGGCGGTTCGAGTCCGCCCGCTGGTACCACTTTTTATAACCCCGACCAAATTGGTCGGGGTTTTTTTATGTCTGAAATTTGGGTTTTATTTTTAACTCACTATAAACGGATTTTTTATCGGTATTTTCATTTTTATTATTGCCCCCGATCGTATCATCTAAATATTAGCAGCCTTTGCTTTTAAATGGACTCAAATAGAATAATAGTATTTAACCTGATCTCTGGTTAAGAGATTCACTAACGCATTGAATTATGGTGATATTTAAATTCATTTTCTCTAGCCAGAGATTTTCAGTGAAAACAAGGCGAATTTACGCGTCAATAGCGGGCCTTTTGCAAGTAAATTCAACGCAGTTAGCGCTGAAAATAGCTGCTCGAGATAGATTTATTATCCAGAGTTCAGGTTATATTAGTAATACGAGAGTGCTATTTTTCATAAAACAAAGTGAGGACACTTAAAATTAGACAAAGCCGCTTTACATTATTTGTAGGTATTATAGTAGTGGAATTGGTTTATGGGCTATAAGTACGCCTTATATATAGTAGATGCATCATGTTTAGCCTGATATTTGAGCTGAAATTTCCTTTTAGCTCCTTATTTGTATAGCTTTTATACTAAATTCATTTAATTGTTAAAAAGCTGAAATAAAACATTGACCCCCGCTCGAATCTCCCTATAATGCGACCCCACTGAGACGGGAAACGCCGAAGCATAGCAAGGCACGAACTACTCAGAGAGTTAAATAAAACTTCGGTTTTAAATCTTCCAAAAGAAAGTTTAAAACTAAGTGTTGACTCGAAAAATAAAGGGTGTATTATTCGCATCCCTTGAGATGCTAAAGCGACTCAAAACGTTCTTTAACAATGTAAAGCAATCATCTGTGTGGGCACTCGTACAGATTGAGTTCTAACAGCCAAGCTTAGTTCGCTAAGTAAGGCAAACAAATTAGAGTCTCAATTGAAATCTGAGTGACCAACAGAAGTAACTTATTTATAAGTTGCTTCGGCACAGTCAATTCAATATCGAAAGATATTAAAATAAATTCAGAATTCATTGAGCTGTCGAAAGACATAAAACTTTTTAATTGAAGAGTTTGATCATGGCTCAGATTGAACGCTGGCGGCAGGC